>JAIRPK010000044.1 GCA_031257015.1 Tannerellaceae bacterium
ATTGTTTGTATGGATATTTTCCAGATAAATGCTCGACCATCTGCAGAATCTTTCTTGAGAAAATATATTCCCAGGCAACCGATTAAGAACAATATGATTAAGCAGGAAAGAAAAAAAATGATTCGCTTTTTATGTGCTAAATAATACGTCTTTATACACTTTTTCCGGGTTGTAAACGAGAATAAAACCCAGCTGCATCCTCCCAATCCGGCTAACCATGAAGTGCGGCTCATGGTTGATGGAAGTACTGACGCGATTGCTATAAAAGTTAGCGCAGCAATTGCGAAACGTAAATAGATAAACCAATATCTAAGTCGAAATTTTATCGTCAAACATTTCCAATCCCTAAGAAGATAATATAATGCAATGGGAAGGATAATGGAGAGATAGCAGGCGTATGGGCCGGGATTAAAGAATGAGCCGGTCAGACTGAAACGCCCATGATAGGATAAGGCATAGCCATGAAGCTGGCGGAATCCCCAACAAGCTTCGATTAGTCCGGTTAAAAGAAAGAATAGGTTTAGCCAGTAACGAGCGCTTTTATGCTGAATAAAAACTGTTTTAAAATAGAAGTATAACAGAAGAATAAGTATCAGCAGAATATGTTTCGTCGTCGCCTCGGAAGAATGAATAAAATAGCTGACAGACAAGGCTGTTATTCCAAAGAGAAGGATTAAGCAATCAGCAATATTTATATTCACTCTTGCGTTCTTCATATTCAATACGGTCGTTATTGCAACAATTCCTATTGAAAGATAGAAGCAAAAGTATTTACCTGAAATAAATCCATAAGGCAAATCGGAATGAACAATAAATACAGTTCCCATAATTATGCAAAAGATAATTATATACCAAAATGATAAAACAATATTTATAATGTTTATAGTTTCAGAAAACAATTTCATTTACGGACTTCAAAAAATATTTCTATATTCAAAGAAAATATCATCATCAAGAATTAAAATAAAATCTAGCATTATTATTGGTAATATTGAAAACGGATAATAATTAAATATTACTTTAAGTAATATTTAATTATTATAGGGTTATCTTCAGTAACTATCGATTCCAATTTTTCCATATTTTCTTTATTAATTAATTTTTTGTCTATATAATTATCTATTTCATAAGGGTATAGTAATGTTAATAGTATATTATCAACTAAATCTATACAATAGCATAATCTAAAGGGAGACTTTTTTACCATATAAAAACTCTCTTTTGTTTTTCTATTATATATTAAATTAGTCCAATTTTTATCTTGTAATATGCGAAGATAAATATAATCATCATTAAATAGTTTAATCATTGTAAGAGGATAATTAGAATTTAACAGGTATTCATTTACCTCTTTTTTGAATTTAATATTCTCTTCAGTATTGCGAGGTTCGCCAAATTTACTTTTAATCATCTTTTTGTCTATATTTCTATCTCCAAAGTCTAAATGTATAACCGGTCTAAGTGATTTTTTGTATATATCGATCTTATATAATAAGTAATTAATGCCATGAGGCGAAAAATAATAGACATTATTGTCAATCATTGAATATGATTTTGTATCTTGAGATACAGATGCAATATATTCAGTCTCAAAATTTATTGTTTTTTCTATTGTCTGATTTGAGAAATCACAAAAATGCAATAACGGAACAATAGCATCAGTAAATATATATTTATATTCATTTAACGGTATCAACTCAGAGAAAACGATATTTTTTTGTTTTAGAGTTAACTTATCCATAAAATTAAAAAAACTATCATATCTATATACACTTCCATAAGGATCCAATAATTCTATAGCCTGAGAAAAGGGATTATATGCAACATCAACAATTAATTGATATTCTCCTGGCCCTTGCCCTCGCACCCTTTCAGAACTAGACATAAACTTTCCATCTTTGTTAAATAGATAAACAATTTGATGATTATCAAGTATTATATAAGATTCTAAATCTTTGCAATAGTATGCTTTATTGAATTGTGAAATAAGAGACGCCGGAATTGTTTCCAAAGGAACAATTTCTATTTTTTCAATAAAATCAGCGGCATCAGTTATGGACTCAGTTTCTAGATCTATAAATACAGTTTCCAGATTAGAAAACTTATCTCCTGGTTTATTACAGGCAGTAAAGAAAATTATTATTATTAAGAATATAGCTTTCATCTTGTTCATATTTGTTTATAAATGAAAGAAGTATTTTTTGAAACACTTCTTTCATTTGGTAATTTAGAGATTAAGCATTTGATTTTAGCAGCCAGACGAACACCTTGTCATAGTTGAACCAACAAATGTACATTTATTATACGTGTATTCACCTGAAAAGCAAATTCCATTATTTATCCAACAAACTCCACCAGAAGAACCGCAAGTTATTCCAAACTCAGGTAGTTCATATTGTGCAAGTGCTTCAACGTTGGCTAATGCTATATCTGACATTCCTTTCTCACTATTATTTTTGCTGATATTCCAACCAGCGAGAGCAACTGTAATTATTATTGCTCCTGATAAAAAATACTTTTTCATTATTGAAAATTTTATTTATTTTAATATATCGCTCCTACCTTAATAAATACGATTCTGTTTATAGTACAAAAATGGCTAACAGGCTTGGAGCGGTATTTTATCTTAACCACATTGTACTTCCCTAAATAGTTTCTTTAGCTCACCTCCTTTCTAATTTGACTTAGATATAGCTCCCGCACTCTGCGGTTTTGTATTGGATTTCCAATTACGATGACTTTATTGTCTCTATTTAAAAGGAATACATGAAAAGCCTCGATCTTTGGAAATTGATTTATCTGATTTAATTCATCGCCGGTATCGACACATACAGGATAATCAAACACTTCCGACAAAAATAGATAGCGCAGCTCTGCTAAATCATTTGAATGAAAAAAGAAGAGGAAGGGTATTTGTTTATCTGCAATTGAATCTACTTCTGTCATAAAGTCTTTCCAAACAGGAAGTTTAAGCTTACAAGCTGTACAGCCAGTTGAATCCACATATATTAACACCTTATATTCTGACTTCAAAGATGTAAGACAATCGACAGTATCTATTTCGGCATCGTCTTTGGTAAAGCGGATAAAGACTGGCTGCTCAGAAAAGACTATCTCTTTCTCACTCCACTCATGGAGTAAGCGAGTAATATTTTGCCTGTTTCCCTTACTACTACAAGAATACAAAAATAGTATTATGAGCATTAGGCTATTAAGTTTAAACTTCATTTTATTCTTATTCTTATTGCGACGAATTAGATATTTGTTTTTTCTTAATCTCTTGTTTCTCTCCCTTCTAACCTTATGCGTACTTGAAGTTGGAAGGGATGTTAACAGAGGCAAATATATGCTGTGTTTTTAATACCATCAAATATATTCTGTATATTTGCATACAATAAATGTATAATATCATGCAAATCATGAATGAAGTCTGTTCCAACATCAAGAAATATAGAGAGTGTAGAAGATATACACATGAGTATATGGCTAAACAAATGGGTATAACTCAACCCGCATATACAAGAATGGAAAATGGACAAACAAGAATAACATTGCCCAGACTATCAGAAATCGCAGAAATTTTGGGAATAGAGCCTGCGGCTTTGTTTAATACTTCAAAGCTTGTCATCCAGACTCAAACGAATCAAGAAGGCGCCTATGGCAACGGCTATATAGAAAATCTGCATATTGAGAACAGAGAAACTACGGCCACGCATAATCAAACGCTTATGAAGGAAATCGAATGTCTGAAAGCAGAAGTGAAAAATCTGCATATTGAAAACAAAGAAACAGTGGACATGGTTAAACAAATGTTTATGAAAGAAATCATTAATCTCAAAGCGGAAATATCTTCTTTAAAAATGAATATTCCCCCCCAATAAGTCACAAGAAAACTTGAAATATTCCACGGCAAAAATTCGCAATTCCTCTTAATATTTTCTCCTTGGTATCAGCGCCAATGATGATTTCCGATATTTCCTCGCACATAATTAAATGCCCTTTATGGGAAATTGAGACTGGAGAACGAAGAATGAAAATGTGCTCCGGGAGCAACTATCGTTTTTCCACCTTGGGGGGCAACATGATTTTGGTCCGGATTAAGGTAGCCCACCATGGGGGATGATATGCTCCGGAGGCAGATCATGGTAGTCCACCTTGGGGGATGATATGATTTTGTTCCGGATCATGATAGCCCACCATGTGGGAAATGACAATCTGGCGATGGAATATATTGTCCCACCATGTGGGAAATGACAATTTGACAACAGATCATGGTAGCCCCTGTGCTGGGACAATATGTTCCGAAGCCAGATCAGCTTTTCCCACCTTGGGGGACGATATATTCCAATGAAAAATGACATCGGCCCCACAAGTAGACGTACTTAATTCTACATTTTCAAATCATAGTCCGCCAAAACGCCCTATTTGTTATATTTGCAAAAAACATTATTCCATGACGTTGAACAAAGATTCCGAACATGCAACCGGTTTATTCTCCGCGGAAGAAAATTATGATCCCTTCCGCCGGATGATGAGCGCAGGACGGAAGAAACCATCAGTAACGCTTATGTTAATAAAAACCATGATCGAAAATCGAATAATAATAACATGTTTTTTACTGTCCTTCTGCACGGGCCTGTCTGCTGAAAAGCCGGATTCGCTAAGTCGCTATATGGAGACGGCGGCAGCGAACAATCCGGGAGTTCGGTCGGCCTTCGCCGCTTATCAGTCTGCTCTGCAAAAAATACCGCAGGCAGGGGCATATCAAGATCCGCAACTCGATATTGGCTATTTCCTGCAACCGATGGAACTCATCGACGGCAGACAAACAGCCGAGTTCCGGCTGATGCAAATGTTCCCCTGGTTCGGGGTTCAAAAGGCAGCGCGAACAGAAGCACATCATATGGCACAGATGAACTTTGAACTCTTTCGGGAGACAAGAGACCAGCTCTTTCTTGATGTTTATACCCAGTGGTATGCTTTGTGCATCCTGCAACAAAAGATGGTGAACGCAGAGGAAAACCTGTCTCTTCTGCTTCAACTGGAGGAATTGGCCATACGGAGATTTGCCTCTCCGACCGGCAATCCAGCTTCGACATCTTCAGCAACTTCAGCAATATCCGCCTCAACGGTCCAGTCCGCCAATGGAGGCGCAATGTCCGGAATGGGCGGCAGCGCCGAACCTGCAACAGGACAAATGCAACAGGCAATGCCGGCAGGTTCGACGGGGAATATGTCAACAATGACAGGCGGAGCTTCCAGTGGAATGTCAAACGTAATACGTATCAAGATGGAAATCGCTGAAGCCGGTAATGCAATGGAGAATCTGCAATCAGACATGGAAGCGGCCATGGCGCGGTTCAACTCCTTGCTTGGAAGACCGGCGACGGCAGCAGTCCACCTTCCGGACACGATTGCCGGAATCGACATTATCCTCGACATACCTTCGGCGCTTGAATCAATTAAGCAGAAGAATCCAATGCTCGCAATGCTGGACGAGGAGAGCGAAGCTTTCAAGGCAAAGGCCGAGATGGATAAAAAAATGGGACTTCCAATGTTCGGCATCGGTCTACAATATATGCTTATCAGCAAAACAAAACCGGCAGAGCCGTCGATGGAGATGAGCGGCGAACCGGCCGGCTCAATGAACGGGAAAGACATGCTGATGCCAATGATAAGCGTCACGATCCCGATTTACCGCTCCAAGCACAAGGCTCTGCAAAGAGAAAACAGCCTTCTCCGCCAGGCAAACCGTGACAAATATGCCAATACGCTTAATCTCCTCGAAGCAGAACTTTACCGCCTAAAGAGCGAGCTTGACAATGCCGGCAGGAAGATAACACTCTACCGCAAACAGACAGAGCTGGCTCAAAGCGCGGCCAGCCTTGCAAGGCAGGAACTCGTATCAGGCAAGGGCGAACTCACAGCAGTCATTCAGGCGCAACGGCAATTACTCGACTATAAGCTCAGGGAATCCGAAGCAACAGCAACTTATAATACAATGGCGGCCGGCGTGCGCAAACTCCTTTCCGACTATGCCGACAGGCTCTAACAAATCAATCCTGCATATTAATAACATGAAAGCAAACAAATTCGCAAGATATTTTCTCTACGCCCTTCTTCTCCTGCTTGGTATTCTAATCGGTCGTTTCCTTTTTTCGCATCATCCCTCAACGGAGGATAAAACGGCTGAAGAGAATCACGCCGGCGCCCACCCGCAAGTCTGGACATGCTCCATGCACCCTCAAATCAGGCAAGACCATCCGGGAACATGCCCCCTATGCGAAATGGATTTAATTCCGATGGAGGATTTTGCAGCCTCGTCCGAAGGCGCTTCAGTCCCGGACGCGATACAGCTCTCTGCCGAGGCTATCGCACTGGCCGACATACAAACCAGTACAGTCAGGCGCGGAAATCCTGTTAAGGAAATACATCTGTACGGCACAATCAAAGCCGATGAACGCCGGCTCCATTCGCAGGTTTCGCACGTCGGCGGGCGAATCGAATCGCTTCTCGTCAACTACGCAGGCGAAAGCGTCCGTGAAGGGCAAACCATCGCTACGATATACTCGCCGGATTTACTGAACGCTCAACAGGAACTCATCGAGGCAAAGAAGCTTGCCGCCTCGCAACCCTCCTTACTGGCAGCAGCACGAGACAAACTGCGCCACTGGAAGCTTGGTGAAAGACAAATATCGGAGATAGAGGAATCCGGAACGCCTTCGCCTGCTGTCAATATCTACGCAAACGCAAGCGGCATCGTTATTCGCAAGCGTGTGGAACAGGGCGATTATGTCACCGCCGGCGGCGTACTCTTTGATATGGCTGACCTGTCTTCAGTCTGGGCAGTATTTGACGCTTACGAGACTGACCTGCCATACCTTAAAGCAGGTGATAAAGTGTTATATACTCTTCAGACATTGCCAGGGAAGACGTTCGACGGACACATATCCTTTATTGATCCTGTGCTGGATAAAACCAGTCGAACAGTGAAGGTAAGGGTCGAAACCTCCAACCCGCATTTGGCTCTCAAGCCGGAAATGTATGCCGACGCCGTCATCCGCTCCTCCGCAAAGAGGGACGAAGAGGCAATCATCATTCCCAGGTCGGCCATCCTGTGGACAGGCAAGCGCTCCATCGTTTATGTGAAAGACCCGGAGGTGGACATTCCTTCTTTTTCATTGCGGGAAATAGAACTCGGAGCTTCGCTGGGCGAAGAATACGTTGTATTGTCAGGGATTGAAGAGGGGGAGGAGATTGTTTCCAGCGGGGCTTTCGTTGTCGATGCCAGTGCACAGCTTGGCGGGAAGCCGAGTATGATGAATCGCGACTGAATATTGATGTGATTTTCTACCGGACTACGAAGTTCGACACCGTTTTATTACCCAAACCATCGACCAGAGTCAATTGATGCGCTCCGCTACTGATGCGGCAGCTAATCTGGTGACTTGTTCTCGTTTCGCCTAAATACTGATCGTCGATATGCCAGTATATAACTGCGTCGGAGCGAGAGTGTGCGGCTCGGAAAATAAACTTTTCCAACTCGCCGGAAAAACCTTTCGGAAGATAAAGTACGGTATTGTTCTCCGGGTAGAGAACTTCAATCTGAGGAACGGCATCATGTTCGCAGCCGGGCATAAATGGCGGCAACGGCAAATAATCAATGTGATTGCTCCGATAATAATATGCCTGAGCCGGCGGAAGCACAAACCACGAACGTTGAACAATGCCTCCGGCTCCCGCGCATGTTGCATTAACACGGTGACGACCGTCAGCCGAGAGATGAACAATGCGGTGGTATGGGCATACTGCCGAGCGCATCGCCGACGAGGGGATGTACACGCTGTCAACCGAAGGACATATCAGCGATGCTCGATGTCCGCTATGACGGCAGATACCGACATTTTCAAGCTCATCATACGGTTTGTCAAACCATTCTCCGTCGGGGATGAACGAAAATATGTCGAACAATACCGGAGCTGCATATCCTACGCCCGTCACTCCTGGTCTCCCCTCACCGGAAGCATTGCCGACCCATACGCCGACAGCATGGCGGGTGTTGAGGCCAATAGCCCAGGCGTCGCGGCTGCCATAGCTCGTCCCTGTTTTCCATGCTATTTGTTTCATTGATGAGAATTGTTGCCATTCGCTCTCTTCCTCCGGGCGGTTAAGTGCTGACATGGCCTCGAAGGTGAACCATGCCGATGCGGCGGAAATAACGGAATGGTCGCGGAGGCGGCTGTCCGAAATACTGGAAATATCGTCATGTTTTACTGGCATGAACGATAATGGGCGGACGTCCATCGGGTTGTACCTGCCGTTATACCGGTGATAATGCGCGAGGATTCGACCCAGTGAAGCATACATGCCGGTCATGTCCCACAGCGAACCTTCTGCGCCCCCAAGGATGATTGATGCGCCGTAGTGCAATTCACTGAATCGTAACGTTGTCATCCCCATGTTTTTCAGCAAGGTCATGAATCGGCCTGTGTTGTAGGTTGTGAGCATCCTGACCAGCGGGACGTTAAGCGACTGCTCAATCGCACGTCTGGCTGGAACGACTCCGTGGTATGTACGGCTGAAGTTCTGTGGAGTGAAGCCGTTAATGTTCAGTGGTACGTCGGCGACAAGCATGTTCGGAGTAATCATCCCGTCGTCCAGCATTGCGGCGTAGAGGAATGGCTTCAGCAGACTGCCTGTGCTGCGGGGAGACGTGACTATGTCAACGTCCTTTCCCTTCCGACCATGTCCAAGGTCGGTTGCATTGCCGGAATATGCAAGTATTTCCCCGGTCTCGACATCGGCAATTATGGCGGCGATATTATATACATGGTTTGCGGCATATTCTTTTGCATAGCGGTTGACGATGTCCTGCGTTCTTCGCTGCCACGATGAGTTGAGTGTTGTCGTCAGCCTCTGTCCGGGAGTGCTCGCGGCCATGCGTTCCAAAATGTGTGGAGCATCGTCGGGCAATCTTGCCGGGGCGTCGGGCAGCTTTTCCATACATGCAAGTTCATATTCCGTAGCGTCAATCAGGTTGCGTTCCTTCAGCGTCAGAAGTAACCGGTCTCTTTTTGCTTTCAGTCTCTCACGGTTACGACCGGGATGGATCAGCGCCGGAGAGTTGGGCAGTGATGCAAGCATGGCTGCCTCGCTCCACGACAGGTCTGCCGCGCCACGGCCAAAGTAGCGCCATGCTGCTGTTTCTACTCCCACTACGTTGCCTCCGAACGGCGCGTGTGAGGAATACATCAGCAGAAGGTGGCGCTTGCTGTAAATCATCTCCAGATATGTTGCGCAGATGGCTTCGGCTATCTTCTCCCTGAACGTGCGTTGCCTTTGTCCTCTTGCCAGTCTGGCGATTTGCATCGTTATGGTGCTTCCGCCGCTAACGACTTTTTTTCTTGCCAGATTCAGGCTCATGGCTCTCAACAGGGCGAGCGGATCTATTCCGCGGTGGAATCGGAATCGTTTGTCTTCGCAGGCGACGAGGCATGTCGCAAATTTATGCGGGACGCTGTCCGCGGGTGGGAAGCGCCACTGTCCGTCGGTGGCTATCCTTGCGCCGAGCAGTTCTCCTTCGCGAGAATATATCATTGTTGAATATGGATGTACGAACAGCCGGCGTGGCACAACGGCATATATCAGCATCCAGACTGATGCGATTCCGGCGAGGAAGAAACAGAGCAATGGCCGACGACGTGCAAATGCACGGATTTTTATCATTGTCCGCTCCGGCAGGCAAGCATTGCAGCGCTTGAAAAACATTGTCATACTGTTTGGAAAACTACGCATATTCATCAATTGATATTAGTCGATATGTTGGAAGATATTGCCGGCAAAGTTATCCGAATTGGAGCAAGGAATGGACAGTTATGAATAATTGCTTGAAAATAGTGTTCCACCTTGTGGGAAAATATGATTTTGGTTCGGATTATGTCAGTCCACCTTGTGGGAAAGCATGATCTGTTGCCAGATTGTCATTTCCCTCCTTGTGGGACGGTATGCCTTGCTGCCGGATTGTCATTTCCTACAAGGTGGGACAATATGTTCCGGCATTGAAACATATTGTTCCCCAAGGTGGACTGACATGATCCGAGGCTGAAACATACTGTCCCCCGTGGTGGGCTAACATGATCCGGGGCAGGATCATATTGTCCCCCATGGTGGGCGAACATGATCTGCATCTGAATGATGTTAATCGAGAGGGTGTATTAAGATGAAAAATGCTGAAGTTGGCTTGTCTTCGGCAGAGGATGCGAACGATTAAATTGCGTATGAGTATTGCCCCGGAAGTTGTTCGATATGATACGTAACAATGGAAAAATCAGGGACTAAGGTTGCTGTCTCAATTTAATAATTACTTTTGCGTTGCTGTCAATTTAATCGTTCCTGTAAATTGACGGGATAAGATTGACTGCTTAGATTATATTGTTCAACTCAAAATTGAAGCTTTTATGAGAAAAAAGAGATTATTTTTTTTGTTTGTGTGTTTAGTGCTGTCCTCCTTTTGTGCAGTTCAAACATTTGCTCAGCAGACGAGTGTGTCCGGCGTTGTTAAGGATGCGGGCGGCGAGCTGATTATAGGCGCGAATGTGACTGTGTCCGGGACGAGCAACGGGGTGATTACCGACCTGGACGGCAGGTTCACTCTTAGTGTTCCGAATCTTAATGTTACGCTGGCGGTAAGCTATGTGGGTTATCAGCCGATTAAGTATCAGTTGAAGGGCAACCGTTCGCCGATTATTGTCTTGCAGGAAGACATGTTGAAGCTTGACGAAGTTATTGTCGTAGCCTATGGAACTGCAAAGAAGTCTACGTTTACCGGTTCGGCATCATTAATTAAGTCTGAGGAGATAAGCAAGATTTCCGGCGCCGGCGTAATGGAAACTCTGCAAGGCGCTACTGCCGGAGTTAATATTACTAATAACGAAGGTAATCCGGGAGGCCGGCCGCGAGTACAAATACGTGGTATTGCCAACGACCGCGATGCGAAAGCGTCCAATCCCTTGTATGTTGTTGACGGAGTTCCTTACGATGGTAATATAAATTCGATTGCTCCCGCTGATATAGAGGCGATGACGATATTGAAGGATGCTGCAGCTGCCTCTCTGTACGGTTCGCGGGCGGCCAACGGCGTTGTTGTCATTACCACGAAAAAGGGTAAGGCTGGCGCAACGAGGGTGAACTTCAAGGCTGCATGGGGAACGTCGGACAATGCTGTGAGCAATCCTGTAAAGGCGGATCCTTATCAGACGCTGCTATATACATGGAAGGCGAATTATAACGATGGTTTTTATCTGCATAACATGTCTGCCCAGGAAGCAGGTGAATATGCTTCGTCAAAAGGCGTGAGCGACCATGTTATGCCACGTGTCAATTCAAAGGGAGAAACGGTTTATGTTACTCCGTTTAAATCCATGCCGCTAGACCAGTATGTCTTGTCCGACGGGAAGTTGAATCCCAATCTTGAAATGGTTTGGGACAAGAGCGATTATGACTGGTACGGAGCTGTGTTCTCGCGAAAGCTGCGTCAGGATTACAGCATAGATGTTAGCGGAGCAACGGCTGATAACAAGACCAACTATTATATTTCCGCTTCGCATCTTAATGATAACGGTTACAGTATAGCGCAGTATTATCAGCGTTATTCGTTCCGGGCAAATGCGACGTCGCAGATAAATAACTGGCTGACGATGGGCGGGAACCTTGCATACAGCTATTCTCGACAGAATAATAGCGGTTCTAACCGTATGCTGATATTTTCAAATACGCTAAATTCTCCATGGTTGCGCAATGCTGACAATACCGACTGGGAATATTCACTTAAGACTGGCAGCAGGATGAAGGATTACGGCGAGAATAATGCTGTATTCTTCGGCATACATTCTTTAGACGGAATGGGCGGCCAGGGCGACTACTGGAATAACCCTGACGATTATAATTTCCATAGCTCTGAAGACGGTATGATGACGGCTCATTATTTTGCGGAAATAACTTTGCCGGCCAGTGTGCGATTCAAAACCAATGTTAATTACGATGATATTACCTATACGGAATACGGCTACAATTCGGCAATACACGGAGAATCGCAAATGAGACCATTCGGTGTTACGGTAAAAACCGATGGTGGCGGAGCGAGTCGTGATAATCAGAAGACAACTTCACTGACATGGAACAACTTGTTAACATGGAAAACCGAAATAGACGACCATGGCATTGACCTGTTACTTGGTCACGAGTATTACTCCCGTTCCTTTAAACAAATGAGGGCAGGAGGAGACGGCATTATGAATCCCGGTCTCTTTGAGTTAAGCTCAACAACGAAGAACTGGTGGACAGAGTCCAAGCGGGATGAATACGCATTGCTGTCATTTTTCGGGAAAGCCGAATATGATTTCAAGGATAAATATTATTTGTCGGCTTCATTACGACGCGATGGGTCTTCATGTTTTCATCCTTCACAGCGTTGGGGTAACTTCTTCTCTGCCGGGGCAAGCTGGAGATTGTCGCAGGAGTCGTTCCTGAACGATATTTCCTGGCTGAACAATCTCTCTGTACGCGCAAGTTATGGTACGTCAGGAAACGACCAGATAGGCAAGCTCTATGCCTATCAATCTTATTACGGCTCTTACAACCTGTTCGGCGAGCCGGGATACCGTAAAAGCGCCAACGGAGCCGAGAATCTCCACTGGGAGAAAAACCAGCAATTCAATGCTGCTGTTGATTTCAGCATACTTAATCGCATCAGCGGAACGATTGAATATTATACGCGCAACTCCAAGGATTTGCTTGCGGAGAAAGACTTGCCTTATTCCGCCAATGCCGGAGCAGCTAAAATAAACACCAATCTTGGCAATATCCTTAATCGAGGCATTGAATTGAGCCTCAATGCAGGAATTGTCCAGACAAAGGAATTTGCATGGAACGTCAACGCCAATTTCACCACCTTGCATAATGAGGTTACAAGTCTCGCCGGAGGCGAATATATCTTTGATGTATCTCGGACTACAATGAAACGGGCCGTAGGACATTCCCTCTTTGAACACTTCATCCCCAAGCAAGCAGGAGTAAATCCGGACAACGGCAGATTGCAGTACTGGATACAGGATGGTAAAGGCAACTGGACAACTACGGAAAACTGGGGAGACGTATCTCTGAGCAGAGACGGGCAATTCGCCGGCTCGGCTATTCCGAAAGGGTACGGCTCGCTGACCAACTCGTTCAACTATAAAGGTGTTGATTTCTCGTTCATGTTCTACGGTTCTTTCGGCTCGTATATGTACAGCTACCAGTTAGTCGAAAACCAGTCCATTCGCGGAGGCGTCAGCGTTGTGCCTGATATAGTTGATGGAAAAGTATGGATGAATCCTGGAGATAATGCGAAATTTCCGCGATGGTCAATGGAAGACAGGGCTTATGCAGGGCAAAACACCAATACAGACCTGTTCATTGTCAGCAACAGCTTCCTCCGGCTTCGCAATCTCACATTGGGCTATACACTGCCTTCGTCGTTGCTGAAACCGCTCAAACTGTCAAACGTGCGTCTCTATTTGACTGGTGACAATCTGCTCACTTTTAGCCCTACTGTAAAATACCACATAGACCCGGAATCCGGATTAAAAGGAAACGACTATAACGGCAACGGAGATAACGACAGCGGTATTCAAGGCGCCAGAAGGGTTTATATGGGAGGTATTCAAATATCATTTTAATTAATAAACATGAACGATTATGAAACAAATATATAAATCTGTTATATCCATCTTGTTCGCAGCCGTTGCCTTATTGCCGACAACAAGCTGCAATGACGACTTAGCGACAAATTCCTCAACCGACGTATCGGGAGACCTGCTGCTGACAAAAACAGTCGGCTTGAACATGCTCCTTCGAGGAGCTTACAACAATCTCCTTTTCGGCGAAAAAACATACGGAGCGCAGGAAGCCGGAACTTATGTGGGGATACCCGGTTTCAACCTCTACTACGACATTACGGGGGAGGACATCATGGCAACCAAATACTACGGAATGTCGCCGGAAGACTGCTATCAATTCGCCCCCAACAGGACAAATGCCGCACAAACTGCCGACAAAATATGGAGAATGATGTACCTTATCATCAATCAGGCAAACCTTATACTCGACGCGCTTCCGACAGCTGAAGGCCCACAGGATGAAAAAACAGCCCTCGAAGGACAATGCAAAGCCTTCCGCGGGATATGCTACTTCCATCTAATAATGAATTATCAGCAAACTTATGCTATTGCAAAGCAAAAAAGAGGGGTAATTCTGCGACTTTCAGAAACGCAACCTCTTGATTTGGGTTTCTCTTCCGTTGAAGACTGCTACAAGCAAATTGTAACTGATCTGACGGAGGCAAAATCGTTGTTGGCGAACTTTAAACGAACCGATAAATGGCAAGTAAACGCCGATGTCGCCACAGGATACCTCGCTCGCGTCTATCAGGTAATGCAAAACTGGCAAGGGGCGCTCAACGAAGCTGAAAGTCTCTATAAAAAATATGGAACGCTTATGACTAAAGAGGAATGGTGCGGAGGGCACTGCAATATAGAAGTTGCTGAAATCATCTGGGCCGTAGTCAATACTAATCTATCCAACAATGGAGACAATACTGAATTTGCTTACTGGCACAATCAAGACCCAGGATACGGAGAAGGAATGTCAGACGGACCGATATACAATTTCCTATCTCTCTTTGTAGATCAAAAATATGTCGAACTCTTCGACGATACAGACTATCGTGGAACGAAATGCACAAAAACATGGAAGGAAGGCGATCCGATGGAAAATCACGTGACCAACGACGACGAAAAAGGCGTTATGTTCTGGCACAGGACAGGAGCGCAGCAAGCATGGAGAGACAAATGGGCATACAATAAATTCAAATATTATGGCGATGATGGCCTCGGAGGCAAAGGACAACGAAACTTTGCCGACTACTCCATACTCCGAAGCTCCGAAATGCTACTCATCAAAGCAGAAGCAGAAGCCAATCTCGGCAAAGCAGAAGCGATAACTTCACTGAACGCTCTGCAAAGCGCACGCAACGCAAACCTGACAAAGGCTATGGAGAAAAGTGCGCTTCTTGAAGCCATCTATGTCGAAAGACGTAAGGAACTGCTTGGCGAAGGCGTCACAGGAATGTACGACCTTGTGCGCCTACAAAGAACTCTTACACGGCACACCGAAACAATCGCTAATCCCGCGGGGCATTTCCTCCACGGAATAACAAATTTAGACCCGACAGCCGACCCGAACGTCTTCATTATGCCCTCGAACGATTACCGTTATTTCTGTCAGATTCCAATCAACGAATTTTCTAACAATAAAGCCGTTAACGAAGCAACAGATCAAAACCCGTCTCGCGGGAAGTAACTCATTATCATTTTTTTAGTTTTTGCTCCCGATAATGTTGGAGATAAATACGAAGACACAAAGGCACAAAGTTTTTTTTAATTAAAATTCCTTGTGTCTTTGTGTTTATTATTTTGATGTTGCGATATACTCTCCGAGAGCATAAGACTTTTCCGAAGGTTTTGCATATGCTCAAATTGAAAAGCATGAAATATCGTCAAAATAGCTTGTTGTAGAGCGCGGAGAAAAAATATTTTTTTGCAAAAATCAAAGATTAGCCTATCTTTGCACATCCGAAAATTAAGGTAATACAATAAATTAATCATTTACAAATGAATATATCATTTGATAGTCGGGATGCTGTCCGCGGTGTCCTAAAGCTCGAAATAGGAAAAGCAGATTATACTGAGAAGCTTGAAAAGAGTTTGCGCAGTTTTCGCACGAATGTAAACTTGCCCGGTTTCCGCAAGGGCATGGCTCCAATGGGGGTCTTAAAAAAACTTTACGGCAAGCATCTCCTGATAGAGGAGATAAACAAGATTGCGAACGAAATGCTCACTCAATATATAGATAATAATCAAGAGCTAAACATTTTAGGGCATCCCATTCTCAGTCGTTCCATAGGCTTAGACGAAGAATTTGATTTGATAACAGCGGTTGAACTTCTGTTTGATGTAGCCTTTGTTCCTCAGGTAAACATAGAGCTGAGCAAAGAAGATGTTTTGCCTTATTATAATATTCTTGTTGATGACACCCTTGTGGAAGAACAAATAGAAATGTATCGTACAAGCCATGGCGCATACGAGGATTCGTTAGAGAAAGTCACCGACAACGACATTATAAAAGGTGTAATGACCGAACTTAATGAAGACGGGCACCCCAAAGAAAACGGCATAGTTGTCGAAGAAGCCATGCTTCTGACGCAGTACGTGAAAAACCCAGCGGAGCTAAGCAAATTTATTGGAGCACAAAAAGGAGATACCATTATATTTAATCCTCGGAACGCCTATGACGGAGCGACAAGTGTCGATTCCGAAATAGCATCTCTCCTGACAAAAGCTAAGCAAGAAGTTGCTGAATTAAAATCTGATTTCAGCTTTGAAATAAAAACAATTTCACAACACCGAAAAGCCGAACTTGACCAGTCGCTCTTCGATAAAGTGCTCGGCGAAGGAGTTGCAACAAATGAGGTAGAATTCAGGCAAAAGGTAAAGGAGAATTTAGCCAAGCGCTTTATTCCTCAAAGTAACATGCAATTTTATAAAGACCTCCGTCCATATCTTTTTCAAAAAGTTGGCGATATGCCCATAGCAGATGAAATAGTTAAGCAATTATTACAATTGAAAGGAGCCTCAAAAGAAGCTACGGAAGAGGATTTGGCAGCAGGCTATGCGCTCTGGGCTGAAGAAGTAAGATATGATGCAATAGCAAGCTATATTCTTGAAAAGAACGGGCTTCAGGTTAATGACAAAGATTTGTCGAACATTGCGTACAGAGAGGTACAATTTCTTTTTGCCAACTACGGTATTGCAATTGACAAGCCCGAACTAATCTCTCATTATGTAAATGAAATGCTGAAAAATAAAGACAAGGTTGATCAGTTATACAATGCGGCACGAGATGAGAAATTGGCCACCTTTGCCAAGGAAGCTATAACTCTTGAAGTTAAAGATGTGACGATAGATGAATTTGCCGACTTATCTTCCTCTTCAAAAAAAGTTGAATAAGTTGCGGTGCGAGAAGGAGAACATAAAAAATATCATGGCGGTAAATTATTGTTTCGATAGGATTTATTAATAACTTTGTTTTCCGAAATTAAGAAGGAAGTTCCTTTACTTTTATTAAAACATTTAACAACAACGTGAATAATGGAAAATTTTAGAGATTATGCTACTAAACATTTAAGAATAAACGGAAATACGCTTGACTGCTACATGAATATAAGCAGTAGTCTTACCCCGTATATTCTTGAGGAGCGGCAGTTAAATGTTCAAGCAATGGACGTTTTTTCGCGCTTAATGATGGATCGTATTATATTTTTGGGAACCGCTATTGACGACCAAGTAGCAAATATTGTTCAGGCTCAATTACTATTCCTTGATTCAAGCGACTCAGGCAAAGGAATATCTTTATATATCAATTCACCGGGCGGTTCTGTATATGCTGGCTATGGAGTGTATGACACTATGCAATTTATTGGCAGCGAAATATCCACCATTTGTACTGGTATAGCTGCTTCAATGGCATCAATTCTGTTAGTTGCCGGTGCAAAAGGAAAACGATTTGCATTACGACATTCGAGAGTTATGATCCACCAACCTCTTGGTGGTGCACAAGGACAAGCATCTGATATTGAAATCGTCGCACGGGAAATACTCAAAATAAAGAAAGAATTATATACAATCATATCCGAACATACGGGACAATCCTATGACAAAGTAGAAAAGGATGGTGACAGAGATTTTTGGATGACATCCGAGGAAGCGAAAGAATACGGAATGATAGATGACATTTTAGTGCGCAAACAATAAAGGAACTTATCAAAAAATGGCCAAAACAAATGAAACATGTACATTCTGCGGCAGGAGTGGGAAAGATGTAGGGATGCTTATTAATGGAGCTGAATGTGCTATATGCGACATCTGTACTGCTCGGGCATACGAAATAATCGCGGAGCGAACGTCTGCCACTAAAAAGAGTCCATTCCGTTTAAATACCCAACTTCCTAAACCTGAAGATATTAAAGCATTCCTTGACCAATATGTAATAGGTCAAGACGAAGCCAAGCGCTATCTTTCTGTAGCTGTTTATAACCACTACAAACGTATAATGCAGAAAGAGACATCAGACGATGTAGAAATAGAAAAATCAAATATCATTCTGGTCGGAGCAACGGGAACCGGAAAAACACTGTTGGCACGGACAATTGCCAAATTTCTTCAGGTGCCTTTTGCAATAGTTGATGCAACTGTACTTACGGAAGCTGGCTATGTGGGAGAAGATATTGAAAGTATATTGACACGCTTACTACAAACAGCAGATTACAATGTAGATGCCGCTCAAAAAGGAATTGTGTTTATAGATGAAATAGACAAAATAGCAAGGAAAAGCGACAATCCCTCCATTACTCGCGATGTTAGTGGAGAAGGCGTACAGCAGGGATTACTCAAATTGTTGGAAGGCTCAATAGTAAGCGTTCCTCCGCAGGGCGGGCGCAAGCATCCCGAACAGAAACTAATCACAATAGATACTAAAAATATATTATTTATTTGCGGAGGAGCTTTTGACGGAATAGAAAAGAAAATTACTCAACGGCTGAACATGCGTGTAGTTGGTTATGTTGCGAAAAACGGTATTTGTCAATTAGACAGAAGTAACCTCTTAAAATATATCACTCACACCGATCTGAAATCATACGGACTTATACCGGAAATTATTGGCCGGTTACCTATACTGAGCTTTCTAACTCCATTAGACAGAACTGCTTTACGCAATATCCTTACCGAACCTAAAAATTCAATTATCAAGCAGTATGTGAAATTGTTCGAAATGGATGGCATCAAGCTCTCATTTGACGAAGATGTATATGATTATATTGTAGATAAAGCCTTGGAATTTAGGTTAGGCGCTCGCGGTTTACGTTCAATAGTCGAAACTGTTATGATAGATGCTATGTACACTATGCCATCTGAAAAAACGGATGAGTTCAGAGTAACTTTGGGTTACGCTAAAGACAAATTTGAAAGAACAGATACAGCTCGCCTACAAATTGCTTAATTATTAATTGTAAATTAAATACCGAAACTTATTTTAAAAGGTATGGGTGAAAGGGACATAATAACCGAAAAGCTAAAACAGTACTTCGGTTTTGACACCTTTAAAGGAAATCAAAAAGCTATAATTGAAAATGTGCTTGCGGGATATGATACTTTTGTTCTAATGCCTACAGGAGGAGGGAAATCTCTTTGTTATCAACTACCATCACTAATGTTGGGAGGTACTGCTATTGTAATATCTCCGCTTATAGCACTAATGAAAAATCAAGTAGATGCAATGAGAAATTTTAGCGAAGAAGACGGGATTGCTCATTTCCTCAACTCTTCATTAAATCGGGCTGCTATTGACCAAGTAAAGGAAGACCTCATGTCCGGTCGCACCAAACTCTTGTACGTAGCTCCA
Organism: Tannerellaceae bacterium; assembly: GCA_031257015.1. Classification (GTDB taxonomy): domain Bacteria; phylum Bacteroidota; class Bacteroidia; order Bacteroidales; family Tannerellaceae; genus DFXE01. Next base: position 19,555 of record JAIRPK010000044.1, read on the forward strand.
GAATCACTGACCAAAGAAGAAAACATGGAATTTCTGAGGCAGATAACAATTTCATTTTACGCTGTTGACGAAGCTCATTGCATTTCAGAATGGGGACATGATTTTCGTCCCGAATACAGACGCATACGTCCTATTATTAATGAGATCGGGAAACGTCCTCTCATAGCTCTAACGGCAACGGCAACTCCCAAAGTTCAGCACGATATCCAGAAAAACCTTGGAATGAATGACTCAAAAGTCTTCAAATCTTCGTTTAACCGCCCTAATCTGTACTATGAAATACGCCAAAAAGGGGTGGACGTGGATAGAGAAATAATTAAATATATAAAAAACAAAGAAGGGAAATCTGGAATAGTTTATTGTCTAAGCAGAAAGCGAGTAGAGGAATTTACAGACATTCTTAAAGCTAATGGCATAAAAGCTTTAGCCTATCATGCGGGAATGGATTCGCAACAGCGCACAAATAACCAAGACGCTTTCCTTATGGAACAGGTTGATGTCATTGTTGCAACCATAGCATTCGGAATGGGTATAGATAAACCGGATGTACGCTATGTTATACATTACGACATCCCCAAAAGTTTGGAGGGATATTATCAGGAAACCGGGCGTGCAGGGCGTGACGGAGGTGAAGGGCAATGCCTCGCCTTTTACACATATAAAGATTTACAAAAATTGGAAAAATTCATGCAGGGAAAACCGGTTGCAGAACAGGAAATAGGAAAGCAACTTTTATTAGAGACTGCGGCGTACGCGGAAACAGCTATGTGCCGGCGAAAAGTGCTCTTACACTACTTTGGAGAGCAATACATGGAGAACAACTGCAACAATTGCGACAACTGCCTCAATCCACAAAAACAAGTAGAGGCAAAAGATCTTTTGATCGCCGTCTTGGAAGTTGTTGGCGCATTAAAAGAAAAATTCAAAGCTGAATATATAACCAATCTTCTGCTAGGAAATGAAACTGCCGAAATTCAATCCTTCAAACATAATGAATTGGAATATTTCGGATCAGGGCAAGATGAAACCGAGAAAACGTGGAATGCAGTCATACGTCAAGCACTCATTGGGGGGTATCTAACAAAGGGAATTGAGAATTACGGAATACTGAAAATTACTGAAAAAGGCAGAAAATTTATCGTTGAACCGGAAAGTTTCAAAATAACACAAGACAACGAATTTGAAGATGATGAAGAAGATGTACCCGTAAGGGGAGGGGCTAATTGTGCAGTGGATCCCATCCTATATTCAATGATGAAAGAATTGCGCAAAAAACTGTCCAAGCGTTTGGAAGTGCCTCCTTTTGTCATTTTTCAAGACCCTTCGCTCGAAGCCATGGCAACTACTTATCCTATCACTATGGAAGACCTCCAAAATATTCCAGGCGTAGGAGCCGGAAAAGCCAAACGGTACGGAGAGGAATTTATAACCCTCATTAGGAAGCATGTAGAGGAAAATGAAATAGAGCGTCCTGAAGATCTACGTGTCCGAACAGTGGCAAATAAATCGAAACTTAAAGTTTGGATCGTACAAAGTATTGATCGGAAAGTAGCCTTGGATGATATAGCCATGACTAAAGGTTTGGAGTTTAGCGAACTATTGGATGAGATTGAAGCTATCGTTTATTCGGGAACACGTATCAATATTGATTATTTCCTCAATGAAGTGATGGACGAAGATCACATCAACGATATTTACGAATATTTCAAGGAAACAGAGACTGATGAATTGGAAACTGCCATTATCGAATTGGGAAACGAATACTCCGAAGAAGAAATACGCCTAGTCCGCATCAAATTCCTCTCAGAAATGGCTAACTAATTGTTAAAAACATTTTATTATTCTTGCTAAATACCGTTCCTAAACCATCGTTTAAAGAATTTCTTTAATTCTTTAATTTTTATATTTATGGACTGACTATCTGGAATATCTAGACAATAAAAGTAGTGTCCATTCTTAGGAATAATTAGTATGTCACAGTGCTAATTTTACGCATTACGATTACGATATGAATGGTAAATACCAGGATAATAACAAGTGTGCCATATACAAGAAACTTCTCACAGTCACAAAGCAGACTATTTTTCATTTTGTATTATTTTCAAATAATACACCTAAAAGCATCTACTCGACCTAAAAACGGATAAAAATAGACAAAACAAAGGGTAAAGAGCGCAACATTAAAGCATTAAATAAAAGATAGCCAGCACAAAATCCCTTTAAATATAAAGGACTATGCAGAGTAATTTATAGCATCATCGACGAGTTCTGGATAGTTTTTAACTAGCTCACGGAAGTGGAATGTTGCCTTCCGAGTCAACAACACCTCTAAAAAGCAATACCACAAGGCTGGTTCAATTCCAGGCAGCGAAAGTTAACCATTATGATACTGCCTCCAGTTCAAACGTTTCCACGAAAAAGTTTCACTTCATCCGCCCAAAAACATTCTCCTTCATACAAAGCCGGCACAATTCAAGCCAGAGGACATCCTGCCGATGCCATCTTATGCGAATTTTATTGACTGTCTGAAAGAGGATTCCACTCGCTTTTTCACAATTCCCCTCACCTCAACCGACGAAAATTCCTGCCTGTCGGTGAAAAAATAGTTGGAGCGGTGAGCGATATGATGAAAATT
>JAIRPK010000053.1 GCA_031257015.1 Tannerellaceae bacterium
CACCGGTGCGGGAACTGTCGGCACCGGTGCGGGAACTGTCGGCACCGGTGCGGGAACTGTCGGCACCGGTGCGGGAACTGTCGGCACCGGTGCGGGAACGGTCGGCACCGGTGCGGGAACTGTCGGCACCGGTGCGGGAGGTAAATAAATACGGTGTCGTCCTGGAAAATTGCAAAAAGATTGAAAGGAAGGAGTTTCGCCTCGTGCGATAATGAGAAATATAAATATGCAATTTGTGAGTTATTAGCCGGTTAATGCTGCTTTAAGCTATAATGACCGATTTCGGGACATATTTTTCCTGTAATCCGCGGTGATTTTTCTCCAAAACAGAATCTGCAGTAAATCAAACAAATTCCGAAAACAGGAATCCGGACTATTCCCGACGGGCAATCCGGAAGCCCGTAAGTGAAAACTAAAAGTCATGCTGCGGCTTGATACAAGCGCTCCTCCATTTCGACAATGCCGAAACAGGCAAAATAAAAAAAGGAAGAAAAATGATTATTCAGGCTGCTCCGACTGGATGTCAGCAGCATCGAAAGCAGTTTTAATAGAGATAAGTTCAGCGCGGACACGTTCAAGCGAGTCAAGAAGAACAAGTTGGCGGTCGATGTCATTACCTTTAACCTTGAGCTTTGCGCGAGCGCCTTCGAGCGTCATCTTTTGTTTTTTTACAAGGAAGAATATTTTACGGACTACCTCAATGTCATTCCTGTTATACTTGCGAGTTCCATTGCGAACGACACTTGGTTTCAGCATATCAAACTCTTTTTCCCAGTACCGGATCGTAGATTCGTTCAGTCCGAACATTTCCGCCACCTCTCCGATAGAGAAATGAATTTTCAGCTCCTTGTTTTTTTTTTGCATTGCGGCGGCAATTAATCCATGACCTGCCCGTGATTGTCCGCCTGTCGAATCATTTCGTCATAGCCGCGAGGCGTGAGATCAAGGAAGTAATACTTCTTGGGATCGTCATGCTTCCCCCTGACCAGCACTTCATAATGCAGATGCGGCCCTGTTGATTTCCCTGTATTCCCTATATAACCGATTACTTCTCCACGGGCAACACGCTGGCCGACTCTGACATTAAACTTGCTCATGTGCGCATAAAGTGTTTGAAAGCCAAAACCATGGTCAATGATAACGCAATTACCATAATCCTGCTTCCATCCGACATAAGCAGCCGTTCCATTACCGGTTACATAAATATCTGTTCCCTCCTTGGCCGCGAAATCCATTCCGGCATGAAACTTTGGCGTCCGGTATATTGGGTCGATACGCATTCCATATCCCGAAGCGGGACGATTCAGAAGCGTCATTGCAACAGGCTGTATGGCAGGGATACACTTCAGTCTTTCCTCCTGCATTTTACCGATATTGACCAGTTCTTCCAGAGAATTGGACTGAACATAGAGTTGCTTCGCCAGCATATCCATCTTTTGCGTAGTCGAAACGACAAGTTCCGAATTGGACAAGCTCGTAAGATGCTCATAGCGATTAGCCCCTCCGAAGCCGGACTTGCGAATAGATTCCGGGATAGATTCTGCCTGAAAGATTGCACGATAAAGATTCTCGTCGCGCTCCTGCAAGCTATTCAAGATTTCAAATGCCTGGTTAAGGCGAAGCGCAAGCGCCTCGTATTGAGTTTGCAATAATGTATTTTCTTTTCTCAATTGAGATTCGAGAGGAGAATCAAAAAATCTCATAAAAAGTAAAACAAAACCGGCAGCTAAAATAGTTGCCGTGCTTAAATGCCGAATTACCATGAATAATCTATCTTTAAAAGTCGGATTATATTTCTCGTAACTCAACGAATGTGGATCATATAAATAAATTGCTTTACGCTTTCTGAACAGCCCCATAAGAATATTTTTTGTTTAGACATACTGTCGCAAACGTAATAAATATATTTTAATTTTGCGAACAATTTTTCAATTTTTTACGAGTATATTATAGTATTAACATAAAAACAAATGACATGTTGACAGCGAAACAAACCCGCGAATCTTTCAAGGATTTTTTTATTTCCAAACATCATCGAATTGTTCCCTCCGCCCCCATGGTAATCAAGGGAGACCCTACATTAATGTTCACGAATGCCGGCATGAACCAGTTCAAAGACATCATTCTCGGCAATGTCGCCAACAAATATCCTCGCATAGCCGATTCTCAGAAATGCCTGCGCGTAAGCGGCAAGCACAATGACCTGGAGGAAGTTGGCCATGATACGTATCATCACACCATGTTCGAGATGCTCGGCAACTGGTCGTTCGGTGATTACTTCAAGAGTGAAGCCATCGACTGGGCATGGGAATACCTCACCGGCATACTCAAGCTCTCTCCAGATCGCCTCTACGCCACCATTTTTGAGGGCAGTCCATCCGAAAACCTTGAGGAAGATGCAGAAGCAGCCGGTTACTGGGCAAAACATCTTCCCGCAAGCCGAATCCTCAAAGGCAACAAGAAAGACAACTTCTGGGAAATGGGCGACACCGGCCCGTGCGGCCCGTGCTCGGAAATACACATAGACATACGTCCAGAGAGTGAACGCAGCATCATCGACGGAGCCGAGCTTGTAAACAAAGATCATCCACAGGTAATCGAAATCTGGAATCTTGTCTTCATGCAATACAATCGCAAAGCAGACAAATCACTGGAGCCGCTGCCCGCAAAGGTTATCGACACCGGCATGGGATTCGAGCGCCTCTGCATGGCTATACAGGGCAAAACATCCAATTACGACACTGACATCTTCCAGCCCATCATTCGCCAAATATCCACGCTGACAGGTTACACTTACGGAGCAGAAACTTCAAAAGACATAGCCATGCGCGTAATCGCCGATCACATACGCACCATCGCCTTCTCCATCACTGACGGCCAACTGCCGTCCAATGCAAAAGCCGGATATGTAATCCGTCGCATATTGAGACGAGCCGTTCGCTATGGATATACATTCCTTGATCGTCGAGAAGCATTCATGTACCGCCTGCTTCCTATTCTAATCGAAACTATGGGCGACGCATATCCCGAACTGGAAGAGCAAAAAACACTAATAGAAAAAGTCATAAAAGAAGAAGAAGAAGCCTTCCTCCGCACATTGGAAAACGGCATCCGCCTTCTCGACAAGAAGATCGAAGAAGCAAAAGCCACATCATCCAACAAATTAAGCGGAGCCGACACCTTCATATTATATGACACATTCGGCTTCCCACTTGACCTAACCGAACTCATCCTTCGCGAGCATGGAATGGAAGCTGACATCGACGGTTTCAACATCGAAATGCAAAAGCAAAAGGAACGTGCACGTAATGCAGCCGCCATCGAAGCCGACGACTGGGTCATAATAAAGGAAGGTGAAAGCAAGTTCGTCGGCTATGATTACACAGAAACAGAAACGGAAATCATCCGTTACCGAAAAATCAAACAAAAGAACAAAGAGCTATATCAGCTCGTCCTCAGTCAAACCCCCTTCTATGCTGAGAAAGGCGGGCAAGTCGGCGACACTGGCCAGCTCATCTCCGACAATGAAAAAATCAATATCATAGACACAAAAAGCGAAAACAACCTGTCGATACATCTCTCCGATACTCTCCCTGAAGATCTCACCTCAACATTCATCGCCCACATCAACGAACATAAGCGCATCCAATGCGAATGTAACCACTCCGGTACTCATCTTCTCCACGAAGCCCTGCGAGAAGTTCTCGGCACGCACGTTGAACAACGAGGCTCCTACGTCTCTCCCGAATCCCTTCGCTTCGACTTCTCCCATTTCAGCAAAGTAACCGACGAAGAGCTTCGCAAAATAGAGCGCATTGTCGGAGAAAAGATACGCGCCGACTACAAACTGGAAGAGCACCGCTCCATGCCCATTGCCAAAGCCAGGGAAATAGGCGCAATGGCACTGTTCGGAGAAAAATACGGTGACGAAGTCCGCGTAATAAAGTACGGCAGTTCAATAGAGCTATGCGGAGGCACACATATACCATCCACCGGCATGATCGGTACACTGCGCATCATATCCGAAAGTTCTATCGCCGCCGGCGTCCGTCGCATCGAAGCCGTCACGGCAGATAACGCCGAAGAATACTTCTTTCGTCAGCAAGACATCCTCCGCGAAATCCGCGGCATGATGAACAACATGCCCAACCTGGTTCAAACAATCAAAAAGTCAATTGATGAGAATGCCGAGCTAAAACGACAGCTCGAAGAATACCTGAAAGAAAAAGCCGCGCTCCTCAAGAAAGACATCCTCTCTCACTCCGAACTTCGCAATGGCGTAAGGCTCATCCGCTACATAGGTGACATACCCGCAGAAATCCTCAAAGAAATCGCCTTCCGCATTAAATCAGAGCTTAAAGACAGCTTCGTCTTCGTCGCCGGTACAGAAAACAATCTAAAGCCAACAATACTGCTCATGCTCAGCGACGACCTCGTCTCATCAGGCAGCAACGCCGCACAACTAATCAAGGACAATGCCCGTCATATCCAGGGCGGCGGCGGCGGCCAGCCCCACTTCGCTACCGCAGGCGGGAAAAACCCCGATGGGCTGCTGATAGCCGTAGAATCCATCATCGAAACCCTCGGATTGAAGTAAGTATCCGACATGTCCACAATCAAAATAACAGACAGACTCGCGGAAGAGTTAACATCCCATCTCGCCTCCGGCAGCCAGGACAAGATATTCATCCTCACAGACACGAATACACACACGCAATGCCTCCCCCTGTTGCAACACATCCCCGCGCTTGCCCATGCCAAAGAACTAGTCATACACGCAGGCGACACCAACAAGACATTGGAACAACTCTCCGCAGTCTGGCAGTTTCTCTCCGACAACGGCGCCACTCGCCATTCATTATTAATTAATGTAGGCGGCGGCATGATAACCGATCTTGGAGGTTTCGCCGGAGCAACATTCAAGCGCGGCATACGCACCATCAACATCCCTACCACGCTTATGGCCTCCGTCGATGCCTCCATAGGCGGGAAAACAGGCGTCAATTTCAACGGCCTCAAAAACGAGATTGGCGCATTCCATTTCCCCGACGCCATCCTCATCGACTGCATGTTTCTAAAGACGCTTGACAGGCAGAACATACTCTCCGGCTATGCAGAAATGCTGAAACATTCCCTTCTGGATGCCAAGGCCGACGGTTCATTTGCCGCAATACTGTCATTCAACCCGGATGCGATCGAATATTCAGAGCTAAACCAAATGGTCGCCCGTTCGATCGCTGTCAAAGCGTGTATCGTCGAGGAAGATCCAATGGAGAAAGGCATCCGCAAGGCGCTCAACTTAGGCCATACCATAGGACATGCTATTGAGAGCCTCTCCTTCCAATCCCCAAACCCTCTGCTGCACGGCCATGCAGTAGCCATCGGGCTGATATGCGAGCTGTACCTTTCCCATCGTCTTTGCGGGTTCCCGATTGAGAAGCTTCGCAGCATAGCTGCATATATTAAGGAGTATTACGCCCCGTTTCCGCTTGCCTGCAAGCATTATGATGCCCTGTACGACCTTATGCGGCACGACAAGAAGAATGAGAGCGATGCGATAAACTTTACGCTCATTGCCAACATCGGCGACATTCGCATAAACCAAATAGCAGACAGGCGTCTCATCGAGCTTTCCCTGGATTTTTATCAGGATTTCTTTGGTTTATAAATCTAATTGCATACCTTTGTGCACCCTTAAAAAGCGCGGGGTGTAGCTCAGCCAGGTTTAGAGTACGCGTCTGGGGGGCGTGTGGTCGCTAGTTCGAATCTAGTCACCCCGACTAAAAGGAGCAGAAGAGGCCGGATGAAAGTCCGGCCTCTTCTCTTTATATATATATCGTAATGGCTGAAGCAGGGCGAGGGTGACAAACGGTTGAAGGCATTGCGGATAAGCAGGAAGAGGGGCGCAGCATGATCTGTTGCGCCCCTCTTCCGTTCCTACCCGTCATGCCGTTTCGAGAATGAATGAAGCGGCGGATTTCGTATGTGCGAGCCTAGCCCAGAACTCTTAGTCCGGTGACGTACCGCGGCTTGTAGTATTTTGATTTGTTGAGCTGGTCGATGCTCACTCCCCGCCGGCAAGCATGGATGAAAGACACGTTGCCGTCCTCGTCGTTTGAGATGACTATGCCTACATGACCTACGTATTTCGACTGTATGTTCCTGCCCTTGAAGAAGATCAGATCGCCGGTTTTGAGTTCGGATATATCCACTCGATTGCCCTGCATTACCTGCGCCAGGCATGAGGCGCTCAGACTGTAACCGAAATTCCTGAATACAAAGGATGTGAAGCCCGAACAGTCGAACGCCTTCGGCCCCTTTGATCCCCGTCGGTACGGCTTGCCGATGAACTGTTTTGAATAGTCGATAATGTTTTGAGCGACATAGACCGTGTCGCAGTTCACGGTATATTCCAGGAAGTCTCCGTACTGCACTTCGCCCGTGAGCTGTCGCTTTTCAATAGCGCCATCGGCGGAGATACTCAAGCCTGTATCGGGGAAGTCCAGTTCCGTCAAGCGCTTGATTTCCCTTGCAGCGGAATGGTTTTCATCAGCCACGGGTCCTGTTTTGTCAAGCTGGAGGAAGGAGTATATATGGCCTTTGACGAATCGGCCTTCACGGTCAGTAAAAACCTTGACGATGGGCGCATATCCGCTTATTCCGCTTATGCTGAAATCCCCCGAAGTGCAGAAGTTGCCGAGGCTGTAAATGATGAATCTGTCCTTGTATAATTCCGCAGCGCGAACCACATGAGGCCCATGTCCGAAGACGACATCCGCCCCTGCATCAACCATTTCGTGGGCAAATTGCCAGACATTCCCCCGGTTTTCGCCGTAGAACGTCTCGGTCGTCCTTGTGACTCGATTGTGGGCTTTGCCTTCGGCTCCGCCGTGAAAGGAAACGATAACGACATCGCAGTCTTTGTCCAGCTCCTCGACTATCTTCCGGGCATAAGCAAGGTCAGTAATCCTCACCGTTCCCGAATTGGGAGCAAAGCCGCAGAAGCCATACTTGACGCCGTTGATAACGAATCGCGAGGTTTCGCAGACGTCCTTCAGCCCTGCATACGCAAGCCCTGCATTCTTGAGCGTCCTGACCGTATTATCCCGGCCTGCCTGTCCGAAGTCGCCGTTATGATTGTTCGCGATGTTCATCACATCATAGCCGGCTTCGGTCAGGTAACTGACATAGCGATCAGGCATACGAAAGAAATAACACCCCCCGTCACTCTTGCAGTTCTTCTCCTGCCCGCCGGCATCGAGGAAGCAACCCTCCAGGTTGCCGAAGGTTACGTTCGCATCCGCAAGAATCCCTTTTACATTCCGCAAAAGTCCCTTTCCATCATCCACGGGCAGCTTGGCTACTGACGGGTAGTTCGACCCCAGCATAATGTCGCCGGTACCGATAATAGACAGTAGTTCGCCGCCATCAGCGTTTTGGGCCATGACAGACACGAAAAAAGGCGCAAATGCAACATGCGCCAAAAATGTTCTCACAAAAGTTCTTGTATTCTGCATTTTAAAAATAATTAAATAACCGCTTACAAACATAGGAAAAAATCATAAAAACGCCAACTCATCGTAGCCATAACGCCCCAACCAAGGTCATTCACCCATTCATCCGCCGCCCCTTCACGCCCCCGCTCGCAAGCCCGCTTCACAGTCAGTCGGCATTTGACGACTGTGCAGTCGGCAACTTACGACTGACCAGTCGGCAACTTACGACTGTGCAGTCGGCGACTCACGACTGTGCAGTCGGCAACCTACGACTGTACAGTCGGCGACCGGCAACAGATTAATATAAGCGTCTAAAGAAATACAGGAAAGCCGACACTCCCGTCATGCACACGAAAGCCGCAACACTGCTAATCGCCGACCCCGTCAGCCCCATCGTCGGGATCAGCAAATAACCGGCAACGAGAATCACCCCCAGGCCTGTAAGCGACGATGCGGCGGCATATCGAATCCCCCCACTGCCGATGAAGTGATGACTGAGAACAGTATTAAGTCCAAGAGCAACAATCCCAGGCGCAAGAATCATAATAATATGCCGAAGCCCCTTGAAGTCAGCCGTAAAAAGCCACGACGTATAGACATCTTCCGGGATAGCAACCAGGACTGCAACCATCGCCACCAGCGCCGCCATGGCATAGCCCGCCGCCTTGCGCGTCACCTCCCTTTGCGCCCGCGGGTCAGTGGTTTGCGCAATCCTGTTATACTGTATATGCGCAATGCTTCGGCTCGTATGCCATACGCTTTCTGCGATTCGCGTTGCAGCGTCGAGGATGCCCACCGCCCCCCGTCCGAGATGCTGCTCGACGAAGAAATAGTTCACCCTCGTTGCAAGCATCTCCGCCACATTATCCACGCAACCCCAGAGGCCATAAACAAACATATCCCTGATAATATGCCGAACAGTAAAAGCCGTCGCCCCCTCCCCTGAAGCCGCCAATCGGATACGCTTCAGCACTCTGGCCAGACTGAAGACAAGCGCCGCCGCATAAGTCATGTACAGCGCCGCCAGATAGCCGCCGACATCCGCCCTCCCCATGCAGAAATAGACAAAAATCACAATTGGGAAAAGCCCCCCGCCCTGAATAATATTCGTCATGTTAAACCCCCGCAAGTCATTCCCCGCCAGCAGCATCCGCGAATGAGACATGGGAATGGAATACAGCAGCGAAAGCGCATAAGCATGAGCGGCATAGCCATCGGGAATGATTCCCGCCACAGCCATGGTTGCCGTCCCCGCTGCACTCCCGGCAACTGTCCACAGAAGCGCAATAGGATAAAGAATCCCTGCCGGATAGCGGTTCATGAAATACACAATCGTATTCCCGCTCAGCAAGCTGTTGACCGTAACATTAATATTCATCGAAGCCCATAGCAGTGCAACAACCCCCAGCCCCTCCGGCCCCAGTGTACGTGCATTAACAAGGATCAGTGCGAGGTTAAGAACAGCAACAGTATATCGAGCGCCAATCACGCTGATGATCTGCCTCAACATACCTTATATATATAGCATGTCAAGCAGTCTGACATAAAGGTCGATGGCCTCTCTAATCTCATCCAGCTGAATATATTCATCCGCCGTATGCGAGCGCGATGACATCCCCGGCCCAATCTTGACGGATGGGAATGACAGCAAGGCCTGGTCGCTCAACGTGGGCGATCCGAAAGGTTCCCTCCCCAGGATGACAGCCCTTTTGACGAACGGATGCTCCGGGTCGAGACGTGAAGAGCCGAGACGCATACTGCGCGGGAGAGGCGTTGAAAGAATATTGTCCTTAACATGTTGGAGAATCTGTTCGTTCGAGTAACATTCATTCGAGCGAATATCCACTGTAAATACGCATCGGTCCGGCACGACATTATGTTGCGTCCCCCCCTGAATAATCGTAACGCTCATCTTCACCGGGCCAAGAAGGGCGCTAACCTCCGGGAATCGGTATGAATGAAACCACATTATATCCTTCATTGCAACAGTAATAGCATTAAGCCCTTCGTTGCGAGCCGCATGACCGGCGACACCCTCGGCAGTGCAGTCGATAACCATCAGTCCCTTCTCCGCTATTGCAGGCATCATCGCCGTCGGCTCTCCAACGACGGCGAAGCTGCAACCGGGAATAATGTTCAGCGCCATTGCAATGCCGTTTGCCCCTGAGACTTCCTCTTCGGCCGAGGCAAGGAAGACCATGTTATACGGCTGCTGCCGCCCGCTGGAAAGGATTCTAAACGCAGCATAGAGGGAGACCAGTGCGCCCCCCGCATCATTGCTTCCAAGCCCGTAGAGCTTCCCGTCCTCCGATTCAATAGCGGCAAATGGGTCGAGCGTCCAGCCTGCTGCCGGACGGACAGTATCAATATGCGAATTAAGCAGTATTGAAGGCTTTTCAGGATCAAAACCTGGGCTGGTTATCCATAGGTTGTTGCCGAGACGATTGACCGTCATCCCGTCAGCTTTCCATACATTTTCAAGATAATCAGCCGCGGCATTTTCGCTTCTGCTGAAGGACGGTATGGCGATAAGTCCCTTCAGGGTATCGACAGCCTGATAGTACAGTTCATTCACCATTGCCCAGCAGTTTTAAAATCATTTCCCTGTCCATGTCAAGCTGCGCTTTCAGTTCATCGACCGATGCGAAACGCACGTCATCGCGAACGAAGCCGACAAGCTCGACGATAACGTCCTTTCCGTAAGCATCGCCCGAAAAATCAATCAGGTGCACCTCTGTCACCTTCCCGTCCGTGCCATTGAAAGTAGGCCGGTAGCCGACATAAAGCATGCCCGCATAGGCCCTCCCGCCAAGCCATGCACGAGCTGCATAGACGCCCGTGCGAGGCAGCATCTTGAACTCATCTTCCAAAGCCAGATTAACCGTCGGGAATCCCAGGCTCCGCCCGATCTGATGGCCTGCAACCACTCGCCCTGCCAGCCTGTAATTATATGTCAGCAGTCTCGCTGCCTGCTCAACCTTTCCATCGCCCAGCAAACGCCGGATGCTTGAAGAGCTGACCGTTACTCCTTCTTCTGCATAGCGCCCGGCGACGACGATCTCCACGCCGCATGAAGCTCCATATTGACGGTATTCGTCCAGGCCTTCGCTGCGGTTACGGCCAAAGCGATGGTCATGTCCGACAAGCAAAAGCCTCGCTCCGCACTGGCCTGCAAGCACATTAATAATATACTCCTGCGCAGTAATAGCAGCCAGCTCCGCGGTAAAGTCAAGGACGATGCAATACTGGACAGGCGTTTCCGCCATGCGCATCATCTTCTCCTCAAAAGAAGTAAGTAAAGCCGGTTGGAAGTCCGTCTGCAAGACCCTCCTCGGATGGGAGGTAAAGGTAACAACCGCCGATGCGAGTCCCCTCTCCCCGGCTATTCGTTGCAATTCGTTAAGCATAAAGCGATGACCGACATGCACTCCATCAAAGAATCCGGTAGTAACCGCCAGCGGCACCCCTTCCCGTATTTCATTCAAACCATTAATAACTATCATCTAATCTATCAATTAATTAAGTTCAAAGATACGAATGAAACATTAACGGTAGGTTGCATGAGTGAAAGAGGCATGTTTAGGCTAATATCGGCGGCAGAGACAGTCAGGCGCGGATGCGAATCATTTTCTACTAACTTTGCGGCAATTAGTTAATTAATAAAGAAGTATAAAAAATGTCAGTAGCAAAAAGAAACTGTGACGATCGCAAGGTGACGACGCACCGCCTGGTGGAGATGAAACAAAGGGGGGAGAAGATCTCCATGCTTACGGCTTATGATTATTCAATGGCCAAAATTGTTGACGAAGCCGGAATGGATGTTATCCTCGTAGGCGATTCAGCATCGAATGTTATTGCAGGTAATACGACGACGCTACCAATCACTCTTGACCAGATGATTTACCATGGGAAGTCAGTTATGAAAGCCGTCAAGCGAGCCTTAGTAGTAGTAGATCTTCCCTTCGGAACTTATCAGGGGAACTCCAAGGAGGCAGTGTCATCAGCCATTCGTGTCATGAAAGAGACACATGCCGAAAGCATTAAGATTGAAGGCGGCATTGAGATATGCAAGTCCGTCGAGCGAATTATTTCCGCCGGCATCCCCGTTATGGGTCACTTAGGCCTGACGCCTCAATCAATTAACCGCTTCGGCACTTATACGGTTCGAGCCAGGGAAGAAGCTGAGGCCAAACGCTTGCTGGAAGATGCGCATTTGCTGGAAGAAGTAGGCTGCTTTGCCATCGTACTGGAGAAGATACCTGCTTCACTCGGCGCCCAGGTAGCCTCGGAGCTGACGATTCCAGTTATTGGCATTGGTGCAGGCAATGGAGTGGACGGTCAAGTATTGGTCATACACGATATGCTGGGGATGACAGATGATTTTTCGCCTCGTTTTCTAAGACGATATGCTAATTTAAAAGACGTTATGACCAAAGCAGTACAGTCATATATTGAGGATGTTAAACGTGAGGATTTCCCTAACGAGAAAGAACAGTATTAAGAATGAAAAGTTAAGAGTTGGCATCCGGCTCTTAACTTTTTTATTATCCATTATATAATAATAATTATGAAAATAGGATTAATACAACAAGCGAATTGTAGCAACATTGAGATAAACGTAAATAAGCTGAAGGATTCCATCCATCGCTGTGCATCCCTTGGAGCCGAAATAATCGTAATGCAGGAACTGCACAACAGCCTCTACTTCTGCCAAACAGAAGATGCTAGCATGTTCGATATAGCCGAGACAATCCCCGGATACTCTACTGAAACATTCGGACAACTCGCACGCGATCATAACATCGTTCTCATTGCATCGCTTTTCGAACGACGCGCACCAGGCCTTTATCATAACACAGCCGTTGCAATTGAGCGCGATGGAAGCATTGCAGGCATTTACCGAAAGATGCACATCCCAGATGATCCAGCGTATTACGAGAAATACTATTTCACACCTGGCGATCTTGGCTTTAGGCCGATAACAACCTCGGCAGGGCGACTGGGTGTCCTTATATGCTGGGACCAATGGTTCCCAGAAGCAGCACGACTGATGGCAATGAGAGGAGCAGAAATATTGATATACCCAACAGCGATCGGATGGGAAACAAGCGACACTCTAGAAGAGAAGCAGCGGCAATTGGAAGCATGGCAGACGATTCAACGCTCGCACGCTATTGCAAACGGACTTCCAGTTGTGGCAGTCAATCGTGTTGGACTTGAGCCAGATCCATCTGGCATTACAAGCGGAATACACTTCTGGGGAAACAGCTTCATCGCAGGTCAGCAAGGTGAGATTCTCGCAACCCTCTCAAGCGAAAAGGAAGATACCACAGTCGTTGAAATCGAATTACCACGCACAGAGAAAGTGCGCCGCGCCTGGCCATTCTTCCGCGACAGAAGAATAGACGCATATAAAGCAATCGTGCAGATTATGGACTAGAAAAAACACCGCAACATCTTTACTTTATTCTACTGTTCTATGCTAAAAATTTTGAACTTACAAGCTCAGGAAGCATAGTTTAATACTCCAAATATCTCGACTGCCTATCGGAAATTACACGATAGAAGTTCTCACATAAGCACACAAACTATCGAAACACGCGACGGAACTCTCATGGAAAGAGCAGATTCTCAATTTTTTATTCCTACCTTTGTCGCTCTTTTAATTAATAATCATATAAATAAATCATATTGAAGACTTTTGAAGAATTAGGGGTTGCCGCGCCAATACTAAAGGCAATCCAAGAGATGGGTTATGAATTTCCCATGCCAGTACAGGAAGAAGTAATACCTTTTCTACTCGGTGAAGACAACGACGTAATTGCCCTAGCACAAACAGGAACTGGTAAAACAGCTGCATTCGGCCTACCAATACTGCAAAAAATAAACATTGCCACCATCCAGCCGCAAGCCCTCATACTGTGCCCCACCCGCGAACTATGCCTCCAAATAGCGGACGATCTCAACGATTATTCCAAGTACATCGAAGAGTTAAAAGTTCTTCCCGTATATGGCGGCTCCAGCATTGAAAGCCAAATCCGGACACTCAAACGCGGCGTACATGTCGTCGTTGCCACTCCTGGCCGCCTTCTCGACCTTATGAACCGCAAAACAGTCGATTTAAGCCTAATCAGAAACGTCATCCTCGACGAAGCCGACGAAATGCTCAACATGGGCTTCTCCGAAAGCATAAACGAAATACTCGCCGCCATCCCCCCTACGCGCAACATGCTCCTCTTCTCCGCCACCATGCCCCAAGGCATCGCCTCAATAACAAAAAAATACATGAAGCAGCCAAAGGAAATCGTCATCGGTCGGAAAAATGAAGGAAATAACAACATCCGCCACATATACTACGTAATCCGCATCCAAGACAAGTACCTTGCCCTCAAGCGCATTGCCGACTATTACCCGAACATATACGGCATCGTCTTCTGCCGAACAAAAAGGGAAACTCAGGAAATAGCCGACATGCTCATGCACGACGGCTACAATGCAGATTCCCTCCACGGAGACCTCAGCCAAGTACAGCGCGACCTTGTAATGCAAAAATTCCGCATACGCAACCTCCAAATCCTCGTAGCTACCGATGTAGCCGCCCGCGGCCTCGACGTTGACGACCTGACCCACGTCATCAACTACACCCTCCCTGACGACGTTGAATCGTACACACACCGTAGCGGTCGCACTGGTCGTGCAGGCAAAACAGGCATCTCTATCTCCCTCTGCCACATCAAAGACAAAGGCAAGATTCAGAACATAGAACGCACACTGAACAAAAAGTTTGAGAAAAGCCAAATCCCAGGCGGCAAAGCCATCTGCGAAAAACAAATCTTCAACTTGGTGGACAAGATAGAAAAAGTCAAAGTAGATGAAGAAGAGATCGCCCGCCTCATGCCTGGCATATTCCGCAAACTAGAATGGCTAGACAAAGAAGACATCATCAAGCGCATGGTCTCCCTAGAATTTAATCGAATGATAAACTACTACAAAAACGCCGGTCAGATACACGAAGTCACAGACGATGCACCTTTAAAAAAGAAAAATTGGAAAATCAAACCATCCGAGACAGAAAGCAAATACAATCACAAACGCAAAGACAAGAAAAGCCATAAAAAACACAACAAATCTGCCCCAAAACCAAAAGACAAATCCATCCCTTTTTACGAAAAAGTTTACAACGGCAAAAGAAGCTCAGAGAAACCCTGGCGACGAACAACCTCCAAATAGTACCCATATAACTATTTTACCGCCAAATAAGTCTCATTCGTACTTGGATAACGAAAAACATTGTATCTTTAAGCGCAAATTGATATATGTGTAGTAAGTATTTTTAGAATGATATTAATACAAGAATGAGAGCTATTTTATCATGGACGAAAACGATTTAAAATTAATTGCGAGCAGAGGGGAAAACGTATTCGTAGAATTTAGTAAGTGCAGCACCGAATTAACCGACTCCGTCTTTCAATCCATCTGCTCATTCCTCAACAAAGAAGGCGGTGCTTTAGTTGTAGGCATTCACGACCACGGAAAAATAGTCGGCATCTCCGACATCTTTCTAGACAGTATGCTAAACAAATTCACCTATGTTATGGAAAAAGAGATCACCCCCTCCTGCTCCATAACGCCCGAAGTAGTCACTGTCAACAACCGTAAGCTCCTGTACATAAAAATACCGGAAAGCCCCGGCGTACACCGCTTTAAGAACAAAGTCTTCGACCGTGTAGGCAGCGAAGTAATTGACATTACATACAACTATGGTCTCGTCGAGAACCTCCATTTACGGAAACGCCGCGAGTCCTCAGAGAACATAGTCTGCCCCTTCCTCAACCCCTCCGAGCTGGACGCCGCTGCCTTCACAACCATGCGCCGCATAATCGCAGCAACCAACCCCAGCCACCCATGGCTCAGCCTCAGCAACGAAGCCCTGCTCCACACCGAAGGCTTCTGGAAGAAAGACCTCGTCAACAACAAAGAAGGCTATGTCCTCGCTGCCGTCCTACTCTTCGGCAAAGAAGTCACCATACAGAACTACTGCCCCATCAACTTCCGTATCGAAGCCATATACCGAAACATCGGCTACGAACAGTTCACCCAGCCTACCCCAGACTACCCCGAAAGCCGTTATGACGACCGCGACATCATCTTCTCCAACCTCATCGAGACATATCCCCGCCTTATAAAGTTTGTCCAGCGCCAACTCCCCGAACAAACCCTTGGCAACGGGGAGCAAAAGATCGACATCCTTGAAACCATCCTCAACGAAGTCCTCTCCAACTTCCTCATCCATCGCGAATACACCTACAAGAACGCCTCACGCCTCTTAGTCTTCCCCGACCGCCTCATTACCGAGAACGGCTCCAGCCCCATCCTCTACGGCCCCATCCCCTTTAGCCAGCTCGAATCAAAAGCCAAGAACCCACTCATCCACAAAGTATTCCAGACAATGGGCTGGTCAGGCACCCCAGGCAGCGGCAAAGAAACAATCCTCAAGTACGCCCCCCTGTACGACAAAGCCTGCGAAATAGACACCCATGACGGCGAAGTTTTCACATTCTCCATGACCTTCCCCGGCAAGCGCCCCGCACCTCCGGTACAGCCCCCAAAACCCAAGCCCAAAGCCCCCGCCGCCCCCGCCCAGCCACGCGAATACGTCCCCGTCGATCCCCCCGAATACGCCATAAAGTTCCTCGAAGTATGCCCCAACATGGACATCTCCTATATTGACAAAGCCGTAACCGTCCTCGAAGCCTGCATCAAGCCACAGCCCATACAGGACGTTATGCGCCTCGTCCGCCAGTCCAACCGCACGCGCTTCCGCCAAAACATCATTCGCCCGCTGCTCGAAGAGAACCTCCTCTCCATGCGTATCCCATCCAAACCATCCAGCCCGCTGCAACGATACTTCACAACAGAAAAAGGAATTGCCCTGATGAAGCAATACACCTGAGCCGCCGAAAGTGCGCAGGCGACACCCCCAATCGCCTGCGCACTCCACAAACAATAGCCAAACCCTTGCATATCTCCTGTAAATACCTACATTTGTACACATTCCTCCAAAATTCATAATTTAATTTTTTAATATTACTATATCATGCACCAAAAAAGTTTTAACGTACACTTGTCGGAGAACTATTTCTCCACCCCCAAAAAGACATATTCAGCCAACATCGTATCCCCCGGCCCGACACGAAATCAGGACGACATGGTACAGAAAATCTTCGGAATCCGTACCGACTTTGACCCCGTAACCATCCGCGCCATCCTGACGATGGCCTCCCAATGCCTCGCCGACTACCTCACCGACGGATTCAGTTATCAGGACGAGAACTTCCGCTACTCCCCAGTCATCCACGGCGCATGGGACAGCCCCACGTCCCTGTTCGACAAAAACATTCACAAGATTGGAGCCACCGCCACCCCCACCGTCAAGCTCCGCAAAACCCTCGAAGAGATTAACATCAACATACTGGGCGAGAAGCACGGCACCTCGATCATCGGGCGCATCATCGACCAGTCCACCGGCGCCGCCGCAGACCATATCGTGCCGGGCGAATACATCCGCATTGAAGGCAAGAACATCCGCATATTCCCCGAAGACGAAGCCGGGCTGGGCGTATTCTTCGTCTCCGAAACAGGCACAGTCACCCCGGTCACTCACCGCCTGACGACCAACACCCCCAGCAAAATCGAAGCCCAGGTGCCCCCGACCCTCCCCTACGGCGACTACACGCTCCGGCTCATAAGCAGATACGTTGCATCAGGAACAACAACACTGAACGAACCCCGCATCATTGAATACAGGAACCCGCTCACTGCAAGCGCCGGCTCCGGAAGCGGAGGAGGAAACGGCGGAGGTGGAGGCGGAGGCATCGGATAATCCCGCCAAACAGCAACACAAGGCGCCTTGCTCGCAAGCAGGACGCTTTTTTTTATTTCATATGTCCGCAAACAGAAGCGGCGAAATCCCACTAACATTAGTGAGACGCCGTCACTAACGTTAGTGGGATGCCGTCACCAGCATTAGTGAGATGTCATCACTAACATTAGTGGGATACCGTCACTAACGTTAGTGAGATGCCGTCACCAGCATTAGTGAGGCTGCACCCGCGGGCGCTTCCGTCTATGGCCGCAGGCGAAACAGTCTCCCAGCAAGGCTTCCCTCTGCTGCACTCTGCCAGAGGTGAGGCGCATAATGAGAATAAGAAGAAGTTCAGCTTCACATGCAGGCAGATTTAATTATTGCTCCTCCATATACTGAATTATCGCCAAAGCGGCACTGAAAGAGACTGTTCCGAAATAATTCGCTACATTTACCAATCAATAATTTATATTTTAATCACCCAAGATATTATTAAATAATTTTTAGACCATGAATTTAGAAGACAATTCGCGCCGTTCATTTCTGAAGCAGGCGCTTGTAGCATCAGCCGTTACGGCAATTCCTTCGATTCGTACATCAGCGCTGTCCTCAACGCCGGTCGTCCCCAGAGTAAGCGCCAGCGACAAGGTTAACCTGGCGCTCGTCGGCATAGGCAACCGCGGCGGCGAGATAGCCAACGAGTTTATCAAGACCGGGTTGTGCAACATCGTCGCCCTCTGCGACGTTGACATGGGCGCCAAGCATACCCAGGAGATTATTGCCAAATGCCCCGGCGTCCCCCAGTTTCAGGACTATCGCCAGATGTTCGACAAGATGGGGAAGAAGATAGACGCCATATCAGCAGGCGTTCCCGACCATGCCCACTTCCCGGTTGTGATGGAGGCGATGATGCGCAAGAAGCACGTTTATGTTGAGAAGCCCATGGCGCGGACGTTCAACGAAGTAGAGCTGATGATGAAAGGCGAGAAGAAATACGGCGTCATCACTCAGATGGGCAATCAAGGCCATTCTGAAGCCAACTACTTCCAGTTCAAAGCCTGGTACGAAGCCGGCATCATCAAGGATGTAACAGCCGTAACGGCTCACATGAACAACTCGCGGCGCTGGCACTCATGGAACCCGCGTATCAGCTCCTTCCCTGCCTCCGAGGCTGTGCCTTCGACGCTGAACTGGGACGTATGGCTTGGCGTCCGCAGCCATCATGATTATAACCATGACTATGTGGGCGGTCAATGGCGCTGCTGGTACGATTTCGGCATGGGCGCCCTTGGCGACTGGGGCGCTCATATACTGGATACGGTACATGAGTTTCTCGACCTTGGCCTTCCATACGAAATTAATCCCACTTACCTGAAGGACCATAACATGTTCTTCTTCCCGATGTCCTCGACGATCGAATTTAAGTTTCCCTCTCGCGGCGCCCTTCCTCCGGTTGACATCACGTGGTACGACGGTCTGGACAACATCCCCGCCGTTCCTGAAGGTTATGGCATCTCCCAGCTCGATCCCAACATTCCCACTGTTGCCGGCGGCAAGATTCAGCCTGCGAAGCTCAATCCCGGCAAGGAGATATACAGCAAGACCCTGACGTTCAAAGGCGGCTCGCACGGCAGCACGCTGTCGATCATTCCCGAAGAGCGTGCGAAGGAGATAGCTCCCAGTCTCCCCGAAGTGCCTCAAAGCACCTCCAACCACTATGCCAACTTCCTCCTTAGCTGCATAGGGAAGGAAAAGCCCCGCTCGCCATTCTCCATTGCCGGTCCGTTGAGCCAGGTGTTCTGCCTCGGCGTTCTGGCGCAGTGGACAGGGCAGCGCCTCCTCTTTGACCGCGCTTCAAAGCAGATAACCAACAATCCCCTTGCCAACCAGCTGCTGCGCGGCGAAGCCCCTCGTCCGGGTTGGGAGCAATACTATAACATATAGTTAAAGCGTAAAGAAAGAAAGAGTATATCAGGTAAGCTCCCCGCGGTTTCATAAAGGCCGGCGGGGAGCTTTCATTTACATAAGTGGTGAATATTATAAATAAGTAACGTATAAATTTGGATAAATCATTATCTTTACCCCAACTCTCAAATACGCATGAAGATGCCCCCCGTTTGAGAGACCCGAACAGAAATAAAAGCGTTACGATATTATCCCTTGCATAGAAAATAGGCAATAATAAGCAAGCCGGGATAATAGGGGATAACGCTCTCCGCAATATGATTAATCTACTTCCATCGAAGTATTTATACATAGAAGCGGGAGCCGTTCCCTTCATCAGGTTTGCAGGTGTTTGCCTATACCTCTATGCAGATGAAGACATGCGGTTCCCGCGTTTTTGCACACACTAAATAATACATCACGGCTTAACATCGGAACCGGTTAAGCACCAAACACCTTCGCCCCCAAAGAGCAGTTCACTCCCCGGCAAGCATAAAACTAACATTCCGTACACTAACAAAAAGACATCGAATCACAATGAAAATTACATCTATCATTATCCTGTTCCTGGCCATTCTCCCCCCTGCCAAGCCCAAGTCCCCACAACCGCAAAGCCCCATCTTCAGCATCACTACCTTCGATCAGGACGGCAAGGCATACTCCGGCGGCAATGGTTTCATAGTCGAATCAAGCGGAATCTGCGTAACTGGCTACCAGATCCTTGAAAACGCCTTCAGCGCCGAAGTAAAGATGCAGAACGGCGAAAAGCTCAAGCTTATGAACATTATAGACTACGACGCAGATGCCGACATCATAAAATTCCGCCTCGCCTCATCCCCCAACCGCAGCTTCCCTACACTAAAAATCTCGCCCAGGCTGCCTTTACAGGGCGAAGACATCCTGACCATAAACCCCTCATCAGGCTATACGACAGCCAAAGGCTCCATCACCACCGTAAGGAAGTTGCCCGGATATGGGCACGTTATCCAAACAACCATGCCCATCCCCTCTGGAGGCATCGGCTCACCGGTAATAAACTCCAAAGGCGAAGTCATCGGCTTAGTCAGCAGCACGAGAATAAACCACAAATCCCCTGCCCTGACCTTCGCTGTCTCAATTATGAAACTTCAGCAACTGAACAAGACAAGAAACCTCCCCTTGTCAGACGTATCACAAAGCCCCCTGGAAACTCGCAACGTCAAGCTTTCAAAGATTGCAATTAGCCGCGGCAACATCCAGCAAGCCACAAAGCATATCAACATCGAGCTTGAGAAGAACCCGGATAACCACGTCGCCTGGGAAGCCCTCGGCAATATATACTACAACATCGGCGAAATAGAAAACAGCATAAAATACTACGAAAAAGCCTATACACTCAAACCATCATACAGCAACATCCAGCGCTACGGCATAAGCGCCGCCACCCTTGGCGAATTGAGGAACGGCGACATGCAATATTTCAACCTCGCCTATAACCTCTTCAACGAACTCGTCCGCAACCGCCCACACCCCATTGCTTATTACCTAATTGGCGACCTCCTCTACAAATACATAATAATCTACGAGCGGCTCAATCCCATCAACCTGAGAAAAGCCCTCGATGCCCTAGACTACTCACTCCAGCTCCACCCCTTCTCAACCACCTACTGCAAGCGCGGCCTAATCAAGAATGCAATGAACGACATAGCCGGAGCAATGGAAGACTATAATAATGCCATAGATGCCGACCCCCAAAACTGGGAAGCCTACCACCTGCGAGGGCAGCTGAAAGCATTCAAGATGAACAACCATGAGTCCGGAATCAGCGATGCCGAAACAGCCCTTCAGCTCAATCTCAAGTCAGCCAACGACATCAAAGCCACAATCCTCGCCTCGGAAGCTGAAATATACCTTTCAATGATGCTCCAAACCGGCGACGCAAGCTACATCCCCATTAGCGAAAACAAGCTCGACGAAGCATACCGCCTCACCGGCAACAGAGCCTACCTTGAACGCAAGCAGGAAATACGAATAGTCATGGCCAGCAACAAAGAATGAACAAATGAACAGTAATTATATAGTAAGTTGAACTCGAAGCAACTCGCAGGACAACCACACGCTCACCAGCAAATGTCCCCATCAATTGCAGGAAGCTTTTTAAAGAAAAGAAAATACAAACTATTGAAAAGCCAGACACAGACATCCTCCTTCCATCTTTGAAGCAAAGACCGTTCATCGAAAAAACACTACCTTTGGCTCATATTAAATTAATAAAAAGGTATTATGTCACCAATCAAATGTATAGGACTTTTAACGTCAGGAGGCGACGCCCCCGGAATGAACGCAGCAATAAGAGCAGTAACACGTTCCGCCATCTACAACGGAATGACAGTAAAAGGAATTTACCGAGGCTACAAAGGATTAATCACCGGAGAGATAGTAGAATTTAAAACACAGAACGTAAGTAACATCATCCAACGCGGCGGCACCATCCTCAAGACAGCCCGCTGCATGGAATTTAAAACCCCCGAAGGCCGCAAGCTCGCCTATGAAAACATAGTAAAAGAACAAATCGACGCCCTGGTTACCATCGGTGGCGACGGAACTCTAAGCGGAGCTCGCATCTTTGCGCAGGAATATAACATTCCCGTCGTCGGACTGCCAGGCACGATAGACAACGATTTATTCGGCACCGATGTCACCATAGGCTACGACACCGCCCTGAACACCATAATGGAATGTGTGGACAAGATACGCGACACCGCCTCTGCTCACGAACGCCTCTTCTTCATTGAAGTCATGGGCCGAGACGCCGGCTTTCTGGCACTAAACGGCGCTCTAGCCTCAGGTGCAGAAGCCGCCATCATCCCGGAAATATCCACCGAGAAAGACCAGCTCTCCGAAATGATAGAACAAGGCATCCGAAAATCTAAAAACAGTAGCATCGTCCTCGTCGCCGAAAGCGAAATCACCGGCGGCGCCATGGGCATAGCCGAACGAGTAAAAAAAGAATACCCCGACTTTGACGTCCGTGTAACCATCCTCGGTCACCTCCAACGAGGAGGCTCTCCTTCTGCCCAAGACCGCATTATGGCCACTCGAATGGGCGCAGCCGCCATTGACGCCCTTTTGGAAGACCAGCGAAACGTAATGATCGGCATACAGAACGAGCAAATCGTATATGTTCCATTCTCCAAAGCTATCCGGAACGAAAAAGCCATAAATCGCGACTTGTTAAACGTACTCCGCATAACATCCAGCTGATTGAAACTAGTTCTCTACCCCACTCTCATATCGCTCCTCCTGCTGCTCTTCACCCTATCCCTCGTTTATGGAGCCGTCTATATTCCAACAAGCAGTGTAATCGACATTCTCCTCGGCAAAGAGATAGAACGAGCAGCATGGCAAAGCATAGTACTCCAATCGCGCCTGCCTCAAGCCATAACGGCTATGTTGGCAGGCGCTTCTCTTGGAGTAAGCGGCCTACTTCTCCAAACCTTCTTCCGCAACCCTCTGGCAGGTCCATCCATACTCGGCGTAAGTGACGGAGCCAACCTTGGTGTAGCCTTAATAATGCTCTTCTCCGTCAACCTGGAGCATCTTAACAGATATGCAGCAAGCGGCTATGCGGTAACAATCCTGGCAGCCATGAGCGGAGCAGGCATTATACTCTCCATCATACTATACTTCTCCTTCAAAGTCCGCAGCAACGTAATGCTATTAATCATAGGCATCATGGTCGGCTACTTGACCTCCTCACTCATCTCCATTCTCAATTACTACGCCGCCGCCGACAAATTACGCAACTACGTCATCTGGGGACTTGGAAGCTTCTCTTCCGTCACCCTTGAACAGCTACCCTACTTCTCCGCCTGCACCCTCGGCGGCCTAGTCTTTGCCATCATGCTCATTAAACCTTTGAATGCACTGCTTCTAGGGGAAAACTACGCAGCCAACCTTGGCGTGCGTATCAATCTTGTCCGCATACAAATACTATTCTGCACCGGCTTCCTCACCGCCGCCACTACCGCCTTCTGCGGCCCCATCTCCTTCATCGGGCTGGCTGTCCCCCACATAGCCAGAATGACCCTAGGCTCATCCGACCATAAAGCCCTTCTGCCTGTCGTCCTCCTTTCAGGTGCAGCCGTTGCGCTGATATGTAACCTGCTGACCATCCTGCCCGGAACAGACATTACCCTCCCTCTCAACGCTGTAACCTCCCTCATCGGCGCCCCCATAATTATCTACATCATCACCAACAGACGTAACATCCACTTCTTCAACTAACATGAAGCCCATCCTGGAAGCCCGCGGACTAAGCATAGGCTATGCAACCACACTCATACACAAAGACCTCAACTTAAATCTCTTCCCCGGCGAACTTACCTGCATCCTCGGTCTGAATGGCGCAGGCAAAACAACTCTCCTCCGCACCCTTTGCGGCTTTCTCCCAGCTCTCGAAGGGCAAATAATACTCGCCGGAAAACCGCTAAGCTCCTACACACCGAATCGGCTCTCCCTCACCATCGGCGTCGTCCTGACCGAGAATACCCACACAGGCGACCTCTCCGCTCACGATCTCGTCGCCCTTGGTCGCCATCCCCACACAGGCTTCTTCGGAGTTCTCAAAAAAGAAGACAACGAAATCATCGAACAATCCCTCAAAGCAGTCGGCATGTTACACAAAGGCAAACTGCTCACTTCCGAGATGAGCGATGGAGAACGACAAAAGGTCATGATTGCAAAAGCGCTGTCTCAAGAATGTCCAATCATCATCCTTGACGAACCAACCGCATTCCTCGATGTGGGCAGCCGGATTGAGAGTATGTTACTCCTCCGCAAGCTGGCCAAAGAGCAGAACAAAGCCATACTCATCTCAACACACGACATCGAACAAGCCATCCAAATGGCCGACACCTTCTGGCTCCTTCGCAACAACTCTCAGCTCATCTGCGGCACGCCCGAAGACCTCATTCTAAACGGAGAAATAAACAGCTTCTTCGACAAAAACAACATAACCTTCGACATTCATACCGGCAAGCTCTCCAGCCCTGCCCCCACTTCCCCGATTGGCATCGACGGAGATCCACTCGTCGCATACTGGCTCGGCAACGCCCTCGTCCGCAACCGCTTTAAACCATCGCCTCCCGGTCATAACTACCCCAACGTCGTTTGCAGCTGCAGCAGAAACTTCACCGTCATACTCCCAAACAACATACACATTCCGGCACAATCCATATCCCATGTCCTTAACATTCTCCTTGCCCAATAAGCACGCCACGGCACACCGCGAACAACATCCTTTACAACATAAATCCAAAACAATAAACTGAACAGGCATAATAAAACAAACATCAGCTCCACAAAGGTTTAAAGCATATATAATGAGATAAACAACATAATAAGATAATAAACAAAAGCATCACAGGATAATTAGTTTAATACGCATAAAACATAAAAAACTTATTCACAGAATCAAAATATTTGGATTAATAACCTTGGAAAGACCTGATACACAGAATTGAAAAGCAAATACTGGCAGAAAACCAAAGCATTTCAAGCAAAAGGCATAAATCATAATATCAAAACGATGAATTGGAGAAATTTAATATCTAAAACATATAATAAAAAGATTGCAAATTAAATCCCAACAAGATAATAAAGAAGATAAACAATATGATATATTATATAGCCGAAACAAAAGAAAAAATATATCAATAATATTACAAATAGAATATCAACAGCATATTAAAAACTTATACATTCAGCATTTAAAGTCACAAGCAGTTCGCCCGCAACAATGATTGACCATAAGCGGAGATCTTTTAATTAATACAAGCTGAGTTCCGAATAAAGCGGATATTTCCATAAATGATTTGGAATATGAACAAGGTCTCGGAAAGTCAACATTGATTCTCCGAGAGTCAACGGCGATTCTCAGAGAATCACGCTTGATACTCCGAGAGTCTCGGTTGATACTCCGAGAGTCAACGGTGATTCTCAGAGAGTATCATACCGATTCTCGGAGAATCACGCTTGACTCTCCGAGAGTCTCGGTTGATTCTCCGGGAATCAACGGTGATTCTCGGAGAGTATCAAGCGACTCTCGGAGAATCACCGTTGACTCTCCGAGAGTCACGATTGATGCACGGAGCTTTTTTAAATATATAATAATGATGTCGCCTGCAAGCGACATTTGCGCTTAACCGTTTAAAAGACCTGACTGTGACAGAGGCTCTATCAGTTGGCTCTATGGCCGCTACTTCCGAGCAGCACGGTGAACTTGCAGCATCAGGTTTAATATCATGCGCAGGATGAGAAAAAAAACCTCCCGAACTGTCACAATTCGGGAGGCTGTATTAAAGTATAAATTGAAATCACAACGCTTTTATGTTCAAGTTACTGTAACCGTTGCTGTCAAAGCTTATAAGGGCCGAGCCGCCGCCGTTAACCGTATAGGCTACATTCTCCTTCCGTTCGCTGTCCGACTTTCCATCCGCATTATTGACAAAATTCAGTCCGGTAAGCGCCACGTTTCCATACTTCAATCCGGTTGCTTGCACACGAAAAGCCGCCTTGGTTGATATTGAGATATTCACATTGGCGTATTTAGGCGAAACGCTTATTCGCTTGAAAGAAGCGTCAAGCTGCTTTATAGTGAGGTTGCCATAGTCAAGAGAGGCAACAGAAAGACCTTCTCGAAGATGTTCTATATCAATATTCCCATACTTAAATTCAAGTGCCGCCTCTCCGATTTCCTTCACCCCAAGATTCCCATAATGACTGTCCATGTCAAGCCGTTTGAATATGCCACCCTTCAAGTTAGAATATCGCGCATCCACCGCAAGCGTCTCTGCATTGCCGACAATGGCAGTGCCACAATAGCGCATTTCGATGGCAGCCTTTGCAAGATCTCCCAGGTTAACCTCGCTATAAGCAGCCTCCAGATCAAGGTCAGCCGCAAAGCTCCCTGCCGTAATCTTCCCATACTTCAGTTCAATGTTTGCTTTCCCGCCGGAACGTTCCGGTAGAGAAATACGCCCGTACTTTTGAGCCAAAGAGAAATCCAGATTAGACGGCATACTTACATAATAGCAGACTTCAATGCTGTTTTTCCCATTCCCGTCCCAGGATTGTTCTTTGAACACAGTAGTAGCCGAAACCGTATTGCCGCTTCTTTTATGCTCCACATTGACTCTGTCAAGATTAGCCTGCGCCTTGGCATCAGAAGAAGCCTTGGCAGTTATTTCCACCCGTATGGCGACTTCATTTTTACTCCAGTGCGAGATAGCAATGCTGCCGTAGCGATTGTCGATAGAAAGTCGATCGTTACCATCGACTGTAAAGAAGAAGCTGTATTCCTTTTTTTTAATACTGTCGAATACATCCGCAAAAACATTCAAAGATGTGGCAAGCAAAACAGCCACGATAATAAATTTAAAGAAGAGATTTGTCTTCATATTCATTTGTTTTTATTATTAATTTATTCCATATCGCTCAATAGCTCCATTTGTTCGAGCATGAAAATAAGGCTCTCCAAGCTTCCATCATACTGCAGTTTCATTGCAAAAATGCCATTATCAGTGCATGACAATGTTGGAAAGATCTCCTCTTCAAATTCACGAACAGTTCGCACGACCTTACCAGCCTCCTCTGCAAGTTTTTGCAAGCTTTGTGAAGGCTTCGTTTCATACAAGCTATTAATGCGTTCCTCGACATCATATACACGCATATTGTAATATTTGCGCAAAGCATCCATTTCTTCATCCACTTCACAGACGAAAACAATTCTTTTTTCAGGAGCCGATCGTGGGACAAGAAGAAAAGTCAGCAAGCAAGCCGCCGCAAGAGTAGCGACAGCAGGGAATAAGTATCGACGAAGGAGTGGTCTCCTCCAGCGGTTAAGCTTGGTTTCAAAACGATTCAGATGACCTTGTTGGAGCGGAAGGTCAAAATCATCGCGATGCAGGTCAATAAATTTTTTAAGTTTATCCATATTATAGATTATTATTTGTGAGTAATTCCAATAATTTACGTTTAGCACGTAGATACTGCGTTCTGACACTAGTAGGCTGAATTTTCAGTATTGAAGCGATTTCATCCATATCATATCCTTCAAACAGATAAAGAGAAAGAACAACGCGATAGCCAGGCGGCAGTTTAATAACAGCATTTCTTACACGTTGAACCTCTAGTTGAACTGACGCATAGTCAGCCTCAATATCATCTCCATCATCCACAGGTGCAGCATAGTTAATCGGCAATTCCTCCCATTCTACATCCCTTCGCCTAAGGTAATCAATAGCAGTATTGACAGCTATACGCTGCATCCAGGCTTCAAAGTTATGTCCCATTCGATACTGGTTGATTCGAGAGAATATTTTAAGAAAAACATCCTGCATAGCTTCTTCTGCTTCGCCACTATTTCCAAGAATACGCAGACAAGCATTATAAAGCTTATTGGCATAGCGTTCATAAAGTGTCAGTTGGGCCTGTTTACAGCCTTGTCGGCACGCTTCTATCATATCAGTCATTGCATTGTTCATTCTGCTTGTTTTAATAATAATAACGAATAAGGATTATTAATCGTTGCACATGCGATTAGGCAAAAAAAGAAGAGCATCTCACGACGCCCCTCTCTCTGAACTAAATGATAAAAATAAAAGTTATGTGGGAAGGTGTTATTCCAAACTGTTTTTATCCAACTTTAGTTCTGGCTGAAGTTCTAACTTTAGTTCTGGCTGAATATCCGTTGCTTTTGTTTGCGCAAGAGAGTTATATCGACTCTTGTACTCTTTAACGCCTTCAAAAGTATTTACTTTAATAATTAATTCTACATCTTTTCCTCTTGTATCTATGCTGCTAAGGTCAAAGGCCACAATACCGTAACGCAGCAAATCAGATTTATCTTCAAAGGCATTATAGCGTACATCCAGTTTATAGCCATCTGTTGTATCGCAGAGCAGATTGACAGAATGTTTAAATCGTCCACTATACTCTATTTCAAATATAATATTCAGAAAACCATCACCTATCCAAAGATCTTCAAGTTTCAATGGATCTTTTCCATAAATTGAATCATTCTTTTCTTGCATATCGGCAGATAAAGTTTTGGTTAGGATTGTATCAACGCGATTCACTTTCACTGCATAATCATAACCTTGAACGCGCCTGCCCAATAAAGTATAGTTAATCTGTACCCGTTGCGGACGTTGCGGCTGAAAGGGAAGATACAGTGGGGATGCTGGCCATAAAGTTGCGCCATTGTCCAAAGAAAAGAAAAATGAGTTATCATTAATCGGTCTAGCCGTTGCATACGACATTCGATACTCATCCAATGAGTAGCCATCATTATTGCTTAGACAAGAATTTAGGCCTATGATCAGCAACGTCAAGACAAATGTTTTGAAATAGCAAACTAATCTCTTCATACAAAAAATCAAAATATCGTTTATTTTAATATTCATTTTACGAGGTTTTTCGTCATTCCCCACATAAATATGATGCAAAAAAAAAATAAATGCTGCAAAGCAATGAGAGAATTGCAATAAATCAAGAAGCTCTGAAATAGGCCTCAAACAATTTGATAACAACCACAAAACTCATAACACACACATAAACCATTTCGCAAAAGATATACTCCTGTCCAAAAGAATACCCCCCAGCATCTCTAAAAGCTGAGGGGCATCTCTAACAATAAAAAAAATTATTATGGAACCAAAATGACCGTTATTCCTTATCTTTTAGCTTTTCTTTCAAAGCTGCTAGCCCTTCAATATCTCCAAGCGTGGCTTTCTCCACATTAGGCTGTTGAGCCTGTGGTTCCTCTTTCCTTGGGCGGCGATTTCTTTTTTCTCCGCCACCGCCTGCATGAGAAGAAGCATCTCGCCTCTGCGATTTTTGTTCATCCTCATGTATGCGACTATGAGAAAGAATTATGCGCTTTGTTTCTTTGTTAAATTCTATTACCTTAAAGAGAAGTTTTTCCTCTACAACTGCCGGAGAAGCATCCTCTTTAACCAAATGCTTTGGGGTTACAAATCCTTCTACTCCATAAGGCAAAGAAACGACAGCACCTTTATCCATTATTTCTATAACCGTACCCTCATGTATAGAGCCAACAGTGAAAATAGTTTCAAAGACATCCCAGGGATTTTCCCCCATCTGTTTATGCCCTAAACTCAACCGACGGCTATCCTTATCTATCTCCAATACCTGAACGTCTATTTCCGCTCCTATATGTGTAAACTCGCTCGGATGCTTGATTTTCTTTGTCCAGGAGAGGTCAGAAATATGAATCAAACCCTCTACACCTTCTTCGATCTCTACAAAAACACCAAAATTGGTAAAATTACGCACTCTGGCAACATGCTTAGAACCTATTGGGAAACGAGATTCTATGTTTTCCCAAGGATCAGACTTGAGTTGCTTAATTCCCAGCGACATCTTCCTTTCGTCACGATCAAGGGTCAAAATAACAGCTTCCACATCTTCGCCTACTTTTAGGAAATCCTGCGCACTACGCAAATGCTGCGTCCATGACATTTCAGAAACATGAATCAATCCTTCCACACCTGGAGCAACCTCTATGAAGGCACCATAGTCGGCCATCACAACCACTTTACCTGTTATATGATCTCCAACTTTAAGCGATGCGTCAAGGGCATCCCATGGATGCGGAGTAAGCTGCTTCAATCCAAGTGCAATTCTTCTCTTCTCATCATCAAAATCAAGGATAACGACATTAATCTTCTCATCAAGCTTAACAAGTTCTTCCGGATGCGCCACTCTTCCCCATGAAAGATCGGTTATATGAATCAAACCGTCCACGCCTCCAAGATCAACAAACACACCATACGTCGTAATGTTTTTAACTGTTCCTTCCAAAACCTGTCCTTTTTCCAGTTTCGAGATAATATCCTTCTTCTGTTGCTCAAGCTCAGCTTCAATAAGAGCTTTGTGCGATACAACTACGTTCTTAAAGTCTTGATTGATCTTTACAATCTTGAACTCCATCGTCTTATTTACAAAGACATCATAATCACGGATTGGCTTCACATCAATTTGCGAACCGGGAAGGAAAGCTTCAATGCCGAAAACATCGACAATCATACCACCTTTTGTACGACATTTGATAAAACCTTTAATAACCTCGTCGTTTTCCAAAGCAGCATTTACGCGATCCCAGGAACGAGTTGCACAAGCCTTTTTATGAGAAAGAAGAAGTTGCCCTTTTTTATCCTCCTGACTTTCTATAAATACCTCAACCTGATCGCCTACCTTAAGTTCCGTATTATACCGAAACTCCGACATCGGAATTACGCCGTCCGACTTAAAACCGATGTTGATTACCACCTCTCGCTTGTTCATTGATGTTACCGTACCGATTACGACTTCCTTGTCCTTAACCGTATTCAAAGTTTCATCATAAGTTTTCGTAAGATCTTCTTTAGATACACTTCCGTAAGTGTCACCAGCTTCGTATGATTCCCAGTTAAAATCCTCCAAAGGGAGGATGTCTTTAAAACTTTTCATTCTTAAAATTGTTATACTTTTTTGATTTAATTATTGAGTTAGACATTATATATTATTGTAATTCTAAACCGTAGCAAAGATAAGCTTTTTTTCAATACTCAGTTATGCCTCTTCCGATAGGCATTACAAAAGAAATGATCAATAGTAAGAAGCAGTAATGACAAGGCGCCGATATAAATATAAAATGATACGGAAGCCATATCGACCTGGGGCAATTTAATTTCGCAAATATCGACCTTTCGGAGAGCAAAAACCGACAAAACAATAATAAGAACAGAAGCCACAATAACAGCAAGCAAAGCCAGTCGTTCGTTGCGCCTCTTTCGTTTTTCCTCGTCTCTGATGATTCTCTTCATCACATTCACTGCAAACGCCGGCGATGGAGCATCCCCATCAGGCAAACGTTCAAAAATTTGTTTCAACCAATCAGTTTCATTTCTATTCATATTCAATCTTTTTTAAATCACTAATTATAAGAAGCAGTTTTTTTCTTATTCGATGCAATCGTGTCTTTACATTAGAGGCTGAAAGACCGGAAATTTGCACAATCTCGTCTACACTCTTATCCTCCATATAAAAAAGAAGAATCAAAGCACTTTCATCAGGAGGCAATTTAGCAATAGCAAGTTCCAGCATCCTTACCTGTTCATTCTCCCCGCTACGCCCCATCAGCGCGGCGACATCCTCTTCCGACACATTTTCAATCTGCGCCTCCTCGATAGCCAGATACTCGCGCTTCGTCTTCCTTAACTCCGAAATGGCAGTATTGTAAGCTATTCGATATATCCACGTCGAAAACGAACATGCGCCCTTGAACGCAGGCAAATTCCTGTAAACCTTCATGAACACATCCTGCGCCAACTCTTCTGTATCCTCCCTCTTTCGCGTCAGTTTGAATATCAGGGAATGAATCGGGCGGCTGTACTTCTCTATCAAGCAACTAAAAGCAGCCATGTCACCCTGCCGGATGCGCTCTACATAATATGTATCAGAATATCGTTCCATCAGCAATATAGACGCACTCCGTTTCAACAAGTTACAAGCAATATAACTCAAACTCTGGAAACAGTCTTAGGACAAAAAGCAGAAATCCCTCAAACATAAGTAGCGCTCAAACAGTTCAACATCCAGCACCAGCAAGAAAAATTCATTATACATAAGCCCTAATCAGCATAACGGCAAACATTTCAACTCACCATAAAGAATAAACAAAACATGCCTCATCCATTTCAACAACAAGTTCAGAACCCAAACACCCTCTTCCGATCTTTTATAGCAGTATTATCAAAAGCCCGCAACAGAAATGGAGGAATTTTATCAAGCAGGCCCCTCTCAAAAATCTCACCAACCCTTTCAGAATCATTTGAAAGCCCAATTTTCATTCCAGGCAAGGCATTTAGCAAAATAGAAGAGAAGAAAAGAAATTGCATATAACTTTTGTTGAACATCAAAATTGCAATACAATTTTACATCAGCTATTTGACAGTCAGCAAAAATATCATACTGTTTTACACCGTATGCTTACCAAACAGCAAAATACTCATGCAAATTTACATCATATATTTGTTGAACAACAAAATATCAATACAATTTTACATTGAATATTTGTCGAACAACAAAATATTAATGAAATTTCTCATCGCACATTTGACGAACAACAAAATAATCAAACAATTCCACATCGCAATTTCTACTAACAACAAATTATCTATGCAGTTTTACATCAGCTATTTGCCTATCAACAAATTAGCCATGTAATTTTACATCACATATTTGTCGAACAACAAAATAAGAAAACAATTTAGCATTACATTTTTGTCTAACAGCAAAATACCCATTCAGTGGTAAACAAGCATTTTATAGCATTGCAAAAGCACAACACCAACAATCAACAAGCAAAACATCAATTCAAATCATCAACCCGTCCGACAATCAAGTAAACCCAAAGAGCAAAAGGCAAACTCTACAAATCAGGAGAGGAAAACAATCATACCAACAGCCAAAGCACTACCGCTTCTGCCTGTCAAAGCATTTCATTAAACTCAAAACATTAACGCGACACATCTACAACTATACAAACCAGCCAAAAGAGCTGCAATAAACCACATGACACAATGCAAAGCCTCATCTACAAACTCCTGGGACAAAACAATATATACATGGGACAAAGACTCCAGCCACACGTTCAATTCGCTATATAGAAAGGAGTCATGGAAAAATGGCCCATAAAACAAGACAAACTGTAACCAAAAACATGGCAAGACGTCAAAAGAGCATAATAATTAAATTATCAACCAAATAAAAAGTAAAACTTATGTTAGATTTCATATTAGTCCCGCTCGTCGTCGGGATATGCGTATCCGGAGTTTACAGCCTTTTTGCACTATTCGTTCAGCGCCGCGAACGCCTCTTAATAATTGAAAAACTGATCGAGAAGTTCGACGGCACAGCTCTAAGCGGCAAAATAAACCTCCCCAGTTTCGGCCCTCAGATATCTTTCATCGGCCTCAAAGCCGGTTGCCTCCTCACAGGCATAGGCTTGGGCCTCCTCTTCGGGTTTATGCTCAACGCCAGCCTGTGGAGCACCGGAATATACAATTTCGGCAACACGAATCATTACGACCACGTTGTTCGCAGGCTGCCCGAAGTAGCCTACGGCGCGTCAGTCCTCCTCTTCGGCGGCATCGGCCTCCTCATAGCCTTTATATTAGAACGAAAGATCTCCAATAAAAAGGAAGAAAAGCAATAAGAAGGAAAAACAAAAAGAGAAATTAGCTCTGCACGTCATAAATTGACAACTGCAGAGCTAATTTTTTTATCTGAAGAGTTCAAAAAAAACAATTTTCCCCCATCTCTTTAAACAAAGCAAAACACAAAGTATCAACACAAAACTCAACATATTTACAATAAAATATGCAACTTCATAACAGATTATGTCGAAGAAAAAACACATATTTAGAAGTTTCCATATATTATTAGAAGTCCACATATATTGTTAGTTTTCGATTAAAGGATGTATATTTGCGGGCATGAAGCATTTAAATAGGTAATTATAATAGCAAAATGATATGCAGAAAAATTTAGTTATCGTGGAATCGCCGGCCAAGGCAAAAACAATAGAAAAGTTTTTAGGAAAGGATTTCAAAGTCAAGTCCAGTTATGGTCACATTAGAGATTTAAAGAAAAATTCCTTTGCAGTAGAGATAGACAATAATTATAAACCACTCTACATTGTCCCCAGCGATAAAGAAAAAATCGTAAACGAGTTAAAAGCCGAAGCAAACAAAGCCGAGATTGTCTGGCTCGCTTCCGATGAAGACCGTGAAGGTGAAGCCATATCATGGCATTTATCCGAAGTCCTTCAGCTAGACCCGTCGAGAACTAAACGTATCGTTTTTCATGAAATAACCAAGAAAGCAATACTCCACGCCATCGAAACGCCTCGCAGCATTGACTACAATCTTGTGGACGCCCAACAGGCACGTCGCGTATTAGACCGCATAGTAGGCTTTGAACTGTCTCCCGTTCTATGGAAAAGAGTAAAGCCGGCACTCTCCGCCGGAAGAGTTCAATCCGTAGCAGTCCGCCTAATCGTCGAAAGAGAAAGAGAGATAACCGCCTTCACTACTGAATCCTCTTATCGCGTAACAGGCGAATTCATCATTCCAGAAAAAAAAGCTCTCCTAAAAGCTGAGTTGAACAAACGCTTCAAGACAAAAGACGAAGCTTTGGAATTTCTTGAATCCTGCCGCAGTGAAAGCATATCATTTACAATAGAAGACATATCCACAAAACCATTCAAAAAATCCCCCGCCGCTCCATTCACTACCTCAACACTGCAGCAGGAAGCTTCCCGCAAGCTAGGTTACAACGTCTCGCAAACCATGATTGTCGCTCAAAAGCTCTATGAAGCCGGCCACATTACATACATGCGAACCGACTCCGTCAATCTGAGCGATCTAGCTCTGAACGAAACCCAAAAAACAGTACAAGAAACTTATGGAGAGAAATATTTCAAATTCAGAAAATACACCACGAAAACCAAAGGAGCACAAGAAGCGCACGAAGCCATTCGCCCCACATACATAGGCATAGAAACAATTAACGGAACAGCTCAAGAAAACAAACTATACAATCTTATTCGCAAACGGACACTCGCCTGCCAAATGGCCGATGCTGAACTGGAACGAACAACTGTAACTCTAGACATATCTGGGAAGAAAGAGAAATTCGTTGCCGTTGGCGAAGTCATTATCTTCGACGGCTTCCTCCAAGTTTACCATGAAAGCACCGACGATGAAACAGAAAAAGACGAAGACGCCCACCTCCCTTTAGTCCACCTGAACGACACGCTTGCAATGAAAACAATAACCGCAACAGAACGCTTCACGCAACGCCCACCACGATACACTGAAGCCAGCCTAGTTCGCCGTATGGAAGAATTGGGCATAGGCCGCCCTTCAACCTACGCTCCAACAATCCAAACAATCCTTAACCGCAAATACGTTGCCAAAGGAGAAACAGAAGGCACTGAACGCCATTACTACATCATAACCTTAGCCAACAACAAGATTACGACAGAAGAAAAAACTGAAAAAACAGGAGCCGACAAAGGCAAGCTAATACCCACCGACATAGGCACAGTAGTCAACGACTTTCTGACAGAATATTTCCCCAGCATCCTCGACTACAATTTCACTGCAAGAGTAGAAAAGGAATTTGATTCCATAGCCGAAGGCGAACTAAACTGGACTAAATCCATAGATACTTTTTACAAAATGTTTCACCCCATAGTAGAAAACGCTTCAAGCATGAAAAGTGAGCATAAAATCGGCGAACGCAAACTAGGGGATGATCCTAAGACAGGATTGCCTATTTTCGTAAAAATAGGACGCTTTGGTCCCGTCGCCCAATTGGGTAGCACAACCAGTGAAGACAAAAACCGCAAGCCACAATTCGCCGCCCTAATGAAAGGGCAATCCATAGAAACAATCACTCTTGAAGAAGCTCTGAAGTTATTCGAACTCCCAAGGACACTCGGCGAATTTGAAGGAAAACCAGTCTCGTGTAACGTCGGCCGCTTCGGCCCATACATTCTCCACGACAGCAAATATATCTCCATCGTCGCTCCATTAATCCCCCAGACTATCTCCCTCGAAGAAGCCATTGTCCTAATAAAAGACAAACGCCAAAAAGCTGCAGAGCGAATACTTAAAACATTTGACGATAAACCTGAACTAGAAATCCTAAACGGCCGCTTCGGCCCATACATATCATACAACGGCAGTAATTACAAAATTCCCAAAACAATCAACAATCCTCAAAACCTCACTCTCGAAGACGTAATGGTTATCATAGAAAAATCAACAAAAACAAAACCCTCAAAACCGAAACGAACTGCAAAGAAAAAATAAACTCTCTCCAAAATGAAAATACATCTTAGAAGCGCAACAAGCACGCAAGGTCGAAGAATGGCCGGCGCACGCGCCCTCTGGCGAGCCAACGGAATGAAGGAAGAACAAATAGGCAAACCCATCATCGCCGTCGTCAATTCATTCACGCAATTCGTCCCCGGACACACCCACCTACACATTATAGGACAGATCGTCAAAGCTGAAATAGAAAAACAAGGCTGCTTCGCCGCTGAATTTAACACCATTGCTATAGACGACGGCATCGCTATGGGTCACGATGGCATGCTATACTCCCTTCCCTCCCGCGACCTGATTGCCGACAGCATAGAATACATGATAAATGCCCACAACGCCGATGCAATGATATGTATCAGCAACTGCGACAAAATAACCCCCGGAATGCTCATGGCTGCCATGCGCCTTAACATCCCCGCCATTTTCGTATCTGGAGGGCCCATGGAAGCCGGGCGCCTAGCCGTCGGCAAACGACATCGCTACGTTGATCTAATAGATGCCATGGTCGAAGCCGCTGACGACAGTATCCCTGATGAAGCTATCCGCAAACTCGAACAAGCCGCCTGCCCAACCTGCGGTAGCTGCTCCGGCATGTTCACAGCCAACTCCATGAACTGCCTCAACGAAGCCCTCGGAATGTCTCTTCCAGGCAACGGGACCATCCTGGCTACGCACGTCAACCGAACGCGGCTCTTTATCAAATCCGCCCATCTAATTGTCGAAAACGCTTACAAATATTACCGTGATGGCGATGCCTCCGTACTCCCCCGCAATATTGCAAATCGCTCCGCTTTCCTCAACGCCATGTCGTTAGACATTGCAATGGGCGGTTCCACAAACACCATCCTCCATCTACTTGCCATAGCCCAGGAAGCCAATGTAGATTTCACAATGAAAGACATTGACGCCCTCTCCCGCAAAATCCCCGTACTCTGCAAAGTCGCCCCAAACTCCACAAAATACCATATAGAAGACGTTAACCGCGCCGGCGGCGTCATAGCCATCCTCGGCGAAATGCTCAAAGGCAAACTGATCGACGGCTCCCCCCGCCGCGTTGACGGCCTCACCCTCATCGAAGCCATCAGCCGCAACAGTATCACCTCCAGCGCCGTAACCAGCATAGCCCGCAATAACTAC
This sequence comes from Tannerellaceae bacterium, assembly GCA_031257015.1. GTDB lineage: Bacteria > Bacteroidota > Bacteroidia > Bacteroidales > Tannerellaceae > DFXE01. The sequence continues at coordinate 37,386 of JAIRPK010000053.1, forward strand.
CGCAGTGCCCCCGGCGGAGAATACAGCCTCAGCATGGGGTCGCAAGAAAATTTCTATGCCGACTTCGACACCGACCGCCAATCCGGCTGTATCCGAAGCATCAGTGCAGCCTACTCCGAAGACGGCGGCTTAGCCGTACTCTACGGCAATATAGCCAAAGACGGATGCGTCGTCAAGACCGCCGGAGTAGCCTCTTCTAGCCTTCGCTTCTCCGGCCCTGCCAAAACATTCCACTCCCAGGAAGCAGCCTGCGAAGGAATCCTCGGCGGAAGCGTCCAGGCCGGTGATGTAGTGGTCATCCTTTATGAAGGCCCCAAGGGTGGCCCAGGAATGCAAGAAATGCTCTACCCTACTTCCTACATCAAAAGCAAGGGACTGGGAAAAGTCTGCGCCCTTGTCACCGACGGCCGCTTCAGTGGAGGAACCTCCGGCCTGTCCATCGGACATGTCTCTCCCGAAGCTGCAGCAGGCGGCAATATAGCCCTCGTCCGCGACGGCGACATAATCGAAATAAACATTCCCCAACGCACAATCAACGTCAAGCTAAGCGAAGACGAACTCCTCGCCCGCCGCGACGAAGAACTAGCCAAAGGCCCAGCCGCCTACCATCCAGTACGTAACAGAGTCGTAAGCAAAGCCCTCAAAGCCTATGCTTCGACCGTCTCCTCCGCCGACAAAGGCGCAATAAGAATTATCAACGACTAAACAGAAAGATTGGAACGCACCCGGCCGCCATCCCCTACTCAAACAACAAGCATCCATACGCATGGAATCAACCTTCTACAAGCGTATGGATTTTTTAATACCCGCACGCAACAAAAAGCCATCCCCTAGCAAATAAAATCTCACTGCGTGCCTAAAATAAATTCCTCGCGTATGTAAATAAATTTTCTTGCGTAAGGAAATAAATTTACATACGCAGGGAAAAACAACCACAACAGTACTCCTGCCCCATCCGCCTGAGAAGCAACACACACAGCCCCCTTGCAGAAATAATCCCCCCACGGACATAAAATCACATACCTCCCCTCAAAAGAAAAAATCAAAATAAACAAATAAATAAACCTATACTTTCATATCGAATTATGAATACAAAAGCAAAGATCACAGGATCGGAAGCGATGCTTCAGACGCTAATCAAGGAAGGCGTCGAGACTATATTCGGCTATCCGGGCGGACAAGTAATCCCGCTCTACGACTGCCTGTACGACTTCAGCGACAACCTGCGTCACATTCTCGTTCGTCACGAACAAGGAGCCGTCCACGCCGCGCAAGGATATGCCCGCGTCTCAGGAAAGGTCGGCGTTGCCCTGGTTACGTCCGGCCCCGGCGCAACGAACACAATAACCGGAATAGCCGATGCCATGATGGATTCGACGCCTGTTGTCATCATTTCCGGACAAGTCCCGGCCACACTTTTGGGCACAGACGCTTTTCAGGAGATAGACGTCATCGGCATTGCCCAGCCCGTAACAAAATGGGCCTACCAGATACGCAAGCCGGAAGAGATCGCCTGGGCCGTCTCCCGCGCCTTCTACATTGCCTCAACCGGACGTCCCGGCCCAGTAGCACTCGACTTCACTAAAGATGCGCAAACAGGCATGGTCAATTACGAATACCACAAGGTAAATTACATCCGTAGCTACCAGCCATCGCCAGACATCGACGAAGAGGCAGTTTCAGCCGCCGCCGAAACAATAAATGCCGCAAACAAGCCCCTTGCCCTCATTGGACAAGGAGCAATACTTGCAGGAGCCGAAAAAGAACTTCTCACATTTCTCGAAAAATCAGGGATCCCGGCAGGCAGCACCATGCTAGGCCTGTCCGCAATTCCATCAGCCCATCCTCTGAACAAAGGAATGCTTGGGATGCACGGCAACGTTGGACCAAACCGGAAGACAAACGAATGTGACGTATTGATAGCCATCGGCATGAGATTCGACGACCGCGTTACGGGAAATCCTAACCACTATGCCCGCCAGGCCAAAATCATCCACTTCGACATTGATCCCTCGGAGATAAGCAAAAATATCCGCGCCGATATAGCCGTAGTAGGAAACGTCAAGGATACATTGTCAGCCGTCAGCGCCCGGCTCCGTCCCGCCGCTCACAAAGAATGGCTTGCCTCCTTCACGTCCGACGAAGCAGAAGAGCGCGAAAAAGTCATCAACCGCGAGCTAACCCCTCCCAGTGGTTCAAAACTCCGGATGGGTGAAATCGTACATAAAATTTCCAAAGCATCGGGAGACGACGCTGTCCTGGTAACTGATGTCGGGCAAAACCAGATGATGGCCGTCCGCTACTTCAAGCATCGACGGACGCGCAGTGTAGTAACCTCTGGCGGGCTAGGCACAATGGGATTCGGTCTGCCTGCCGCCATTGGCGCCAAGCTTGGCGCTCCTGAGCGCGTTGTCTGCCTATTCGTCGGCGACGGCGGTATGCAGATGACGCTCCAAGAGCTGGGCACCATTATGCAAGAGCGCCTGGACATAAAAATCATCCTTCTCAACAACAACTATCTCGGTATGGTGCGACAATGGCAAGAGCTATTCTACAATAAGCGCTACTCGGAAACAACCATGCAGAACCCCGATTTTATCGGCATAGGCAAGGCCTACGGCATTCGCAGCCGCCTGGTCTGTTCACGAAGCGAACTTGACGATGCAATCGCCGAAATGCTCGGAAGCGATGGCGCCTACCTTCTCGTAGCCGACGTTGAACCATGCGGCATGGTTTATCCTATGATTCCTGCCGGAACAGTCATCACCAACATAATTATGGGAGAACAAAACAATGAATAAACAGCTATACACAGTCATCATTTTCTCAGAGAACACCGTTGGCCTTCTCAACCAGATAACCATCATCTTCACTCGTCGCCAGCTCAACATTGAAACTCTGTCCGTCTCCCCCTCAGCCATTAGGGGAATACACAAGTTCACTATCACGGTTTATGCAGATTCAGACATGATAGATAAAGTAGTAAAACAGATTGACAAGCGCGTCGATATTCTAAAAGCTTACTATAATACCGATGAAGATCTGGTCTATCAGGAAATAGCCCTCTACAAGCTAAGCGCTGAAAGCTTCATTCATATGGAAGGCGTAGAAGAAATGATACGGAGATACAACATCCGCGTTTTGGATATAAACAGCGATTGCATCGTGCTGGAAAAGAGTGGGCGTTATGAAGAAACTCAAGCCCTGTTTGAGGAGTTAAGTCAAAAGATAGGCGTCCTCCAGTTCATTCGCTCCGGAAGAATCGCCATAACGAAAAGCAAAGTCGAACGATTAAGCGACATGCTGGCAGCCATGGAAAAGAAAATAAACCGTAAACAAGAATCAGAAAAAGATGAATAAAGTCGGACGATACAAATTCAAAGCCGAGTCCTACCTCTGCGATTTCAGAGGAAAAGCCACGGCCGCCCTTCTCGGCACATTCGCCCTCCGCGCAGCAACACTCCATGCCGACGAACGCGGATTTGGCTACGAGCAAGTAAGTAAAGACAATATCGCCTGGGTTTTATCTCGCCTTGCGATGGAAATTTACGACTATCCCTTCCACGACAGAACTCTAACGATAGAAACATGGATTGAAAGTATAAGCAATATTTCCACGCAACGCTGTTTCCATTTCATCGACGAAAAAGGAAAAACAAGCGGCTACGCCCGGACAATATGGGCCGCCATAAACACAACAACACGCCGGCCGGTAGATATTCTCGGCTGGCGTCCACTACTATCTGATTTCATCGAAGGAGATAAAGGATTTCCACTCGATAAAAACATAAAAATTCCAGCAATAAAAGAGTCGCAGAATCCAACCAGCTGCTACGCCATACGTTACAGCGACATAGATATAAACAAACACGTCAACAGCATCAAATACATGGAGCACACCATTAATCTTTTCGACATCAGCATGTTCAAAAGTCAGCGCATCAACAAGATCGAAATGGCCTACATTGTTGAAAGCTCCTTCGACGACACACTTCAACTATACAAACAAGAAATCAGTCAATCAGAATATTTAATTGAAATAAAAAAAGACAGTACCTCAATTTGCCGCAGCCGAATACACTGGGAGGCAGAAACAATACAAGAATAAATCTCCAACTCCCCAAAACAAAATAAAATAAAACCTCTCGCGCACAAACACCCAGAAGCGCAAGAGGTTTTTTCATCACAAAATCTAAAACTTCCAAAAAGAACTTCTATTCTCCACAATCATGCGCCCAAAAACATATCTGCTTCCATTCATATACTTTCCCAATCCTTATAATCTAAAGAATAAAGCACAAACTATCTTCTGCCTTTGAAATCATTAACAGCATCAATTGCACTCTCAAAGAGAAATTCACTATTCAACCAGGTAGATTGCACTTACTCATTAATAATTGCATCGCACAATTCGGAATATTTTAATAATCATCCGCTTAACCACATAACCCATAAGAATACAAAAGGAAAAAAGACTTCTAACCATAAATGAAACTCCTATAAAATATTACAGAGCAACAGTCCAGCAAAAAAATAAACAATAATAAATCAAAATCACACAAACGGTTCATGAAGCTATCCCGGCAAATCACGGGGATTCCCTCACAGGTCGCAGAAAAATCCCAGCAAGTCGCATGTATATCCACAAAACAGAGGCGGTAACACTCAGAGATTTAACGATTAATTAGTCTAATTTATCCATACAATATAAAACTGTGATTAAAATAGAAACAACAAGCTGCATATTAAAATTTATATCTGCATAAAGAATATTAAAGGCATACTCTTATCTGAAAACTGATAATAAAAATTAAAGAACAAAAAGAATGTAAACACCCGACAGAGAAAAAATCATCCGCCGGAATACGAAAAAAGATATTACTTTTGCTTTATCAGAAAGAAAATAATAAACTCCTGAATATGCTGAAAATAACAAATTTACATGCTGCCATCAATGAAAAAGAAATACTGAAAGGCATAAACCTGTCCGTAAACAAAGGCGAAGTTCATGCCATAATGGGTCCCAACGGATCAGGTAAAAGCACATTAAGCAGCGTTTTAGTCGGAAATCCTACATTCAAAGTAACAAAAGGCGAAATACTTTTCAACGGCAAAAATCTGTTGAATTTATCGCCTGAAGACCGTAGCCGTGAAGGACTATTCCTAAGTTTCCAATATCCGGTTGAAATTCCCGGAGTAAGCATGACAAATTTCATGCGCGTCGCCATAAACGAACACCGCAAATACAAAGGCCTCGAACTAATCAGCGCCAGCGATTTCCTCAAGCTGATGCGTGAAAAGCAAGCCCTTGTAGAACTTGACAATAAACTGGCAGGCCGCAGCGTAAACGAAGGTTTTTCCGGAGGAGAGAAGAAGCGAAACGAAATATTCCAGATGGCCATGCTCGAACCACAGTTGTCAATCCTCGATGAAACCGATAGTGGACTGGACATTGACGCACTTCGAATAGTAGCCAGCGGCGTCAACAAGCTGCGCAGCACAGAAAATTCTATAATCGTCATAACTCACTACCAACGGCTCCTTGATTATATAAAGCCCGACATAGTCCACGTTCTGTATAACGGCAAAATCATCAAAACCGCCGGACAGGAATTAGCATTGGAGCTTGAATCCAAAGGATACGAGTGGCTGAAAGAAGCGGATAAAAATAACGGCATAAAATAAAAGATGAAACCGGAACAACAATATATAGACCTTTTCATCGAGCATGAAAATCTCATTCGACAACATTCAACATCCATAATGAACAATCATCGCAGGCCATCCCTGGAAGAATTTCAACGCCTTGGGTTTCCGCCTATGAAAGAAGACTATGCCTGCACAAACGTAAACAAAGCATTTGCTCCCGATTATGGAATGAACATCAATCGCATCAAAATTCCGGTAAACCCATACCACGTATTTTGCTGCGACGTTCCTCACTTAAATGCCGCCCTTTACTTCACAGTTAACGATTCTATTTACGAGAGAAAAGAAATCAGCCCCAATTTTCCGGAAGGAGTATATATAGGAAGCCTCATCAAGTTCGCAGAAACACACCCCGAAATAGCCAAACAGCATTACGGGAAAATTGCAGGAACAAAAAATGACGGAATCATCGCCATTAATACAATGTTCGCCCAAGACGGCTTTGTCGTTTATGTACCCCAAAATATAGTATTGGAATCCCCCATTCAACTAATCCACATCAACAGAAGCGACGTAAATACAATGTCTAACCGCCGGATATTAGTCATCATGGAAGCCCATTCACAAGCAAAGCTTTTAGTATGCACACACAGCATGGACAAAGTCAGCTTCATTTCCACCGAAGTAATCGAAATATTCGCAAATGAAAGCGCAAAATTTGATTATTATGATCTGGAAGAAACATCCGAATTAACGACGAGATTTACCTCCCTACATTTAAAACAAGAAACGCACAGCCAAGTTTGCATAAACGGAATTACTCTGAATAACGGCCTTTCCCGCAACAATTATCATATCGAATTAAACGGAGAATACGCTGAAAATAAACTATGCGGAATGTCTATTCTCGATGAAACCAAACATTTGGATACAATGACACATATAATTCACAACGCTCCACATTGCACCAGCAACGAACTCTTCAAAAACATACTTAACGGACATTCAACAGGCGCATTTAGCGGTAAAATATTAGTAAAAAAAGGAGCAGACAAAACCTCCGCCCATCTAACAAATAAAAACTACTGCTCGACACGCAACGCCCGAATGTATTCCAAACCACAATTAGAAATATACGCCGACGACGTTAAATGCTCGCATGGAATGACAACCGGCCAAATGGACGAAAATGCTCTGTTTTATATGCAAAGCCGTGGAATCCCTTACCATGAAGCCCGCACACTGCTCAGCATTGCCTTCACCGCCGACGTGCTCGACAACATACATATAGAAGGACTGAAAGAACGGCTGCAAGCATTAATAGAAAAACGCTTTCGCGGAGAATTAGCCCACTGCTCCGACTGTAACCACAATAAACAATGACATACAATACCCACACATTCAAAAACGGATTTCGCATCATCCATTTCCCTTCCGCCTCCCCAGTCTCATATTGCGGATTCGGAATCCACGCCGGCGCTCGCGATGAGAAAGATGAGGAATTCGGCCTTGCGCACTTTGTCGAGCACATGCTCTTCAAAGGAACCGAAAAGCGAAAATCATGGCATATCCTTAATTGCATGGAAAAAGTCGGCGGAGAATTAAATGCCTTCACAACAAAGGAATCAACTTTCATTTACTCCATTTTCATGGATCCCGATTTCAATCGCGCCCTCGGCCTGCTATCCGACATAATCTTCCACTCCCGCTTTCCACAGCATGAAATAGACAAGGAAGTCGATGTTATCCTTGACGAAATCAACACATATAATGATACACCATCAGAACTAATCTACGACGAATTTGAAAACCTCCTTTTCAGCGGCCATTCCCTGGGGCACAATATACTCGGAGAAGAACATACGCTGACGAAATTCACGACAGAGTCAGGTCTTTCCTTCCTGAAGCGCTTCTACGTCCCCGCTAACATGATTTTCTTCTCAATGGGGCAAACCAAAATCACAAAGATTATCCATGCACTTGAAGCATATATGGACAACGAACTGCATACGCCCGCCTATTGCGAAAGAACCTCCCCCAGCAGCAACGCAGCAACGCAAAAAAAAATAAGCCGCAATACGCATCAAACCCATATAATGATCGGCGGCCGCTCCTATAACATGTTTGAATACGAAAAACGCCTTCCACTCTTCCTCCTGAACAACCTCCTCGGCGGGCCAAGCATGAACAGCCGCCTGAACGTAAGCCTGCGCGAAAAACACGGCCTTGTCTACACAGTAGAATCAACCATTACACCTTATACCGATACCGGCCTCACATCCATCTATCTCGGCACAAGCAGCAAAAACGCCGAAAAAGCGATCCGGCTAGTCCATAAAGAACTCGACAAGCTCCGCAACACAAAGCTAACCGAGACGCAACTCTCATCCCTGAAAAAACAAGTAACAGGCCAGCTAAGCATCGGCACAGAAAACCGCGAAAGCCTCTTCCTCAACATCGGCAAAGCCTTCCTCCATCACAACCGCTACGAAACACTTCCGGAAATATCGCACAAAATAGAAAAGATTACCGCCGAGAATCTCATCGACACAGCCAATGAGATCTTCTCGCCCGGTAATCTTTCAACCCTAATCTTCGAGTAAGCCTAAACTATACGTAATTGCATACAGCCCTGAAATAACCAATCGCCTCAGCAATTCCGATAAACGGATCCTTCATATCCTTCTCATACTCCAAGCTGCAAGAGCCGGAATACTTCACCGCCCGCAGCGCCTTCACAAAAGCAGGGAAATCAATCTTCCCCCGCCCGAACTCAATCGCCCTGCCCGCCTTTGAAGAATCGGTCACATCCTTAATATGAATATCAAAAACCCTCGAATGATACTTTTTCAAATCCTCAACCGGGTCACATCCGTTACGCAAGTCATGCCCGATGTCAAGACACATTCCCAGGCGCCGGTCCAAGCCCTTCGTATGCTCCCAGACATCCTTTGCATCCGGATAAGTAGCAATATCCGGCCCATGCAGATGAATAGCCAGGCGAAAATCATACTCCTTCACCTTTTTATCGACATAAGGCAGCAAATCATAATTCGGCACGCCCACAATCATCGTCACCCCCACTCGCTTCGCATAAGCAAAAGCCCTGTCAACCTCCGCCTCGCTCTTCATATAAATCGGCCCAACAGCATAACCCTTCACATTAAACTCCGCGCACTTTTCGTGAAAAGCCTGGATTTGCTCCACCGTACTGTCAAACGGAAGATGAAAATCCTTTATGCACAAAAACCGCACATCCAGGCGCTGCATCGTCCTGAGCGTCGTCTCCAGGTCAAAATTCACAAACGTATATCCCGCCATTCCGATAAAAAACGGATTAGCCTTATAAGCCGCCTTCGGCTTCATTTCCTCCGGCATCGCCTTCAGCAGCGGAGCCGCGCCAATCATTGCCGCCCCCGCAAGTCCCCGTTTAAAAAAAGTACGTCTATTCTGTTTCGTCATAATATTAAATGTATAAAAAAAATTAATAAATCAACTTTCAACACAAAGATAACATTTCCGCCAAACCCGCCCCGACGCCCACCGCCATGCGAAACCCGCAGCAAAAAAATAAACAAGCAGTATTTGCAGAAACAAACGCTTTCATCGAAAAAATCCCCTCCATATGCAGACAATTCAAACACCGCTGCTTGATAAATCAAACACCGCTGCTTAAATTATCAAGCACCGCTGCTTAATTTTTCAAACACTGCTGCTTGATTTTTCAAACACCGTTGCTTGATTTATGCGACACCGCTGCTTGATTTTTCAAGCACAACTGAGCCATTCCCCCCGCACCGCATAAAAGCCCCCGCGCCCAAAGGCCCGCAAAAAGACGCCCAAACGCTAAAGAACATTAAAAAAAGCATTATCTTTGACCGACTAGTTAATAATATTATATATTCATCAATGAAAGTTCTTTTTTCCACATTAATCATATTACCCATCATACTGACGTCCTGCAACAACGATGTAGTGTGCCACATAGAAGGGAAAATAACCAGCCTGGAGAACACAACCGTTTATGCCGTATTTGAAGGCGAAGAAAATAATCTCCTCGTAGACACCGTTACATTCCACAAAGCCGGCCTGTTCAAGATAAAGCTGAAAGAAGAAAATTACCGCCAGCTCACCCTGTTCTTCAACGACAAGAGCGAATGGTTCACCGTCTATCTCGACCCCCGGACGCGAAGAATCAGAATAACCGGCGACATACGCTCAACAACACCGCTGCAAGTAAAGGGCGGCCGGATAAACAACGACCTCGACGCCCTTCGCAAAGAGATGGAGCCGTTGCTGAAAGAAGAGCGCGAAATCCGCAAAAGCATAATCGAAAGTACTCCGGAAGCCAGCAACGAACTCATCTCCCGCGCCGCCGGCGTAAAAGCCCGAATAGAGGATCACGCCCTCAGCTATATCCACAAAAACACGGACAATCCCGTCGCCGCCATACTCATAAAGACATATTTCTACGACCCTGAAGACAATCGCTGCCTCGACGAGCTTCTATCGCTACTCTCCCCGTCGCTTAAAGACTTCTACCTCGTTCGCGAACTCGATCGGCAGAACGCCAGAGCAAAGCGCACCGCCCTTGGAGCCTCCGCCCCCGGCTTTATCCTCCACAGCATACACGGCGACACGCTCCGGCTCGATTCCCTCCTCCACAAAAAATACATCCTGTTAAGCTTCACCGCCCCATGGTGCGATATATGCCGCATTGCCGATCTGCATCTCGACGAAATATACAGAACGCACGACAGCGAAAGGCTCGAACAAATCCTCATCAGCCTCGACGACAATATGCAGAACGCCAGGAAGAGCCTGAAAGACGACACCATCCGGTGGAACCTTGTCGCCGATTCCGCCGGGCAAGCCTCCGCTCTTCTCAACCTCTACAACGTCAGCTCCCTCCCCCGCTGCTTCCTCATAAACCCTGAAGGGAAAATCATTTTAAAAACCGAAAACGGCGTAGAAGTCCAACAAACATTAGACAAACTGCTCGCGAATCATTAAACCTCCCCATCAGTATAACCCCCCGACAAACCATCCTTAATTATGTTAGTAAAAACGTATGCGGCCGCCGTCCAAGGCATATCCGCAACCCTCATCACCATTGAAGTAGACTGTTCCAAAGGAGTTCACTTCTCCATCATCGGGCTGCCCGACGTAGCCGTCCGCGAAAGCCATGACCGCATCATCTCTGCCATAAGAGCCGGCGGCCATAAGTTTCCCAACCAGCACATCGTCATCAACATGGCCCCAGCCGACATTCGCAAGGAAGGCTCCGCCTACGATCTTCCGCTTGCCATAGGCACAATGGCCGGCGCCGGCTACATTTCCTCCGAGCGCCTCGGCGACTTCCTCATCATGGGCGAGCTGTCCCTCGACGGCAGTCTGCTGCCCATAAAAGGCGCCCTTCCCATAGCCCTTTACGCTCGCGAGGCAGGCTTCAAAGGCTTCATTCTTCCGAAGCAGAATGTATATGAAGCCGCCGTAGTAGATGGCCTTAACGTTTACGGTATGGAACACATCAAAGACGTAATCGAATTTATGAACGGCCAGGCAGAGTTCATCCCTACCACCGTGGACACAGAAGCCGATTTCTTCTCCCAGCACTGCCTCTTCGAGCACGACTTCTCCGACGTTCGCGGACAGGAAAGCGTCAAGCGTGCCCTTGAAGTAGCAGCTGCCGGCGGCCATAACATCCTTATCGTCGGACCTCCTGGAAGCGGGAAGTCCATGCTTGCCAAGCGCGTCCCTTCAATCCTCCCGCCCCTCACCCTCCAGGAATCTCTCGAAACAACGAAGATACACTCCGTCGCAGGCAAAATGCCAGTCACCTCCCTCATGGCCCAGCGCCCATTCCGCTCGCCTCACCATACGATTTCCAACGTAGCCATGGTAGGCGGCGGCTCATTCCCTCAGCCAGGCGAGATAAGCCTCGCCCACAATGGCGTCCTCTTTCTTGACGAACTCCCAGAGTTCAACCGTAATGTTCTGGAAGTACTTCGACAGCCACTGGAAGACAGGACAATCAGCATCTCCCGCGCCAGATACTCAGTCGAATATCCCGCCGGATTTATGCTCGTCACATCAATGAATCCATGCCCATGCGGATACTATAACCACCCTGATCGCGCCTGCATCTGCCTCCCCGGCTCTGTACAGAAATATATGAATCGCATCTCCGGCCCTCTGCTTGACCGCATAGACATTCAGATAGAAGTCGTCCCCGTTCCATTTGAAAAGATGTCAGAGCGCCGACCCTCCGAACCAAGTGCATCCGTCCGCGAGCGCGTAGTAAAAGCCCGCGCCGTCCAAGCCGAACGTTTCAAAGAGCTTCCCGGCATCTATTGCAACGCCCAAATGACCCCTCGCCTCCTTCAGGAATACGTAATCCCTGACGAGGCAGGAAGCGAACGCCTGAACAAAGCCATGACCAAGCTCAATCTCTCCGCCCGTGCCTACGACCGCATCCTCAAAGTATCCCGTACAATCGCAGACCTCGAAGCTGCCCCCACCGTAACAGCAACACACATAGCCGAAGCAATAAGTTACCGCAACCTCGACCGCGACAGCTGGGGCAGATAATCCCAAACACAAACCAGCAATAAACAAAGAATGGAGAATAAAGGCATATACGCCTCATTCTCCATTCTTCATTTATAATTCCAGTCCTTCTTAGAGCGGATACTCATCAAAAGCGTAAAGAACCGTAGATAAATACCTCTCTCCCGTATCCGGCAAGAGCACAACAATCAATTTGCCTTCATTCTCCGGCAGTTTTGCAAGCTCGGTAGCAGCATAAGCAGCCGCACCGGATGAAATTCCAACCAGCAAACCCTCAGACTTAGCCAAAGAACGACTCGTCGCAATAGCATTATCATTACTAACCTGAATAATTTGGTCAACGAAACGCCCATCATAAGTCTTAGGAACAAACCCGGCACCAATACCCTGTATCTTGTGAGGCCCAGGATTTCCACCTGACAAAACAGGCGAATCAGCAGGCTCAACAGCAACAATCTTAACCTCCGGCTTGAGCGATTTCAACACTTCTCCAACACCGCTCACAGTTCCCCCCGTACCAACGCCGCTCACAAATATGTCAATCTTTCCATCCGTGTCGCGCCAAATCTCTTGAGCCGTAGTCCGGCGATGTACAGCCGGATTAGCCGGATTCTCAAACTGCTGAAGAATAATCGCGCCCGGCGTCTCCTTTTGCAGAGAAACAGCCTTGGCCACAGCCCCCTTCATACCCTCACTTCCCGGCGTAAGCACCAAAGTAGCCCCCAGCGCCTTGAGCAAATCACGCCGCTCCTTACTCATCGTCTCCGGCATGGTAAGAATCAAACTATAACCCTTAGCCGCCGCAACAAAAGCAAGACCTACGCCCGTATTACCGCTCGTCGGCTCAATAATCGTAGCGCCCGCCTTGAGCAAACCCTTTTCCTCGGCATCATTAATCATCGACAAGGCAATCCGATCCTTCACACTGCCAGCCGGATTAAAATATTCCAATTTGGCAACGACAGTCGCCTTTAAAGCATTCTTCCGGTTATACCCGGAAAGTTCCAACAAGGGAGTATTCCCTATTAAATCAGTCAATTGTTTAGCAATCTTTCCCATAATTCGTTATTGAAATTTATTTACAGCAAAATTCGACTATTCCCCAAAGCCCCGGAATACCCTCCGCATGGTATTTTAAGCAACCCGTTGCATACCCTGCAATACAAACAATTCACCGGATCTTCAAAGAATCAAACGACATCCTCCCCAAATCGCACAAGACACCCTTAAAATATTGAGACATTCATGGGACACACTGATACATTAACAAAGGAACCATAGCCATGTCAAATTTGGGGAGTTTTGGAAATATTAACCCCCGACAAGATGAATAGTGCATCATTAAAGACAAGCAGGAAAAACCGCCCGCAGATCTGCAAAATTAAATAGACAAAATGATGAAAATAATCAACGAACCATTAGGAAGACTGTATTTTCCTTACATGTCTTGAGATGTTCGTTACGTCTTTTGACATGTTCGTCACGTCTTTAAAGACGTTCGCCACATCTTTTGACATGTGAGTTACGTCTTTTGAGACGTTCGCCACGTCTTTTGACATGTGAGTTACGTCTTTAAAGATGTTCGCCACACCTTTTGAGATGTGAGTTACGTCTTTAAAGACGTTCGTTACGTCTTTTGAGACGTTCGCCACATCTTTTGACATGTTCGTTACGTCTTTTGAGACGTTCGCCACATCTTTTGAGATGTTCGTCACGTCTTTAAAGACGTTCGCCACATCTTTTGAGATGTGAGTTACGTCTTTAAAGATGTTCGCCACACCTTTTGAGACGTTCGCCACATCTTTTGAGATGTTCGCCACGTGTCTTAACATATTCGCTACATGACTTAAGATTCTCCAAAGGCATCTGGGGACACTCCAGGTCTATACAAATAATTTAGGCATTAGTCATTTACTTCAACTGCAATTCGCAGCATATCAAAAAAAGAATAGAAGAGAGTATTGAAAATTCAATAAGAAGAAAAAACAAGCAAATGAGTAGTAAACAAGCTATAATCAGTATTAAGATTTAGGAGACAATAATAATTCATAGCCATTCAGCACCAGGAATAACCCACCCCGAAAAGCCAGCCGAAAGTTCGGCCCCCCCTGGTTAATTCCCCTCCAATTCAAGAGCGCCATGCAAGAAGGATAGCGCAAATCCCACTCCTGCCAGCGCTTGGCTGAATCAGCAAAAAATCACTTACTTTGCAAATAATAAAAAATTAGATAATATAATAGTATGGCACAAGAAGATGTATTCAAGAAAATAATTTCGCACTGCAAAGAATATGGTTTTGTCTTCCCCTCATCGGAGATTTACGACGGCTTGGGAGCCGTTTACGACTATGGACAATGCGGCGTAGAACTAAAGAACAATATCAAACGCTACTGGTGGGACGCAATGACACTGCTGAATGAAAACGTTGTCGGCATAGACTCCGCCATCTTCATGCACCCGACAATATGGAAAGCTTCCGGCCATGTAGATGCCTTCAATGATCCCCTGATAGACAACAAAGACTCAAAGAAACGCTATCGCGCCGACGTCCTGATTGAAGAACACCTCGCCGGAATCGACGACAAGATTGCACGAGAAGTAGAAAAAGCCTCCCGCCGCTTCGGCGCATCCTTTGACGAAGAGCAATTCCGCACCACAAACCCACGTGTTATGGAATATCAGGCAAAAAGAGACGAAGTGCACAGCCGCTTTGCAAAAGCCCTGAACGATAACAACCTCGAAGAGCTTCGACAAATAATCATCGACACGGAAATTGTTTGCCCCGTCTCCGGCACACGCAACTGGACAGAAGTAAGACAATTCAACCTGATGTTCTCGACAGAGATGGGGTCAACCGCCGACGGCTCAACGCGAATATACCTGCGGCCTGAGACAGCCCAGGGAATCTTCGTAAACTTCCTCAACGTCCAGAAAAGCGGTCGCATGAAAGTTCCATTCGGCATAGCCCAAATAGGCAAGGCCTTTAGAAACGAGATTGTAGCGCGGCAATTCATCTTCCGTATGCGCGAATTTGAGCAGATGGAAATGCAATTCTTCGTTCGCCCCGGCGAAGAAATAGAATGGTTCAGGAAATGGAAAGATGCCCGTCTCCGCTGGCATAAAGCAATGGGCCTCGGCGATGCCAAATACCGCTACCACGATCACGACAAGCTAGCCCACTATGCCAATGCCGCGACAGACATTGAATTTGAGATGCCATTCGGCTTCAAAGAAGTCGAAGGAATCCACAGCCGCACAGACTTCGACCTCAGTCAGCACGAAAAATATTCCGGAAAGAAAATACAATACTTCGACACCGAGCTGGGACAAAGCTACACCCCCTACGTCATCGAAACCTCCATAGGCGTAGACCGCGTATTCCTAAGCATCCTCTCCGGCGCATACAGCGAGGAGCAGCTGGAAAACGGCGAGAGCCGCGTCGTCCTCAAGCTCCCAGCCGAGCTAGCCCCCGTTAAGCTCGCCGTCCTCCCGCTTGTCAAGAAAGACGGGCTAGCCGAGAAAGCAGAAGAAATCATGAATATGCTCCGCTTCGACTTCCGCTGCCGCTACGACGAGAAAGATTCGATTGGCAAACGCTACCGCCGTCAGGACGCCATCGGCACGCCATACTGCATCACCGTCGATCACGAGACGCTCCAAAACGACACCGTCACCATCCGCCACCGCGACAGCATGGCGCAGGAGCGCGTCCCCGTCACAGAACTGAACAGCATCATATCCGAGAAAGTAAACATCAAGAACTTGCTAAAAAAAATAATCAATTAATATGACCAAGACACACATTCACGCGCCGATATGCGCCTGCCTCATCGCCCTCGCCCTTCTATCCTCTCCCTCATGCTCAAAAGACACCCCCGCCGCAATAGATGAAACATGGAAGAGCAAAAACGAGAAAATATATTCAGACCTGGCCGCCAATTCGGCCTACTCCAGCGTCCCCTCCCCCTCGAACATGGGACAAGTCTATTACAAAGAGCTGAAAGCCCCGACAAGCGCCGAGCCGATATACTTTACAGACACAGTAAAAGTATACTACACCGGCTCGCTAATAACCGACTCCATATTTGATTCCGCCGAGCCACCCTATGACGCCCCGGTTATCTTCAGCGTCAGCAGCCTCTGCGACGGTTTCGCCACCGCCCTGCAATACATGAAAAAAGGCAGCCGCTGGGAGATTTGGATGCCTCAAGAACTGGGCTACGGCAGCGCCGGCAGTAAAAACAGCGCCGGCAAAGTCATCATCCCCCCCTACTCGACGCTGAAGTTTGAAGTCGAAGTCGTCGGCATCAAGCGAAGCGGCAAATGGCTGTAAACCGTTTGCCAATCTGCTAAAAAGAATTACTTTTACGCCGTCAAAAGCAGGTCTCGTAGTTCAATGGATAGAACGGAAGTTTCCTAAACTTTAAATTCGGGTTCGATTCCCGGCGAGACTACATCCAAAAGAATTTACTGAATACCCCAAATAAAGCCACAAGCCCTTGGGACACTTTTAAGCCTTCGAGCCAGATCGGACGGCCTGAACAGCTTCGTCCATACGGCAATCAGCTTCATAACGCTACAAAAGCAATCGGCTGCGCTTTGCTGCCGGGGTGGACAAATCCGAATCAATCGACGAAAAAAACCAGACGCGCGGCTTGAAAAACGAAAGCACTCTCCCGGATAAGTAAAACAAGGCTGCCATATAAACAAAAACAATGCTTTTTGAAAAACCAGACAATATCGTTTATAAAATAAGCAATGGCATTTTAAAATAAAAACAACACGGCTTGAAAAAACATACAATGCCATGAACGAATAAAAACAACTGCATTTTAAAATTATAACAATACAGCTTGAAAACATAAATAACGCTGTTTGAAAGGCCAGACAATAGAGCTTAAAAAACCAGGCAATAATGTTTAAAAATTCAAACAACGCTGTTTGAAAAATCAAGCAGCGCTGTTTAAGAGATTAAGCAACGTTGCTTAAAAAATCAAGCAGCGCTGCCGAATAAATTAAGCAACGTTGCCGGATAAATCAAGCAAAGGTGTTTAAAAAATTAAGCAAATAGCCGTAAAAGTCAAGCTCCTTTCAGAGGATTATAAAGCCATTTTGATGTACGAGGCTGGCGGCTGGCGTAAAGAGACAAAGGCGGCGGGCAAATAAAAACCCCGCAGCTTTTTGAAAAACTGTGGGGCGTTGGCATCCTGTTTGCGGCCTTTGCGGGAAGCTATCCGACGCTTCCTTCGAGGGAGATTTGCAAGAGCTTTTGCGCTTCAACGGCAAATTCCATCGGCAGTTTGTTCATTACTTCTTTTGCGTAACCGTTAATGATTAGTGCGACCGCCTCTTCGGTCGATATTCCCCGCTGATTGCAGTAGAAAAGTTGCTCTTCGTTGATTTTGCTCGTCGTCGCCTCGTGCTCTATGACTGCCGTTTCGTTTTGCACGTCTGCATAAGGGAAGGTGTGCGCACCGCAGGTTGAGCTAAGCAGCAGGCTGTCGCACTGGCTGTGGTTCCGTGCGCCTTCGGCGCGTGGCGAGACCTTGACCAGGCCCCTGTAACTGTTTTGGCTGAATCCGGCGGATATGCCTTTTGAGACAATCAGGCTCTTGGTATTTTTTCCTATGTGTACCATCTTGGTCCCAGTATCAGCCTGTTGATAATTGTTCGTCACTGCGACGGAATAGAACTCTCCAATGGAGTTGTCGCCTGCGAGTATGCAGCTTGGATATTTCCATGTAATTGCCGAGCCGGTTTCGACCTGCGTCCAGGAGATTTTGCTGCCTTGGCCTTTGCATAAGCCTCGTTTCGTTACAAAATTATATATTCCTCCGCGGCCTTCCTTGTCGCCTGGATACCAGTTTTGAACAGTTGAGTATTTCACTTCCGCGTGCTCTTTTGCGATGATTTCAACTATTGCCGCATGGAGCTGATTTTCGTCGCGCATTGGTGCGGTGCAGCCTTCGAGATAGCTAACGTAAGCCTCGTCGTCAGCTACAATCAGGGTCCGTTCAAACTGTCCGGTGTTTCTGGCGTTGATGCGAAAGTAGGTGCTCAGTTCCATCGGGCATCGAACGCCCTTTGGGATATAAACAAAAGAGCCGTCGGAGAAGACGGCGGAGTTCAATGCAGCAAAGAAGTTGTCGCGAAATCCGACGACTGAGCCGAGATGCTCCTTTACCAGGTCTGGATGGTTCTGCACGGCCTCGCTGAAAGATGAGAATACGATGCCTTTTTCCGCGAGTACTTCCTTGAAAGTTGTCTTTACGGAAACGCTGTCCATAACGGCGTCAACGGCCATTCCTGCCAGCATTTTCTGTTCTTGCAGCGGTATTCCGAGGCGGTTGAATGTTTTCAGCAGTTCGGGGTCGACCTCGTCCATGCTCTTCGGGCCTTCTTTTTTCCTTGGAGCGGCATAATAGATTATATCCTGATAGTCAATTGGCGGAATTTTCAGCAGCGCCCATTGCGGCATTTCCATCGAGAGCCAGTGGCGGTAAGCCTTGAGTCGGAAGTCGAGCAACCACTCAGGCTCATTTTTTTTGGAGGAGATGGTTCGAATGACGTCCTCGTTCAGTCCTTTGGCAATAGTCTCGACGTCGATGTTTGAAACAAAGCCGTATTTGTATTCGCCACTCGTTATCTTATTAATTATATCATTTGAATTATTTTCTTGCATAAGCATCCGTTCTATTCCGGCAAAGAAAATATCCCTTTTGGGAAAATGGCCGGGACAATTTGTTTTATAAAGAGAAAAAAGCGCGATTCTATTTTCGCCTCGTTAGGAATCAGCAGAGAGCGCGGGTCGACGACTTCCAGCAGATTAAACAGCAAACTTAGAAAGAGAATCATAAGCAGTAGCCCGACGAAACCTCCTCCCAGATGATTAAATATACTCAACGGCGTAGCATCAATCAGCCTGTGCATGATTTCAGCAATCAGCACCATTCCGCCAAGAATAATCAAAAAGCCGATAACATGGCTCAATACTGAAGCGCCTAAATCCGACAATCCCCATGAAGTTATAAACATCCTCATCCAGTTAGCCATTCTGCCGCAAAAGAATATGCCGGCGAATAATGCCAGAAAAGAAATCACCTGCTTGATGGCTCCGTCGCGAAGGCCTTTTATCAGGCCGGCTCCGACGAGGCAAAGAATAACGATGTCCAGCCAATTCATTCAAATCTGCCGTTACAAGGTTTTCCTTACCTCGATTTCTTCATACGCCTCTATCATATCACCAATCTGAATATCGTTATAGCCGGATATATTCAAGCCACATTCATATCCGAAAGCTACTTCCTTCACGTCGTCCTTAAAGCGTTTAAGCGAGCCGAGTTCGCCAGTGTAAATTACTATTCCGTCTCGAATCAGTCTCACCTTATTACCACGCTTAATCTTGCCTTCTTTCACCATACAGCCAGCAACGGAGCCGACTTTTGTGATTTTAAACACTTCGCGTATCTCAACCAGGGCAACGACTTCTTCCTTAACTTCCGGAGCAAGCATACCTTCCATTGCGCTCTTAACCTCCTCAATTGCATTGTATATAACAGAATACAGGCGTATTTCCACACCCTCCTTGTCAGCCTGGCGGCGTGCTGCCTGCGAAGGTCTAACCTGGAAGCCGATAATAATAGCGTCAGAAGCGGCAGCAAGCACAACATCCGATTCGGAAATCTGCCCCACAGCCTTATGAATAACATTCACCTGAATCAATTCTGTCGAAAGCCGTATGAGAGAATCCGACAAAGCCTCAACAGAGCCGTCAACATCTCCTTTCACAATAACATTCAGCTCTTGGAAGCTGCCCAAGCGCAAGCGTTTACCGATTTCAGGCAAAGTCAGACGTTTCTGCGTGCGCAATCCCAGTTCCCGTTGCAGTTGCTCGCGACGAGCAGCGATTTCACGCGCCTCCTGATCTGTTTCCAGGACATTAAAAGTATCCCCAGCCTGCGGTGCCCCGCTTAGTCCCAATATAAGAACAGGTTCAGAAGGGCCTGCATAATCCTTTTTCTGGTTGCGCTCGTTGAACATAGCCTTAACCCTGCCATAATGCGTTCCGGCAAGTATGACATCACCAGGCTTTAACGTTCCGTTCTCAACCAGTACAGTAGAAACATATCCACGTCCCTTATCAAGGGATGATTCAATGATTGAACCGGTAGCCCTTAGTTTAGGATTCGCCTTCAACTCCAGCAGATCAGCTTCGAGCAGGACTTTCTCCAAAAGCTCCTCAACCCCGTCACCCTTCTTTGCTGAAATCTCCTGGCTCTGATATTTACCTCCCCAGTCTTCAACCAGATAATTCATATTGGCCAGCTCCTCCTTTATTTTTTCAGGATTAGCATGAGGCTTGTCTATTTTATTAATTGCAAATACGATAGGCACATTTGCAGCAGAAGCATGATTAATAGCCTCCACCGTTTGCGGCATTACATTATCATCAGCCGCCACCACAATTATGGCAATATCGGTAATTTTCGCTCCTCTGGCACGCATGGCAGTAAAAGCTTCATGCCCCGGAGTATCCAGAAACGTAATACGCCTTCCTGTTCGCGGCAGTTTCACATTATAAGCTCCAATATGCTGCGTAATACCTCCTGCCTCACCCGCAATCACGTTCGTATCACGAATATTATCCAGCAATGAGGTTTTGCCATGATCTACATGACCCATTACAGTAACAATAGGCGGGCGCATTTCCCGATCCGCCTCATTATCCTGCTCATTAGTCTTAATAGCCTCAGCCACTTCTGCGCTCACATATTCGGTAGAGAAGCCGAACTCCTCTGCCACAATATTAATAGTTTCCGCATTCAGACGCTGGTTTATAGACACCATAATATCTATATTCATACACGTCGCAATAACCTGTGTAACCGGAATGTCCATCATATTAGCCAAATCATTGGCAGTAACAAATTCCGTAAGCTTCAAAACCTTCCGGTCCTGTTCTTCCTGGGCCATAAGTTCATGTTCGCGCTGTAATGCGGCATCCCTCTTATCTTTTCTATACTTAGCCCCCTTTGCTCCTTTATTCCCTTTATTCGTAAGGCGAGCCAAAGTTTCCTTTACCTGCTTTTGCACCTCTTCTTCGCTAACCTCCACTTTAACAATTCTGCGAAGACGATTCCTTTTATTATCATCACGCGGCAGTCGGCGGTCGTTCGTTCCCGGCGTAGTATTAATATCAACCTTCTCCCCCTTCTTTATCCTTCCGCGCTTTTTCTTTATATCCTTAGGCTTTTCAGGCTCTTTCGGTTTATCTTTAGCTTTTTCAGAATCGCCAGCAGCAGTCGTTTTAGAAAGTAGAAGCGTACTCCTAAAGGAAGGAATAACCTTGTGCGGCTCCCGATTTTCTTTGGGAATAACCGATGGACGTTGAACAACAGAGGGAGTAGAAACCGGCGATGTAACGACCTGCCGCAGCGGTTGTTGCGGAGCAACTGTCGGCTTAGCAGTCAATTGTTGTGCAGGTGGCTTAACAGCCGGCCTCTCACGTCTTTGCCTATCCCTGCGCTCTTTTCGCCTCTCCTCCTTAGATTTTCTAAGAGGACGAGTTAACGGATTAATAACATCGAGATCAATCTTCCCCTTAACAACAGGTTCAATTCGTGGCGAATCAATTCTAAAAACCCCATCATTATCCTCTTTAGACACAGGCAGAACCTCTTCTTTTTTCACAACATGCTCATCCTTCATTACCTGCTCAGCCAAGCTTACGACGATATTCGGAGCAGATGGTTCCATTTTCGGAACGACAAGCTCAACTTTCGGAACAGATACTTCCCCTTTTGGAGCAACAGGCTCTATCTTATCAGCCGATTCTTGGGAAAAAGGTAACATCGGCTCTTTCTTTTCTGATTTCCGAGGACCTACACGCTTCGATTCAGCCGGACGTCCACCCTCCCTTTTAGGCTTATCTAAGTTTTTTGCAGTAGAAAGATCTATTTTTCCCTTAGTTATAAGTTTCAGTTTCAGCTCTTCTGGTATTTCGGTCTTAATTTCTTCAACCTTAGGCTTCCTATCCTTCCGCTTTTTTATTTCACTTTCCTTTTTTACCGGACATGGCATTAATTCCTGTTCCACCGTCCCAAGTTTGGACAGAAGAGTGTCCTTTTCCTGTTGCGACAAAGCTTTTCCGAACTCCTTAATCAACAGTAGAAACTGTTCGTTCGAAATTCTTACATTTGGATTATTCTCAACAGCATGACCGTGCTTTTGAAGATATTCCACTACCGTAGAGATTCCCAATCTCAAATCCTTGGATACTTGTATTAATTTTACAGGCATATCTTAATTTGTTATTATACATAATTCCTAATTCTCTTCATCTTCAAATTCGGCAGCCAGGATTTTATATACCTCTTCAACGGTCTGTTCTTCCAAGTCTGCACGTTCGCTAATTTCCTCCTTACTTAATGCAAGCACATTCTTGGCAGTATAACAACCGATATTTTTCAGCGCATTAATAATCCAGACGTCAATTTCATCCGAGAAGTCATCCAGATAAATATCCTCCTCGTCCGCCCCTTCGATATCCCGGAATACATCAATCGTATATTCCGTCAACATACAAGCCAGTTTTATATTCAAGCCCCCTTTACCTATAGCCAGAGAGACCTCTTCAGGCCGCAGATAAACCTCGGCCTTCCTCTCTTGCTCATCTACACGGATAGATGATATTTTTGCCGGACTTATAGCTCTCTGTATATACAAAGAAACATTTGTAGTATAATTAATGACATCAATATTTTCATTCCTCAGCTCCCGTACAATCCCATGTATCCGCGAACCTTTCATACCGACACATGCGCCCACAGGATCAATACGATCGTCATACGATTCAACCGAAATTTTCGCCCTCTCCCCCGGAATCCGTGCAATTCCCTTGATAACAATTAAACCGTCATGAATTTCAGGCACCTCCAATTCAAACAATCGTTGAAGAAAAACCTTGTCGATGCGCGAAAGAATAATTTTCGGATTATTATTCAAATTATCGACACGTTGGACAACAGCCTTCACTGTCTCTCCCTTCCTGTAAAAATCCGATGGAATTTGCTCCGACTTTGGCAACAACAATTCATTGCCATCATCGTCCAGCAGCAGAATTTCCTTCTTCCAAACCTGATAAACATCCGCCGAAATTATTTGCCCTATTTTGCTCTTATATCTAGCATAAAGATTATCTTTTTGAAGCTCCAGGATTTTAGAAGCCAGCGTTTGCCTAAGATTCAAAATCGCCCTTCTCCCGAAATCTGCAAAATGCACTTCATCAGTCACTTCTTCTCCTATTTCACTATTAGGATCAATCGCCTTAGCCTGTGAAATAGGAATTTGCAGATTCGGATTTTCCAGTTCACTATCAGCAACAGCGATACGATTCCGCCAAATTTCAAAATCCCCCTTTTCTGGATTAATAATCACATCATAATTCTCATCCGTTCCAAACATTTTTGCAATCACATTCCGGAACGATTCTTCCAAGACACTAATCATCGTGTCCTTATCAATATTCTTCAATTCCTTAAACTCGGAAAGAGTATCGATCATACTAATTACTTCCTCTTTTCTAGCCATCTCTTTTTTTACTATACTCTAATAATACGTTTCACATATTTAATTTCATCGTATTGGTAGGATTCCTCTTCGGCAATAGTCTTCTTCCTTTTTGCCCCCTCAGGTCTGATTTGTTTTTCCACCTCAATTATAAAACTCCGCTCATCAGCTGATTTAAGTATTCCCTTTCTTTTCATACTATTTTTAGTCAGGCACTCCACCTCGTTACCCAAATTTTTCAGATAATGCCTTTGCAATGTAAATGGTGCAGATATACCGGTTGATCCCACCTCGATTTCAAAATCCTCCTTGTCTCGGTCGAGTTGCAGTTCAATATACCGGCTCAGTTCGGCACATTCGTCGATCTTCACCCCATCGTCATTATCAATTTCGACAACGATAGTATTACCTGGCAAAACCTTCACATCGACCAAATATGAATCCGAGGCAACAAGCCATTCACCAACAATATGATTCACAATCTCTTTATCTATCATAACACTTCAAATTTATTAGAAAAAAGAAGGGGACGTTAGCCCCCTCTCCATCCGTATTCTACAATCAACCACAAAGATAAAAATTATCAGCCACTAAACAAAATACCGGCTGCATTTGGAAACACAACGCATCATCCGAATCAAGAATTAAAAATAAAGATCCAAGAATCAATTTGACAGAAAAATCAGACAACTTATAATGTAATTACCACAGGCCGCGTGGATTAATCACGGGGAAAACCTCGCAACACACAAGGTCATCTCCATAAGCTATATGTATCATTATATAAAAGTAAAAACAAATTCTCAAAATCTTTCTGAATTTATTTGGCCATTTCCATCGATATATAAGAGAATATATGAACGATCAAATTATCACGAATTTTCCGTTGAGTCAAGTCGTGAGCCCATAAAATATCCAGAAGCAATTCCATCCATAATTTCAAATAATTCCTGAAGAGTGATGGCACGAAGCATTTCAACGCGGGTTTTCTTGAAATTCGGTATATTTTTAAACAAGGGAGTCGCAGCTAAATGACGGCGGATATGCAAGATTCCTCTCCTTTCATCGAGTTTCTCGATGCTTTGAATGATTTGCTCTTTAAGTATTTGCATGTAATAAGAAAAAGTTTGGAGAGGAAGTCGAGAAGCTGTTTCAAGATAATGCTTCATCTCACAGAAAATCCAAGGCTGACCAATACTTCCTCGTCCTACCATTACAGCATCGACACCATAAAGATCGAATTTCTCCTTACATCCTTCAGGAGTAGTTATATCGCCGTTTCCAATTACAGGAATCCTCATACGCGAATTTTCTTTCACCTGCCGTATAAGCGTCCAGTCTGCTTTACCAGCATACATCTGGCTGCGCGTCCTTCCATGAATGCAAATTGCCGAAATACCACAATCTTGAAGTTTTTCAGCGAGTTCAACAATGATCAGGCTGTCCATATCCCATCCAAGCCGCGTTTTCACCGTTACAGGAATCTTCACGGCATTTACTACTTCCTTAGTTATTTCAAGCATAAGCGGGATATTACGCAGCATTCCTGCGCCAGCCCCCTTCCCTGCTATTTTTTTTACAGGGCAGCCGAAATTAATATCAATAATATCCGGATTAGCTGCCTCGCATATTTGCGCAGCATCTCGCATTACCGCCGGGTCTTTGCCATATATTTGGATAGCAACAGGGCGTTCATTCTCAGATATTTCGAGCTTTAGCTTAGTTTTATTTATAGATCTGATTAAGGCATCACTCGACACAAATTCCGTATAAACCATGTCGGCGCCAAAGTTTTTGCAAATATGACGAAACGAAGCATCCGTCACATCTTCCATTGGTGCAAGAAATAAAGGTTGATTACTAAAATTTATGGAGCCAATTTTCATTATTTAAGCGCCTTAATCTTCCACGCGCCTTACAGATAATACACCTTCAATTTTTGATAAAGCATCAAATATTTTCTTTGACTCATCAATATCATGCATATCCAATTGAGTGGTACATATAAATATCCCATCAGTAACTTCAATATTTAGGCGAAAAATATTAACCTTAAAATCGGCAGAAATTGTTTTGAGCATTTCAGCAAGGAGACCTAATTTATCGCTGCCCTTAATTTCTATTGTTCTAGTCAAAATATCAGCTTGCAGGTTTTCTTTCAGACTCCCTTTTGTTCGTATTTTGAAAGTCTTTCGTATAAAGTTTTCCCAAGTTTTATATTCCCTACCATTTATTATTTTTTTGAGCGCTTTTCCATCCAGGCTGATATGCCCTTCTTCTACCGAGCGATAAAAATCTTCGCGGTTAATGAAAGAAAAATAGAGGGCAAGCTTGTCTATTTGCGGACAGTCAGTTTTTAATCCGGCTTTTTCAAGAGCATCAAATACCTTTAATTGCCCTTTATAAATAGCTTTTTTATTAATACGCGTCAATGCTTGGTTAATGTATTTCTTGGCTTTGGCCGTTGAAATATATTGTAACCATTCCTGTTTCGGTTGTTGAGAATTTGAAGTAATAATTTCTACCCGATCATAACTGTTTAATTTATAACTTAACGGCACCAAAATACCATTTACTTTAGCAGCAATTGTACTATTCCCAATATTTGTATGCAACTCATATGCAAAATCAAGAGCTGTAGCACCAGAAGGGAGATATTTTCGCTCTCCTTTAGGTGTAAAGATCGCAATTTTATCATTTTCACCTTTTAGTATTGATTTTACATCAGAAAGCGTCTCTAAAATATCCTTAGGACTTTTCAGTATTTCGAGGACACTTCGGAGAAACGAGTCTAGTTCAGGATTTTCATTAGTTATATCCCCTTTGTATTTATCATGAGCAGCAATACCTTTTTCAGCAATTTCATCCATACTCCTACTACGAATTTGGATTTCGATCCATTTCCCTTCTGGCCCCATTACAGTGAGATGAAAAGCCTGATAACCATTCGGTTTTGGAAAACTGACCCAATCGCGAGTTCTATTCTGATTGATTTCGCAGAAATCAGTGATTTTAGAGTAAATATCAAGGCAAATACTTTTTTCAGTTCTATTCTGGACTGGCTCAAAAATAATACGCACAGCATAAATATCATATATTTCTTCAAAAGGAATTTTTTTACTATTCATTTTATTCCAAATGGAATATATAGACTTCATCCTAGCTTTCATAGTATATTTTATACCCAATTCATCCAGCCTTTTTTTCAACTGTTCAGCAAATCTATCGAACAATTTATTACAACTTGCCTCAGATTTTTTAAGTTGATAAGCGATCTCTAGATATTCATCATTATTAATATACTGAAAACTCAAATCTTCAAGTTCAGATTTAATCGAAAAGAATCCAACTTTTTGGGCAATCGGGACATAGATGTGCATAGTTTGATTAGCTATTACACGTTGCCTATTTTCAGGCATTCCGTCCAGTGTCCGCATGTTGTGAAGACGATCAGCAATTTTAATTAGAATAACCCGGAAATCCTTCTGCGTAGAACGAAATTGATGGAGAAAATTCTCCAGATCTGCAGGCGGCTCTTTCCCATCCGCAATTTTAGTTAGCCCATCAACAATTTCAGCTATTGTCTCGCCAAATTCTCTTTTTATGTCCGAGAGTTTAATCGGAGTATCCTCTACAAGATCATGCATTAAAGCGCAGCAAATAGAAGTTGCGCCTAAATTCATTTCGCTACATACAATGTGAGCAACAGCTAATGGATGCAAAATATAAGGATCACCATTTTTCCGCGAGCTACTATACTTATCATGAAGCGGCTTAGCCAAATTGAAAGCCTTAGTTATCATTTCGACGTCATGACGCCGAGTTGAATTCAAGTGTTTTTTAATAAGATCATAAAACATACCCTGAACTTTCTCTTCAGGGTAGTCAATATTTACAGATGACATAATAATTATCCTTTAGGTATTAAAATTTTCTGACCTTCCCGAATGTTTGTTCCAGTCAACTTGTTTGCTCTTTGCAGAATATCGATGCTAACCCCTGCATTTTTAGAAATAGAATATAATGAATCACCCGATTTCACCGTATAAGTAATGAATTTATCAGGCAATTCAATTTTTAAAGATAGTTCTTGAGTTGAATTAGTTTTTTCTCCAGTCAAGGGATTATTTATTTGAGGTTTATCTGCATGTGGAATAACAGTAGTTTTCGAGACAGGAGAAAATTCAAAACCTCCATTATTAACCGTCAAACGTAATTTTCTACCAGCCGACACACGATTAGAGCTTAAACTATTCCAGCGACGAATATCTTTTGCCGTCACACCATATTTATCAGCTATTGTGACAAGATTTTCACCTTTTTGAACAATATGAGTTATTTGCTGCTGTTTTGCTGACAACACTAAGGAGGCTCTGTCATACGAATCGTATATACTATCTATTTTTTCAATAAATATAGACGAATAAAGAATAGGGAGTTTCAAAACGGAAGGGGCAACATTGCCAGGAACAATATCACGTTTATACTGCGGATTAAGCGTTCTAAGCATATTTATATCAATATTAATAAAGTCCGCAATTTTTTGGAATGGCACAGCTTTATTAAGCATCACAGTATCTGTCGCAAGCGGCATTATAGTATTACGCATAGGGCATATATTATGATCACAATAATAATTCATTACATAACATGCTGCAATAAATAAAGGAACATAAGAACGAGTTTCTCTCGGAAGATAAGGATAAATATGCCAGAAATTTGTAGCCCCACCCGCACGTCTAATCGCTTTGTTTATATTGCCAGGACCACAATTATATGCAGCAATTACTAAATTCCAATCGCCATTAAAAAGATTGTACATATCCTTAAAATACATACATGCAGCGCGAGTTGAACTTACCGGATCACGACGCTCGTCAATCAAGCTGTTTATTTGCAAACCGTAACTTTTACCAGTCGGCAACATAAATTGCCAAAGACCGCAAGCTCCGACCCTTGAGATAGCTATCGGATTAAGTGCACTTTCTACAACAGCTAAATATTTAAGTTCAATAGGTAATCCGTATTCATCAAGGATAGGTTCTATAATAGGGAAATAAAAATCAGCCATGCCAAGCATATAACGAATAAGATTACGCTTCCTATTTGTATAAAAGTCTATGCTGTTTCTCACCATATTATTATATGTCATCGGAATTATATGCGGCAACCGAGCTAAGCGTTCACGAATTATTTCATCATTAAAGTGCACATTTTCCTCTTCATCATAACAATAATCTTCCGATTGAGTAAAATATTGAGCATGCCAAGTATTAAGTAAACTATCTAAGTTCGCCTCTATACTTTCTGGAATTATTTCATCGGGGAAAGAATCATTATATAAATAAGCTGGATTCTCTTTTGATTGCATATTTATTTGCGCATTTCCAGTAAATGACGGGAAAACGGATGAACATAAAATAATAATATAATATTTGCTCATAACTGTGTTTATTGTTAGAATGTAATATTGCAATTAAGTCCTATTCCTCTTGAGTAAAAATTTGATGAGGGGATTAATACAGGGTCAACCCGTATTGTTAGATTAGGCGAAATATCAAAATCAAATAATTCAGAATCCACGTATGCATCAATCATACAAAGACCAAACCATCCAACAGCAAGTATTATTGACAAGTCTCTGTTTCTACGAAAAAAATCCTTTCTGTTCTTGAATAGAGTGTGATATGACGTATTATTAACTATTGATTTATAATCTGTACTTATTAGAAAGTCTGTCCATTCTTTGCTGAATTTATAATCCACATCACCTCCATTAGCTTCCTGAAGTAAACGTGAATATTCTTGCGAATCATGTATGATACTTTTGTAAGCTCCCCAATAATCCTGATAATTCTTACTATTCCAAGTAATGGCATATAAAAAGCCCATATAACCGCCGTATACAATAGGGAGCTTCCAGTATTTACGGTTATATATTTGTCCCATGCCTGGGATAAATGAAAGTAGAAGGGCTTTTGTAGAATTAGGCTTAAAGTCTGTTTTTTTAGTTTTGTTTAGTTCAACAAAAGTTGAATCTGCTTTACGAATTATAGTGTTGGAAATCGAATCATTTGCCGAAATTGAAAATCTTATGCTATCCTGTCCGCCTTCTTGTGCTTGTCCTTTGATTGTTAAGAAACATAGGAAGTCAAAAAGAAGAACGAATAGGCAGCATATTTTCACAATCGGACGATTCATGTTTTCTAATATTTATCGCATCAACTTATCAAAAAGACTAATCACTCTTTCCAAATCCTCTTCCGATGAAAACGGAATACTGATTTTTCCTTTTCCGTTATCTCCGTATGTCAATTGAACCTTTGTACTAAAAAATCGTGACAAATGATCCTTTAACATCTTATATTCTTCAGGGAGCTTGGGGGCATGATCTTTCTTTGACACTTCTTGCTTGGATTCGTTCGTTATCAACGCGCCACCGGCTGCTGCGCGAACCATTTCTTCTACCGCCCTTACAGAAAGGCCATCATTAACAATCTGCTCATAAAGAGCCAACTGAACTTCCGGATCTTCAACGGAAATTAACGCTCTTGCATGTCCCATATCTATTCTCTTATTTTTCAAGCTTAATTGAATTTCTGCCGGAAGCTTTAAGAGGCGCAGATAATTAGTTATCGTCGTACGTTTTTTCCCTACTCGTTCGCTTAGTTTTTCTTGAGTCAATCCATAATCTTCCATTAGTTTCTGGTAAGCCAAAGCAATTTCGATGGAATTGAGATCTTCACGCTGAATATTTTCAACGAGTGCCATCTCAACAATGTTTTCATCGGCAGCAGTTTTAACGTATGCAGGAATACTTGTCAGACCAACTTTTAATGAAGCACGATAACGCCGTTCACCGGAAATAATGACATATTTATCTTTTTCCAGTTCCTTGATGGTAATAGGCTGAATTACACCTATATGACGAATAGAAGCAGCCAACTCTTCCAAACTTTCTTCATCAAATATAGAACGCGGTTGGTCCGGATTAGGCTGAATCTTGCTAAGCTCTATTTCATTGATGGAAGAGGAGCCACTTGTTTTAACTTCACCAAACAACGCTTCTACTCCCTTTCCACCGACTATGTCATCAAACGAGCGTCCCAATGCTGTTTTCTTTCCTACTCCTGCTGCCATATTATTTGTTCTTGTCTATCAGCTCCTGCGCCAGCTGTATATGGTTAAACGAACCTTTGGATTCAGCATCATATAACAATACTGGTTTACCATAACTCGAAGCTTCACTTAACTTAATATTTCGTTGAATTACAGTTGTAAATACCAAATCGCCAAATGGCCGTTTTACTTCTTCATAAATCTGATTAGCCAAGCGCAAACGAGAATCATACATCGTCAGCAGGAATCCTTCAATCTCTAATTCCGGATTCAATTTCGCCTTAACTATCTTAATTGTATTTAACAACTTGCTAATCCCTTCCAACGCAAAATATTCACATTGAACGGGAATCATAACCGAATCAGCCGCAGTCAGGGCATTAACGGTAATCAGTCCCAACGACGGCGAACAGTCAATCAGTATAAAATCAAAACGCTCTTTCAAAGGAACGACTATGCGTTTCAATAACTGTTCCCGTCCATCCCTGCCCAACATCTCTATCTCAGCTCCAACCAGATCAATATGCGAAGGAATGATTTCCAAACGCTCTACCTCAGTAGGCACAATGGCAGATGCCACATCTTCTCCGTTTATCAGGCATTCGTATATGGAACGTTTAACGTTCCTGATGTCTATACTTAGACCGGATGAAGCATTGGCCTGAGGATCAGCATCAACTATCAGCACTTTCTTTTCCAGTACCGCCAGTGATGCTGCCAAATTAATAGCGGTAGTTGTCTTGCCCACACCGCCTTTTTGATTTGCTATTGCAATAATTTTTCCCATACAGTCATATAATTAAATATAAATATAATATTCGCAAAGATATAAATTCTAAGCTGAACTCCTTGCATCCAAAAGTAAATAATCAAAAACGGTCATGGCAGCCATCGCCTCGACTATGGGGACAGCTCTCGGCACCACACATGGATCATGCCGGCCCCTTGCCGTAAACGTTACCGACTCCCCTTTCATATTAACCGTCGCCTGCTCTGTCAAAATTGTAGGGACAGCTTTAAAAGCTACCCGAAAATAAATCGTTTCCCCATTAGAAATCCCCCCCTGGATTCCACCGGAATGATTCGTAAGCGTCCTTATATTAGTCTCTCGGACATAAAAAGCATCATTACGCTCACTGCCACGATAAAGAGCTGCATCAAAACCATCTCCATATTCAAAACCCTTTACAGCATTGATAGTCAACATAGCATGACCCAAAGCAGCATGAAGCTTCCCGAATACCGGCTCGCCGAGACCAACCGGACATCCATCAATCCGGCACGTAACAACCCCCCCTATCGTATCACCATTAGATTTAACCTCTTCAATCAATGAAGCCATTTCAGCCGCTTTAGACGAATCAGGGCAGCGGACACTATTCCTTTCAATTTCAGACCAGTCATAATCATCCCTGTTTTCCAAACGAATAGCGCCAACCTGAGAAGTAAACGCCCGTATCAAAATCGAATACGGACGAAGCGCCAACTTTGCAATTGCACCGCCAACACATCTCGCAGCCGTCTCCCTGGCCGAAGCACGCCCCCCGCCTCGCGGATCACGAATACCATATTTGCAGAAATAAGCATAATCAGCGTGAGAAGGGCGGAAAATATCTTTCATAGCATCATAATCAGCCGAATGTTGATTCTCATTTTCGATCATAAAACCAATCGGCGTACCAGTAGTTCGATTATCATATATTCCGGAAAGGAACCGCACCTCATCACTTTCTTTCCG
The DNA here is from genome assembly GCA_031257015.1 of Tannerellaceae bacterium. GTDB lineage: Bacteria > Bacteroidota > Bacteroidia > Bacteroidales > Tannerellaceae > DFXE01. The sequence goes on from JAIRPK010000053.1 coordinate 70,030, forward strand.
CGAAGTGGTCAAAGAAGATTGCCCCGGCCTGCGACGACTCAATTCAGCATTGATGAAATCGACATCCATCACAAGTCCCGACGGACATCCGTCGATGACTCCGCCTATCGCCACGCCGTGAGACTCGCCGAAAGAAGTCAACCTGAATATGTTGCCGAATGTATTATACATGTTTCCACCGTATAAATATTAATCTGGACAATAAGTCTAGCAGCGGGAACCTTTCTCCGGATGCCATCCGTTACAGCCACCTTCGCAATCGCCTTCAGCCTTCGCCCCGCCATCATTGCAATCACACGAGCAGCCACAACCGCCCCCTCCACAACCCGAAGCACAATCGCAATAGCTTTCCGGACTGTACGCAACCGTTTCCTCCTGCGTCGGGACACGAACGTCAATTACCTCGCCGGAAAAATGAAGCGTTTTCCCCGCAAGCGGATGATTAAAATCAACCGTAACAGACTCCTCCCCTATTTCTAAAACATTACAGTTCAACTTGTTATTATTCGCATCCAACATCTGAATAACCTTCCCAAGCTGAACCAAATCCGACTTAAATTCACCATTCACCTCAAAAGCCGACTTCGGGAGCGCCATTACGTTAGCCTTATTATACTCGCCATAAGCATTAGCCGGATTCAGCGTAAACTTAAACTTATCGCCCATGCCCAAACCCTTGAGAGCATTTTCAATTCCAGGAATCATCAACCCCGCCCCAAAGATGAATTTCAACGGGTCATCTTCAGTCGCCTGTTCCTTCCATTTGCGCTCATTATTTTCATCTATGTACATGTCATAGACGATTGATACTAATGTATTGTTTGAAATTTTCATTTTGTATATTTATTTTGACAGATATGCAAAGATAGGATTATTTAGACGATAAATATAATCATTTTGAAATTTACAACCGGAAGCAACTACCCTCTTAAAAAAATCTAGTAATACCGTGTCCATCATTTAAAAATACACTATAAAACCACCATCCCCCACAAAAATAGTCATCATCATTGGCAAAATATTCAATTTTGCCACACAGAAGCCCGTCCTCTCAATGAAAACGTCCGCCAAGACCGCAATAAATCACAATTCCATCGAATAAATGCTGGAAAAATCCATAAAAACAACCAAAATTTCCGCAGAAATTTTGAATTTTTCCGTGGAAAATCCGAAAATCTCCACGGAAATTTTGCGTTTCTCCACGGAAATTCCAGAAAACCCCGCGGAAATTTTGAGTTTTTCCATGGAAATTTCAGAAATCTCCGCGGAAATTTTGCGTCTCTCCGCGGAAATTCCGAAAAACTCCACGGAGATTTTGAGTTTTTTCATGGAAATTTCGGCCATCCTCGCGACGAAATTAACATTCCACGTAGAGACAGTTGCTTTTTCCAAGGTGGCAGTTGCCTTTTCTGCAACCATGGATATTTTCTCAAAAAAATAAATTTAATTACCGACGAAGAAATTTCCTTACACCATAGAGGCAGTTCTTTCTTTTATTTCGATAGTTACCCCAATGCTGTTATAATTAAAAATTCCTACGGAATAAGAAAAATTAAAGAACTAATTTTTCATTCATAAAATACTGAAAAAAATCTTTTTCCAGAAATAGCATTTGCCTGCTAACAAACTTATTAATATAATATAGACAAAAATAATTGTAGCACTACATACCGTTATTTTCCGCCAAGCTCTTTTAAGAATTTGCCTTTTCGCAGATCTCTATAATACAGAAACAAGCCTATCCAATGCCATTTTCAATATTGAGCGAGGACAGCCGACATTCATACGCATGAATCCATCGCCGCCAGGACCGAACATTGCCCCATCATTAAGGGCAAGACCGGCCTTGTCCCTGAAAAGACTGACAAGCTCCAACTGGGAAAGCCCTAAATCCCGGCAGTCGAGCCATAAAAGAAAGGATGCCTGTGGCATATAAGGCCTGATAAGAGAAGTTTTTTTCTTGATTTCATCGACAACAAAATTAACATTATCAATCACATAGATACGCATCTGTTGCAACCATTCAGCCCCATAAATATAAGCAGCGCGAGTCGCTTCATAAGCGAAAATAGTTCCCTCGTTCAATTCGCGAGCCTGAAGATAGGAAAAGAATTTACTCCTGATGGATTCGTCCGGAACAATAGCATAAGAACTTACAATACCGGCAATATTGAAAGTTTTACTTGGAGCCATGAAAGTGATGCTCGACGCAGCGGCAGCTTCAGATACAGAAGCAAACGGATAATGAACATATTGAGGATAAACCATTTCAGCATGAATTTCATCAGCAATAACCAAAATATTATTCCGGCAACAAATTTCAGCCAATTGAACGAGATCGTTTTTCTCCCATACGATTCCTCCGGGATTATGCGGACTGCAAAGAATAAAAATTTTACAGTCTCCGTCGATTAAACTTTCCAAATGTTCAAAATCCATGCGATAATGGCCATTATCAAGAACAAGAGGATTATTAACAACAACCCGCCCCTGCATTTCCGGAACAATACGAAAAGGATGATAAACAGGAGGCTGAATAATAATTTTATCACCCGGCAAGCTAAAGCAGTCGATTGCAAAAGCAATACCCTTAACAATACCCGGAATGTAAGAAAGCCATTCCTGACGGATATGATATTTATGTTTGTAATTCACCCAGTCGATTATGCTGTTAAAATATTCATCAGATGGAAACGTATAACCAAATATTTCATGACGGCAGCGATTTCTAATTGCATCGACAATAAAATCAGGAGTACGGAAATCCATATCTGCGACCCAAAGAGGAATAAGTTCAGATTTTCCAAATCGTTCCTTTAACAAATCGACTTTAAGGCAGTCGGAACCCTTACGATTAACAATTTCATCAAAATAATAATGTTTAATATCCATATTGCAAAGTATTTATTTTTTATTATTTCCTCGAATTAATCGTTGTACTATCAAATGAGCTGCCCGTTTAGAAGCTCCAGGCGCCCCTAGAATTTTTATTACTTCATCATATCCCGCGAGCATGGCATTTCTATAATCAACATCATTAAGAATTTTATCCATTTCCCTACATATATTTTCCTTCGTAAAAAGTTCGGCAAAAAGCTCCTTCACGATTTCACGCTTTGCGATAAGATTAACCAGCGAGATATAAGGAGCAGAAAAAAAACGTCGAAAAATAAATCCACTAAGTCTGCTCAACGGAGTATAATAACAAACAATTTGCGGAACACGGAAAAGAGCCGTTTCAAGTGTCGCCGTTCCCGAAGTAACCAGGGCGACTGCACTACAATGCAACAAAAGATAAGTTTTATCAAATACTATTTTAGCATCATAGCCATTAATATATGCGTCATAAAAAGAAGGCTCAATTCCAGGCGCACCCGCAATTACAGCCTGAAAATCCGGATAAAGAGCAGAAATTTCAAGCATAACAGGCAGATTATCTCTTATTTCCTGACGACGGCTTCCAGCAAGAATAGCAAGGACAGGACGATTAGCGATAATTTCTTTTAGAAAAACATTCTCCGCATCAGCTTCCACTGCACGAAAATTAGCAACTGCATCAACAGAAGGATTTCCCACATATTCAACAGGATAATTCAAGCTGCTGTAAAAATTCTTTTCAAAAGGAAGGATACAAAGCATTTGATCGACATAACGACGGATTGATTTAATTCTGTATTGCTTCCAAGCCCATATTTTTGGCGAAATATAATAACAGATCGGAATACCCAAGATGCTTTTGACAAACTTCGCAACTTTCAAGTTAAAGCCAGGATAGTCAATCAGAATAACAACATCAGGATTATATAAACGAATGTCTTTTTTGCAAGCATTCATGTTTCTCACAATTGTGCGGATATTAAACAACACCGGAATTATACCCATAAAAGCCATTTTCCGATAATGCCCAGCCAACACACCTCCTACCGCCTGCATGAGGTTCCCTCCCATGAAACGGAAATCCGCTTCATGGTCTTCATCATTAATAGATTTCATCAAGTTGGAGGCGTGTAAGTCGCCGGAAGCTTCACCAGCTATAAGATAATATTTCATTTTGCTAATTTGCTTTTAAATAGTGCATTCATCTGACAAACATAAGAAAAAACACATTAATAAATATCTTTGTGAATTAATAAGCATCAAAATGATAGGAACATTAGTTAACACAGCTGCCGTAATTGCAGGCAGTGGGATAGGAATCATTTTCAAAAAAGCTCTACCAGCAAAGTACGAAATCATATACTTTCAGGTAGTCGGGTTGTTCACCTTGCTATTAGGAATAAAGATGGGATTGGACATGAAACAGCCATTGCTCGTCATACTAAGTCTTGTTCTCGGCGGCTTTACCGGGACACACTTAAAACTGAATGAGAAAGTAGAAACATTAGGCGATTCGATTAAAAAACGGATGAAATCAGGAAATGAACGCTTCACGGAAGGACTAACTTCAGCTTTTTTACTCTTTTGCATCGGCTCAATGACAATATTAGGCTGTATTGAAGAAGGCTTAGGCAAATCTTCAGATTTACTTTTGACAAAATCTCTGATGGATTTCTTTTCGTCCATTATGCTTGCTTCAGCCTTAGGAATAGGCGTAATGTTTTCCGCCATACCACTATTACTGTTTCAGGGAGGAATCACTTTGCTGATTTATATTATAGGAAAAGAAATTCCAGCAACAGTGATTAATGAATTGACGTCTGTCGGAGGAATTATGCTGATTGCTCTCGGATTAATTATTTTAAAAATCAAGCAAATTGAGATTATTAACTTCTTACCAGCATTATTATTTATCTGCCTGCTCGTCTGGCTTTTTTGTACAAGTTTTCAAATAATGTAATTTCATTTAGTCAGAACAAACAGTAAAAATGAGTAGAGACATATCCATATCACGTCTCTACTCATTTTTTGTATTGGTTTATTAAAAAAACTCACATTCTCTGCCTATTTAAAAGCTTCAGCATAAGAAGGGGAACAATAAAAGCATTCAATAACGTCGACGTAAGCAAGCCACCTAAAATCACCTTAGCCATCGGGCTTTGTATCTCATTTCCAGGCAAACTGCCACCGATAGCAAGAGGAATTAATGCGAGGGCAGACGTCATAGCCGTCATTAATATAGGATTCAATCGATCAGCCGACCCCTGCATGATTATTTCTCGCGGAGATAGTCCCCCAGCATTTTCCAAATCGTTATAACGCGAAATTAGCAATATGCCGTTGCGCGTTGCAATGCCAAAAAGAGAGATAAATCCGATAATCGCAGGAATACTAATGATACCATTTGTAAAGAGAATCGCAAATACTCCTCCAATAAGAGCCAGCGGAAGATTCAACATCACGACTGCCGATTGCATTATATTTCTAAACTGATTAAAAAGAAGCATGAAGATTGCAAGAATAGAAAACACAGACGCTACAAGCAATGTCCGCGATGCCGCCTGTTCACTTTCAAACTGCCCTCCATACTCGATATGATAACCCTCCGGCAGATTAATTTTCTCATCAACCGCCCTTTGTATGTCATTAATTACACCTCGCAAATCCCGACCGGCCACATTTGCAGATACAACGATTTTACGAGCAACATTCTCGCGAACAATAGTGTTAGGTCCCGTTGAAGACGTGATATTGGCAATATTTCCTAAAGGAATTTTTCTCCCGCCAGCATCAACAGCCATATCCTGTATGCGTCTGGCAGTTGCACGACTATCATCATTTACTTTCAATGTAAGATCAAAGACCTTGTTACCGTCATAAACTTGAGAAACTACTTCACCGGCCAACATAGTATTAATAATCTCAGAAAACTCAGGCAAACTTATCCCGTACTTAACAAGCAATTCGCGCTTCGGTTCAATTTTCAGCTGCGGCCGTTCGACTTGCTGTTCAACATTTAAATCTGCCACACCTTCAATATTTTGGATGCTCACCTTAATTTGATTGGCAATTGCATACATTTTATTGAGATCAGACCCGAAAAGTTTTATGGCAATGTTCGTACGCGTTCCTGATAACATGTGATCAATACGATGCGAAATCGGCTGACCAATTTCAACGTTTGCACCGGGAATAAGCTTCAATTTCTCCCTTATTTCCGATAATAATTCTTCCTTAGAGGCTTTTTTCAAAACAAAAGGAGCCTCTATTTCCGAAACATTCACGCCAAGAGCATGTTCATCAAGTTCAGCACGCCCCGTCTTCCTGCCGAGAGTCTTTATTTCAGGAACAGTCAGCAAAATCTCTTCCGCCATCCGTCCAATCTTGTCGGATTCTTCGAGGGAAATACCAGGCATCGTACTAACATTTATAGTAAACGAACCCTCGTTGAATGAAGGAAGGAAACTGCGTCCAAGATTAAAAAACACGATGATTGCGCCGATTAAAAGGATTATTGTCCCCCCCAATGCCCAATTGCTCCGCTTTAACGTCCATGAAAGTGCAATGGCATAAACAGCCTTCAATTTCCTCGTTATAAAAGTCTCCTGCTCAACCTTTCCAACCTTCGAGGCATTTCCAAGAAGATAAGTACACAGCACCGGCGTAAGCGTAAGAGCAACAAGCGTTGAAGCAATAAGCGAAACAATAAAAGCAATACCAAGCGGCACAAGCATCCTGCCCTCCATTCCCGAAAGAAAAAATAACGGTATAAAACTCGCCACGATGATAAGAGTAGAGTTCAAAATCGGTATGCGCACTTCCTTTGAAGCTTCAAAGACAACATTTATCACACTCATCCGCTCATCCTCCGATTTCATCCTATTTTCCCGCAGACGCTTAAATACATTTTCCACATCAACGATTGCATCGTCAACCAGCGAGCCAATTGCAATAGCCATACCCCCTAAACTCATCGTATTAATAGTCTGTCCAATCATTTTAAGAACTAAAACAGAAGAGAGCAAAGATAGCGGGATAGTTACAAGCGAAATAACCGTCGTCCGCACATTCATCAGAAAAATGAACAATACGATTACAACAAAAATTCCGCCCTCAAGCAAAGCCTCCTGTATATTATTTATCGAACTCTCAATGAATCGCGATTGCCGGAATATATCAGTCGAAACATTGACATCAGGCGGAAAAGTTTTCTGCAAATCCACAATAGAACGGTCAATTTGTTCTGTTAATAAGACGGTATTAGTCGCCGGTTGCTTGTTTACTGTAATAAGAACAGCAGGTTTAGCCTTTTCAGAAGCCATTCCAAGCTTAGGCGACTTATTTCCGGCCCTCAGCTCCGCAATGCTTCCAAGCGTAACAGACAAATCACCTGCCCTTTTGATCACGGCCTTTTCGAGCAACTCCATTTTATCGGTAGATATAATTCCACGAATAATATATTCATTCCCATACTCATAAAGAACACCGCCGGAGACATTTTCATTCATCCCCGTCACCACGCTCCTCACTTCGTCCAAACTGACATTATAATACTTCATCTTTTCAGGATTCAGGAGAATTTGGTACTCCTTAATATCACCACCGATGACAGCCACCTGCGCAACTCCACCCATAGAAAGCAACCTCGGTCGAATCGTCCAATCCGCTAACGTCCGCAAATCCTGCAATGAAGTCGTATCAGCAGTAAGTCCAATTATAACCAGCTCCCCCAGAATGGAAGACTGCGGTCCAAGAGTCGGATTGCCGGAATTAGGCGGTAACGCATCTTTTATAGCACTAAGTTTCTCAGACACAATCTGCCGCGCACGATAAATTTCCGTCCCCCAGTCAAATTCGATCCATACAACCGAAAATCCAGTTGTCGACGACGACCGCACACGGCGCACATTCGCTGCACCGTTCAAAGACGTTTCAATCGGGAACGTAACCAAACGTTCAACCTCCTCCGTCGCCATTCCTTTCGCCTCGGTCATAACCGTCACAGTCGGAGCATTCAAATCAGGGAAGACATCAACCTCCATCTCCTTCGATACATAGACACCGGCAATAGTAAGCAAAAGCGCCGCAATGAGGATAACAATCCGATTATTCAGCGAAAAATTAATTATTCTGTTCAGCATCGTTCAATTCATTAATGCGCATGAGTATGACCTTCCGGAACAGCAGAAGATATAGAAGCAAGTTTAACCTGATAAACCCCATGCGTTACGATTTTATCGCCTTCACTAATACCCGACAGAATCTCGATCCTTTCGCCATCATCCTGCCCCGTTCCGACCTCCTGCTTCTTATAGCCTTCATCGTCAAGTTGCAAGTAAACGAACCGCAATCCCTGCTCCTCGATCAATGCGCTAACAGGAACGGTCAAAACATCATTCCCGGAATCAGACAAAAGATACACTTCAACGAAAGTACCGGGAATAATATCAACAGTATTATCAAACTCGAAAATAACAGGAATATAGAACGATTCCGCGCCCTGAGTTTTTCCGAAAGAAACAAGTCGCCCGTTCAAATCGCCTAATTTATATATCACATCATCATATCCAGCCTTAAAGTTCGCAGTCTTCAACCCCCTCAAGCTCTTGAAATAACTTTCAGGAACTTCAGCACGAAGCTGCAAACGCCGATTTTGCGAAATCGTCACAACCTCCTGCCCAACAGATACATACTCACCCTGATTCACCCGTCTGTTTTTTATATAACCATTAATCGGAGAAATCATCTTTATTCCGTTAGTCGTCGCGTTCATCGCTTGCGCTTCATAAACAGTCTTCGCCGTCTCATAGCGAAGCACGATCTGTTCATAGTCCTTAGCCGAAATAATTTTATCATTCACCAGCGTTTCCGCACGCTGCCGTTCGCTGGCAGCAGTTTCATAAGCAATTTTCGCTTTAACAACAGGATCGCCATCCGGCAAGTTTTGAGAAGATACAATTACGATAGCATCGCCCTTTCTGACGTATGCCCCTTCAATAATAGCGGAGCTTCCGAACGAAACAATACCGTTAGCCGTAGAGACGACAGTCGCCTCATCACCCTGCGCCGCCAGAATTTGGCCACCCGTTTTGATTATACTGCTGAATTTGCCATATCTCGCCGGCTCAACTTTCAGACCGGCAGCCTCAGCCTGCTCTTTCGTAAATATGATTTCATCATCCTCATGCTCATCCTCCTCTTCATGATTATGATTATGACAATGACCCGAATGTGCATGTTCGTGCTCGTGCACATTCTCCGGAGCACGAGCAGAGTTTTTGCATCCATAAAAAAACAGGAGTGCAGGTATAAAATAGATCAATATATTTGATTTCATTATTAGTTAATTTAAAAAGTAAGGAAAAATATTCTTGTAACATCAATATGCCTCAATAAAAGAAGACATTTGACAGATGAAAAATAACAAACCGAAATTACGGTAACAACCGCACGTTCAGCTTTTGATCCCAAAAGACTTCCGCAAATCAAATTCTCCAAAGCATCCGGCATAAGGTGAAAAGAAAATTCACCTTGCCAAACAAACTATTCACGAACATGAATTAACGAAGGAAAACAGATTTCAGAAATCCACATTAACTAATTGGAGCTTCCAAAAATCAGAATCTTCAAGACTTGCAACATAAGCAACAGCAAAACTTACGTTAGTAAATTAGAATTTGCCAACGGAGCCACAATGAAGAAAAAGAATTTTTTAGAAGCTCCTTATAAAAGGAGGAGCACGCAACCCATATATTACAGGCGCATCCGAGAAAGGCAGTAAAACATCGTATTCATCGCGCTTAGGCTTGGCGCACGATGCCTCCCAAAGACTGAAAACATCAGCAGCATCGAACAATTTAAGAATTATCGGATGCCCATAATGATCCGGATTATTACAGCAGGAAGCCTTGCAACGGATTTCCATGGAATCAGAAGCAAGAAAATTAACTTCCGATATGCAAGGCAATTCATGATGCTCATCCCCATCAGTTTCCGTCGCGCCGTTTTCACATTCACTGCAATATTGAAATTCAAAACATATCCTCTCCTCATGGTGATGATGCCGGACAAGTGTGAATAACATAAGCGTCATTACAGCTATCCCAATGGTCGATATGGATATGATTTTTTTCAAGAAATAAATTTTATAACAGCGAAGATATACATCTTATTTATAACATCCAAATCAAGTCGAAAGAACAATAAAATGCAGGTAGCACACATTTTACCACCAATCAATTTACATCAAAGCCAATGTCTTAACACAAGTGACAGCGATTTGAGAAAAGACATACCATTATTGTAGCTCATATCAGAACGACAATTCGCCAATAATCTTGAAAGCATATAAATGAATCTGATAAATTTCTTCTCCAATCATATTTAAATATTAAACACTGTAAAAAAAGGCCCGGCGAATCACTTCGAGAGACCTTCTATTCATTGGATAATCTTTCATTTTACAATTAAAAAAATATAATTACTTTTTTCAGCGAGAGCGACCAATACCACCACCACCAGTTTCATCTGTATTTCCACCATTTTTCCGATGCGCTTCATTCCGCTTGCTTTGGTCAATCGTCGAATTAACCGTAAAGGCGATTTTCTCCAGTTGGACACGAAGATTTTGGTCTTTAGCACCTCTTTCGTTAGCCCTGTAAATAGACTTCAAGTCTTCGATCATCTCCTTGAAAGCCTCATTTGTCGCCGGTCGCGCATCTGTTGCCGAGCCGATTTCCTTCTGCGCACGATATTCATCGGCACGTTCGTTATACTTCGTATTGAAGTTCGCATTTGCAGAAACAAGTTCGTTCATTGTCGGCAGCAACACAAGCTTCGTTACAGCAGCCTGGTATCTCGAATCCTGTAAACGCTGAATCATGTTGGTGATGTCAGCTGTTCGCGCCTCATAATTAGTCCGGTTTACATTTTTATAAGTCCTCACGATTTCAACGTTTACCAATTTAGCTGCAGCAAGATCAATATCATTGCGGCTACGCAACTTTATACGCACCATATCAAACAATTCCATAACAAGATTCTTCCTTTTAACATCAAGCGCGATCAATTCATCAGTTTCAAGAAACTTATGCCGCTTGTAAACAGCATCTTCATGAGCGAAAGCCTTAATAAAGTTATGCCACGATTCCAGCATTGGTTGAATTTGCTCAATATCCTGTTCAATACGATAACGGATATCCGACATAAACTCAAAATGATTGCTAATAAGCATTTTTGCGATAAGCAACGAATATTTCTCTATTTTGATCATAGTATGGTGATTAAATATAATTTGTTTTCATGCCGCAAATGTAACGCTTTATTTTTATCTACCAAATTTATTTGTAAAAATTCTTTTTACCTTTTCATTTCAAGATAAGTTTTCTTCGCCATCATATAGCTACATTTATATATATGAGAATCTCACCCACCCTAAGTTCTGCGTTTTCACATACCTGCAAATCATTCTAATTCTGTAAGTAAGCGCCAAGGCAAGATTCCAGACATTGATGGAAACAGCAAACATGTTTTTGCATACATGCAAATCATCCCTGCACGTTGCATAGCCTTTTTGCATATATGCAAATCAGTCATGCAAACTGCACGGACATCTTTGCATATATGAAAATACTTTATGCAAGCTGCATGAACATTTTGCATATATGAAAATCTTTCCTGCAAGCTGCACGGACATTTTGCATATATGAAAATTGCTCCTGCTGATTGCATGGTAATTTTGCATATATGAAAATTGCATCTGTAAAGCATAATTAAATAATTGCATAAATATGTCTGTTAGCTGAATATTGATTTATTGATTTTCATCAACGATTATTTCAGGGTATATCAATGCTGGAATAAATGCTATATTACGATTACTGCGTGCATATTGCCCTGAAATTTTGCTTCATTAAAATTTGTAGCTCAATACATTTATTGTATATTTGTGCCACATATAATAATAGATTAGTTAAAAGTATTGAAGTCTTATTTATTAAAATGTTGAAACTTATGAAGAAAAAAGTTGCAGTCTTAGTAGTAAATCCCGTAAACGGGTCAGGTTTGTTTCAATACCTGGAATCATTTTACGAAAACTCCATTCCATTTACTACATTCGCAGTAGCGGAGAATACGTCAGTCCAGAGCAATTCAGGTGTAAAACTGGAAACAAACGATGTCGTCGCAAATTTGACAAATCGAGTCGACGAATTTGATGCAGTTGTATTTGCTTGCGGCGATGCAATGCCGAAATACGCAGAAAATGCGAATCAACCGTTCAATCATGATATGCAAAAAGCCCTAAAAGCCTTTAATGAAAAAGGTAAAATACTGATAGGCCATTGTGCAGCTGCCCTGTTGTTTGATTCTATCGGAATTGGTAAGGGATTAAAAGTCGCCCAACATCCGTACATCAAAAATATAATCAAAAACTGCATCGCTACCGATGATCAGTTCGTAGTTGACGGCAATATATACACCGCACGCACTGAGACTGACATCCAGAAGCTGCTGCCGGATGTATTGAGCGCATTGAGATAATTTTTTATTTTGTATATACTAAAACGATGGAGTGGACTGTAAAGTTCGCTTCATCGTCATTATTGCGCAGCGTTTGCAGTCATGCTTTTCATCAAAAAGCAACGACATATCTGAAGAATATAGGAGATTAAAGCAGATATTCCTCCCTTTTATCGGAAAGTATTTGTGAAAATAATAGAGATGAAGGAAGTTGATATTGATGCCTCTGTGGTTTTCCCCGACGTCTTACTACTTAGTAAGCTTTAATAGCATAATGTAATCATGAATATTTTCCCTGAACACTTTGAAGCCAAGCTTTTTGTAAATATGTATGGCATAATTCTCCTTGTCAACGCTTAAAGACGCCTGTGCATAGCCCCTGTTCGCAAGTAAGTCGATCATTTCTCTCATTAATACAGTTCCTACTCCCTTGTTGCGATATTTTCGTAAGACTGCAATGGAAAATTCGGGAGTACAAGCATCAATATTACCATATCCCTTAATATTATCCGAAAGGATGCGCGTCCATACACCGCCGATGATTTCGTCATCCATTTGCGCTAATAAACAATGATCATCAGCCTTTTCCCCAAAGTCTTGAATATATACAGATAAATCAGGCCTGCTGATTATATCGCGAGGTAGCAATTCGCAACCTTCAGGCTGAAAGATAGCTTCATAAAGCAAGTCTTCAAGTATTTCGCGATCATTTTCACGATATAAACGTAACGTCAGATCATCCACAAATTGCATATTATATTACCAAAGATTAAAACACACACGCAATCCCCACACCATAATTATCAATACCAACAGCAGGCATAACCGCCAAGTTCCCCGGAATACCAATCGCCTTGCGAAACACCGGAAGAAGCCTGTAAGCAATTTCAACGGAAAGAATCCCCACTCCTGCACCTGCAACAACATCACCCAGCCAGTGCCGCCTGTTAGTAACACGCATCATCCCCGTAGCCGTTGCCGCAATATACCCACCGGCAGCAACCCATGGTGAAGCCGCCTTATACTCATGAAAAAGTATGTGAGCGCCCGTGAAGGCAGTAGCCGTATGCCCGGAAGGGAAGGAATTATTGGCCGTCCCCGTTGGTCGAGACACATGTGTAGCATACTTTACGGCAGTCACGGCAATGCCGGTCATAAGATAAGAGCTTGCAAGAACAAGCGTCCGGTCGCGAAAGCCATGCTCAGCCTTAACGCCACATACATCCAGAGCATACACCGCCACGGCAGGCGCATATTGCAGATAATCATCCACAGCTGTATGCAGGTCGAGATCCGCCATCTGCCGGTCAATATACTTGTCAAATTTATGCAGCGGCTCCACCGTATGCACCAACACGCCATATGCAACCAAGGCAGCGGGAAACACATATGCACCAGCCTTAAACTTTCGCGGCGCAATGCTGTCCACCTGCGCATGAGCAGCAGATGTTCCCCATAATCCGAGGATAAGAATAATTATCAAGAAATGCTTCATGTCTATATAATATAATGTATAGACAAATATATGACTAAATATCTAATTCACAGAAGCTCCACAAGCCTCCGCACGATCATCCCCCTCCTCCCCCCGCGCCCGACCTGCAGCAGAGCCACCATCCGCAGACTGCAGATGCTGCTCAACGCCAAACTCGCATCGAACCGCCTTCTCTGCAACCCGCCCATGATAATAAGCATAGTTCCTCACCGTCCGCGGCTCATCATACCTCTCCTCATGCCAAAGATGAAAAACCGTCCCGGCAAACTTCAGAATCAAGCAACGCAAGCCACTGTTCATCAACCGCAAGGCAAGGTCAGTATCCTCCGCCCCCCAACCCTCATACCGCTCGTCATACCCATTAATCCGCATGAAGTCGCTACGCCAGAAAGAGGTATTGCACCCCCTCGCACTCGCCAAAGCATGATGCCTCTTATATCGCGTAGAAAGAAAGCGGCTCAAGGCAAAAGAATGAAATACATTTATCCGCCGCTTCAGCCCCCTGCTGAACAGATGAAACCTCGGCAGTCGCCCCATGGCGCACAACTCATCCGTCCGTCCGGGCGAAAGCCTCATACGCTTGCCACGAAGAAAACACCCCCTGCGAGCGATACGCAGATGGTCCTCAATAAAATGACGATGAAGAATAAGATCCCCATCAATCTGTATAATATAATCACCCCGGCTGACAGCCACGCACCGGTTGCGGCTCCGCGCAAGTCTGAACCCCCTGTCCTCCTGCCAGACATGCACGATTTCAACAGGAGAGATAAGGCGAAACCGCTCGACAAGCTCAGCCGTTTCTGCCGTAGAACCATCATCACCAATGATGATTTCCACCGGCAATACCGTTTGGTTTATAACACTTTGCAGGCACAGATTAAGAGCATCCGGCCGATTGTAAGTAGAGATAATCAACGAAGCATCAGGAAAAGCATTTTTGTATATATCCATAATCTAATGTAGAGCGATAAATAGTTGTTCCAATTCAGGGGCGCAAATGTAGCACAAAAACATATAACAAACACTCTCCGCACCAAGTCCCCACCCACTAGCCAAGCGCCACGCGCCCACATTACCGTTAATGTCAAAACCCACCCGCAGCATTGTTGCCCACCTCCCCCCAACCAGTCGTAAGTTGACGACCGACCAGTCGTGAGTTGACGACTGAACAGTCGGAAGTTGACGACTGACCAGTCGCGAGTTGACGACCGACCAGTCGTGAGTTGCAGACTACTGCTGAAGCAGCTTATACGACAGTCATAAAAACATCAGCAACATGAAAGCAAAGCACACACACAACCACCATTTCAAGACACATTTGTTTTATTACCAAAATATTATAAACTTCGCATAGCATTGAAGCCTGATAGAGAGACTCAAGCCCCGTTAGCCGCCAATGCCCGAACGATTCACTTACACAATCAAATACATACTGATTATGAATACACAACCTGCTTTCACACCCACATCCCCACCCTATGACCACCAGCCCCCCGAAGCCCTCCCCGCACATATCATGACATGTTTAATAATTAATATACAATATGACTCATGAACACGAAACAATTTTTACCCATCCTTGCAGTACTGGCCACGCTGACCATACTCCACCTACCCAGCTGCACATCCGGCAACAGC
The DNA here is from genome assembly GCA_031257015.1 of Tannerellaceae bacterium. Lineage (GTDB taxonomy): Bacteria > Bacteroidota > Bacteroidia > Bacteroidales > Tannerellaceae > DFXE01. The sequence goes on from JAIRPK010000053.1 coordinate 85,562, forward strand.
ACATCCCAGCGCTTGACCCGCGGCATCGGCACATATCCCGGCAATCCCGACGAATATTACGGCCCCACGCTGACGCCCGACAACTCAACCCTCCGAAACGTAGCACACCTGCGCACCGCCTACCATTCATCGAGCTATGACTATAACCTTACAGCCCAGCTCGTCACGGACGGAATAACAACCGACAAGCACCCGGCATCAATAAACCTTTCCACCCAGAACGGCGAGCTGCTCAAGAACGAACGCGAATGGCTTTTCGACGGCAAGCCCGACTCCCGATACCGCATGAAAGGGCAAGACATCTTCCTCCAGCTAGCCGTCCACAACTGCCCATTTACAACAGACCGAATCACCCTCCGCGGCAGCGTCACCATTGACGAGAAAAAGCCCCACGGATATACACTCCGCCTGCTAGCCTCCGAGAATGGCACAGACTGGATAACACTCAGCGAAGAAAGCAGCGCCAGCCTGATAGGCCGTGAATCCCCCAAGCCATCGTTCATCCGGAGACGACCACCTGTTGACCCAAATGCCCCCAAACCATCATTCACATTCACGTTCACGCCCCCACCCCCCACGCGAATACTCGAGCTGGACTTCCCCCTCGCCGGATCACTCGAATACACATATTATAAAGTAGCCATTACCATGCAAAGCGCAGACGAATGGTCATTCAGCGACTGGGACTTCTACCGCAACAGCGAGCCAGTCTCCCCCCTCCCCTCGCAATACTTCAACAGCTCATGGATGAGCGCCACCTCCGGCGAAGAATGGCTCTACGTTGACTTGGGCGCCCCAGCCACATTCGACAAGGTAAACCTCCATTGGATAAACAAGGCAATAGCCGGAAAAATACAGTCGTCAGACGATGCCCTGACCTGGACAGACATAGCCGACCTCCCCGGCGGCGATAATAAACAAGACAATATAAAACTCCCCAGCCGCACAACCTCCCGCTACCTTCGCGTGCAGATGAACCAGTCAATAAACAACGAGCGATACATCCTCAGCGAACTGGAAGTCATCGGCAAAGGCGGCCTGGTCGTCCTCCCCCACAAGCCCGCCACCGCAGACGAAAACAACTCGCTCAACCTCACCGGCGGCTCCTGGAAGCTCCAGCGCTCCTCGTCGGTCAACGCCAGCGGCGAAGAACTATCGACAGCAAGCTATAAGGCAGACGACTGGATTGTCGCCACCGTTCCAGGAACCGTACTGACAAGCTATCTGAACATCGGCGCCATCCCGGATCCGAACCATGCAGACGATCAGCTTCAAATCTCCGAATCATTCTTCAATTCCAACTTCTGGTACCGCAACGAGTTCAACCTCCCACCCATCTATTCCACCGGCAGAAGCTTTTTAAACTTCGACGGAATAAACTGGAAAGCGAACATTTACCTGAACGGAAAAGGAATCGGTCGTCTGGAAGGAGCCTTCATGCGCGGCAAGTTTGACGTCACCGACATACTGCTCGCCGGCCAAACCAACACCCTTGCAGTCGAAATAATCAAGAACGACCATCCGGGCGCCATCAAGGAGCAAACCAAGTACAGCACAGACCAAAACGGAGGCATCCTCGGCGCCGACAATCCCACGTTCCATGCAACAGTCGGCTGGGATTGGATTCCGACCATACGAGGGCGCGACATTGGAATATGGAATGACGTCTTCCTTTCCCATACAGGCTCCGTTTCGATAATCGATCCCTTCGTCCGCGCCGAACTGGCTCTGCCGGATACGACCGAAGCAGACATAATTATCGAAGCGACCGTTCAAAACCATTCGACCGAAGCCGTGACGGGTAAACTCAAGGGGAACTACGGCGACTTGTCCACATTTGAAATGGAAGTTACGCTGGCCGCATCCGAAACAAAAACCCTCAAGCTGGACGCCTCCAACACCCCGTCACTAAAAGTAAATAACCCCCGACTATGGTGGCCAAAAGGCTACGGAGCGCCCCATCTGTACGACGTCAATCTGCTCTTCGAGCTGAACACGTCGGAAATCACAGACCGCAAGCAATTCAAGTCCGGAATCCGCCGTATGACCTTTAACGAAGAGGGCGGCACGCTTAACCTCTTCGTGAACGGCAGACGCTTCATCGGCTTCGGCGGCAACTGGGGCTTTGGAGAATCCAACCTCAATTACCGCGGTCGTGAATATGACATAGCCGTTGCTTACCATGCGGACATGAACTTCACGATGATCCGAAACTGGGTTGGTCAAATCGGCGACGAAGAGTTTTATGATGCCTGCGACAGACATGGCATAATGGTATGGCAAGACTTCTGGCTGGCGAATCCCTACGACGGTCCGAATCCTTACGATAACGCGCTGTTCATGAGCAACGTTCGCGACTTCGTGAAGCGAATCAGGAACCACCCCTCTATCGGGATATACGTCGGTCGCAATGAAGGCAACCCGCCGGAAAGCCTCGACACACCCATACGCCAATATCTTGCCGAAACGCATCCCGACATTCATTACATATCCAATTCAGCCATGGGCGTAGTCAGCGGCGGCGGACCTTATCGCGCCCTGCCCCCGCGGGACTATTTCCTCCTCTACGGTCATAACAAGTTCCACAGCGAACGCGGTATGCCTAACGTGATGAACTATGAGAGCCTCGAACAAACGTTCTCGCCCGATTCCCTCTGGCCGCAAAGTTCGCAGTACGGTCTCCACGACTATACCCTTGGCGGAACTCAAGGCGCAAGCGCTCAATCAGCCGCCTCGTTTAACGAAATGATCGCGAAAGCCTTCGGCGCTCCCTCCGACGCCCGTCAATTTGCCGAGTGGGCACAATGGATTAACTACAATGGCTATCGTGCCATATTTGAAGGCCGGAGCGAGTTCCGGCAAGGCATGCTGCTATGGATGAGCCATCCCGCATGGCCGTCTATGGTGTGGCAGACTTATGATTATTATTTCGACCCGACGGGTGCATATTTCGGGTGCAAGAAAGCATGTGAACCTCTCCATATCCAGTGGAACCCCGTATGGGATGACGTTGAAGTCGTCAATTACCATGCCTTTGACCATGCGAACCTCCTCGCCAAAGCCAGCCTGATTAATATCGACGGCAGCATACAGTGGGAGAAGGAAGCAACGATAGACATCCGCGAAGATGCCACTGTCAAAGCCTTCAAGCTGGAGTTTCCCGAAACCCTGGACGCTGCTCATCTCATCAAGCTGACCTTGAGCGAGAACGGTAAGGTTATCTCCGACAATGTTTACTGGCGCGGCAGGGAGGACGGCGACTACAAGCTGTTCAACCAGATGCCAAGAGTCAAGCTGACCGAGCAGCAGAGCGCCGTTCGGAACGGTTCCGACTGGCATCTGAGCGTCACGCTAAAGAACGAGACCTCAACTCCCGCGCTGATGATACGCCTGAAGGCCGTCGGCAGCCAGTCAGGCAAGCGGATTCTCCCCGCCTTCTTTAGCGACAATTATATATTCCTCATGCCCGGCGAAGAACGCAGGCTGGAAGTCAGTCTAAAAACAGAAGATAGCCGCGGAGAGGTTCCCAGACTGGAAATCTCCGGATTTAATGTTTAAATATTAGTTGTGAATGTTTTGATTGGGGATTTTAGCTTTGCGCTGTGGAGCGCGGGGCGAAATTCCCAATCTTTTTTTCCTGACTGTCGAGTTTGAATCAATACGAAGGCACGAAGATGCAAAAGGTTAACCCCCCGGCTCTTCGTGCCTCCGTATTTTCTCATTTCCCTTTCCTGAAGGCTTTCCGGAATCCCGAAAGCTTCCCGGCAAGCTCCGGGAAGAATTTCCGGAATCCCGAAAGTATTTTTCCTTGCTCCGGGAAGCTTTCGGGATTCTGAAAAGTTTCTCGACGCGGGGAAAATTACTTTCGGGATTCTGAAAAGCTTCCCGACGCGGGGAAAAATACTTTCGGGATTCTGAAAAGCTTCCTGACGCATGGAAAAATACTTTCGGGGTCCAGAAATGTTTCCCGACGCATGGAAAAATACTTTCGGGGTCCAGAAATGTTTCCCGACAGGGGGAAAAATACTTTCGGGGTTCAGGAAATGTTTCGTGGAAAAGAAGATAAAAAAAAACGAAGACACGAAGGATTTAATTTCTTATCCTTCATGCCTTCGTGTTCCCGTATATCTTCCGGCGCCTTAAGCTGGAGCCGTTCGGAAATATTATTGCTTGTAATAGTACTTCGTCAGGCGAATCTCGTAATCCTCCTTGTCCACGACGTTTGGAGAGAGTTCAAAATCCACGTGAACGGCCTCGTCGGAAGTGATTCGTCCTGCTCTGTCATAATTATAAGCTATTGAAGAGAAGAATCTGAAGGTATTGGTCAATTCCGGTTCGTGGCATAGCTTGCTGATTGTTTTGCGTCCGGCAGTATTGTATTGGAACTCCGTTTCATATGTTTCTACCCAGTCGATATGCTCTGCGATACGTTCATATTCGGTAGCTCGAACCTGATTTCCCTTGTCGTCATATCTGAAAACAGTTTTGGATGTCGGAGCGTCCCATTCTTCAGTTGTTATGTTCCAATAGTAGCATAAGAGTGTTGCAAGGCGTTGGCGTTCGTCGTACTGGTATTCGGTTTTGTAGATAACGTCCCATTGGAGGTCAAACCATTTTGCGATAACATTAATACTGTCGCGTCCTTGAGCATCGTATATCGGTTCTATTTTAAGTGATGGATTTCCCGGCCAGTCTTTTTTATCTGCGTTCCATTCGTATTCGAGAGCCTTGGTCAGTTTTCCTTCCTGGGTGTATTCATACTCCCACTTGGCATCCGGAATCAGGGCATGAGTGTCGTAGTCCATCCGATAGCTTGTTTCGACTATGTGATTGTTGCTGACGTAAGTATAGATGGTTTTCGCCGCTACTTCTCCGCTGAGGGTTCTTGTAACGATGCTGTCCAGAGGCTCTGCCGGCCTTGCGTTTATGTTAAGGGCATTAATCGGGGAGGCGAAAAGAGTAGAAGCTGCTGAGAGAATAAAAATCTTTTTCATCTGATTGTTTTTGTTGTGAGAGTGTTGAGTATTATGCGAGATATTCTTTTGTTTAAGCGGTCTGCGACGCTTTATTTTTTTATAATAATAAGTAGTAACGGTTGTTTTGATGTCCTCTTCTTCCGGCCCTTCGGGGATGCCGTAAGTCAGTTCGGTTGTTTTGACGGTTTTCTTCCTTCCGGCCGCGTCATACTGGATATTGGTCCAGTTTTGTTCAAAAGAGTTTGAATGAGGCGACTGGTTGCAATGTTCCATAGCGGTCTGGCGTCCTTTGGCATCATAATGATATAATTGTTCGCCGGTTTCCTCGCCGTAATAATATTTTATAACGCGCTTCAGGCGCTTTTCATCATATTGGTATTCGGATCTGAAAGTCGGTTCGTTCTGCCAGTTGTTTTGCGAATCGTCCCATTGATATGAATAAGAGACGGTTATTCGCTTCGTCGTATCATATTCATGCTTTGTCATGACAAGTCCCTTCCGTCCGCTTTCAGATAAGAGCCAGCTGGTCGAGCCGGTTTCCATATCTGCATCATAATGCCATTCCTCAATGCTTGCCGGATTCTCCGGCCATTCGCCCGCCTTGTTGTTCCGTATTGTTATGGTGTTCGAGAGCGGATTTCCGTTCGGGTCATACTTCCACTCCTGTTTCAGGTCAAGAGAAGAATTGGAAGTGACGACTGTGACGACATTGGTGTCCTGTCGCGAGTAAACACTTTTAGCGGTAACAGTACCGTCGAGATTACGAGTTATGGTGCTGTCAAGAGAAGCAGGGATTTTTTCAGTCAGGCCTGTCGCCCAGCTGCCAGATGTAAATATGGTTACGGCAAAAGCCGTCGCGATTATTTTCTTCATTTGAATTATCATTTATTATTCTTATAGGACTGTAAAAATAGTAAATAATAACATAACATATTAAGATATTTGTTTAGTGAAATCCTCATGCAGACGGTAAAGTTCCGGCCTTGCGAAAGGAAAGTTCCGGTAAATTCGTCAATCAAAAATTCATAAAAGCGATGGGATCGGCTATCCGATTGTTTAAAAAAACGGCAAAAAAAAGACATCGTGCTTAATATTCATATTAAACCAAATGAAGTTTAGTGCGTCGAAAATATTACCACTGATGCAATCATTAATATATCATACTATATCTTATTTATGAACAAAAAAAGTTTTAATCGTAGAGATTTTTTACGCCTTTCGGCTCTCGCCGGAGCAGGCGCAGTGATTACCCCCGGCATGTCAGCCCAAAATCCGGCAGACATATCCATCGGTAATGAGAACGTTTTCCCGATGCGCAAGCTTGGGAAGACCGGAATAGAGATGCCCATCCTGAGCATGGGAGTTATGCGTGCCGACAATCCGAACGTGGTGAGGGCAGCCTATAATTCAGGTATTACCCACTTCGATACGGCTCACGGCTATCAGAATGGACGTAACGAGGAGATGCTCGGCAACTTTTTCAAGGACAAACCCCGAAACAGTTTCACGATAGCCACAAAGGGGAAGTTCCCATATCCTCTGAAAGACAGTTTCGAGAAAGACTACACAGACTTGCTCAATCTGAGTCTGAAACGCCTCCAGATGGACTACGTAGAAATATTCTACACCCATGCTCTGGACAGCCGCGAAAGCACGGACGACATCACGAACCCGCGCATTACAAATCTGCTGAAGCAATTCAAATCAGAAGGCAAAATCAAGCACATCGCCCTCTCGACTCACGCCATGAAGCCCGAACAGATCGACGCAGCCATTTCGACCGGAATTTACGAGGTGATCCTCTTGAGCTACAACTTCAAGATGCCCAACCTTGAGGCAACGAATGCCGCCATCGAACGCGGCGTAAAAGCCGGGATCGGTTTCGTCGCCATGAAGAGCATGGTGGGCGGAGTTGCCGGCGCTCCAGGGTCTGCTCCAACTAATGTGAACGGACAAGCCTGCCTGAAATGGGTCTGGGAGAACGAGAACATTACAACAGCCATCCCCGGCTTCGACAACTTCGACAAGTTGGAGGATTGCCTTGCCGCGGCAAGAAGCCCGAAGCTGACGACAGCCGAACGTGATTACCTTGCAATGCTCGACAGCAAGAATATGCTCTTCTGCCAGCGTTGCGGCAAATGTGAAAAGCAATGTCCGGAGCATCTGCCCATCCCTGAACTTATGCGTGCCTACATGTACGCATACGGCTACAAGAACGCCGGACTGTCCAAGGAAACACTTGCAGAGCTGAGGCTCGGCGACCCGGCTTCACTGTGCAGTAGCTGTAAGGGCAGCTGCCGCGTTGAATGTAGTCTTCAGTATGACGTTGCGGGAAAGATCGCGGCAGTGACACCCGTTCTGAACGTACCCGATGTCCTGTTATCATAAAATCAGGCGATGAGACACATATATTATATATGTATAGTCAGCCTGTTCGGATTTCAATTGCTCCAGGCCCAATCGCCGGAGCAATTGAAGTCATGGATGCCCGCCATTGAAGGCTGGACAGTAACCGCTGCCGAAGTATTCAACCCCGACAATCTGTATGACCGTATCAACGGCGCCGCTCCCCTTTTCCTTGCCAACAATTTCAAGGAGATGACCGCCCTGGACTATAAGCGCGGAGAAGATTACATCACCGTCCAGGCATACAGGCACGGCACTCCCGAAGACGCCTTCGGCATGTACGCCTCGGAGCGTTCCCCGGAACTGAACTTCCTCCCGTCAATCGGAGCGGAAGCTCAGGGCGACGCCGAAAACCTCTTCTTCTTCGCCGGCAACATATACGTAAAAATGGCCTCCCACGCCGAAGGCGATGCAAGCCAAACTATGCAAAGTATAGCCAAAGGCCTGGCAAGTAAAATTGATCCTCTCCCTAAATACCCCATGATGCTGAACGTCTTCCCGACCGAAGGACGCATCCCCTACACGGAAGCCTTCATTAACTCAAGCTACATCGGTCATGAGTTCCTGAAATCCGTCTATACGGCAGACTATAAAACGGGAGAGCAGTCTTACCAGATTTTTATCATAGACGGCAAAACATCCGCCGGCGCAAGCGAAATTCTAAAGAACTATTTCACATTTACCAAGCAGCCCCTGGATTTCAAAGAAGGCAGCCTCACGATCAAGGATCGTTATAACGGCGACATCCCCACATTCTGGAAAAAATCCTGTATCGTTGGCATATATAGCGAAGGGAAAAACATTCCTGCTGCCGACGCAATAATCAAAGCTATCGTAGAAAAATTATAGTCATAATCTAATTTAGGGGAACCAATCCCCAGCACGATGTTAGCGCACCTGTCATTTTCAGGTGCGCTAACATTTTTTTTTGCCTGATACTTCAGGTCATCAGCCGTTTGAGATAATTTTTTTTAAAGGAGGGGAAATATTGTCAGAATAAACGAACGTTTAAACTGACAATGGGACAAATATATACATAATATGATCTAATACAGCCTTTTCTGCTGATTTTTTAGTGGTTACAGAAATAATTCATCAGTCTGCAGACTGGCAAATCATTGTCAGTTTAAACGTTCGTTTTAGCTGCCACAGCCTCAGGCCAACATGCTTGAAAACCCTTTCCAAAGAAGAGCATTCAACAAAAACAAATAAAAAATTCTGTAAACCACCTAAAAAAAAGATCATGATTAATAATGTTACCAACAGCAGTCCGATTGACGACGAATTATCAAAAAGAATCCGCTCACTGCGTTTCATCCTAATGGTTTTTATCGTATTCATCCACAACGAAATATTAAAAGGAAACATTACCATAAACTTTTCCGACAGTAGCGTAGTTATTGAAAGCCCTCTGCTATGCCAAATCATCCAATCTTTGGCGAATAGCATCACTCATATTGCCGTCCCATTTTTCTTTCTCATCTCCGGCTTCCTCCAATATACGAAAGAGCCGAAGTTCATGCCGAACTTAAAGAAGAAATCACGGACTATTTTACTCCCGCACATTTTGTGGACAATCCTCCTGCTCATTCTCTTCTATACAACTCAAAGCATAGATTTTACCAGACAGTACTTCCATACATATATCATTCGAGAATTTTCACTCATGGATTGGCTCGGCGCCTTTACCGGCCACTTCGGCAAGTTTATGCAAGAAGACGAGCATTTAACCCATACTCCACTAGTCTACCAGTTCTGGTTTCTGCGAGACCTTTTTGTGCTCAATCTCCTCTATGTCGGCATCAGGAAGCTTATAGATTGGCGTCCCGCCACGACGCTGGTTTTCCTCGTTTTATGGTGGATAAGCGGCGTTGACATACATATCCTAAATCCAAGCGCCACACTCTTTTTTTCACTCGGATACTATATCGTAAAATACAGATTAAGCTATAAAAGTTTAGACAAGATAAAAAACAGCAACATGGTAATTATATATGCAATAAGCATACTAGCAAACTTTACGTTTGAACACCTTGCTTTTAGATTAATCAACATCGTCGCAGGTATAATGTTTTTCTGGAAATTAAGCTATAACTTCGTAAAAAGCAAAAATATCTACAATGTTCTCGCCTGGCTTGAGAAATATTCATTTTGGTTATACGCCTCTCACGGTCTGATTATGAATATAATCATCAAGGTAAGCATCAAAATTTTACCGATGAATACTGCATGGATTCCACTTCTCCATTACTTTATCCTTACGCCATTCATAATTCTTGCATTAGTTGCCGTTGGCATAGTGATTAAAAAGGCATTCCCCAAAATATTCTTTGTACTTACGGGAGGAAGATAAAAAATATAAAGCTTTTTAAAAACTATCAATCTCCATAGTATTTATTAGCAATAACAAATCAAAAATCTCCAGTGGCATTTCCTTTAAAGAATAAGGAATTTCCAAACCATAAAAAAAACTTTTAGCGCACAAATTGCCAATCCGAAAAGCATTTCATATATTTGTAACGTAGAAAGAAAAAAATAAAGAAAGCGTTCTTTATTCATCTACACAAAAATGTTGAACATTGATACCGAAAAACAGGGGCTGACCGGTTTTGACAGCGGGTAGAAATGGTTTGTAAGCATGTAGCGCTTCTGTTGTCCGGCGCTTAAATCTCAGACAGCGAACAATTAATTGGCGAAAATTCTTACGCTCTCGCTGCATAATCGAAGAACAGTAGATTAACGCTTCATCCCTGCAACAGTTGCGGGGACGAGACATCGCCCGGATGCTGTGGCTTCGAAGCGGTCCGAATCGGCGGTGCAGACATATCGGAGATAGTTTAAAGGAATCCTCGGACTTTAGGCGAAACCAAGAGGATAAGGAAAAAGTTGGTGGCTTCGGTCTTGCTTTTTCCCGACAACTAAGGCGAAGATAAACATGTAGAAAACGAATTAGTTCCTCGTTTGGACGAGGGTTCGACTCCCTCCAGCTCCACGCTTTAAGTGACGTATAAATGTTATTGAATAAGTTAACATCCTTGATTTACCGATCAACAGTAAATCAGGGATGTTTTTTTACAGGCGAGTTTGATTTTTCCATATAGCCGTAACTAGAAGAAAAACAATTAGCCCTTTGAAAAAAACAGCTGCCTCTTCAAAAAAATCATAATTCCCCGCGGAAACTTCTGAAATTTCCATGAAAATTTTGAATTTTTCCGCGGAGTTTTCAAGAATTTCCATGGAAATTTTGAGTTTTTCCACGGATATTCCTGAAATTTCCAGAGAAATTTCGCGTTTCTCCACGGAAATTTCAGGAATTTCCGTGGAAATTTTGAGTTTTTCCATGGGAATTTCAGGAATTTCCGTGGAAAATTTGGCCTATTATCCGGTAAATTCCAATTTATTCGTGATGGCTTCGTTGTTTTACACGGTCATTTCGAGCATTTTCGCACAAATGGCAATCATTTCCATAGAGATGTCGATTATTAACGCAAATAATTAAAGCCTGTCTGCAAATAAAAACAGCATTTCCGCGAAGCGTTAATACTGCCGTAAAGAAGACTGTGAAGATTTTAGAAAGAAGCCTGCGACATGTTTAAGATAAATAGCTATCTTTACCCATTCATAATTTAAACGGTTAATATAGAAACTTATGAAATTGACATACATTTATCATAGTTGTTATACGATAGAAACGGACAAGTTCTCCGTCATATTTGACTATTATAAAGATTCTGGAAATACGCCATATAAAGGATACATTCACGAAGAATTATTACGAAAAAAAAGCCCTTTATATGTGCTTGCTTCACATCACCATCCGGATCATTTTAATAAGCATATATTAGATTGGAAGAAAGAAAAAAAAGAGATTATATACATCCTTTCTTCCGATATTCTTACAGAAAAAAAGGCAAATTCCGAGGCAGGCGTATTCCTTAAAAAAAACGATATATGGAAAGATGAAAACATCACGATAAAAGCGTTCGGTTCTACTGATGCAGGCATATCCTTTCTCATTAGAATGGATGAAAAAACCATTTTTCATGCTGGCGATTTAAACAATTGGCATTGGAAAGACGAATCAACCGCAGAAGAAGCTGAAATAGCCGAAAAATCTTTTCTTTTAGAAGTAAATGATATAGCTAAATTCACCAACGATATAACCATAACCATGTTCCCTATCGACCCACGTTTAGGAAACGATTATATGCTTGGAGCAGAACAGTTAATATCCAAAATAAAAGTCGGAACAATCGCTCCAATGCACTTCGGAGAAGCATACGATAAAGCAAACAATTTCGCATCCATTGCCGAAAAAAATAATTGCAAATTTTTGTCCTTGTCACACAAGGGGGAATGTTTTACAATATAATTAATACAAGAATGAATATTAAAGGAAGAATGGTTCACTTCAATATTGACGTGACAGATTTGGAAAAGAGCCTCACATTCTACGATAAGGCTCTCGGACTCAAAGAAAAATACAGGAAGGAGGCAGAGGACGGATCTTTTGTCCTGGTCTATCTAACCGATGGAAGCACGAATTTTATGCTTGAGCTGACATGGCTGCGCGATCACCCGCAACCATACGAGCTTGGAGAAAACGAAAGCCATCTTGCCATAAGCGTAGATGGAGATTACGATGACATCAAAGCATATCATAAGGAAATGGGATGGGTCTGTTATGAAAACCCCTCAATGGGCATTTACTTCATAAACGATCCCGATGATTACTGGATAGAAGTTTTACCTAATAATAAATAAAAGACAGAAAAATGGAGAAACCGTTTGTAGTTGGTATTGACATAGGAGGAAACAATACCGTATTCGGCATCGTAGATGCAAGAGGAACAATATTAATGAACGATTCTATCAAGACAAAGAGCTATCCCGACATAGAGGAATATGTATCCGTCTTGTCGGAAAGAATAGAAGCTTTAGTCGATCAGGTCGGTGGAAGCGAAAAAATACGAGGTATCGGAATAGGCGCACCGAATGGCAACTATTTTACCGGAAGTATCGAATTTGCTCCCAACCTTCCCTGGGGCAAGGAGAATATTCCGCTGGCAAAGATGATAAGCGACAAGCTGAATATTCCGTCTGCTCTTACCAACGACGCAAATGCGGCGGCGATAGGAGAAATGACCTACGGAGCAGCGCGGGGAATGAAGGATTTCATTATGATTACCCTTGGAACCGGGGTAGGAAGCGGAATTGTTGTCGGAGGAAACTTGGTCTATGGCCACGATGGATTCGCAGGAGAATTAGGACACGTGATCGTTCGACGAATAAACGGACGATTATGCGGATGTGGCCGGACAGGCTGCCTTGAAACCTATACATCTGCCACAGGAGTTGCACGTACCGCACGGGAATTTCTTGAAATCAAGAAGGAAGACAGCCTGCTTCGCCGGATGAACCCAGAAACAATCACTTCCAAGGAAGTATATGAGGCTGCAATGGAAGGCGATAAAATGGCCATTGAGATATTTGAAATGACTGGACATATATTGGGAGAAGCTTTTGCAGATTTCATCGCATTCAGCAGCCCGGAAGCCATCATCCTTTTCGGAGGATTGAGCTATGCCGGCGAATTAATCATGAATCCCATACAGGAAGCTATGGACAAGAACGTATTGAAGGTTTTCTCCGGAAAGACGAAGCTGATCCTCTCCCAACTAAAGGAAGCCGACGCCGCTGTACTGGGAGCAAGTTCATTAGGCTGGGAAGCGAAATAATCGAAAAATGCATCCTCTTCACAAGTTTATCTATTGTCCATCCTGCGGCGCAAAGGCATTTAAGGAAAGGAACAAGAAAGCGAAGCAATGCTCCATCTGTGGCTTCGCATATTATTTCAATCCGTCGGCAGCGGTCGCCTGTTTTATAAAGAATAGCAAAGATGAGCTTTTGCTTGTAAGACGAGCGAAGGAACCGGCGAAGGAAACGCTTGATTTACCTGGAGGATTTACCAATAGCTTTGAGACTGCTGAAGAGTCTGTATGCAGGGAAGTGAGAGAGGAAACTGGGCTGCTGATAAACCGTTGCCGTTACTTGTTCTCACTTCCAAATATTTATCCATATATGGGATTCGACGTGCATACTCTCGATCTGTTCTTTGAATGTATAATAGATGATTTCGACGGATTAAAGGCAAGCGATGATGCTTCGGAAATAATCATACTTCCTGTGAAGGATCTTCCTCTGGAAGACTTCGGGCTTGAATCAATCAGGAAGGCAGTCTCATTATATAAGTTGCGACTTCATTAAAAGAATTCCTAAAAACAATATAGTGTACAGATATAAGCGTAGTATGCCAAATTATTACAATTTAATTTTTTAATCATGAAATTGATACCATTAAAATTAAATGCTGGAAACAGCACAAGCGTAGTAAAGACAAAAAACAATGCTAATCAAAAAAACTGGAAGAGTATGAGAAACATTCTAATAGCGATAATACTACTCAGCAGTATTTCAATATGCGCCTTTGCACATGATCTTATATCCCTTACAAACGGCAATGAAATTAAAGCGTGTGTCAAGGAAGTTGGAGAAAACAATATTCATTACGTGAATTTCAATGACCCTGATGGAAATGACTACACGCTTAAAAAGTCGGAGATCCTTATGATTAAATATGCCAACGGCGATGAAGATATGTTTTATAATGCGATCCCAGCAAGTATTACCAAGCAGCAGGAAGACCTTACAAAAAGAGCCGCAGCCCTCCAAGCTAAATACAATAGTGGGCGCCGCCAACAGATTACCGGAAATGTCCTCTGGATAACCGGTTTAGGAATGGCTATTGGTGGAATAGGATTAATGATAAGCAGCATAAACGAGGGAAACGATACAGCTACGGCAACTGGAGTACTGCTTACAGTCGGCGGAGGTATTCTCTTTAATGTCGGTATTCCAATTTCCATCGTCGGAACAGCAAGGAAGGGAAGCGCATATCGGGCAATGCAGGCAGAAGGCTTCGCCAATATGCAATGGAACAACGACGCCATCAAAAAAGCTGCCATCGCTCCAAAGTTACGCCTTAACCTCCATGGCACTGGTGCCGGACTGGCATACATTTTCTAAAATAAATAAAAAGCATTGACAGCCGCCTGTAAGAATACATGGCGGCTGTTGTTTTTTAGTAGCTTATCACAAGACAAGCAGCTGCTTTTACAACTTTAAATGAAGCTTTTCAAACATTCTGTCAACTATATACATAAAGGGATGTAAACAGCGATAGCCATACTTGTTCTAAATACAGCAAGCGGGAAATTGGGCATTTACCGTTCAATAATAATTCCTACCTTTGCACGTATTAACACATCCAAAATAATAGTTATCAAACACATTTCAAAGTATGGAAATCCTAAAAGTTACAGGTAGAGAAGTGTTGGATTCACGTGGCAATCCAACAGTAGAAGTAGATATTCTTCTTAACTCCGGCGCTTTCGGACGGGCAGCAGTCCCATCCGGCGCATCAACCGGCGAAAACGAAGCAATAGAATTGCGCGACGGTGACAAGAAACGCTACGGCGGTAAAGGCGTGCTTAAAGCAGTGGACAATGTAAACAAGATCATTGCCCCCGCCATTATCGGAATGAACGCCTTGAACCAACGCGAACTCGACGCCAAGCTGCTCGAACTCGACGGCACCTCTACCAAATCGAACCTCGGAGCAAACGCAATGCTCGGAGTATCCCTTGCAGTAGCAAAAGCAGCAGCCAATTACCTGGATATGCCCCTTTATCGCTACATCGGCGGCACAAATGCCTACATATTACCTGTCCCAATGATGAACATCATCAACGGCGGTTCTCATTCCGACGCTCCTATCGCCTTCCAGGAATTTATGATTCGTCCGGTCGGCGCTACAAGCTTCCACGAAGGCCTGCGCATGGGCGCTGAAGTCTTCCACGCACTGAAGAAAGTTCTGCATGACCGTGGATTAAGCACAGCAGTAGGCGACGAAGGTGGTTTTGCCCCCACATTAGACGGTACTGAAGATGCCCTCAATTCAATTCTTACCGCCATCAAAGCAGCAGGCTACGAGCCTGGCAAAGATGTTACCATTGCCCTTGACTGTGCCTCCTCCGAGTTCTACGATAACGGTGTATATGACTATACAAAATTTGAAGGCAATAAAGGAGCAAAGCGCAATGCAAAAGACCAAGCAGCCTACCTAGCCGAACTCGTATCCAAATTCCCGATTGATTCCATCGAAGACGGAATGGATGAAAGCGACTGGGAAGGATGGAAGCTTCTCACCGATGCAATCGGCTCAAAGTGCCAGTTAGTAGGTGATGACCTATTCGTAACCAACGTAGAGTTCCTGAAGAAAGGCATACAACAAGGATGCGCCAACTCAATACTGATTAAAGTAAATCAAATCGGTACACTGAGCGAAACTCTAGATGCTATCGAAATGGCGCACCGCAACGGCTACACCTCCGTAACCTCCCATCGTTCCGGCGAAACCGAAGATGCCACCATTGCCGACATCGCCGTAGCCACCAACTCCGGACAAATCAAGACCGGCTCGCTTAGCCGTTCAGACCGTATGGCCAAATACAACCAGTTACTCCGCATTGAGGAAGAATTGGGCACACGTGCTGTTTACGGATACAAAAAGATTAAGTAATCTGCCGGGATTAAGAATAAAAAAGGCTGCCATGATAAAGAGGCAGCCTTTTTTAATATACATTCCCGTTTTCAATCCTCACTTTCTCCATTTTCACCGATTATCCTTCTCAATTCATAACAATTAAATTAACTCAAATGAAAAACAAAAGAACCCACTCGCTTAATTTCCTTTCAAGACTCATATTTCTGCTCCTATCCCCTGTATTCTTTCAATATTTTGCATTTGGATTCATTTGGCACTCCATTTATTGGGGAGTTATTACGTTCGTCATTATCATCTGGAGTACGCTTATCCTGATTTCGCCATTTTTCGGAAGAATCGGATGCGGATGGTTCTGCTTTATGGGAACAATTATGGACTTCGCAGGCAAACACTCTTTTTGCAAGACAACATATAATAGACCTAAAACATGGATAAAACTGCTAATTCTCATTCCATTCTTCACCTCTGCATTTACTTTCTATTTTCTAAACAAAGAACATGGTCTCACTCATAACTTTGAAGTCAATCCTGATTTTCTTCCATTGAATATGGATATGCACTATAAAATCGTATGGATGTGCGACATATTTTTCGCCATCCTGATCGCAGTTTTCCTTGATAAAAGATGGGGATGCAGGCATCTTTGCATGATGGGAACACTCACTTCTATCGGAGCAAAATATTCGCGCCTATTGGTAGTAGTCGATACAAACGAATGTACAAACTGCGGCAGATGTGAAAAAGAATGTTTATCCGC
Source organism: Tannerellaceae bacterium (assembly GCA_031257015.1). Lineage (GTDB taxonomy): Bacteria > Bacteroidota > Bacteroidia > Bacteroidales > Tannerellaceae > DFXE01. Next base: position 102,327 of record JAIRPK010000053.1, read on the forward strand.
CATTCCTCTACTCAATTACATAAAAGACAATAAAGGACTAATCGCCAACCCAGAATGTCTGCTATGTGGCAAATGCCTCCAAACCTGTAAATCCAACGCAATATCCTTAAAATTCATTTGGAACAGAAGTAAGTATAAACAGGAAAATAAAGCGTCATCAAATTCTTTTATTCATGGTAGCTAAAAATTCCTTCAATCCATCGTTCCTCAGTTTGCAAGCCGGACATTCCCCGCAACCATCAGCCATTATCCCATTATAACACGTCAGCGTATTATAACGCACCAGCTCAAAAACACCAAGCTCATCTGCCAAAGCCCAAACCTCCGCCTTACTTAACCACATCAAAGGCGTATGAATAATAAACTGCTCATCCATTGCAAGATTGAGCGTCACGTTTGCAGAGCGGATAAACGTATCCCGACAATCCGGATAACCGCTATAATCCGCCTGCGACACTCCGGTAACAATATCCCGTATCCCATGCGAGTAAGCTATAACCGTGGCAAACGTAAGAAAAAACAAATTGCGTCCAAGAACAAACGTATTGGGATATGAATCCAGCGGTTTTTCCCGATCCACCTCCATCTTGAAGTTTGTAAGAGAATTATCGGCGAGCAAACCAATAACGGTAGCATCCAACTCCTGAAAAGGGACACAAGCTGATCCTGCAATTTGGCGGGCTACCTCCACTTCTCGACCATGGCGCTGTCCATAAGTTATACACAAAGTTCGAACGCTGTCAAAATTTTTAAGCGCCCAAAAAAGACACGTCGTTGAATCCTGCCCCCCTGAATGTAGCACTAAAGCTGACGATTGATTGTTTTTCATCATTATTTAATATTAAAATTCCCACAAAAATAGACGTTTAAAAATAATAACTACAGATTCATCACAATAGCTGATATTTAGATAAACATCAAAAAATTCCATTTTCTAGCCATTAAAGATAAGCACCCACTTCTCATGAAAACATAAAAAGAATATTATACATAAGATTTCTAAGAATAAGATTCTTCTTACAAGTTCCATTATTTGGCCAGTACAAAAGTCAAACTCAGCCACAAACAAGCTAATCCCAAGTTGGAGGATTGGCAAGTTGGCTCGGAATTTCTCGTGACCTGCGGAGAATTCCCCGAAGTTGCAGGTAATTCCCATGATTTGCGATAACAGTCTAATAAAGAAGGAAAAAGCCCAGCCAAATCCATTCTCAATCTCTAATTTACAATTATCCATTCAGGAAGTCTATCAAATATGCTAACATACATCTACAAAAGCAATGAGCAGAAAAAAATATCCCGCCAGCATTCAACAGCACCCAAAAAACACCGTCTGCAACAAACTATATCTCAAGAAAAACAAATATGTTTCCCGTGAAACAAAAGAAATAAAAGAAAAAGTATGTTCTAGCTTAATTTTTCTTAATTTCAAAAAGAAGTCATACTTAGTATTAAATAAATATTCCCCTAAAGACGATAAAAACAATCCAAAAAGAACATATAATACCCGCAAAAGAAGATTTTAACATTAATAATAAATAGAGGGTATACAAAAAATATATAAGGCCTACTCTCTGAAAAAGAAAGACTTAGACAGTTCAAATGAACAAAAGGCCATATAATTAAGCAAAAGAAATAAAAACAAAAAGGCCAAAAATTTGAATTAAAGAGAAATATCCCGAATTTGCAAATCATAAATTGATAGAAAATAAAGATAGATAGAATTTTAACATTTTATGGCAATAAAATGTTAAAGAATCAAGGAATAATTTACAAATACAGGAAAAATAAAAAAGAATAAATATTAACACTCTGAAGAACTAGTGTAAAGAATAATCACAACATGGATGCCCATGTATCCTTTACAGACGGCGTGAAATAGTGTCCAGTAATGGATGAAAGAGTATTTTCAAGACAAAGTTTTAAAATCATTGATAGAAGGTATATTTTTTTTGAAAAATGTTTGTAGGTTCCAAACAAATGAGTACATTTGCATCGAGTTTTTTTCATAGTATTTTAGAACTAAGGTTAGTTTATCAAATCTTTAGAAGACAGGAATCGTGAGATTGTTTCTTTATAAAGTGGAAAAATCGTCCCCCCCATGTGCGGACGATTTTTTTCTTTGTGTAATCCCATTGAATATCAATATATTTTAATGTTTATAATGGCAATACAGCTGCTGGTTAGATTGTAAAACAAGCAATCCACCGAAAGGCAGCGAAAATTGCAAGCAAGTCTTATAGAGAGGTAAAGCAGGATTCAGAATTTCTTCAACCTATACCTGTTTCCTGGAAGCGGCTGAATTATACCTTCCAATTCGAGTTCGGACAAGGAATCACGAAGTTTATAAAGCGGGATATTAAATTCGACAGCCACCTCATCCACATTTATTTCCTCTTTCTTTCTAAATATTTCCAAAACATCTCCATGCTCAGCCTCCAGATCAAAAGATAAAGATTGTTGCACAGGCTGCTGCGGTTTCAAATTCACATCCCAAAGCATGGCAAGAATAAAATCATTAGCATTAGAAATAAGCCTAGCCGTATCATTTGTAATAATGCGATTACAGCCTTGCGAATAAACATCAGTAGCCCTTCCGGGAAAAGCAAAAACAGCCTTACTGTAATCACGGGCACGAACGGCAGTATTCAGCGATCCACCTTTATAGGCAGATTCAATCACGACTGTTGCCTTTGACAATCCTGCAATAATCCGGTTTCGCACAAGAAAGTTTGGCCTGTCTGGATTTGTCCCACTCATATATTCAGTCAATAGCCCCCCATTTTCAAGCATTTCAATAGCCACATTCCTGTGAGCGCCCGGATATATCCTGTCTAATCCATGTGCAAGAACAGCAACGGTCGATACGTTTTCCCTCAAAGCACATTGATGCGCATAAATATCGACGCCATAAGCCAAACCACTGACGATTAGCAAATCAGGAAACTGCTGTGCCAAATCATGAATAAATTTCTCTGTAATATCCCGTCCATAAGCAGTCATGTTCCGTGTGCCCACAATACTGACCGGACGTTTTCCCTCAAAACTCAGATTTCCTTTCATATACAACATAAGCGGCGCATCATCGCAATTTTTCAGTTCAATTGGATAGTCATCGTCAGAGATAAAGCAATAGGTAAGATTTTCCTTTTCGATAAAAGAAACCTCCTGCTGTGCCCGTTTAAAAACATCAGCACTATGAATTTTACGTGCCATAATCGGCCCAATTCCGTTAACGGAGGCCAAAGCGGAAGGAGATGTTTTAAAAACTGCCTCTGCATCTCCAAATTTAGCGAGCAGTTCCCGTCCAAGTTTATTCCCTATTCCATCTATAATTGTTAAGGCTATTTGGTAAAAAAGTTTGTCGTTCATAAATCCTTCTTCATCGTTCTGGTTAACAAATCATCAAAATACTCACCCCTCGTCAGTCGTCCATTCTCGACCACAACTGTTTCTACCCTTCCTCTAGCAGCCAATACTCCATCTGACAGTCGATAAATATCCTGATAAAAAACCAGCTTCGCTCCCTCCTTCAGAAGGTTCAGACAAGAGACAAAAGAATCACCACTACGCAAAGAAGACTTATAATGTATATCTACGCGAGAAACAAAAGCATCAATACCTTTCTTGTGCATATCTCCAAAATTCTCTCCCAAAGATTCCAAATACTCATGCCTTGTATGCTCCATATACCTCTGGTAATTTGAATTATTAACCACACCCTGCAAGTCGCACTCATAATCACGCACCTTGATTGTTAACTTAAAAACATACTCTTTATTCTTCATAACCATCATTTAAAACAAGTTTATACATCTTATCAGAAGGCCTGACCTTCTCCTTCGACCTAAAAGAGAAGTTATCCCCTTTTTTAGCCTCCTGAACAGGTATCAGTCCTACTCTTATCTCATCAATCTTTTGAATGATGACACCGGTTGTAGGACCAGTAATCAACACTTCATCTCCAACTTTGAGCGATTGCGCCTCCATTTCAAACTCTGCGACGCCGAGATTTCTGAAATATTTAACACCCTTGGCCACATAAACTTTCCTTTTGCGTGCACTCGATCCATACTTTGCACTCCATTCTCCAAGCCGTTGTCCAAGATAATAACCATTCCAGAAACCACGATTAAAGACAGTAGCAAGTCTCTCATCCCAATCCGCCACCTTTTCATTTGAATAAGAACCATCACAATAAGCCCTGACAGCCTCCTTGTAACATTCCGTCACAATACGCACATATTCCGGCCCTCTAGCACGTCCCTCAATCTTAAATACACGTACACCAGCCTCAATCATTTTATTAAGGAAATGAACAGTTTTCAAATCTTTAGGCGACATGATATACTGATTCTCAACATCAAGTTCAATATCTGTCTCCATGTCCTTAACAGTATATCCTCTACGACAAATCTGCATACAGGAACCACGATTAGCCGAAGCATTCATCTCATGCAAACTCAAATAACACTTCCCCGAAACAGCCATACACAAAGCACCATGAGAGAACATTTCTATACGAATCAATTCCCCTTTCGGCCCCTTAATACCCTCATCCGTAATACAATTATAAATCCTCCTCACCTGCTCCAAATTAAGCTCCCTGGCTAACACAACGACATCAGCAAAACGAGCATAAAACCTCAGCGCCTCTACATTAGATATATTCAACTGCGTCGAAAGATGCACCTCAATACCTATATTGTTCGCATAATTCATAACAGCAACATCAGATGCAATAACAGCTGAAATTCCAGCCTCTCCGGCCGCATCAACTATCCTGCGCATCAAAGGCAAATCATCATCATAAATAATCGTATTCACCGTAAGGTAAGACTTCACTGACCTGTCACGACAAATTTTAGCAATCTCCTTCAAATCCTCAATCGTAAAATTTGCAGACGAGCGCGAACGCATATTCAAACCCTCTACGCCAAAATACACTGAATCCGCCCCCCCTTGAATTGCTCCCATAAGTGATTCATAAGAACCGGCAGGCGACATAATCTCAAAATCAGTATCCTTCATCACAACCTACATCTTTTCAGGCATCTCAATGCCCAACAGCCTCATAGCAGAAGCAATTACCTTTCCTGCATTAGCAGATAAAACCAGACGGACAGCCCGCAAATCCACGTCCATTTCTCGAAGAATAGAAAAATCATGATAAAACTGATTATACTCCTTCGCCAAATCATAAACATAATTAGCAATAAGAGCAGGGCTAAACACCTCTCCTGCCTCCTTAACAACAGACTTAAAATCGGCAATACTCTGAATCAAATTCTCTTCCTTCTCCGAAACAGCAGTATCCACTTTCAACACCACCGGCAACAAAGCCTGTTCCGTAGCCTTGCGCAAAACAGAACAAATGCGAGCGTATGTATATTGAATAAACGGCCCAGTATTCCCGTTGAAATCGATCGATTCTTTAGGATTAAAAACCATATTCTTTTTAGGATCAACCTTAAGAATAAAATACTTCAAAGCCCCCATGCCAATCATACGCACAGTGTTTTCAGCCTCTTCTTTAGTCATCTCATCCAGTTTCCCCAATTCTTCAGATATGCTTTTCGCCACGCCAATCATCTCGTCCATCAAATCATCTGCATCAACCACAGTCCCTTCACGGCTTTTCATCTTCCCTTCAGGCAATTCAACCATACCGTAAGAAAAATGCGTCAGCCCCTTTCCAAAAGCAAAACCAAGACGATCAAGCAAAATAGACAATACCTGAAAATGATAATTCTGCTCATTCCCAACAACATAAATCATCCTGTCTATCGCAAAATCATCAAACCGCAATTTAGCCGTACCAATATCCTGCGTTATATAAACAGAAGTCCCGTCGGCACGCAACAACAATTTCTCGTCCAGACCATCCATCGTCAAATTAGCCCAAACAGAACCATCCTCGCGGCTGTAAAAAACCCCATCTCTAAGACCCCGCATGACCTCATCACGACCAACCTTATAAGTATCCGATTCATAATAAATCCGGTCAAAATCAACGCCCAACCTGCTATATGTCTCAGCAAAGCCAGCATAAACCCATTCATTCATCATCTTCCAAAGCAAAACGACGGATTCATCGCCTGCCTCCCATTGACGAAGCATCTCGCGAGCCTCATTCATCAATGCCGAATTAACTTCGGCCTCATCCCTGGAAAGACCGGACGCCACCAAGTCAGCAAGCTCTTTCTTAAATTCTTTATCAAACAACACATAATAATCACCAATCAAATGATCACCCTTTTTACCCGATGATTCCGGCGTTTCTCCATTTCCCCACTTTTGCCATGCAAGCATAGACTTGCAAATATGTATTCCCCGGTCATTAACAATATTCGTCTTCACCACCCTGAAACCATTGGCCTTCATAATTTCAGCCAGACTGAAACCCAAAAGATTATTCCTTATATGCCCAAGATGAAGAGGTTTATTAGTATTAGGCGACGAATATTCAATCATCACCAGCGGAGCGCCATCACCAACCTCCACAAATCCATAATCCATCTCCGCATCAATTTCAGCCAGCAAGCCAATCCATGATGACGAATCCACCGTCAGATTAAGAAAACCCTTAATCACATTAAAATCCCGCACAGCAGGCACATTCAGCTTCATCCACGCTCCAATTTCCTCAGCCGTTGCTTCCGGTGACTTCTTAGACATACGAAGGAAAGGGAATACAACCAGTGTAAAATGCCCTTTAAACTCCTTTTTAGTTCTCTGCAAAGAAACAGGCTCCACTGCCGGTTCAGCCCCATAAAGAGCCATTACAGCAAGCGAAATTCCATTAATTAACTCTTGTTCAACACTCATAACTATCTATTTTACATTAATATAAAAACAAAGGTAGAAATAATCATACTAAAAAAAGAAAACAACTGCCCCCACAGAAAAAACCACTCACCCCACAAAAGAAAGAACTGCCCCCACAGAAAAAATCAAAATCTCCACGGAAGTTCCCGAAATCTCCACGGAAAAACTCAAAATTCCCACGGAAATTCCCGAAATTTCCACGGAAAAACTCAAAATCTCCATGGAAATTCCTGAAATCTCCACGGAAAAACTCAAAATTCCCGCAGAAATTCTTGAAATCTCCACGGAAAAATTCAAAATTTCCATGGAAATTTCAGGATTTTACGCGAAAAATCAAGGCCGCTCCATAGCATTTCAAGGCTTCACCAAAGGGAAGTACAATAAATACACACAAATTTCCAACACCGTTAAGGCAATACAAAAAGACTAAACACAACTGCCAAAACTCTACATTTTGAAAAAAGACTTTTCCACCTTTTCCATAACAAAAAAAACGATATTAATGTATCTTTGTTGAAAATACCCAAAAATTATGCAAAATACAAAAGAAGAATTTGAAAAGGCAATAGCTCTCTGCCGAGACATATTTGCAAAGAAATCAACAGATTACGGAACATCATGGCGAATCATGCGCCCTCAATCAGTAACAGACCAAATATATATCAAGGCAAGCCGCATTCGCAGCCTCGAAACCAAAAGCTCAGCCATGATAGATGAAGATATCACATCTGAATTTATCGGCATCGTAAACTACGGCACAATCGGCCTAATCCAACTTCAACTCGGATTCACAGACGAAGCCGACATCAGCGCCGAAGAAGCTATTAAGCTATACGACAAACACATAACAGCAAGTAAAGAACTCATGTACAACAAAAATCACGATTACAGCGAAGCCTGGCGGAAGATGCGCATAAGTTCCTTTACAGACATTATCCTGATGAAACTGGCCAGAACTAAGGAAATAGAAAAAAACGACGGTAAAACCATCATTTCCGAAGGTATAGATGCCAATTATACGGACATGATCAACTATGCCCTTTTTGCGATAATCAAACTCGAATACGAAAGATGAAAAAAAACGTATTCACCAAGTCTCTTCCCGAAACATGCCGTATTCTGACCGGCGCAACGTTCACCTTTTCCGGATTCGTAAAAGCCATAGACCCAATGGGTTTCACATTCAAAATAGGCGAATATCTTTCCTCCTTCGGACTTGAAAAGATCAGCGGTGCATCGGAAATATTTGCCTTCGCCCTCATATCCGTCGAATTTGCCCTCGGCATTTGCATGATTCTAGGTGTTTACCGGAAAACAAGTTCGATGCTCATACTGGCATTAATGGGAATAATGACCCCTCTGACACTATATTTAGCAATAGCCAACCCTGTCAGCGACTGCGGATGCTTCGGCGACGCTCTTGTAATTTCCAATTGGGCAACATTCATTAAAAATATAATTCTGTTAGCCGCCTCCCTCTTCCTGTTCATCAATCACAAAGGCATAAAATCCCTCTACCCGGTAGAAACACAATGGTTCATCCCCCTTTTTGCCCTGACATACTGTCTTGGATTCTCATGGTGGAATTATACCAACCTCCCCTTAATCGACTTCCGTCCATATAAAATAGGCATACACATACCTTCCCAAATGCAAATCCCTGAAGGCGCCCCACAAGACGAATACCTGTATACTCTTACTTATGAAAAAAACGGTAAAAAGGAGAAATTCACTCTTGAAAACTACCCCGCCAACGACACGACATGGAAATTCATAAGCACCGAAACAAAACTCATCAAAAAAGGCTATACCCCCCCAATTCCATCCTTCAGCATATCAGACGAAAAAGGCAATGAAATAAGCGAAAAACTCCTTGGCAACACCGACAACGTCCTTCTCCTCATCTCTCCAAAACTCGAATATGCAAACGACAAACACATAAACGAAATCACCAACCTGCATGAATACGCCTCCAACCATAAAATACTATTCTACTGCATAACCGGTTCATCAAAAGAATCCATAAGCGAATGGAAAGACCTCACCGGAGCAGAATACCCATTCCTGACAGCAGACGAGACACAGTTAAAAACAATCGTTCGCTCCAACCCTGGCTTGGTATGGCTAAACAACGGACAAATAATGATGAAAAGGCACCATAATAACTTCCCCGACGAAGAAACAGCAAACAAGATGCTAACAACCAAGCAAGTACAACACAAAGGAAACGGATGGATAATTTTCACCCTATTAACTTTTAGTTTACCTTTGCTTACCGTCTGGATATACAGCTTTATATGTTTCACGTGGAAAAATAAAAGCAAAAATCTCCGGAAGACAAATAGCTAAAGAAATTTTTATCACTTATTAAAATATACAATTTCATGAGAAAGAACATAATTGCAGGCAATTGGAAGATGAATACCACACTTCCAGAAGGTTTAGCACTGGCAAAAGGTTTAGAAGAAGCATTAAAAGGAAAGACCCCTAAATGCGATGTTATTATTGGCGTACCAGCCACCCATCTGGCAAGCATAGCAACAGCAATAGACTCAAGCCGTATCGGCATCGCTGCACAGAACTGCGCCGACAAAGAAAAAGGCGCCTTCACCGGCGAGACATCCGCCGCCATGATTGCATCAACTGGCGCCAAGTACGTCATACTCGGACACTCCGAACGCAGACAATATTATCACGAAACAGCCCAAACATTAAAAACAAAAGTAAACCTGGCCATTTCAAACGGATTAACTCCAATATTCTGTATCGGAGAAGTTCTGGAAGAAAGAGAATCAGGAAGACACTTTGCCGTAGTTGACGAACAAGTAAAAGAATCCCTCTTTGAACTATCAGCCGAAGACTTTTCCAAGCTCGTAATCGCCTACGAACCCGTCTGGGCTATTGGAACAGGCAAAACAGCCACAGCCGACGAAGCACAAGAAATACATGCCCACATCCGCAAAACCATTGCCGGCAAATACGGACAAGAAATAGCAGAAAACTGCACCATCCTCTACGGAGGAAGCATGAACGCCGAGAATGCAAAAAGTTTAGTTGCTAAGCCAGATGTAGATGGCGGCCTAATCGGAGGAGCATCACTCTCGGTAGAAAAATTCCTTCCCATCATAGAATCATTCTAAAAACAAATCTTATCAAATAACAGGAAGCCTCTACTGCTTCCTGTTATTCATTAATAACGTTCCACAATAAATACATTACAAAAGATGAAACACAAATCAAAATTTATCGTACTAACAACATTCTTAGCCTGCACAACGAATCTATCGGCTCAAATCGGATTGGAAAATAATTCCCAAAGTTCAAAAACAAGCATATTCGACGAATTGCAAACCCCCGGCCCTGGCAAAGGCAAAGTAATAATAGATCAGCCCTCAGGCATTCGCAACCTCGTCGGGAGCCAAATAATTGGAGAAATAAAAACAACTAATGACGGTCGTTCATACATACAATACCAAGGCTTTCGTGTCCAAATATTCTCCGGCAACGAACAACGCACTGCAAAAGAAGAAGCTCTCAAACGCGAACGCGAAATTAAAGACGCAATGCCAGACCTCAATACATACGTAAATTTCGACGCCCCCTTCTGGCGATTAAGAGTCGGCGATTTCACATCTCGCGAAGAAGCATACGACGTCCAAATTCGCCTAATGCAACTTCTCCCTAAATACAAAAAAGAAACATACATCGTAAAGGAAGAAATCAAACTCCTATTAAATGAAAGCCCTAACTAACCAAGAGACGCTTGAAAAACTCTCACTACACTACAAACACATTATAACTCTACTGGGAGAAAATCCAGAACGCGAAGGATTAGCAAAAACCCCAGAACGCATGGCCAAAACCATACAGTTCCTTACCAGCGGCTACGAAGAAAATCCCGAAACCATTCTCTCCTCAGCCATGTTCCGCGAAGAGGGATATAAACAAATGGTAATCGTTAAAGATATTGACTTCTTTTCCCTATGCGAACACCATCTCCTCCCATTCTTCGGCAAAGCCCACATTGCCTATATTCCCAATAAATACATAACAGGACTAAGTAAAATTCCCCGCGTTGTTGACATATTCGCCCGCCGCCTGCAAATACAGGAACGAATGACACTCCAAATAAAAGAATGTATCCAGCACACGCTTAATCCCCTTGGCGTCATGGTCGTAATAGAAGCCCAACACCTATGTATGCAAATGAGAGGCGTAGCCAAACAAAACTCACTAACCACAACCTCTGATTTCACCGGATTCTTCCAACAAGCCAAAACAAGGGAAGAATTTATGACTCTGATAAAAAAATAAAAAATCAATATTTACATACGAAATCAAACAAAAGGTGCAATTTCACACATTCGCTCCATATACATTTTTAATCCGTAAACTACATACCCAAACAATATTCTAATAAATCTTCTCAAATAGAAAAACAACCTTAATTCCGTACAAGATTAATTGCCACACATAGATAACGAAATTAAACTAAACACTCCCTCCGTGTTTAGTTTAATTTTAACATATCTACAAGAGACTGAACATCATGCTTAGTATTCATACCCTCTACATCAAAAACAATATGCGCCTTCATATAAAAAGACTGACGCATATTCAAGCTATCAGAAATAAAATTCAACAAAGCTTCACCCGAAAGTCCATATAAAACCGGGCGCGAATAAATAAACTTTTCCAACTTTGTAAACAAAGCCGCTGGCGAGGCCATAAGATATATAGTCTTTCCCACCCTATTCATAAATTCAATATTATCAAAAAAACAAGGAGTTCCACCGCCAGTAGAAATAACTACATCCTCAAACAATGCCACCTCATGCAACACCCTGTTCTCAATTTCACGAAACTTCGCCTCCCCCTTTTCCTCAAAAAGCATCCGTATAGATTTATGATACCGCGCTTCGATATAATGGTCTATATCAATAAAAGAAAGATTCAACTGCTTAGCCACTTCCTTACCGATAGTGGTCTTCCCCACGCCCATATAGCCAATTAGAAAAATTCGTTTCATATCTTTTTATCCTTCTTCAAAAAATACTGCCGCCTCTCCTCAGGATAATGCTCAATAGCATAACGCAAAGTTGTCCGAGCCATTTTACCGCTGTTTTCCTCCAAGAAATCGCTAAGCAACTCCCTGTCTCTCTTCCCTACTTCACGAAGCATCCAACCAATAGCCTTATGAATAAGATCATGCTTATGCGAAAACAATTTTTCAGATAAAGCCAGCGTATCTGAAAAATCATTCTTTCTAATAAAATTCAACGTCGAAACAATCGCAATTCGATTATCCCAAAGCAAATCACTCTCAGCAAGCTCATAAAGAACATCCCTCTCCTTATCGGCCAAAAATTCCCCTACAACAGATGGATAGGCAAGATCAACCAAATCCCAATTATTCGCATGATTAGTATTCCTCATAAAAAATCTATAAATATCCCGGCGCCCATTTTCATCAGCCTTTTTAAACTGAGCGACACCAATCAAAAAAGCACACAATCTCGCCTCATGATATTCGTTCCGCACCAAAATTTCCAACTCGGACAACGGAATATCAACACAAGCCTTCACAATGTTTCTCGTCAACGGAACAACAATACCCAAAAACTTATCACCATCAGCATATTGCCCCGGCCCACATTTAAAAAAACGCATTAAAAAAGCCGCTTTCTGCGCATCCGCAATAGAAAGCAACTCACTCAAAACAAAATCTGCATTCATAAAATTAGACTTTAAAAATACGCCTGTCGCCCTCGATAAAACCAATAACATTATCGCAAACGGCACTAGCCATATCATAGCGCCCATCAACCGTCTGCGTCCCGATATGCGGCGTCAGCACAACATTATTCATTTCCAAAAGTTCCGGCAATGGGCAATCCCCAAATTCAAAAACATCAAGAGCAGCCCCGGAAATAACTCCATTTTTCAAAGCATCAACAAGCGCCTTTTCATCAACCAATGGCCCCCTCGCCGTATTAATAAGAAAAGCCGAAGATTTCATTTTAGCCAAAGCATCAGCATTAAAAACATGCCTTGTTAAGGACGTAAGCGGCGCATTAATCGACAGGAAGTCCGACTGCTTCAAAAGCTCCTCAAAAGCAACGTACACCACGTTTAATTTCGTTTCCTCTTCAACATCAAGCTGCCTCCTGTTATGGTAAATAACATCCATTCCGCAAGCATTAGCCCTCCGGCAAAGAGCTTTCCCAATCCGCCCCATCCCGAATATCCCCAACGTTTTGCCGGAAATCTGCGAACCAAGATTATCCATAATTCCCTTTTTATCACCAAACTTCCCGGAACGCAAACCACGATCCGATTCTGAAATACGGCGAGCAACATCAATCATCAATCCCAACGCCAAATTAGCAGTAGGCGCAATAACCGGCTCAGGAGTATTACAAACAGTAACCCCCATTTTTGCCGCATAATCCACATCTATATTATTATATCCAACAGCATAATTCGCAATCAATTTCAAATTCTTTCCAGCATCGATCAACTCACTCGTCACCGGAAAATCAAACATCGAACAAAGAACATCACAATCGGGAATCATAGCCAAAACCTCCTCGTAATCAAAATACCTTCCTTGCGGAAAAATAACCTCATAACGCGCCTCAAGCTCCTTAAAAGCATCACGCAAAACATGATAAGTAAACAAAATCTTCATACTCGTAAATCATTTATAAATTCTTTGAGGCCAAAAGTAAAAATAAATTCAGAACTTCAACAAAACAAACAAATATTACAACTCACACCATTCATAAATCAACCATCCTCACGACATATCAAACAATTCCCAAGGCAAGCATAACGAACTGCGTAGAAATAATCAACTCGCCCAAAGCAAAAACGAAGCTATCTTCACAAATAATCAACATCGTCAAAGCAAAAACAAACAAGCACACACAAATAACCAACATCGCCGAAGCAAAAACAAACATCCCCGCAGAAAAATCAAACATCTCCACGGAAAAACCGAAAATCCCCGCGGAGATTTCGGAATACTCCGCGGAAAAACCGAAAATTTCCATGGAAATTCCAGAATACTCCGCGGAAAAACTCAAAAACTCCACGGAAATTTCCCAAATCTCCATGGAAAAACTCAAAAATTCCATGGAAATTTTCGATTTCTCCGCGGAAATTTTGCACATCTCCACGGAAAAAACACATCTTTTAAAGCAGATAAAAACATTCTAAACATATAATAATGAACTGATTATGAATAGAAAACAAACACCCTGAGGCCTTGTAAACAACCCCGAAGGCAAGTTCTATGTTCACGCGAAGACAGTCTTTTCTCTAACTTTTTCTCATGCTCACCCTGAAAAAATATATGCCGTTAAAGCCAAAGTGATTCTTTAGAATAATTAAAAAGATGAATATGAAAACAATAAAACCAACATCATTACCTGTGCATGTATGCGTATAATATCAATTCCCAACAAACAAAAGAAATATGCAAAAAAGGGTTTCTAAAGAACATTCTTTTCAAGACTTATGAGAAATACAAAAGCAGAAACCCGTTAATAAAAAGAGCATTTTAGATGCCAAGCAAAACGAATAAAAAACAACCCTCTGGAGACCCGAAAAGAGATTTTTTTAATTTTGCGTATATTCGATAAAAAAAACATTATGATACTGAATTATATTTGGATTTTCTTCTTCGCATCAGCCTTTATAGTAGCCATATTCACATTCGTAATAACGGGAGACGCTGAAGTTTTCAAAAAAATCATAGACAGCACATTTTCCTCGTCAGAGATGGCAGTAATGAAAATAGCCCTACCGTTAACCGGCGCCATGACCCTCTGGCTAGGCCTCATGAATATAGGCGAAAAAGCCGGCGCAATCAATTTTTTAGCCCGCATCGTCGGCCCGTTCTTCAGTAAACTGTTTCCGGAAATTCCCGCAAACCATCCGGCACATGGACAATTACTGATGAACTTCTCCGCCAACATGCTCGGACTGGACAACGCCGCCACACCACTGGGGCTGAAAGCAATGAACAGTTTACAGGAACTGAACAACAAAAAAGAAACCGCATCCAACGCCCAAATAATGTTTTTAGTGCTAAATACATCCGGATTAACCATCATCCCGGTGAGCGTTCTTGCCCAGCGTGCGATTTTAGGATCTTCCAATCCCACCGATGTATTCATCCCCATACTGATAGCAACCACAATCGCAACGCTTACCGGAATAATATACGTATCCATCAGGCAAAAAATAAATCTTTTTAATCGCACCATGCTGTCATGGCTCGGCGGAATAGTATTGTTTATATGCGGAATCACATGGATGTTTTCAAATATGCCAAAGGAAGAAATGGAAAAAACATCGTTAATATCCGGCAATCTGATACTCCTGTTTATTATCATAGCCTTCATCACAGGCGCCATGATTAAGAAAATAAACGTTTACGAAGCCTTTATAGACGGCGCAAAAGAAGGCTTTTCAGTCACGCTCAAAACCATTCCTTACCTTGTCGGCATGTTAGTCGGCATAGGCGTATTTCGCGCATCCGGTGCAATGGATTACATTGTGGAAGGAATAAGCCTGTGTTTTCAATTCATCGGCATAAACACCGATTTTGTTGCCTCCCTCCCCACAGCATTAATGAAGCCTTTGAGCGGAAGCGGCGCAAAAGCAATGATGGTCGAGAGTATGACAACTTATGGAGCAGACAGCTTCGTCGGTCGTTTATCCTGCATCTTTCAAGGAGCCGCCGATACAACATTCTACATAATTGCCCTTTACTTCGGTTCAGTCGGAATCAAACGCACTCGCTATGCCGTAACCGGCGGATTAATCGCCGATTTTGCAGGTGTCATTGCAGCAATAATTATAGCATATATATACTTCAATTAAATAAATAAAACAATGAACATATCCTTTTTAGCGGAAGACATTGAACTTCCACAGATAAAAAAACAAATCGTCGCCGGATGGATAAGAACCGTTGCAACCAATCACGACAAAAAAATCGGAGAAATAACCTACATTTTTTGTTCCGAAAACAAAATACTGGAGATAAACAACCAGTACCTTGGTCATGATTATTATACCGATATTATCACATTCGACTATACAAAAGAAGACATAATATCCGGCGATATATTCATAAGTCCCAACACCGTAAAGAGCAATGCTGAAGAATTAAGCACAAGCTATAACGAAGAACTACACCGCGTAATCATCCACGGCATTCTCCACCTGTGCGGAATCAACGACAAAGAAGACAGGGCAGGAATGGAGAATCACGAAAATATCGCCCTGACAATTCTCCCCAAAGAAGCTTACAAAACAACATAAAAGATGAAATTTAAATACGACATAATAGTAGTAGGAGCCGGACACGCCGGATGCGAAGCCGCAGCAGCCGCAGCCAACATGGGATCAAAAACCCTCCTTATAACAATGGACATGAATAAAATAGCCCAGATGAGTTGCAATCCCGCCATAGGAGGAATAGGAAAAGGACAAATCGTTCGCGAAATAGACGCCCTCGGAGGATACATGGGTGTAATAACAGATCTCACCTCTATCCAATTTCGCATGTTAAACCGCAGTAAAGGACCAGCCATGTGGAGTCCACGTTCCCAATGCGACCGTATGAGATATAGCGAAATATGGAGAAAAACACTGGATAGCCTCATAAACCTGTCCATTTGGCAAGATGAAGTAAACGAACTAATAATCGAAGATAAAACCGTCACAGGCGTAAAAACAGCAATGGGAGCAACATTTTACGCCAAATGCGTCGTTCTTACAAACGGCACATTTCTTAACGGCCTTATCCACGTCGGCAAAAATCAAATAAAAGGAGGACGCATCTCCGAACCAAGTTCAAAAGGAATAACCGAACAATTAACACTGCTCGGCATAAAAGCAGGAAGAATGAAAACCGGCACACCCGTAAGAATTGACGGTAGAAGCATCCACTTTAACGAATTAACCGAACAGCCAGGAGAGAATGATTTTCATAAATTCTCATACCTTGATACATCCCGCCGCAGCATGGAGCAAAAAAGCTGCTGGACACTTTATACCAACGAAGCCTGTCATAAAATAATTAAAAAAGATATTCCGTATTCTCCCCTTTATAACGGACAAATCAACAGTATCGGCCCCCGTTATTGCCCCAGCATAGAAACTAAAATCGTAACATTTGAAGATAAAACACAACATCAATTATTCTTGGAACCGGAAGGAGAAGAAACAAACGAATACTACCTTAACGGATTTTCATCATCCCTCCCCCTCGAAACGCAAATAAAAGCCCTCCGCGAAATCCCTGCCTTTAGAGATATTCAAATCTATCGCCCCGGCTACGCAATCGAATACGACTTCTTCTATCCTACTCAATTAAAATATAATTTGGAAAACAAGCTCATTAAAAACCTTTTCTTCGCCGGCCAAATCAATGGAACAACCGGGTATGAAGAAGCAGGAGGCCAAGGACTGATAGCCGGCATCAATGCTCACATAAACTGCCACGGAGGAAGTTCCTTCACCTTAAATCGCGACGAAGCCTACATAGGCGTATTAATAGACGATCTGGCAACAAAAGAAATAAACGAACCCTACCGCATGTTTACCTCCCGCGCTGAATACCGGAGCATCCTCCGTCAAGACAACGCCGACGCCAGGTTAACAAAGAAATCATACGAGGCAGGATTGGCAAGTAAAGAACGTTATTCAGAACTAAAAGAAAAAGAATCCATAACAGAAAAAATAACAGCCTTCATTGAAAAAGAATCCATAAAACCACAACAAATAAACCCATACATCGAATCATTAGATAGCGCCCCAATCGAACATAGTTGCAAACTGATAGACTTGATTTTACGCCCGCAAATAAACATTCAATCAATAAAAAAAGTAATTCCAGAATTAGATAAAACACTTAAAGAAATCAAACAATCAAAAAGAGACGAGATAACAGAATCAATCGAAATATCCATCAAATACAGCGGATATATTAAAAGAGAAAAAATCATAGCAGATAAAATAAACAGATTAAGAAACATCAAAATCAAAAACAAATTCGACTACCGCAACATTCAATCGCTCTCCATCGAAGCCAGAGAAAAATTATCAACAATAAATCCAGAGACAATCGAAGAAGCAAGTAAAATCCTAGGCATATCCCCTAGCGATATAAACGTACTTCTTGTATTATCCTCAAAGTAAAAACACGAATTGTTCCACGTGAAACATGATTCCATGAACGAAAAAGAAATTAAATCCGAGAAGAAAAACGGAGATTACAAAGATTATTTAAATAACATCCTATCTATTATCCCCGAATGTCCGGGCTGTTATCAATATTTCGACGAGAAAGAAAAGATTATCTACATAGGAAAAGCTAAGAATTTAAAGAAAAGAGTACACTCCTATTTCAATAAAAACCACGACAGTATTAAAACTCAAGTCCTCGTAAAGAGCATCAGAGACATTAAATACATAGTCGTTGACAACGAAGAAGATGCTCTTCAGCTAGAGAATAATCTTATCAAGCAATACAAGCCTAAGTTCAATAGCATGTTAAAAGACGATAAGACATACCCCTCTATCGTCATTAAAAATGAATTTTTCCCTCGCGTCTTCCATACAAGAAACATCATCAAAGACGGATCTCAATACTTCGGACCATATTCTTCTTCACACATAGTAAAAATAATTCTACAATTAATCAAGGATATTTACCCCATCAGAAATTGCAATTACCCATTAACCAAGGAGAAAATCGCCGAGAATAAATACAAGGTCTGCCTGGAATATCATATGAAGAGATGCAAAGGTCCTTGCGAAGGCTTGCAAAATATAGAAGAATACAACAACAATATCATCCAGATAAAGGAGATATTAAAGGGCAACATCAGCAAAATAATAAAGAATCTACAAGAAAGCATGTTTAAATACGCTGAAGAATTAAAATTCGAGGAAGCACAAATCATCAAAAAGAAGATAGATTTAATCGAAAAATACAATGCAAAATCCAAAGTCGTCGTTCCCTTCCTCACAAACATAGACGTATTCTCTTACAAGGAAAGTGACAACAACGCCTTCATTAATTATATGCACATCGGAAACGGAGCCATCGTTCACGTTTATACAATCGAATACAAAAAGAAAATAAACGAATCCAAAGAAGATATTCTCGGCCTGGGCATAATCGAAATGAGAGACAGATTCAAAAGTACCGCCAAAGAAATAATCACTCCCTTTATCCCCAATACAGAAAATGCGCTCGACAAAATTCTTTTCACCATCCCCCAGCGTGGAGACAAAAAGAAGTTGCTCGATATATCCGAAAAGAACGCGAAACAATACAAGCTCGACAAGCTAAAGCAAGAAGACAAACTAAATCCCGAACAAAAAACAACCCGTCTATTAAGCAATATCCAAAAAGACTTGCACATGAAGCACCTTCCCGTCCACATCGAATGTTTCGACAACTCCAACATCCAGGGAAAGAACCCCGTCGCCTCCTGTGTAGTCTTCAAGAAAGGTAAAGCCGCGAAGAGAGATTACAGACATTTTCACATCAAGAGCGTTGAAGGCCCCGACGATTACGCATCCATGGAAGAAGTCGTAACAAGAAGATACTCCAGAGCGCTAAGAGAAGGCGGAGACATTCCACAATTAATAATCATCGACGGAGGAAAAGGGCAATTAAAAGTAGCCGCCAACGTCTTGAAAAAATTAGGTTTAGACGATAGAATATTGATTGTCGGCTTAGCCAAAAGACTTGAAGAAATATTTTTCGTCGGCGATCCCATCCCTCTCATCCTCGATAAAACATCCGAAACACTCAAGCTCATGCAACAAATAAGGGACGAAGCTCACCGATTCGGTATAACCTTCCACCGTCAATTAAGAAGCAAGGAACAAACCGAATCCATCCTCGACAGTATCAAAGGCATCGGCGAATCAACAAAAGAGAAGTTGCTCAAAAAATACAAGAGCATTAAGCGAATCAAAAACACCCCTCTCCTTGAAATGCAACACATAATCGGAGAAAGAAAGGCCAAGATTATACTCGACGCCCTCAATGAACTATACAAAGACAACGAACCAGAAATAGAACCGGAAGACGAAGATTAAGAAATGAGAACAATTATACAAAGAGTAAGCTACGCAAAAGTATCAATCAACAACAGCGAAACAGCTTCCATTAAAAAAGGAATCCTCCTCCTCCTCGGAATAGAAAACGAGGACAACAGCGAAGACATCAAATGGTTAACCCATAAGATAATCAACCTGAGAATATTCAACGATGCTGACGGCATAATGAACAAATCCATACTTGAAATCGAAGGAGACATCCTCCTCGTAAGCCAATTCACCCTCCATGCCTCAACCAAAAAAGGCAACAGGCCATCATACATTCGCGCAGCCAAACCGGATATAGCCGTTCCATTATACGAAAACTTCCATGCCGAACTCCAAAAACAACTGGGAAAAACCATTCCAACAGGTGTATTTGGAGCCGACATGAAAGTAGAACTCCTGAACGACGGACCCGTAACCATCATCATTGACAGCAAAAACAAAGAATAAATGAACGAATTAAGCATCCATCAAGCACAAGAAATCGTTGACAATTGGATAAAGACCTACGGAAAACGTTACTTCAACGAACTCACAAACATGACCATCCTCACCGAAGAAGTAGGCGAACTGGCCAGATTATTCGCCCGCATCTACGGAGAGCAATCCTTCAAGGAAAATGAAAAAGACAACAGCATCGGCAACGAAATGGCCGACATCCTTTGGGTTTTGCTCTGCATGGCTAACCAAACAGGCATAAACCTGACCGAAGAATTTATTAAAAATGTGGAAAAGAAAACACAGAGAGATAAGGACAGACACGCAAATAATACGAAACTCTAATCAATGGTTTCGTCCAACGATGAAATCAGCCAGCATAACCAGACTCTCGCGAGCTTCAGATTCCGGCAATTGGAGAAGCAAATCAACAGCGCGATTCCTGTAATCCAGCATCCTCTTCTCCGCATAATCTATGCCGCCGTTGATTTTAGCAAAATCAATAAGCGCATCAATATTGTCGTGCACATAATCTTTCTCGGCAATCATCCTTTTAAAAGAAGCAACCGCCACTTCATCCCTGCTGTTCTCCAAAGCATACAGGAGTGGAAGCGTAACCTTCCCGTCGATAATATCATTGCCGGTAGGCTTCCCTATTTCAGCATTATCGAAATAATCAAAAACATCATCGCGAAGCTGAAAGCAATAACCGAAGCAAGCCCCTGCCATCCTCAGCAACTCAATCTCCCTGTCGGAAGCCCCAGCCGAGATAGCGCCAATCTCTGCACAGGCAGAGAGCAACACAGCCGTTTTTTTTTCAATCACATCCATGTAGGAAGCCTCGCTGAGAACCGCGTCGTCCGCAATTTCCAACTGTTTGATTTCCCCTTCGGCCAAAGCACGGCCAACATTGGAAACGATATACATTATATTAATATTCCCCGTTTGCACAGAACGGATTAAGGCAGAGGATAACAAATAATCGCCCACAAGGACGGATACGCGATTATCAAAAAAAGCATTGAGTGAAGGCACTCCCCGACGTTGCTTCGTTTCATCAATCACATCGTCATGCACAAGGCTGGCGGTGTGAAGCAATTCCAGCAAGACGGCAGAATTAACAGTTGTAGCAGTCACCCGTCCGCAAGCCTTGGCAGCAAGAAGCGTCAGGAGAGGCCTGACATGCTTGCCGGTGGATTGCATTATCCGTTCGATAGCAGTCTGTAAAAGAAGCGTAGAACTGGATAATGAATTTAGGAAATCATCATTGAAAAGTTTATAATCTTCAACGACAGGTTTACGAATTATATTAATATCCTCCATTCAATATATATTAAATTAAACAAAAGTAGATAAAAACATAATTCCAAACAAACATAACCAAGCTCTGAATCAATAATGTCCATTGAAGTTTAAGCCATGGAATATCGAACATTAACGATATTATTTCCAAAATAATTGATTCCTTTTACGGGAAGAATAACATAAAATAAAACATAAATAATATTCTTTTTTCAATTAATAATGCAACTGTAAACATGTACTGAATTGTTTAAGGAATAAAAAATACCAGCTTCAACATTACCGATGTTGCCCTAAACATTCCGAATGTTGGATTCAACATCAACGATGTTGCCCACAACTCTGCTCATGCCGGCTTCAACATTATCAGTGTTGCCTCCAACATTGCCGATATTGCGGGCAACATTACCGATGTTGTTCCCAACACTGTTGATGTTGCCCACAGCATTAACAATGTTGCGGGCAACATTACCGATGTTATTCCCAACATTGCCGATGTTGCCCGCAGCATTACAGATGTTGTCAACAAGATTCCCGATGCGATTCCCGATATTATGGATGTCACGGCAAGCATTACCGATGTGATTCAGAATATTGCAAAAGCAGTATTCAACATTACACATATCAAACTCCACATATATAAAAGAAGAAAATACTAAATCTGAAACCTGAAAATTATTCTCCATTATTTTCTTACATTTACGAATGTTTAAAATCAAATCAAACAAAGAAAGATGAAACTTATACTTATCGACGCATACGCTTTAATATACCGAGCATACTACGCATTCCTCAAGAACCCAATCAGCAATTCAAAAGGCCAAAACATTTCAGCCATATACGGATTTGTAAACAGCCTTGACGAAGTAATCAGGAAAGAAAAGCCCACTCACATAGCGGTAGGCTTCGACCCCGCCGGGCCAACATTCAGGCATCTGGAGTATGAAAACTACAAGGCACAAAGAGAAGAATCGCCCGAAGTTATTCGCGAATCCGTTCCTGTTATCAAGGACATCATTCGTGCATACAACATTCCGATAATTGAGAAAGAAGGCTTCGAGGCAGACGACGTTATCTGCACGGTAGCCGTCATGGCCGAGAAGAAAGGCTTCGACGTTTACCTCTTTACACCCGACAAAGATTACGCACAGGTCGTCAGCGAACACATATTCCTCTATCGCCCAAAGTTCGGCGGAGGCTACGAGACTCTGGGGATAAACGACATACTCCAAAAATATTCCATCACGAGCGCCGGGCAGATAAAAGACATGCTTGGACTCATGGGCGACAGTTCAGACAACATACCCGGCTGCCCTGGTATAGGCGAAAAAACAGCAATCAAACTTCTCACCGAATATGGGTCGGTCGAAAATCTTCTGGAAAACGCCGACAAGCTTAAAGGCGCAACCAAAACCAGGATAACCGAAAATGCCGAGCAGATAAAAATGTCCAAATACCTTGCAACGATAATAACCGACGTTCCCGTAGATTTCAACGAAGATGAGTTCGCTGTCCGCCCGACAGATAAAAACAAGCTCATAGAAATATACAGCGATCTCGAAATCCGTGCGTTCATAAAAAAGATAAAAGCCGAAGAAGGAGAGAAACAAGTCCGAAAACCCGAAAAACAAGGTTCACTGTTCGCGGAATTTGAGGACGTCCCCCCGGTCGAAGTTGAATATCCCATTGTAGAAGGGGTTAAAAGCATCGAACACAGCTACTATATAGCTAATAATGAAGAAGATATAAAGAAATTAGTCGAGATAATTTCAAGTCATAAAATTGTCTGTTTTGACACGGAAACCGAGTCCGTTGAGCCATTAAAGGCCAAACTGGTCGGAATGTCCTTCGCCGTCAGGGCACACGAGGCATGGTATGTTCCAATTCCCGAAGACATGACCGAAGCCTGTAAGATTTTAGAACACATCTCCCCTACCCTGTCTGATGCTAGCATCATGAAAGTCGGACAAAACATCAAATTCGACATACTCGTTTTACGCAAATACGGAATCAAAGTAGCCGGCCCTCTTTTCGACACCATGATAGCCCACTACGTCCTCAACCCTGAACAAAGACACGGCATGGACTACCTTGCCGAAGTTTACCTGAAATACAAGACCATCCACATAGACGAACTCATAGGCCCCAGAGGAAAAAATCAGGGGACAATGCGCAACGTTCCCCTTGACATAATTGCCGAATACGCCGCCGAAGATGCTGACATCACCCTCCAGCTGAAAAACATATTTGAAAAGGAGCTAAGAGAACAAAACCTCGAACGTCTTTTTTACGACATGGAAAGTCCATTAGTCTATGTACTTGCAGACATGGAAGAATCCGGCGTAAAGCTTGACGTCAACGCCCTTAAACAAACCTCCATCCATCTGACCGAATCCCTCGCAAACATAGAGGAAGAAATATACGCCCATGCCGGTTCCAGGTTCAACATAAACTCAAGCAAACAGGCCGGTGAGATTCTCTTCGAGAAGCTAAAGCTTGATGACAAGGCCAAAAAGACCAAAACCGGCCTTTACAGCACAAGCGAAGAGACACTTGAAAAACTCCGCAACAAGCATCCGATAGTCGACCAACTCCTTGTTTACCGCGGCATCAAGAAACTGTTAAGCACCTACATTGATGCGCTTCCCAGCTTAATCTATCATGGGACAAACAAAATACATACATCTTTTAACCAGACAGTTACGTCAACCGGCAGATTAAGCTCCGCCAACCCCAATCTTCAGAACATCCCCATCCGCGAGGAAATGGGTCGCGAGATACGCAAAGCCTTCATTCCCGACAATTCAGACTGCTTATTCTTCTCCGCCGACTATTCCCAAATCGAGCTGCGCATCATGGCACACCTGAGCAAGGACTCAAACATGATAGCCGCTTTCAACAACAATGAAGACATCCATTCCGCCACAGCCGCCAAGATTTACAACATCCCCCTTGAAGAAGTCAGCCGCGACATGCGGAGGAAAGCCAAGACAGCAAATTTCGGCATCATTTACGGCATCTCCGCCTTCGGTCTTTCAGAGAGGCTAAACATAAGTCGCGGAGAAGCCAAAGAACTCATAGACGGCTATTTCACGACCTTTCCCGGCATCAAAAACTATATTGAGTCAAGCATCATGCAAGCAAGAGAAAAAGGCTACGTCGAAACGATATTCAACCGCAAGCGTATGCTTCCCGACATCAATTCAGGTAACGCCACCGTCCGCGGATACGCCGAGCGCAACGCCATCAACGCCCCCATCCAGGGCAGTTCCGCTGACATAATAAAGATAGCCATGATAAACATCCACAAACGTTTCAACAACGCAGGTCTAAGAAGCCAAATGATACTGCAAGTGCACGACGAACTCAACTTCAACGTATACAGCGAAGAGCTTGTCGAAGTCCGCAAGACAGTAATCGAAGAAATGGAAAACGTTATCAAGCTGGACGTTCCGCTGGTTGTCGAATGTGGCGTTGGAGTAAACTGGCTCGAAGCCCATTGAGTGTACTGAAAAGCATGTTGAAAAGTTCTCATAATCCACGTGTAACCTTCCATTTGTCAACATTGGTGTTGATTGAATCATGTTGGCGTTCCTGCAGTGCTGATAACTCACTGCTTACTTGTAAGAAGTCAGGGTATTGTTTCAACAGTTGTCCGCGAAGAGCGAGTGCTTTAAATCAGGTCAACCGTGAGGTTCTGGACGAATTATGAACAATATCAACAGGACATCATCATCAAGATTTTTCTTTCTTTAATTAAAAAAGAATATATATAATAATATGATATTGTCAATTTTGGAGCTGTTAACTTCGCAGAATATTAAAACATTTCCTATATTTGCAATCACTGATTTTCAATTGGAAGTGCCCCTGAATAAGTAAAACAAGAAGTCTTTTTTTTTAATCTAAGCAAAGATGAACAAGATAAAATGTCCGGCCTGCGGAGAGTATATATTAGAAGAATCGCAAAGTTGTTCCCACTGTGGCTATCCCCTGTTAAGCGAATTGGATGAAGTTGCAGAGCTGTCGGAACCTGAAAAGAAAGAAGAAGATTCTGAAGAGACTAAAATAGAGAAGCAATTGGGCAAGTTTAACGTAGGAGCGTTCTTTTTGGCTCCATACTGGGGATTTGCGAACGGTCTTCCGTGGTTGTTTTTAATTTATTTGATATTAGGAGCCGTATCATTCTTCTTTATGTTTATGGAATACGATAGCCGTGATACGATCATGGCGGCGTGTGGAATAACCGGTCTAGCGTTATCAATATATTTGGGGATATGCGGCAGCCGTTTATCGTGGAACAGGAAAGCATGGCGCGATGCAGAGCATTTTTCATCTGTACAAAAGTCATGGGCGAAGTGGTCGATAATAATCTTGGCCATTATATTGATACTGATATTAATTCTTATAATCACATTCATCAGCCTGTTGTCCAGCATCGGGAATATATGGTAAACGCAAACAATCAATAACTCAAAATCATGTCTGACAGTTTAGTAATCATACCAACCTATAACGAAAAAGAGAATATAGAAAACATTATTCTCGCTGTTATAAACCTTAGCAAGCAATTCGACATACTTATAATAGACGACGGTTCCCCCGACGGTACAGCCGGCATAGTAAAGAACCTGATGGAGCGCCACGCTGGTCGGATCAACCTTATCGAGCGCGAAGGCAAGCAAGGCTTGGGAACAGCCTATATATGCGGCTTCAAATGGGCGTTATCCCATGGCTATGAATATATTTTCGAGATGGATGCCGATTTCAGCCACAATCCAAACGACCTCATTCCCCTCTATTCTGCCTGTTCCAGTGAAGGAGCAGACATAGCCATAGGTTCACGCTATTGCTGCGGAGTTAATGTTGTAAACTGGCCATTGGGAAGAGTGCTGATGTCATATTTTGCATCGACCTACGTTCGCATGATAACAGGCATGAAGATTCATGATACGACCGCCGGCTTCGTAGCCTATCGCCGCATAGTTTTAGAGACGCTCAATTTGGACAAAATCCACTTCAAAGGCTACGCTTTCCAGATAGAGATGAAGTTTACCGCTTACAAATTCGGTTTTAATCTTAAAGAGATACCTATAATATTTATCAACCGTGTTCTAGGCGTATCCAAGATGAACTCATCCATTTTCGGCGAAGCCCTGTTCGGTGTTCTCCAGTTAAAAATTCTAAGCTTCTTCAGGAAATACAAGCGAAACGCTGAGCTGTCCGCTGCCGGTTAAGGCATAAATGGAGAGAGCATTAAATCATTGAAGGTTTGTAAATCCATTGTTCAATGATATATAAAGTGTACCGAGGTACACTTTTTTGTTTATACAGGCGCTAAAGTCAAAGCCGCCTGTTTCCTACCCTATTTTTGATATATGAATTAAAGAGGGCTTTTAAAAAAGCTCAAATTTGGTTTGTATTACAAACTAAATTATATTTGCATTGAGAATAGAGTCAAAAGCTGCGCAGCAAAACACTTCTATCATCTAAATAATATTAATCACATTTTAAAGATGAATTTTATGAAAAAGAATTTTGTCACTATCGTATTCTTATGCTTGTTCGCCATGTTTCCAAGCATATCAGCCGCGCCTGCAAGCTATAAGTCCTCTCTGGAAGCAGCATTATCCAAGCTCGATTCCGCTGAGACCCTCAGCGATTATCAACAATGCCTCGTTGAATTTGAACACATCTCCGAAGCATACGCAAACGAATGGCTCCCGGTTTATTACTCCGCTTACTGTAACATACAGATGATCTATGTAAGCAGTCGTAACAAGAACGATGCTGAAGCCATTTCCAAACTGTCTGAAAAAGCCATGAAACAATTGGAGAAACTCCAATCCAGTCTCAAAGCCGATTCATCCGAAGTTCAAACCCTCATCGGCCATTATTATGCAAGCCTGGTCGCATCCAATCCAAGCGAGAACGGCAGGAAATATTACCTCCAGGTCCTCGAATCATACAACAAGGCAATAGAGCATAATCCGGAAAATCCCCGTCCCTTATGCCTCCGCGCCGTCTTTTGCCAGTACATGCCCGCCAGCCTCATACCCGGCATCAATATATCAGAAGACAAACGCAAAGCCTCCGCGCTATATGCCAAAGACAAAAAGCCGTTGGAGCAACCATATTGGGGAGCAGAGTATTTAGACTATATCAATATCACAAACAAATAAACAAATACAGTTATGGAAAAAGAATATACCGAACAGGAAAGCCTACAATTAATAACAGAAATGATTAATGCAGCCCGAAACGACATGCAAAACGGTAGGGGAGACCTTGTAATCCTGTGGGGCTACGTGATAGCGTCGCTAGCCCTGGGCAATTTCGCCCTTATCCAGATGCTTGGAGTTCATAATCCGCTCATATATTTAATATGGACGTTGACAATTCCATTATTCATCATAAGCGCAATAATCGAAAGCCGCAAGGAGCGTCGCACAAAGGTCAAGAACCGCATCACAAGCATTATCGCAAGCCTTTGGAACGGCTATGCCATAACGGTATGCGTTGCTCTGACCATGCTTTACGCCGGTGCTGCAATCTTCCGTTCATCGGAGATATACGCATTGATTAATCCTCTTATCCTATCTCTTACTGGATTAGCCATATTTGTTACCGGCCGCATATTCAGGTTCAAGCCATTTGTATATGGCGGGATAGTATTTTGGACAGGAGCGATTGTCTGCATATTAGGCTCAGGATACATGTACATTCAAGGCTTTCACTTTATTGTCTCCGCAATATGCATGATTGCCGGCTTCATTGTTCCCGGACACTTGCTAAACAGGAAAAAAGAATAATCAAAATGTTTAAGGATTTAAACCCATTGCTGCACGTTCAACAGCGATTAGCCATCATGTCTATCCTAATATCAGTCGAAGAAGCCGACTTTTCATACATAAAGGAGAAAACAGCGATGACAGCCGGCAATTTAAGCTCCCATACGGACAAACTAAGCTCTGCCGGTTATATAGACATTATCAAAGGCATGAAAGGCAAACGCCCCCGAACTGTTTTCAAAATCACTTCTGCCGGTATAGACGCTTTTGAAGAATATGTAAATTCAATCAAGACATATATCAACCGCAGTTCTGACTAAATCAGCTTCAAGAGCAGGGTAGGGGAGAAGGACGTTTTAAATCGCGGCATACTGCTGTGCCAAGCGCTTCCTTGTCCCCTCCTTTACTTTTCAGTGATATGATTAATTTGCCCTCCCACTGATTCAAGAATTATTACGCCTATTGTACTTATTTGGTGCATAAGTATTCTTATTTATCCCATGTTTGAGTCGTAATCATTAAGCATCATGTTTGATTTTTTAAACAACGTTGCTTAATTTATCAAGCAGCAGTGTTTGATAAATTAAGCAATAGTGTTTGATTTTTTAAGCAGCGTTGTTTGATTTATCAAGCAGTAGTGTTTGATTTATCAAACAGCGTTGTTTGATTTTCTTGCATAATCATTTAGAAGAATCAAGAGCAGGTGTGTAATTTTTAAACTTAGGCAATTGAAATATCAAACGGCTGAGCGCTGCGGAAATCTGTAAAGTTGCAGGTCGGCAGAGATATAATGCAGGCCGGAACTTACAGTTCAGTAAAACTTTGCCGAAATTGTGAATTATCGTTTGGTTATACAGGTGGAATTGTCAAAAGCGCATCAGGAAGAAACAGGCGCTGAAGTTCGGAAATAGTATCTTTGCCTGTCATGAACAATTTTGCAGCAATAGATTTTGAAACAGCCAACGGTGAAAGGTCAAGTATTTGCAGCGTCGGCCTAGTCATCGTCCGCGACGGGGAAATTGCGAAAAGCCTCTACCGCCTCGTCCGCCCGGAGCCGAATTACTATTCATGGTATTGCACCAATGTTCACGGTTTAAGCTTTCACGACACGGAAAACTCACCTGTCTTTCCCGAAATATGGAGCGAAATATCCCCCCTGATAGACGGCCTTCCGCTTGTCGCTCACAACAGTTCTTTCGACGAAGGATGCTTGCGAGCTGCCCACCGGACGTACATGATGACCTATCCTGACTATACATTTTTTTGCACTTGCCGCGCATCCCGCAGAGCATTTGGTAAACTGCTTCCGAATCATCAGCTTCACACCGTTGCCGCTCACTGCGGATTTAATCTCCACAATCATCATCATGCCCTTGCTGATGCAGAAGCCTGCGCAATCATTGCCCTTGCTATTTTGTAGAAAGCTTGAAACAGTTTGTGCGAGATTTGAAAAAACAGTCAGTTGGCGTTCTTGGGGCGAAATACTGCGGTTGATAATTAGCCTGATGCTATTGACAAATAGCTTATGCGCAGTTATCAATAATATATATATTTGTTTATTCACATATTAAATATCTTATTAGAATGAAAAAGAATCAATTTTATTTAATGAGCGCTGCGCTTTTATATTTTTCGCTGTATGCAGGCGCCCAGACAAACAAAACTGTCCAGGCAACATTGGACGAGGTGACTTTATTTTTGCATGGCGCGGAGATGGTTCATTCGGCCTCGGCTACATTAAATAAAGGCGAGCAGGAAGTTTTCATAACCGGCTTGAGTTCGTCGATTGACCGCAATAGTCTTAAAATCACGGCCGGCGAAGGCACGATTATTTCTACGTATGAATATTCGACAAACTATTTGGTTGAAAAAACACTTAGCCCTGTGTCGCAAAAGTTGCAGGATTCCATTGATATATTTCAAAAGAAGGTGCGCCAGCTTAAAACAGAGCGCGAAATTAACGAACGGCTTGGTTTAATTCTCAATACAGGTACGGAAAAGACCGTTTCCGGCTCTGAAAAAGGTTTACAATTCGATGAGCTTGTAAAAATGATGGAGTACTATAAAGTCAAGTACAGAGAACTCGCCGTTGCAGAAGAAACATACAGCGAAAAGTTGAAAGATTATAACGACAACATCCGCCGCTTGGAGGCTCAATTCAATCAGGAAGCCCTGAAAAACAATAAAACCTCCGGCGTTCTCAAATTAACCGTAAACTCTCCTCTGTCCGCCAATTGTCGTTTCTCGTTAAGCTATTATACAACAGCAGCAAGCTGGGCGCCGTATTATGATATTAATGTTGAATCCTCCGTGCGCCCCGTAAAGTTTGTAATGAAAGCCAAAGCCCGGCAAACGAGCGGAATAGACTGGAATAAAATTAAATTAACGCTATCAACAGCCAATCCCAGCTATGAAAGAAACGCCCCTCTGCTGGAAGCCTGGTTTCTCAATTTTTGGGAAGCGCCCAAACCAATCGCTTACGACGGTGGCCAAGCTCGTAGCGCCCAGAACATGTATAGTTATAATGCAGCCAGTGCGCAATCAGCTGGAAAAAAATCTATTGCCCAAATTCAAAAAGACATGAAAGACAGCGATATTGATCAGATAGAAATGGAAGCCGCCACTCCGCCGCCCCCTACATATATATATGTAGTAAACGGCGAGCTGGTTGACGAAGCAACCTATAATTCGCTCGACGCCTCGACAGTTAAGTCGCGTACTTTCTTCAATTCAGAGCAGGCAAAGGAGCAATACGGTGTTAATGCCTCCGGAATATGGAATGTTGAATTGAAGGGCAGCATTGATGATTATGTCAAAATTGGCGACAACGAATTAAATGTTTCTTACGCCATCGACCTGCCCTATTCCATTCCAGGCAACGGAAAAGAGCAGACAATCGAACTGAAAAACATTGAAGCAAATGCGAGCTACAAATATTACTGTATTCCCAAACTTGCAAACGAAACATATCTGCTGGCTGAAATCACCCAGCCCGAACGCCTTAATCTTCTCAGCGGCAAGGCAAACATCACTTATGAAGCCTCATACATCGGCGAATCACTAATCGACGCAACTTCGACCCGTGCAAATCTTACACTGACACTTGGAACAGACAAACGCATCTCTGTAAAGCGCGAAAAAGTGCAAAATTTTAGTAGCAAAAAATCACTTGGTACTGATGTAGAGCAAATTTTAACATATAAAATAACCGTTAGAAACGGCCAAAACCGCTCAATAAAAATGGTCGTAAAAGATCAAT
This sequence comes from Tannerellaceae bacterium, assembly GCA_031257015.1. Taxonomy (GTDB): domain Bacteria; phylum Bacteroidota; class Bacteroidia; order Bacteroidales; family Tannerellaceae; genus DFXE01. The sequence goes on from JAIRPK010000053.1 coordinate 134,082, forward strand.
ATCCCATCTCAATGCAGAAAGACATTAAAGTGGAATTATTAAAAGAAACAACCCGACCAACTTTCCATATCGAAGAAATGGGCATTCTCTCATGGGAGGAGGAAATTCCCGCTGGGGAAACAAAAAACTATATTTTAAGTTTCAGTATTCGCTATCCCAAAAACCGGACAATTAATTTATAAGCTTTTAAAAAAGATTCATACCGGAGAGGGATATGCTGCGAAGCTTATCCCTCTCCACTATCAAACTTACAACTTATGAAAACTTCTATGTATTTATTGCTTGGCGTTTTGGTTACTATTTAAGTTAAGGGTGGCATTTTAAAACTATTATTTCTAAAAGCTTATTATGCGAATTTAATTAACAATAAGCATATAACTATTGACAATTTGTATGAATTTATTGGCAATTTAGCTAACACAGGTAAGTTTTCTTTTCATATCCCTTCATCAAGAAAGCAACGATACAAATCAACAGATTCAATCATATCACCACAAATACCGTCCTCAGCCGGACATCAATCAGGCGTTTAACGTGAAGTCTTTAGTTAAATGCTTAAAGTATTGAATAGAACAAAAGCCAAGTTGAGAAAGTATCCAGATCAGGAACTATCTCCAAATTAAGTGATACGAATAAATTATTGATCTTATGGTACTACCAAGAATACCATATCCTATTTCATAAATGCTTAGACCATTTAAGCAAAAAGCGCTTCATTATTGCTTGACAATCGTTCAATTTCCTGCATTTGTGAAGAAGAAAGCGAAAGATTTTCCAAAGCTCTTTGAAAAACTTTCAGTTGATGAATATCCGTGCCGACAAAATCATAAAGACCGTTTTTCAATAAATCAACAGCTTTTTTTTGTGGCATAAGACCATAATACCCCGTCAGAGAAAAAAGATTCAACTGCAACTTATATTCCTTTTCTTTCATTTTGCCATATTCTTTAGGCTGCATGTAATTATATCGTTCTGGATGAGCAATAACAGGAATGTAACCGGAAAGAGCCAAGTCATATAAAATATCCGCCAAGCCCGGAGGAGGAGTAGAAGCTGATGTTTCGACTAATACATGCTTCTCTGGCATTGTGAGCAGTTCATCGTTAAGCTTTTCTTTGAAAGCCGCATCCAGCATGTATTCAGCTGCAAGATTAAGTTCAGGACGCACAGAAGCAGTAGCCTTCAACTCTTGAAAGCGAGCTTGAAGATTTTCAGGCGTATTATTGGGCAGATCTTCCATAATATGAGGAGTGAGACAAATACGTTTAACGCCAATTTCATGCAAATATTCCAATGCTGCGACGGAATCTTCCATCGTGCGGATACCATCATCTACTCCGGGAAGAAGGTGAGAATGAATATCGGTCATATTTTTGGGGAGCTGCGCTTTGAGAGTCTTTTGTTTAAAGATGAACATGATTATTTAAGTTTAATATTTAAAAGCTTTATCATTAGTTGTTTTTCCACGCTATCGATCATATAAGTGAAGCTTGAAACCCTTGATTTGCATACGATTGTTTGATTTTGCGAGAACGAAGGTAATAAAATTAATCAAAAAAGCTGTCAAAAGTTTTGTTAGCGCTGATTTGCTGTATATTGCATATCGGCAAATAACCCAACAATATGTAAATATTCAGCTCCTAAATATACCGGCTCATACGAATTTTGTTGACCGTATTGTTCATTCGTTTCAGATTCTGGATACAGACACGTTGAGCTACAAATTCAGATATTTGTTGTCATAAAATATTCTTTTCATCCGCAAATCATTATCAGTGATAATAAATTCCATTATCTTGCCGCAGGTCTCATCCTCAGCCAACCCATGTTTGACAATAATCATTAAAATCAAAATATGAGAATAGATATATTAACTGTTTTGCCCGAAATGCTCGAAGGCATGGTAAATTATTCAATCCTCCGGCGGGCGCAGGACAAAGGTCTTGTCGAAATCCGCCTTCACAATCTTCGTGACTATACCACAAACAAGTGGCGGCGCGTCGACGACTATCCCTTTGGTGGCGAAGCCGGGATGGTTATGCAAATAGAACCGATAGATCGCGCCATCTCCGCCTTGAAAAGCGAACGCATTTATGATGAAATTGTTTACGTTTCTCCTGATGGCGAAATGTTTAACCAAAGTGTTGCCAACCAAATGTCAATGCTAAGCAACATCGTAATACTTTGCGGACACTACAAGGGTATTGACTACCGCATCCGCGAACATTTAATAACAAAGGAAATATCCGTCGGCGATTACGTCCTTACCGGAGGCGAACTTGCCGCCGCCATCATTACCGACGCCGTTGTGCGCCTCCTCCCCGGCGCTATTGGCGACGAGCAAAGCGCTCTCTCCGACTCTTTCCAGGACAATCTCCTGGCCCCCCCCGTATATACCAGGCCAGCCGACTACAAAGGCTGGAAAGTTCCCGACATCCTCCTCTCAGGTCACAAACGCAACATCGACGAATGGCGTCTGCAACAAGCCTATGAAAGAACTTCACAACGACGTCCGGACCTGCTTGAACGCAAATAATCCTCAAGCATAAGTCATGGATGATATTCCCGCATATATTCCGGAAACCTGAAAAGCGAGAACCTGTATCCATTATTTCAAAAAAGCTTTGTGCATCACCGTTGATTCTCCGAGCGTTTCACGAGACGCTCCAAGCATTTCACGAGACGCTCCGAGCATTTCACGAGACGCTCCAAGCGTTTCATGAGACGCTCCGAGCGTTTCACGAGACACTCCGAACGTTTCACGAGACGCTCCAAGCGTTTCACGAGACGCTCCGAGCGTTTCACGAGACGCTCCGAGCGTTTCACGAGACGCTCCGAGCGTTTCACGAGACGCTCCGAGCGTTTCACGAGACGCTCCGAGCGTTTCAC
>JAIRPK010000060.1 GCA_031257015.1 Tannerellaceae bacterium
TCCGGTTAAAAGAAAGAATAGGTTTAGCCAGTAACGAGCGCTTTTATGCTGAATAAAAACTGTTTTAAAATAGAAGTATAACAGAAGAATAAGCGACAACAGGATATGCTTTGTCGTCGCTTCAGAGGAATGAATAAAATAGCTGACAGTTAAGGTTGTTATTCCAAAGAGGAGAATTAAGCAATCAGCAATGTTTATATTCGCTCTTGCGTTCTTCATACTCAATACGGTCGTTATTGCAACAATTCCTATTGAAAGATAGAAGCAAAAGTATTTACCTGAAATAAATCCATAAGGCAAATCGGAATGAACAATAAATACAGTTCCCATAATCATGCAGAGGGGAATTATATTCAGCCATAATAGGATATGTGAATGGAAGATCGTGTGAGTACGTGGCATATTATATGATTAAAAATATTCTTATCATTATATCTCAGACTATCCCATCGAGTTCCAAATAAGCGAATTGTATTTCATCATCTAAATTCATAATAATTCGATTATTTTCTTTGTCGTAACAAAAAGTATTTATACTATACTCTGTTTCAATTGTTTTAATATAGTTTCCATTAATATCAAAAACAATGAACTTGGTAGGAGCACTTGTCGCCAAAACTCCGTCAGTGTCGATAAAAGTTTCTTTTCCGTTATATGTTGTAATAAATTTATCGTTTAAGAACACAATTCCATTGAAATATGAAATTGCTTTTTGAGGTTTCTTTTTATCCCATTTTGTCCCATAAATATTACACTTTAATTCTCCATCAAAATTACATATCGTTATCAGATCATGGTGATGGTAACATGTAACATATATATTGTGCTCATGAGACACGGCAAAAGAAATAGATTTCTTCACTTCTGCCGTCGGATGTTCATATTTCATAAACTCTATATTCCCCGTATTCATATTCCATTTGGCAATTGTTTGCTTGAAATTTGAGATACCAATAGCTTCTAAAATAGTTCCTATTGATAATGTATCATTTATATAATAGTAAAATCCTGGAACTTTTTTATCATTGATATTCATTTTAATATTCGGATAGTATAAAGAATTTGTAAGCAGGCTATCCAAATCATAGCTAAAAATTTTATATTTCCCAAAATCGGTAAAATAAAGTTTGCGCATAGTCTCATTAAATACGATCGGCCCCGGAATTGTAATTTCATTGGGACCTTGCCCACGAGGAATAACACTAGTTATATAACTGAAATTATTTTTGTCAAATACATGTAAAAAATTATCCAATGATCTATAATCTTTAATGATGAAATAATTATCGATCATATATATTGCAGATTGAAAAGAAATCAGTACATCATCAATCAAAATTTCCTTCACTCGATTATGAACATTCACAATATTATTACGTTCATCCTGATATTTTTCTTTTTCACTATTGTATGTGCAGCTAAAGCAAGTGATTAGAATTAGTAAATAAAATACTTTATTCATATTATTCATTATTTATTTCAGTAATAAAAATGATGTTGCAGCATTGTTATGAACACAACATCATTTTCTCTCAATTTAAAAGGATTACCAATATGCTTCTCTTACATTTTCGTGATAATAGTAGCAAAAGCACCATTCGCTCTGCGCAGAAATGCAGCCATTTGGGCAAGCCGGATTAATCTCATCAGCTAACGCTTCCACATTCTCCATTGCGATATCTGAAAGAAGATTCTCGCTATTATTTTTGCTGATATTCCAACCAGCGAGGGCAACTGTAATTATCATTGCTCCTGATAAAAAATACTTTTTCATTGTTGAAAAAATTATATGATTTAATATTTCGCTCCTTCCTTAATAAATATAAATTCTGTTTATAATACAAACATGGCTAACAGGATTGGAACAGTATTTTATCTTAACCATGTTGCACTTTTCTAAATAGTTTTTTAGCTTACCTCCTTTTTAATTTGACTTAGATATAGCTCCCGCACTTTACTGCTTTGTATCGGATTCCCAATTATAGTGACTTTATTCTCCTTATTTAAAAGGAAGACATGAAAAGCCTCGTCCTGTGGAATTTATTTAATCTGTTTAGCTCATCACCGGTATCTACACATACAGGATAATCAAACCATTTCGTCAAAAATATATAGCGAAGTTCTGCCAAATCTTTTGAATGGATGAAGAAAAGGAAGGGAGTTTGCTTATCTGTGACTGAATCTGAATCCACTTGCATGATAAATTCTTTCCATATCTGAAGTTTTAGCTTACAAGCGGTACAACCTGTTGAATCCACATATATTAAAACCTTATACTCTGACTTCAAAGATGTAAGGCAATCAACAGTATCTATTTCGGTATCGTCTTTGGTAAAGCGGGTAAAGACCGGATGTTCAGAAAAGACTATCTCTTTACCATTCCACTCATTGACAAGGCGAGTGATATTTTGTTTATTTTCCCTGTCATTACAGGAATATAAAGTTAATAATGTGAACATTATAGTATTAACTGCGACTCTCATTTTCTTCTTTTTATTGTGATGAGTTAGATATTTGTTTATTTATTATTAATAAGTCTAATGCTCCCTTTCCTCCCCAGCTTCCTGCGTGCCGAAATTGTTTGGTCGGTTAACGGGAACAAAGGAACAAAAATATTTTGAAATAAAAGCATCTTTTTATGTGAATTTTATGTGCCCCAATAATCCCCTTATAATCAGGCTATACATTCTCTCCTTTCGTTGCAGAGCGTCAGCAGTTTATCTAAACAGGAAAGGGGAGAGTTCTTTTTGCGCATCTCGCGTTTTGCACTACTTTTACAGCAAAGACAACTATGCATAAAAAATCAAATTAAAATTAAAACAAGCAAGAATTGCACGGCATAAAACGCAGCGCGATATGGCCAATCAACTGTGTATGAAGCAGTCACAGTACCAGCGTAGAGAAACTGGTCTGATTTCCATTACTGATAAAGAATGGATGAGAATCGCAAAAGTACTGAAAGTGGAAGTCGATGAAATTCGGGAAAACAATTCGAACTCAACTACCTATAATTATGACAACCATTCGGGAGATTACTCGGCAAGCAACAACTATTTTTGCAATATTCATGATTCTATAATGAAAAATCAACAGGAGTATTTCGATTAATCCGGTTAAAAGAAAGAATAGGTTTAGCCAGTAACGAGCGTTTTTATGCTGAACAAAAACTGTTTTAAAATAGAAATATAACAGAAGAATAAGTGACAACAGGATATGCTTTGTCGTCGCTTCAGAGGAATGAATAAAATAGCTGACAGACAAGGCAGTTATTCCAAAGAGAAGGATTAAGCAATCAACAATATTTATATTCGCTCTTGCGTTCTTCATATTCAATACGGTCGTTATTGCAACAATTCCTATTGAAAGATAGAAGCAAAAGTATCTACCTGAAATGAATCCATAAGGAAAATCGGAATGAACAATAAATACAGTTCCCATAATCATGCAGAGGGGAATTATATTCAAGCATAAGGAAAATATTTTTATATTTTTCAATAGCATAAACTGTTTTATTTCTTAATTTCCGATTTAAATAATTATCAAATTTTAGGATTATTCACAGGATTGCCTATTGCAATAATTTTATTGTCTTTATCTAACAGAAAAGTATGAAACACTTCGTTCTCAGGAAACTTATTTAATTTATTTAATTCGTCGTTTACATCAATACAAACCGGATGACTAAACTCATAAACAAGGAAATAATAGTTATTTCTTCGAGACCTTTGGGATGGAAAAAGAACAGAAAAGATAATCTCTCGCCAGCAATAGAGTCGGCTTCATACATTAAACCTTTCCACTTTGCGAGTTGCATTTTACATCCTGGGTAACCAGTAGAATCTATAAATGATAATATACTTTATACTGGGATTGAAGTATAGAATAGTAGTCAATAGTGTCAGTTGCGTAACGGGTAAAGATGGGATTTTCAGGGAACTTAATCTCCTTCCCTTGCCACTCGTTTATTAAGCCAACTATTTTTTCCTTCTTCTTTTCCTTGCAGGAAACAAGAAATAAGCCATCTAAAAATAGGATTCCACAAACACATAAATAAAAAACTTTATTAAAGGCCAACATGATGTTATATATTGATATAATAGAATTATAGGTTCTTATTCGTCACAATAATACTGTATATCACAGATATAAGGTGTTATAATTATCCTGAAAATCTTTTTAACTATTTATTATATTAATTTGCTTGCTCTGGTATAATAAATTCATACAGTTCCATGAAATCAGGACTAATTCCCCAAATACTTTTATTCTTTACACACAGAGAATTGATATTTCTATCTAAATGATAAACCATTTGAGGGCTTCCGTTCCAGTCAAATACGGTTATAATATTTCCCCATGGTGAATTATGCTTTTGATACATATCAGCGATACCCATATCTGTATAAAGCATATAAATATACGAATCATCACAGTCAATATCTATAAAACCAACTTTGCAATCTCTATTATAAATAATAGGTGATCCTGTTTCATAAGACATGAATAAAGGAAAGAAATAATGATTGGCTTTTATGTGTTTTATATTGCTTGAAAGTGACAGTTCATAAATATCTAACAATCCTTGATAAATAAGAACAAATTTGTCCCCATCAGGGTGTATTCCTATTTTGGTAGTATTATATAATGCTGCTTTATGTCGAGAGGATATTCTTTTTATATCCTCGTTTTCAGGATATTCTCCACCATAGAAATAGTCATTATTTTTATGATGTACAAGAAAACGTCCTTCAGTAAAAAAAACTGTACTTATAAAAGTTTCAGGATTCAGCTCAGCTATGCAAAACAAGTTGGGAATACTGTCATTCATTTGCATCTCATGATTTATTGTGACATCCCCATTAGCATAAGCAAGAGAATAAACCTTTTTCTTAAATCTATTGGCAAACATAAATGATTTGCCTTTATTTCTTTTAACTGACAAATAACCAATAACCTCTTCCGGCCCATTTCCGGTAGGAATAGCTTCAGTCACCTGATTATTTTTAATGTTTAATATGCTTACATTGTATGGTGTTTCCCAATTTGAAAAGATAAATAGCGAATCAAGTATAGAAACAGAAAACGGTCTTAAAATATTTAATGCGTCTAAGTCAATGGTACTTGAAGAAGCCAATTCTATTTCCTCCCTGAAAGAAAACAGCACACTCGTTTTTTCTTTACAACTACAATAACATAAAGACAATGTAATTGATATAATTATATATTTCATACTTCTAATATTAAAAAATAAAATACAATTCGCTTTTCACGAGCAAATTGTATTTTATTATATTGAATTAATACTAATTTGTGTAAATCTGGCCTAGAAACTCGTCTACACTCCCATCCCACCAAAAATACATGCAAACTCCGCAACATATATGAGCACATGGGTGTCCCCAAATTACTTCCGCATCAGCCAATGCCTCCACGTTAGCCAATCCTACATCAGACAAAAGCACACTCTTACTTTCGCTAAAGTTCCACACTGCAAGAGTAGTTATTATAGCTACCGCACCTAAAATTCCTAAAAATGATTTCTTGCTTTTTAAAAAAAACTTTCATAATTTAACTTTTTAAAGTTATTCAATATTATTAATTATTCTCGTGTTCCTTTTCTTCCCAATTTTCTGCGCAGTCAAAATTATTCAGTTAGTTAACAGTGACAAATAAAAAGAATATTTTAAAAGAAAAACACTTTTTTTCATGTGAATTTTATGTGAATTTTATGGGCGGCCAATAAATTCTTGATAATCAGGATACAAATTCTCTCCACTCGTTGATAACATCAGCTATTTATCTAACATAAAAAAAGACATTTTGTAAATCTCTTGTCTTGTACTATTTTTACAGCAAAGACAACTATGCATGAAAAAAATCAAATTAAAATTAAAACAAGCAAGAATTGCACGGCATAAAACGCAGCACTATATGGCCAATCAACTGTGTATAAACCAGTCACAGTACCAGCGTAGAGAAACTGGTCTGATTTTCATTACTGATAAAGAATGGATGCGAATCGCAAAAGTGCTGGAAGTGGAAGTCGATGAAATTCGGGAAAACGATTCGGTCTCAACCACCTATAATTATGACAATCATTCGGGAGATCACTCGGCCAGCAACAACCATTTTTGCAATATCCATGATTATATAATGAAAAATCAACAGGAGTATATTGATATGCTAAAAAATAAAAATTCTGAATTACAAGAAAAAAACAAACTGTTGGAACACACAATCAGACAACTGCAGGATGAACTGCAACAAATCAAAGTCAGAGATGAATGACACAAGAAGCGCCCTCCGCCTGCGTCATCTTTCGGAAAGCGGTATGCTTAGTGAACTTTTGAAATAACCCAACAGCAGAAAGACGCCCTTTTCAGAGCGTCTTTCTCGTTTTGCATCAGGCCTTCAAACGAATTTTAGCTGCCTCCATCCCGTCCTGATTAACCGTAGAGAGAAATTCTTTTACTATTCCTAAAAAAGATTAAGCCCGGCGGCTTCCGTTGCGGAAAGGTTATATTTGCGCCCTAAAGATTAATAAGTAATGAAAAGAATAATAGAAATTTGCGCTAATTCGGCTTACAGTTGTGCTGAAGCTGAAGCGGGAGGAGCGGACAGGGTTGAACTTTGCGCCGCTATCCCGGAAGGTGGAACCACACCTTCCTACGGGGAGGTTAAAGTAGCGATGGAACTGACCTCCTCCCTTGCCATGCACGTTATTATCCGTCCGAGAGGAGGAGATTTCCTATACTCGCTATACGAGGTAAAGACCATGATGTACGACATTGAGAGAATGAAGGAACTAGGCGTGCAAGGCGTCGTCCTCGGCTGCCTTACGGCAGACGGCGAGATCAGCACGAAACTACTGGAAGCTCTAGTTGAAGTCGCCGCCCCAATGTCTGTCACTTTCCACAGGGCGTTCGACCTCTGTCGCAACCCGTTCAAGGCATTGGAAGAGATCATCGACTGCGGCTGCAACCGCATCTTGACTTCCGGGCAAGCTCCGGACGCTGAGGCAGGGATTCCACTCATAAAATCCCTGATAGAACGCGCCAATAACCGAATCATCATCATGCCCGGATGTGGTGTTAGAGCACATAACATCAATCGCATAGAAGCAGAAACGGGAGCGAAAGAATTTCATACCTCGGCACGCATCGTCCGCGAAAGTTTTATGGAATACAGAAAGGAAGGCGTACCAATGGGCAATCGCTTTATTTCCGAATATGAGCGTGAAGTAACAGAACGCAAATTGGTGGAAGCTCTTATCAAGCAATAATATATATCAAAATATGAAATATTCAAGAAAGATTATCTTATTCACATTTTTAGTTGCCTGCTCAATCAGCCTGGCAGCACAGGACAGAAAGGCCACCGTAAGCGGTAATATCCGCGATGCAGCGAACGGCGAAGACCTCATCGGCGCATCAATCATGGTAGAAGGAACAAGCGGCGGAACAATTACGAATGCCTATGGCTATTACTCCATCAGTCTCCCTAAAGGCAAATACCGCCTCATCATCTCCTATATCGGCTATGCAAGGAAAACAATGCCGGTGGATTTAAATACGGACACGAAGCTGAACATCTCGCTTGAGCCGGAAGCCCGGCAGATTGCCGAAGTGATTATATCAGCCGAAGGCAAGAACGCTAACGTGGCCAAGCCGGAGATGAGCGTCGAAAAACTATCCGCCAAGGCAATCAAATCCGTTCCGGCGCTGATGGGCGAAGTAGACGTCATCAAAGCAGTACAGATGCTGCCCGGCGTACAGTCCACAGCAGAGGGCACATCAGGCTTCAGCGTGCGTGGCGGAGGCTACGACCAGAATCTTATCTTACTGGATGAGGCCGCTGTTTATAGCGCTTCACACCTGATGGGCTTTTTCTCCGTCTTCAATAACGATGCAATTAAGGATGTCACTTTGTACAAGGGCGATATCCCCGCCTCATTCGGAGGCCGTCTTTCGTCGCTCCTCGACATTCGTTCAAAAGACGGAAACAATCAAAAGTATGCGGCTGCCGGCGGCCTGGGACTCATCTCCAGTCGCCTGACGCTTGAGGGGCCATTAGGAGACAAAGCCTCAGCCATCGTTTCAGGACGACGCACATACGCCGACGTATTCCTCAACTTCACAAACGATGACGACTTGAAGAACTCGACGCTCTACTTCTATGACATGAACGCCAAGGTGAACTATCGGATCGATGACAACAACCGCATCTTCCTGGCAGGCTACTTCGGCAGAGATAAGTTCGGCATGAGCATCGCCGGCATGAGCTTCGGGAACAAAACCATCACCGCACGATGGAATCACCTCTTCTCGCCAACACTCTTCTCCAACTTCACCCTCATCGGCAGCACCTACGACTATTACGTCAAGAGCGAATTAAGCGAAAGCCTCAGCCAGGAACTGACATCAGGCCTTCGCGACTATGGCCTCAAGGCCGATTTCAGCTATATGCCCAATACGTTGCATACGTTCAAATTTGGATACAACTTCACGCTCCACACTTTCCTCCCTGGCGAAGGCGGCGGCATCGGCAGCGAGGCCATGATCGGAAGAATTAAATTCCCGGAAGAATATGCCTTGGAGAATGTTCTCTACGCCACCAACGAAACAAACCTTGGAAGCAAGCTTAAACTGAAGTACGGCCTCCGCTACACCAGCTTCGACAATCTGAAAAAAAGCAGCATCTCCTTCCATCAACAACAATTCGAGCCTCGCGCAGGCATCACATACATATTCGACAACCACCAGTCCGTCAAGGCAAGCTACTCACGGACGGCACAGTTCATCCAACTCGCCTCCAACTCCACCTCCGGCTCGCCCTTCGACCTCTGGTTCCAGGCATCGGAGAATGTCAAGCCGCAGAAGTGCGACCAGTACGCTTTGGGGTATTTCCGCAACTTCGCAGATGATAAATACGAACTTTCCGCCGAGATATATTATAAGAATATGACGGACGTCGTCGATTTCAAAGACCATGCAGAACTGATGCTCAATCCTAACCTTGAGCAGGAACTGCGCTTCGGCAAAGGATATTCCTATGGCTTGGAGCTGATGCTGCGCAAATCCTTCGGAACATTCAACGGCTGGATTAGTTATACCCTCTCCAAGAGCCTCCGGCAAATAGAAAGCATCAACAATAACAAATGGTACCGCTCACCTTATGACAAACCCCATAACCTGTCCGTTGTCGGGACATTCGACGCATCCGACAAACTAAGCCTCTCAGCCAACTGGATATATTCTACCGGCACGCCCATTACATACCCCACCGGCAGGTTCCAGATTGAGGACTCCTACGTTCCGATTTACTCCGGAAGGAACGAATATCGCTTCCCCGCCTATCACCGACTCGACCTTTCAGCTACATGGAAACTCTCTGCCCCAACATCACGCTTCAAAAGCGAGCTGAACTTCTCCCTTTACAATGCTTACGGACGCCACAACGCATGGGCTATATTCTTCAGGCAAGATGCGGAAAATCCGGACGTATCATACGCAGAAAAATTATATCTCTTTAGCTTCATCCCCTCTATTACATGGAATTTTAACTTTTAATTACAATCTTCAATGAAAAATATACCATTTATCTACTTTTTAACCCCCATCATCCTTCTCACACTATTACTTCTCCCCAGCTCATGCAAAGAAAACATAGACATTAACACCGACGACGCCCCCGTCCGCATCGTCATATACGGCGCCATCTCGTCCGACACGACGGCCCACAAAGTGCTCATCACCCGCTCCGCCGGCTTCTTCTCCACCTCCAAGCCACAAGCAGTATCCCATGCCGACGTCCACATTACACATGCCAGCGATACCATCCGCCTCAACGAAGACGCCGAACATCCTGGAACCTATCTCACCGCACCTGACGTTTACGGCATTGCCGGTGAAACATATACGCTGCACGTAACAACCGACTTCGACAACAGCGGAAAGAAAGAAACATACGAAGCCAGCTCCTTCCTTCCCCATCCATCCCGCCTGGACTCAATGGCCGTCGAACCCTCGCCACTGGCCAAACAGTTCCTCCAAGTCTCCATCTGGGGAGAGACCCCAAGCGAAGGCGTGAACTACCTTAGTCTGCAGCTGTATCACAACGGCGTCCTATTCAACGACTCCCTCAGCGGTTTCAGCACTGCCAACGATGAATACCTCGCCGGACACATCTTCAATGGCGTCCCCGCCTTCATGCTCAACCAGGAGCGCGAGCGCAGCAAACTCAACCCCGGCGACACCCTCCTCCTCCAAGTCTCCTCCATCACCCACGACTACGCCACCTTCATGGAAAATGCACAATGGGAAAGTCACGGTTCCGTCCCCATGTTCGGCGGCCCACCGGCCAATGTTCCCAGCAATATTCGCTGCACGACCCACCCGGAGATGCAAGCCATATCCGGATTTTTTACCGCCTTCTCTATCCGCCGGCTGGAAATGATATATTATTGAAGTCCCCGCAAAACCATTCCGTCAACCGGCACAAAAAAGCCCAAAAAGCCAACCAGCGACCATCCACAATTTCCCCATATTCCAAAATAATCCCCCAACACATTCACTACAGCACACTGCCACAGAATCTAAAAAGACAAGCGAGTAAATCAATGAAATACTCGCTTGTCTTTTTTGTCGGATGATACAAAATCGAAAGAACTCGTCTATTTTATCCCGGCAACAAATTTGTCAGCACATAAATCACTCCCCTTAGAGAAAGTCCGCTTTCGGATAACTCACCAAAAGCCCAGCGTAAAACATAAAACTTTCGCATAGTTGCAAAAACTCCATGTTTTCGACAGGGACAATTTGCAACTATGCAAACGCTCCATGTTTTCGACAGGAACAATTTGCAACTATGAAAACGCTTCATGTTTTCAACAGGAGCGATTTGCAACTATGAAAACGCTTCATGTTTTCAACAGGAACAATTTGCAATGATGCAAACGCTTCATGTTTTCGACAGGGACAATTTGCAACTATGAAAACGCTCTATGTTTTCGACAGGAACAATTTGCAACGATGAAAACGCTTCATGTTTTCAGCAGGGACAATTTGCAACTGTGCAAATGCTCCATGTTTTTGACAGGAACAATTTGCAACTATGAAAACGCTCCATGTTTTGAACAGGAGCGATTTGCAACTATAAAAACGCTTCATGTTTTCAGCAGGGACAATTTGTAATTATACAAACGCTCCATGTTTTCGACAGGCGTAAACAATCAAAACAAGCAGGACTCTTGCATAAATATCAAAGGATTTCATGAGCGCCGAGGCTGGGGCGACATGAACAAACGTTTGTTTAAAAGAGTTACATTTGCACTTCATGAAAATATACCTGTCTATATAATACGCAAATCACAATGATAAATTTTTTCAAATCTCTTTTTCCCTCTAATGGAGAAAAGAGCGAAGACGAAAAGAACTTCGAGATATTCAAATATGATGGTATTCGCGCCCTGCGAATGGGCAAACTCGGCTATGCAGTGAAATGCTTCGAGGAGGCATTGAAGATCAAAACAGACAGGGAAACCCTGCAATATCACTTGGCCGCCCTCTCCGCCAACCATCAAACGGAAGATGCTCTGGCGGCAGCCTCCGCCCTCATCGAATTTGCCCCCGATGATGCCGAAGCACGTTTAGGTCGCGCCGGCTTATACCTTCAATCTGACATGCCGGAAGAGGCCCTGGCCGACTGCCGCGCCACGCTCGGAATGGATCTCAAAGAAAACACGGACAAGATCCGCCCCCTTGCCTATCATCTTATCGGTCGTATCATGGAGTCAACAAAGGACTATGCCGAAGCAATAGAGGCTTTGACATCCGCCATAGAACTTGACGCGAACTTTGCGACGCCGTTCTTCCTGCGTGCCGGAGCATATTACGAGACTGACCGACTTGAGGATGCGCTGACGGACGTCTGCCAAGCAATTGAATTATCACCGGACGAGGAGGCCAACTACTTGCTCAAAGGCAAAATTCACGAAAAGCAGTCCATGCACGCCGATGCGTTGGAGAGTTATGACAACGCCCTTGAGTGCAATCCATACTGTGAGGAGGCTATTTTGCTGAAGTCCCGTATCCTCATCAGTAACGGCGAAGTCGCCGAAGCTATTACTTTCCTCACCGAAGCCCTTGAATATCTCCCCAACTTTGCCCCTGCATACCTTGAGCGAGCCAAAGCCTACCGTATAACAGGCAATAAAGTCTCCGCTCTTTCCGATGAAGCATCCGCTGCTGTCCTTATGCAGGAAGATGACGAGGAGGGCACCGAAGAAGATACCGGGTTCAAAGACCTTTATAAAGGAGGAATATACTAGCCGCCCCATTATCATGCGAAATAAATTAATGCTAATAACGGCTCTAGCTCTATTATCCATATCCGCAACAAGCCAGGGAAATCTCGGTCGCAATGCAGTAATAAGCCTTGTCACTTACGATCCGTCAGAGACTGCCGTCTATGCCCTCTACGGGCATACGGCCATCCGAGTGAAAGACACGATTGCCGGTACTGATTATGTTTTCAATTACGGCATATTCGACTTCAGCCGCCCCGGCTTTATCTATCGTTTCACGAAGGGTGAAACAGATTATAAACTTGGAGTAGTCGAGTTCCGTCATTTGATTGCAGAATGTACCTACCGTGAATGTGGCGTCCGCGAACAAATTCTCAACCTCAGCGACGAAGAAAAAAGCCGGATATGGGAGACATTAATATGGAATGCTAAACCGGAAAACGCCACCTACCGGTACAATTTCTTTTTCGACAACTGCGCTACCCGTCCCGTCGCGATAATTGAGAAGTCCATATCCGGAAAGATCGTCTATGCAGACAGCAACGAACAACATACTTTCCGAGAACTCATCAACAATTGTATGCGCAACAACCCTTGGTTAATATTCGGAACAGAGATTGCCCTCGGCAGTCCAGCCGACCGCATCGCAACGCAACAAGAAGAGTTCTTCCTCCCACTCTGCCTGGAAGCGGCCTTCGCCAAGGCGACGATTGTAAACCCCGATGGTTCGGAGCGCAAGCTGATTGTTCAGACGAACGTTCTGCTGGATAGCGTCCCGGATAAAAGGATAAAAGGAGGAGTAACGCCATTTCAATGTATGTGGGCAATTTTGACAATTGTCCTTTTACTGGCTATTTGGGAATGGAAAGGAGGCAATTTAAGGTGGATGGACTGTGTGATATTCTGCACTACGGGATTAGCAGGCTGCCTCGTTTTCTTTTTAGCCTTCGTCTCCGTACATCCGGCGACTTGGCCCAATTGGTTGATCCTTTGGCTACACCCTTTCCATTTGGTGGGAGCAATATTAATCGCCTCGAAGAATTGGAAAAAAAATACGAAGATTTATCATTGTGCAAATATTATATTGCTAAGCGCCCTTCTCATCGGAAGCCCCTTCATTCCTCAACAGTTCAATTCCGCCTTCTTTCCTTTAATTATCCTGTTATTGTTCAGGTCAGCAATTAATCTAATGCGTAGAAGATTGGAGAAAAAACTCCTTCCACATTCTTAACAGACCATTCCACACCGAGACAAAACAACGTAAGCAAAGCAACTTGTCTACTTCTCACAGACAGCCTTTCTTTCACACACAATCAAATCTGCTCCAAGACATTCTCATCAGCCAGCAATTGTTTGCCTCTACTATTCCGAAAGGATTTCTTCAGCACCAAGTCAAAAATCATCCCTCCTCTTACCCAAAAGTCTGGGATTATCTTTAGCAGGATAATCCCAGACTTTTTTTCAATTACCTAGTCAGAGAGAAGAAGAAGGGCGGACACAATCACTCATGCCCTACGCCAAAAAGCTCACTTTCTCTCCTCAAATCTCCGGCACATCAAATGCGACTCTGAAGCCAACCTCTTTCTCACATATCTCCGGCTTCATAAAGAAACGGTAAGCCGAGCGTATCTGCTTGCTATTGGAATCGTATGAACCTCCACGGAGAGAATAGACATTAGCCTGGGGCGTCATATAGTCTGCTGCGAAACGGTCGGAACAGAACTCGAACACGTTACCACACATGTCATGCAATCCCCATCCGTTAGGTTTCTTCAAGCCGACGGCTGACGGTTGCTTGCTTTTAGACGTGTAACCGTACCACACATAATCCTTTATGTTCGTTGTATCGCTGCCAAAGAAATAGGTTGTTTGCGTTCCTGCACGACAAGCATATTCCCATTCACTCTCCGAAGGCAAGCGGCAACCATTGCCGACCCATTCGGCATAAGCCTTGGCGCCACACCAGCTCACCGATGAGACAGGGTATTTGGGTTTCCCAGAAACGGGCTTCCAACCGGCAGAGTAGGTCAGACCACACGTCGCATTAGAGTTTATCCACAGTCGATTATCCGACCCGATGCCGCTAGCTGGAACATTCATGTCGTTCAGAAAAAATGCAAACTGTTCGTTTGTCACCTCGTATTTACCGATGATGAAATCCTTCGCCAACGTAACGGCATGTTGCGACTCCGAACTGTCTGCCCTCATCGGCTCGCTTGTTGGACTGCCCATGACAAAGCTTCCCTTGCGAATATATACCGCGTCCATGTATTTTCCTCCAGGGAGCGGCATCAGCAAAGGCTTACCCGATTCCGTCGGCGGCTCCTCGTTGACAGACTCTTCCCGGTCTTCCCCCGTAAGCCATGGAAGTATTCCTCCGGAAATCCCCGTTACATTCCGGCTGCTTAATGTCAGATGATACGTATAGACTTTGTTTTCCTCAAAGTCCGTTGCATCTGGAATATACCATGCGTATGTCTTCCCTTCGGCAGCAATCAACACTTTGCGATTGTCATAATCGCTCCCTCTGTGCGGAATAATTATACATTGGAAAGAGGCAGAATCCTCTTCAAAACCAACAGGAACACGCATTGCCCCCGGATAGATCGACCCTGGAGAGCCAGTTGCCGTCAATGAGCCGTTCGCTATATGCAGGCTCGCTGTATCCGGGATACCGTCAAGGCGAACTTTTACATGCTCAAGATTAACGTTCATTCCGGCGGCAACATTGATTTCCAAACGCATCTTAGCCATTTTATGCTTAAACGGCAGTACAACCATTTGCGTTGTATCATAAGTCCGAAGACTTTCACGCGAATAGAGCAGATTCAGCAGCTCCCGATCATTCTGATTACGGATGTCCACTTTGACAACACCTGTCGTACTCACACCAGGATCATAGGGATAGTAAGCTATAAAGTCAATCGGAGCCAGCGACTTGGGAAAAAATATGGCGGAATCCATTCTATTTCCCGGCTTCAGCAACGTCTGCCCCGGCGCAGAGTTGTCAGGAAAAGCAACATAGCGAAAGTTCCCATAAAGGGCATCCTCTAGATTATCAGCGGAGAGCTTCATATATATTCCAATTTCATCTCCCCTTTTCCACGCCTCTCCGTTATTAACGGTTCGCGTCACCTTATTTTCGATAAATGTACTAAAGCGAATGTCGCTCCGCAGCTCTGTTTCTTTTACACTTTTATCTCTTTCGTCGGCACATGAAAACAGAGAGAAAAACAACACGCCAATCACCAAAAGCATTTTTGTAAATTCATTCATATTTAAGTTATTTGAGGCGCAAAACTAATGACTGAAATCAAGAGCGCAATGGCTTTTGGAAAAATGAAAACGAATAAACGGGATATGTATAATCCATCCGATAAAAACTCGCCCATACACATTAATATATATGTACGCCTGAAAAAAATATTCTACGCCTCTGAAGCTCATCGGTCAGAGTTGTGAAAAGACATGCGCAAAACTCGATTAACATCATCCCCCCTTATGGGAAACACGATCTGGTTCCAATACACATCGTCCCACCTTGACAGACATCACGATCCGGAAAGAAAACTACCGGCCTACCTTGGAGGAAGCCATGTTCCGGCCTCAAACACATCATTCCACTTGGTGGCCAATATGCTACGAGTCGAAATCATATCGTCCTTCTTTGGGGGAAAACATGTTTCACGCCCAAAACATATTAGCCCTCCTTAGATACCACCACGTTCCATCTTCAAAAGACATCGTCCAACATGGTGTGATGCCATAACTCGAATCTGAAAAACATTCTCCTCCTTACGGGGAAAACATACTCAAAATCCAATTTATATTGATGCACATTAGAAGTCACCGTTTTCAACCATTGAAACAAGCTTCCCAAAGCGTAAAGCAATCATGTTTCAAGCACAAAAACGATTGTCAATTTATAGGGTAAATAATAAGCCGAATCCAAAACATGTTGCCATAGATTACAAGAGATTATTTTGCACACTAAAAACATTTTTTCTACGCAGGAGCGAACAACGTTTAGCGCGTTGTCAAGCTCCGTGTACTCCATCCACAAAGGCAAATCAGCCCACGTCCCCCCGCGCTCCGCAGCCGGTCAAAATATATAAATCCATATGGTAAAATAATGTAAGAATCTGTCAACGCGATTGGCGGAAAAAACGTTCGTATAAATTGACAATAAAATGAT
>JAIRPK010000064.1 GCA_031257015.1 Tannerellaceae bacterium
TTCGGTATCCGACTTGGCCTCGGCGATAAATCGGTAGAAGAAATTTGTAAAAAGCACAACCTCGACACGGAATTTCTCCTCACAGTCGTCAACACTTTCCTTAACGAGGAATATTTTCCAACACGAAAACTCCAGTCATTCCAAACCTCGCTCATCATTGATTATCTTAACAAAACAAACACCTACTACCTGAAAGATCAACTGCCAAATATCGAGCGCCACCTCAATTCACTCATCCTTCACAGCCAACCAGGCAACCAAACCCTCTCCCTTATCGCCCAATTCTTCTCTTCTTTTAAGCGCGAACTGCTAAATCGGATCGAAAATTGTAATTCAGGCGTCCACTCTGGTGAAGATGCCCTCGAAGAACTACTTGCCGACCTCAAACGGCTAATCATTAAGCACCTCGCAGGCGATTACGACGACAACCTATGCTATGCTGTCGTCTTTAGTATTAGCAGTCTCGAAAAAGATATTAAACAAAACAACCGCATACACCTACGCATCCTGAATAGCCTGTGAGGAAAAGCAAAAACATAGCCATAATCTCGAAAAACACACTTCTGTCTATCGGCTTGAAAGTTCTAATAGAAGAATATTTCCCTCCCGTAGTCATTCACTCTTATCTGAACGCAGAATCTTTTTTAGCTACATCCTTTTCTTTCGATTATTTCTTTATCGAAGCCGATACTTTTATCTGTAATACAGATTATTTTCTTCAACGTCGGGCTAAGACGGCTATATTATGTTGTGAAACGAAAACCGTCGCCGCCGCTTGCTCTCTTATAGACATGTATGCTCCTCAAGAAATTATCATCGAGCAATTGGAACAGCTATTTATCGTTGATGCCGACCCGGAAAAGGAAAACAAAGAACTTTCGGCACGTGAAATCGACGTCCTTCAGCTAATTATTCAGGGATATACCAACAAAGACATCGCCGACAAACTTTGCATCAGCTTCAACACCGTCCTGTCACACCGCAAGAACATTACCGCAAAGCTCGGCATCAAAACCACATCCGGACTTATCTATTATGCCATGATGAACGGTCTCTACTGATTCGTCGGGAGGCAAAATGTAAATATATTGTAAAAGAATAGAAGGGTATCACGACAATCCACCGCATGGAATGACGTGAAGAACACCATTGTGGCTCACTGCATCAAGGCGGGTGTCGTACAATTGCTCAAGTTGCTCGCGCGAAATACTTCCTTTCGCTCCGGAGCCAAGTATTTGGCCGTTTTTTAGCATGAGAATGTGAGAGGCATAATGCAGAGCAATGTTTATATCATGAACAGACATTACGATCGTCAGGCCGCTGGCAGATAAATTCTTTAGAAGCTCCATCACCTCCGTGCGGTGACGAATGTCAAGGCTTGCGGTGGGTTCGTCAAGGAGCAGGGCGGATGTTTTTTGAACCAGAGCGCGTGCAATCATGACAGTTTGCAATTGTCCACCGCTTAGTTCGTTTGCATATCTCATCGACAAATCTTCAAGGCCGAGAAGTCGGATCGCATCGGATGTCTCCTGATAATCTTCCTCTGTCGGTTTCCAGCTGAAATATGGTTTTCGACCTGCCAATATCATATCGAAGACGGTAATGGCCATCGGCTCACTTTCAGATTGAGGAATATAGGCCAAAATGCGGGCTATCTCCTTTGCGGAATAGCTCGAAGATGTCACGCCATTGATGAGGAGCGTTCCTCTTTTAGCTTTCAGTATCCCGCATATACATTTGATAAGTGTGCTCTTGCCTGCTCCGTTCGGGCCGACAAGCGCAACAAATTCTCCGCGATGAATCCGGCAGCTGATGTTATTCAATACTGGATTTGACTGATATGTAAAGCTCAGGTTCCTAATATCAAACATTTAAGTTCAATTATTGATTTGAAACTATTCGGCGTAAGGACTTTGTTCAGAATCGGGCGACCAAAAAACATATCCATAATCTCATTTCCTTTATCAATTATGTCAACGTCAGCAAATTCGGAAGGATATAATGTTTTCCCGACGAACCAGGCGTTAAGCAGAGCCGTCTCATAATTAGCCGCATAGCTGTTGTACGGAAGCAGAGTGAAAATTCTCTTATTATTATATGATTTGAAATATTTAATCCAACCACTGTGGCGTATCATATCTTCAATGCAAACATCCAATCCGGATTCGTCAATAAAGATTGTCTCCGGATTATACAGCCACAACTGTTCTAAATCAATATATGCTCCGGAAAGCGAATATTCCATCGAAGCACTCGTCTCTTTTATTGTATTGGCTACGTTGGTGAATATAAATGGAGGATATATCGGATGAGTTGAATTAAGACCGCGTGCCCGTCCGTGCGCAATGCCTCCAATATAAGCTATTTCACGATTTTTTACATACAAGCTTCGATTGTTTAAATCGGAAATAGTCCGGCGAATATATTCTATCAGCGAATCAGCACGCTCCTTGCGGTTTAGTATTTTACCTGCAAGCTCAAGAGAGCGGTATAGAGGCTCTGCATTATTCCCAAATTCAGGATGTTCAAGCGCGACGACAGGAACATTAAGTGTTTTCTCCAAGGCATTAGCTTCAGCAACAGTGGTATAAGTCGTCAAGATCAAGTCTGGAGATACGTTCAAAATCAATTCATTATCACCTCCGCGCGGACCAACAAACGGCAATTGCAGCAGTTCAGGATAGGCAATCATATATGGACGGTCATCTCCGCCTGTCTCAACCTGCTCAATACCGACAACTTTATCTGTTTCGCCAATATATGACAGCAGGCGCAGAGCGCCGGGACGCAGGCATACTACTCTTTTCGGTTCAGCAGGAATGGTTACTTTCCTTCCAAGAAGATCTTTAATCTCAACCATCTGGACTTGAGATTTTTTTATATGCACATTGCATGACGACAGAAACACTTCTGCTACAAGAAAGGCTAATATTGAAATACTAAAATATTTGTTCATAATGTTTTTGTGCCCAAAAATAATGTCTTTTTAATTATGAACGAATAGTTTAAGCACAAATAGACAAATTATACATATACAAGGCATTTTCACCACATCTGTAACATAACGCTAACGGAACAGACAATAATAAAGGGACTGTTTCATCACGAAGCAATCCCTTAAACTAATTAATTCATATAAATATGAACCAAACATGATGTCTAATTATCAAAAATCTACAATAATTCTTTTTATGAATTATCTTTTCTTTATCGTTGTGCTTATAGTGAATATGGAAATATATTGTCTTATAATGTAATACTATTGAAGTTAAAACTAATCAATAATAAAAATATTATATAAAGGCAAATTGATTGTACATCTTGATGCCTGTAAGTGGAGTTATACTATTTTCAATGTGTCGCATATATGTATGTGTTTACAATTCTATTTAATTATGCCACAAATATACATTGTTTTTTTGAACTGCAATTTTTTTTGTTGATTTTTTTGTTCTTTTGATTTAACACAGCTTGCTTGCTACAAATTGTATTCTCATAAGTTTGTAATTGATGAAAAGTGTAGTTTGTTATATAAATTGTCTTCATTTATAAACATAGTTACTACATTACAGCTTTGTGAAGCATTATTATTATTATAAATGTAACATAACAGGCTAAATTGAAGATAAATATTTATCATGATGCTTCAATAACATGATTTTATACTAAAAGTCGCAATATCAATCAAAGCATGTAATTGAAATGAATGATTTGCATACATGCAAATGCCTCACGCTGGTTGCAGGACTGATTTGCATACATGCAAAATGCTCATGCCGGTTGCAGGACTGATTTGCATATATGCAAAATGCTCATGCCGGTTGCAGGGACTATTTGCATATATGCAAAAGCTTCATGCTGATTGCAGTGGCAATTTGCATGTATGCAAATGTTTCATGCTGATTGCGGGAATGATTTGCATATATGCAAATGTCTCATGCTGATTGCGGGAATGATTTGCATATATGCAAAATTATCATGTTTGTGAGCAGTTGATGTTTGCAGTATTATAAATGTTTTGTGCTTGTGGCAGGATATGGGAAATGTGTTGAATTTATATGCGGATGCTTGCTGTTTGTTGTCTGATGAATGGAAAATTGAAAACTTTTTATGCCGAAACTGTTTGAAACTGAAAAATATGTCTATCTTCGCCGCCGGTAGCACGAATCATCAGATAAGTAACACGTTTATTAATTAATTATATATTTTGCATTATGAAGATCAATGTATTTAAAGCCACTTTATTGTTTGGCATTGTATTTATTGGAAGGTTATCGGCATTTGCTCAAGAAATAGCCGATTCGGTAGCGATAAGCGAGGTAGTCGTAACAGCTACAAAGACGACAAGGAATATAAATGAGGTTCCAGCGAGGATTTCCATCGTTTGGGATAATTTAATTGAGGCATCGCCGACGAGACTTGTTGATGAAATTCTTCGATTTGTTCCTGGTGTGAATGTTGACAGGGCTTCCGGTATATATTCGTCTAATCCGTCTGTAACTTTACGCGGATTATCCGGCGACGAGCAATCGCGTACTCTTGTTTTGTTGAATGGAGTTCCTATAAACGCATCTGACGGAGGGAGTGTCAACTGGAACAAGATTAACCAGTATGATATTGAGCGCATCGAAGTTTTTAAAGGCCCTGGATCATCATTGTATGGAAACAATGCAATGGGAGGAGTTATAAATATCATTACAAAGAAGCCATCAAAGCCGCAGGAAATATTCGCCGGACTAAGTTATGGTTCTCTTAATACGGTGAGAGAGGATATGAGCGTAAGGATTCGTAATGACAAAGGCTTTTATGGAGGAGTGAGCCAGAGTTTTACCAAAAGTGATGGATATATGTCTGTCCCGGATGATAAAGTTACGCCGACGGACATCAAACGTAACTTCGAGGGAATAGACGTGTCTGCAAGGGCTGGATACGATGGCAGTAGCAGTATTCAATGGGAGCTTCAGTATGATACATATCGCGACAGGCGAGGGGAGGGGACGAAAATTCATATTCCCTTAGGCAATTATCGTCGATTCGATACTGATTTGATTCGTGGTTTGCTGAAAGGAGGAACTGAAAGAACTAAATATGATTTGAGTATTTATTACCAGATGGTGAATTATACAGATCTTAATGAGAGTTTGTCAGGAAGCGGAAGTTATCGGCGCTATGATGTTGATTCATATCGTAAAGACTATGGAGCTTTGTTGAATTTCAATCATCAAATTAATAAACTTAATACGTTGACTGGAGGTTTTGAGTATAAAAATGGAAGCATAAAAGGTGGGGATTACTATCAGACTGCTCCGTATGATACGGTTTATAATGAGGGAATCATTCAGACTTATGCAGCTTACGTACAGGATGAACATTCATTCCTTGATAACAGAATAAGGCTCGTAGCTGGTTTGCGTTATGATGTTGTTGCCTTTTCTGACGGATACTATCATTCGACTTCTCCATGGGGCACTCTTCCGGAGCTTAAAGATCATACATGGTCGGAGCTTTCTCCTCGTGCAGGGCTTAGATTTAATTTTATAAAAGATATTAGCGGCTATGTATCTTACTCGCATGGATTCAGAGCTTCAATTCTTGATGATTTAACTCGCACAGGTTATATGTGGGTGGGGCCAAAGTATGCAAACCCTAACCTGGGACCTGAATCAATCAACAATTATGAGCTTGGAGTTGACTATACGAATGGAACGCGCTTCAAATTGTCGGCAACAGGATATTATGCGAAAGGCACAGACTTCCTTTATTATGTCGCATCTGGTGACGAGCTGTCACCAGGCAGACCAATATATCGTCGAGAAAATGTTACAGGCGTTACGCTAAAGGGTTTTGAGGGAGAATTAAGTTATATGCCGATGGCTGACTTGCGTTTTATGGCCGGATATACGTTCAGTCATTCAACGATTGACAAGTTTGACTTGAGACCTGATTTGACAGGCAAGTTCCTTACATATTCGCCAAAGCACAGAATCACCGCATCTGCATTATGGAAGAACAAGATTGCAAACATCAGTCTGCGAGGACTGTACAAGAGCCGACAGTTCTCCGATGATGCTAACACGGATGAGAACATCATTGAAGGATATACAACATTTGACCTCCAGATTTCGAGGCAGATCAATTCTTTTATATACGCAATGCTGGATGTTCAGGACGTGTTTGATAATCGGCATTTGGAAACGCAAACGTCATTATCGCCCGGACGACTTGTTTCCGTCAGACTGGCCGTTAAGTTTTGAGCATGAGAATATTTGGTATTCTATCGCTGGTATTGTCTTTTTTTCTGCTTTCTGCCTGCATAAGGCAGCCGAAGAACAGTAATGTTCGTGCTGTTGAAGATATGCTTTGGCGAACGGTTATGATTCCTGAAAAGGTTGAGCGAATAGTTGGCATACGCGCCGGTTCATTGCGTCTGCTTGTATATATGAATTTGGCTAAGAATGTTGTCGGGATCGAAGATGGCGACAAGCTTAATCTGAAACGGCCGTATCTAAGCGCTTTTCCTGAATTGGACTGTCTTCCGCGCATAGGGCCGTTGATGGGTGGAGATGCAGAGCTTATAATTAATGCTCGTCCTGATGTTATCTTTACTGCATATAGCACTGTTGGAGAAGCGGATGACCTTCAACTTAAAACAGGAATACCGGTCATTGCTCTTGAATGTCCTGAACTTGGAATATCGGCTGCGCGTGATTCTCTTTATGCTTCATTAAGGCTAATTGGCTCTGTGATGCAGAGAGAGGAGCGAGCTGATTCGCTTATAACGGCAATGGAGGAAATGATTCATGAACTGGAATTGAGGAGTTCGGTTGCTGAAGCTCGTCGTCCGTCTGTTTATGTAGGCGGAGTGGCTTATGGAGCAATGAAGGATATAGCTTCAACGCAACCTTATTATCCTCCTTTTATATTTACGAAAGCGAATAATGTTGTTTCGAGTATTGATCGCCGACTTGTCTCGCATGTTAAGGGAACTTATGTGGATAAGGAGCAATTGATGGTTTGGAATCCGGATTATTTATTCATTGATGAATCGGGGTTGAGTTTAATTCTTGAAGATCTTAAACCTGGAAGAGGTTTGTACGAAAATCTTGATGCTGTTAGTCGAGGAAATGTGTTTACGCTTATGCCATACAATAATTATGCTGTAAACTATGAGCTTGTATTAATCAACTGTTGGTTTACAGGCAAGATACTGTATCCGGAGGCTTTCGCTGACATGGAAATTGATGCCAAGGCGAACGATATACTGAAATTGTTTTTCGGCAAGCCTGTTTTCAGTGAATTAGTAACGGAGAATAGTTTCAGACATATAACTAAGGATGATTTAAGATGAACAGTGTAGTCAGTGATTACAAAAAGCATATACGCAGGCGATTAATATTTATATTAACGCTTATCGTACTGTTAGTTGCGTTGGCTTTGTTCTCTCTGACGGCTGGAGCATCAGGAACAGGTCTTTATGATATATTAAAATTATTCAATGGCGAAGGTTCAAACTTTACTTATCAGATTGTTTGGAACATTCGTTTGCCGAGGATGATTGGAGCTATTTTGTCAGGAATGGCGCTTGCTGTTTCAGGAGCTGTTATCCAGAGCTTGCTGCGAAATCCGCTAGCTTCGCCTTATACATTGGGTATATCTGGCGCATCTGCATTTGGCGCATCGTTTGCAATTGTTGTATTTGGAGCAGGCAGTGCGTATAGTGGCTCTAATGACATGGCAATGCTTAACAGTCCTGGTATTGTGGCTTTATCTGCATTTATATGGAGCCTTGTTGGAGTAGGTATTGTCATTGCATTGTCAAGATATAAAGGTGCAAGTCCTGAGATTATTATTTTATCAGGGATAATCATATCTTCTCTATTCGGTGCGGGAATATCCGCAATGCAATATTTTGCCGATAATGTGCAGCTGGCATCAATTGTCTTTTGGACGTTTGGCGATTTGGGCAGGGTGACGTGGAGTAACCTGAAAATACTTGCGATTCTTCTCATTCCTGCAATGCTCTTTTTCGCTTGGCATGTGTGGACTTACAAGACGATGCAGTCCGGCGATGAACATGCAAGGAGCCTGGGGATAAACGTTCAAAGCATAAGATTGAGCGGAATGGTTTCAGCGGCATTGCTTACTGCCGTTGTTGTTTCGTTCTATGGAGTTATTGCGTTTGTAGGACTGGTTGTTCCGCATATTATTCGCAGAATTATAGGACATGATGAGCAGTTTTTGATTCCTGCTTCAGCTATTTTCGGAGGATTCTTCCTTCTATTGTCTGATACGCTTGCGCGGACGATCATTGCACCGGTTGTATTGCCTGTCGGCATACTTACTTCTTTCGTTGGAGCGCCTCTATTTCTTTTTCTTCTTGTTCGAGGCTTTGCAGGACGACGGAATCGCGCTAAATAATTATTTTATAAAAGATTTGTAGCATGAAAAAGTCTTTATTTCTCATTACTTTTTTATTTATCATATATCAATACGGTTCAAGTATGGAAAAAATAACATTCAGGTCTATTGGAAAAGTCTCTGCCAATCAGGAATATGATTATAATACGCCGCTGAAGCAGCTGAAAAGTGAGCAGGCTCGTTTGGTAATAGATCATGAGTATGCAGAAGCATTGCTTAATATTAATGAGTGCGAATATTTGGATGTTGTCTTTTATTTTGACAGACTTAAGGAGGAAGAAATACGTCTTTCCGGAAAAACAATGTCCGGAGTTGAGCGCGGATCGTTTGCATCGCGCAGTCCTCTTCGCCCTAATCCGATAGGTGTGACTACCGTCAGGCTTGTTGGCGTAAATGGAAATGAATTAACTGTCGAAGGTCTTGATGCTCTTGATGGATCGCCGATACTGGACATCAAATGTTGCGATACTTCGATATTTGCACGTGGAATAGAATCTGACGCTGTCCATCTTTCGCTATTAAAAGCGGATCCGAGGATGGAAATCAATAATAATATAGCTAACAGGCAGGCTGATTTGCTTCTAATAAAAGCAGGGCAGCTGCACGGGCATATTTGTCCCGGTCTGGCGATGGGTGTTATGGCTGCGCTGTATGCTATTGACTTTCTTGAGATTGATGCGGCTGGAATGAATGACATAAAAGTTGTCTGTGAGGCTCGCAATTGCCTGACAGATGGCATCCAGTTTGTCACCGGATGTACATTTGCAAAAAAGTCTTCATTCACTTATTCACCGACTGATGATGTAGCCTTTACAATCTCTGCAAAAAGTGGAAAAAGCATCAGGTTGCGTGCTAAGGATGATGCTCCGGATATAATCAAAAGTATTTCTGACGAAGGTAATGACAAAGCTTTCGCAACACTTGCGCTTCCTTTTGAAAAACTCTTTGACATAAGCATAATAGAATAAAAAATATTTTTTCTCATCGGTTAAAACTTTCCATTCACTTTACTGGGGCAGCTCCACCACGCAGGAGTTTGCCCCTGTTTTTTTTGTGTGATAGATGGAAATGCAATAAATGGCTTGCTTCTATTTTCAGGAGTAAGCGTATTATTTTCGTAAGGTTAAGTTATATTTTCATGGATGAAAGTCCATGATGCTTTTAAGTGGAATTTAGAATATTGGTATAATAAATGCTCGTTTATTCTGCTAATATTTTAGGCTGGTGATTATTTTTTGAAAGCGGCGTGCCGCATCTGTGCTTCATTGCTGAAGTTGTTTATAGAAAAGGTGTTCAATGAGTTGCAAATAATTTAAATAATAGGTGCTTTTCTTCTTAAAATATCTATATTTGCTGTCAGAATAAACGAGCGTTTATTCTGACAGGCTTTTGTTACCAGTAGTAACCTTAAAATTAAGCTTTTATATGACTAATAAGACATGATTTTTTCTTCTTTTTTTTCTTTTTGCCTGGCCTTGCGAATAACTGTGTATTTATTTACTGCTGCTAGGCATGTTTCTTATTATTTGATCAAGTTTTATACCGTTGGCTTGCAAATACACAAGATGTGATGAATATTAAATTCCACTCATGAAAATTGTTGCCTTATCTGACAGGAAAAGCTTCGTGCGTACTTACATCTAATTAATTAACTGAGATTAATTAATTCACTTAAAATAGATACACATAACCATATAAATACAGATGGTCGCTTTTTAGAAACTTAATGTTTAATTAATTATTTATTTATTTGATTCATGACGAAGATTAACAAATTAACAAATCTGATTCTTCTGGTCGTTATGCTCAGCTCTTTCGGGAGCTTGTACGCAAATGATGTACCAACAAAAGAATGGGTTAATGAAACCCAACAGCAAAGAAGACGGGTGACGGGCATTGTTGCAGACGCGACTGGGCCTGTTATCGGAGCAACTGTAACAATCAAAGGGACTACTACCGGCGTGGTTACAGACTTGAATGGAAACTATGCCATTGAAGCTACAAGCGGGCAGACGCTCATATTTTCGTACCTCGGATATACGACGCAGGAGATAAAATTCTCCGGACAGGCGACATTGGATGTCAAGCTGATTGAGGACACGCAAACGTTGGGCGAAGTTGTTGTTACCGCGCTTGGTATCACCAAGGATGCGAAAAAGGTTGGATATGCCATAACTACGGTTAGCGCAAGCGATCTTCTTAAAACAGGCTCTCCGAACTTTGCTACTGCATTGTACGGCAAGGCTTCCGGCGTTCGTATTCAGAATACGCAGGGAGGTGTGGCCGGCGGTGTATCTATTAATGTGCGCGGATTGTCGTCGCTTAATGGAAATACGCAGCCGCTGGTTGTTCTTAACGGTGTGCCGATTCGTAACGGTAATGCAAGTAACGGCAGCAATTCTACCGGTAATGTTGCAGAGAAGGACTTTTCGTCTATCGGTACGGGCAATCGCGTTCGTTCTAACGGTTTGGTTGACATCAATCCGGAGGACATCGAAAGTCTAAGTATTTTGAAAGGCGCTGCGGCTACTGCGCTCTACGGTTCCGAAGCTGCTAACGGCGCCATAATAATTACCAGCAAAAAGGCCAAAGGCAAGGGAACAACCATTGATGCAAACGTAACGCTACAAGCCAATATGGTTGCCAATGTTCCTTCGATACAAAATAAATACGGGCCGGGCGGGACGTATGATTCATGGACTTCTATGCAGCTGGTTACAGGCGGATTTATAACAGATGCTTCCGGAGGAGTGTATCCTGAATATGTGAGAAGTTCATGGGGGCCGGCGTATGACGGACGGGATGTATTGTATATTGATGGTACTACGCGCAAGTATTCCGTGATTGATTCTTCGCCATGGACGAAACTGTTCCGCAACGGTAGCGACCAGATTTACAATATTGCCGTTAATCATGGAGGCGAAAATTCCAATACTCGCTTTTCATACACGCACATGCAGGAAGTTCCGAACGCTTTGACGGGAGATTATCAAAAGCATAATTTTAATCTTGTCGGGAATCTTGCTTTTAACGACAAGCTGTCGGTGGATTATTCCGGGAACTATATATCGCAGCATTTCGTTAACCGCCCCGGTACGGAGCTTGGAATATATGGAGGATATAACGCCTCCTTCGGTTCTTTCCTTGACATTGATATGGTAAAGAAGCGGTATAAAAATTCAATGGGTTATATTAACTCGGAAGATGCCGGCGGCGCCAACGGTAATATATATACGCCTGACGAAACGTTCAAGTATGGCGGCGACAGGGCTTTTGCTAATGGCGTGCGTGATATGCTTTGGGGAATATATGAAAATACTAGCGACGAATTGGAGCAGCGTTTGATCTCCAGCGTTGCGCCGACGTGGAAAATATTCCCGTTCCTTACAGCCAAGGCTCGCGTATCAACAGACTATACAACAAGCGCTATTGAGGATCGTAGCAGATCGCAATATCCGGCTGCTGCATATCCGGACAAAGATGGAGTATCCGGAGGGTACAGTTTGCTAAGAAAGTCTTATCAGATTATTTACGGAGACGTAATGCTGTTCTTCGACAAGCAAATAAGCGACAAGATCGGTTTAACGGCTAATGCCGGCTGGCAAGGACGTACAGAAGATTTGAAAGCAACTTCTATCGGAACAAACGGAGGATTAGCCATAGACAATGTCTTTGACATAAAGAACGGAAGGAAGTCAACAATAACGCCGAACAATGATACCGACCGCAAAATGCAATTGTTGAAAACCGCATGGGTCGGTTCGCTGGGAGTTTCATACGGCGACTATGTATTCCTGGATGTAACAGGACGTCAGGAAACATCATCAACATTGCCAAAAGGTAGCCGCGATTATTTCTATCCTTCGGCAAGCGTGAGCTTCCTTTATACGGATGCGCTTAGGGATTATTTGCCGGACTGGTACAAGTATGGCAAGCTGCGCGTATCTTACGGAATAGTCGGTAATGCTCCGGAGGCATACGCTGCAAACATGGCTTATAATGCACAGTCTGATCCGGGAGGTTTTATCTGGAACCAAATACCAGGCGGACTTGGAAACAACAAGTTGAAGCCGGAAACGACGAAGGAATTTGAGATCGGCCTGGAAAGTAAATTCTTAGGAAATCGCGCAGGCTTTGAAGTATCTTATTACAATCGTAATATTAGCGACATGCTTATTTCTCTGCCTTTATCCGAAAGTAGCGGAGCCGGAAGCGTTTGGACTAATTCGGGAACGATGGTTAATAAAGGAATAGAGTTTATGGTGTATGGGGATCCGATTCAAACCAGAGATTTTACATATACTGTTCGTGCAAATATGGGCTTCAACAAGAATAATATCGAATATCTGGCTGACGGCGTTCCTTTTATCGGACATAAATTCGTTAATGCAGGAGGCGTGGGAGGTACTCGCTCATATACCGGTCGCCCGATGGGAGACTATGTTCTTTGTGATTACAAAACCGTTGAAGACGAAAACAGTCCATATTACGGGCAGCGCATTGTCAACTCCGATGGTAATTATGTAATGAACTCCGAATATACGATTGGAGCAAATGCAATGCCTAAGGTGGTTGGCGGTCTTGGAATGAGCTTTAATTATAAAGGCTTGGCTTTGGATGTATTGAGCGACTTCCGTTTCGGCGGTTACGTATTTAATTATATGTACTGGAATACAATGGCGATGGGAGTAAACTCTGAAACAATCAATCGTGAAGGCGATGGATTCCTGGATTATACCAGCAAGAACGGCGGCAATCCAAGGAAAATCGGCATCATTCTGGATGGAGTTGTTGACGACGGCAATGGCGGCTATAAAAAGAACGATAAAGTCATCGCTTATGATAGCTACATCGCATCCGCTTACGGAGTCGGCGGACCCGGCACAAACAACCAGACGATGCTGAACGGCTTATTTAAAAACAATTGGTGGAAATTGCGCGAAGTGGCGCTGACTTATACTTTCCCGAAATATATTGCATCAAAGATGGCGATGACCAATCTTAGCCTGTCGATATTCGGACGCAACCTGTTTTACATCACCAAGTCCATAAAGGATTATGATCCGGAAACATCCAACAGTACTGACTGGCAATCACAGCTGGTAATCGGAGATTCGGCTTCTCCCAGCCGCACATTTGGAGTTTCCCTGCGTGCAAGTTTCTAAGAGAGAGTTTAACTATTAAAAGGAATAGAATATGAAAAAGTTATTAATATCAATAACAATGATGCTTGTTTGCGCTTCCATACTCATGAATTGCGGCGAAGATGCTTACGAGTCAAGATATAAGAATCCGGCACAGACCTCCGAAGTCGAGCTGGAAAAGATGATGGCAGGAACGCTGCTCTACTCCAAAGACTGGATTATGAGTACATACGATCGCTTCTTCGGATGGGAAATACAAAACCTCTGCAAGCAGGCCAATACCATTGGTGCTACGCTGGATAACGGAACGTATTACAACATTGAAGGATATACTTCAGGAATGCCTCCTTATGGTTCACTGGCAAAAATGGTTGCCGGATACAAGCTGATGGAACGCCTCTATAATGAATTGCCGGATGAGGAAAAACCGGACAATGAAATTTATCTGCTGACTGTCCAAACAGTCATGTACGGCATGACGGCTTACATCATGAGCAGCTTCGGAGATATTCCTTTCGATGAAATTGGTACGGTAACGGAAACAGGCAATGTCGCCGATGCTCATCCGCATTATCAGGACGACAAAGAATTGTACAAAAGAGTTCTGGATAAACTGGATGAAATGAATACTAAGCTTGCAAATGTCAAGAAACCTACCCTGTTCACTCCGCAGGATTTTATTTGCAAAGGCGATTTGACGGCATGGCGGCGCTTGGCTAATTCGCTCCGCCTGCGAGCAGCTCTACTTGTCTCTACACAGGGAGACTTGGCCGCTGAAGGGCAACGTGTAATCAAGCAAATCCTTGAAGACCCGACAAACCGTCCGATTATCGAAAACAATGATCAAAATGTCTGTTACAAGCAAGTAGTCAAAAACGGAGCACAGCTGGATATTAACGGCGGATCAGGATTCGACTGGGTAAACCTGAAAACAGCAAGCTCGGAAATTATCAAGCGTATGCAGAAAGAAGGAGACGGCGGAGTTTGGGATAAGGATAAAGACGATCCGCGACTGCCTATCTTCTTCTGCCTTGCAACCAAAAACGGTGAATTTCCCGTAAATGATTCTTCTAAAGTTGAAGTGAAAGATCCGTTGAAGTCGGGTAAGGCTATACCGTCTGTCTTCCGTGGAGCAAGTGCATCAATGAGCTATGACACCTTCTGGGAATTTTTCGGCCCCAGCGACAATCGCGCTTATTTCTCACGAATCCGCGAACACGGCTTCTTCCGTAACAACCGCAATTGGGACAACCCTGTGCTTACCGCCTCCGAACTCTGGTTCATCAAAGCGGAAGCTTACCAGAGAGGATGGGCTACCGGCGATGCCAAAGCCGCCTTTAAAGAAGGAATCAAACAGTCGATTAAGTTCTACATGAATCATCATAAGAACAAAACAACCCACGAGGCAACGTCCATTTCCGGTGACGACAGAGGTTCAAACCATGCCCGCGCGGTCGTTGATCCTGACCTAAGCCTGTATACAGACTCATGGATTGAAGACTTTGCAGAAGAACGCTGGAGTAAAAAGATAGACGGCTCTTCCTATGCCGGCGGTCAGCTGGAAGCTATCCTGGAGCAGAAATGGTTAAACTTTGGGTATGTCTATGCCGGCGAACAGTGGAATGACCTGCGTCGCACTGGCTATCCGCGCATGTTATATCTAAAAGATAACGATCCCACAGCGGAAATCCCATATCCACGAAACCGCAACCGCTATCCCGGTTCCGACCGCGATTACAACCTGAATTTCGAGCAAGTCGCGGCACAGGACAATTACAAAGATGTCCTCTTCTGGGCAATTCCCGACTGGCATGACGGCCCAACCTGGTAAGAAAACAATAAGCACGCTCAAGCGCAAATGATAATTTGAGAAAGAGCTTCGCGCTGGTAGAATATTGATACCGGCGCGAAGTTTTAGTTCGCCCAGCACGGGTATATTCTAATGGTTGCAAGTCCCTTACACCCCCTGATAGTGGGAAGTGTTTAGCCAACGCCCAGGGTGTCCATCGCGAGTTGGAATCTGAAGGAAGGTCGCGGCAAACATCTGGCCTGACGTACAGAAACCGGATATAAGGCTAAAG
>JAIRPK010000030.1 GCA_031257015.1 Tannerellaceae bacterium
GATGTAAGTAAACAGCTTTTCCCTTAACGGGGAAGTCTTGTACAATGTTATACTCCGTAAAGCCATAAGAAATGAAAGTGCCTGATTTAACTTCCGGCATAAGCTTCTTTTCACTTAAATAAACATCTATACAAGAATCATTCTGAGTAAACTTATCCAACTCAAAATAATCGAAAAGCCGGTGTATTACAAAGATAATCTTACCAACCGGGTATTACACTAGATCCCGATCCTTGTAAAACTTTTGTCCGCCATCTCAAATGTAAAAAAAGTCTCCGAGTATTAAATTTCTCGAAGACTTTCTAGTGTACTGCTAAATCTTTGTAGAGCGGAAGACGGGACTCAAACCCGCGACCCTCAGCTTGGAAGGCTAATGCTCTATCAACTGAGCTACTTCCGCATTCTTTTTTAGGTGAGAGAAGTGGGCAGTGATGGATTCGAACCACCGAAGACGTACGTCAGCTGAGTTACAGTCAGCCCCATTTGGCCACTCTGGTAACTGCCCCCTTTAAGAGCCTCTTGTCGGATTCGAACCAACGACCCCGAGATTACAAATCACGTGCTCTGGCCAACTGAGCTAAAGAGGCATACATCATATCAAAGAACACCCGTTTCAGTATATTACCACGAAACGGGTGCAAATTTAGGTATTATTTCTTATCTTGCAAATATTAAGCACATATTTTCTTCGTTCCACGTTAAATATCTTCTTCAATGCTGTCCTCGTTATCCTCAATAACGTCCATTATATTACCCTTATCTGTTTTTTTCTTGGATACAGACTTGTCTTTGAATTTGGACAATTGTTTGGATAATGCCTCTACACAATCGTCAATAGCACCTTCAAAAGTATCAGCTGTTTTCTCTGCATATAAGTCTCCGCTTTTTACCTTTAGTTTTATTGATGCGTGTTTGTTTTGAACTGTTTCCGGTTTGATTACTTTCAGAACGACTTCTGCTAACTGTATGCCGTCAAAGCGATGTTCAAACTTGGAAACTTTCTTGTCTATGAATGTTTCCAGCTTGGCGGTAGCATCAAAATGGATTGATTGAATTCTAATGTCCATAAAAAACTCCTTCTTTTTTAGCTCGTGGATGAGCGTGATACATTTTTTTTAATTCTTCAAATGTTGTATGTGCATAAATTTCGGTCGAAGACAAACTGCTGTGCCCTAACAATTCTTTCACCACATTAAGCTCCGCTCCGTCATTCAACATACTCGTGGCAAACGAATGTCTCAATACGTGAGGACTACATTTTGACAGCGTGGGGATTCTCGATAATCTCTTACGTACTATGTTATAAACAGAATCGGTTGAAAGGGGATGCCCTTTCTTATTTACGAAAAATTTCCCGTTCTCAACTCCGACAGTATAATTGCGAATCTTCATATAAGCAATCATAAGCTTTTTAAGCCGTTCGCCGAATGGGATAAACCGCTGTTTGTTACGTTTGCCCGTAACCAACAACAGCAAATTGTCGTAGTCAATATCCGAGTTATTTATGCTCACTAATTCCGCACGTCTAATTCCGGTATCGTAAAGTAGCTCCAGCATCAAACGGTCGCGGACAGTTTCAAAGGTTTCATCCTCGCTCTCTTGATCCAGCAATGCAACCATTGCTGTCTCTCTTACAAAATAAGGAAGGGGGTGTTGCCCTTTCGGACTTTCCAACAGTCGTAATGGATTAGCAGATATGATTTCTTTGTTTACAAGATATTTAAATAGCGACCTCAACGCGCTAAGTTTACGCTTTACTGATGAAGTCGCTATTTTATTATCCATTAAATAAATAATCCAATTTCGGGCAATATCCTTGTCTATCATATCAAGAGATGAGATGTCCTCATAGTTTTTAGTCAGATAATCCAGAAATTGCCTTAAATCATTGGAATAAGAAATTAAAGTATGGGCGGAATAGCGTCGCTCATACTTTAAATAGTCCAAAAATGAATCTATCATCTTATTCATGTCCATTCATATTAATCCTACAAATGTGAATGTTAATAACAGATTCCATACCAACAAATCTTTCAGGATGTTTATTCTTCCATTTGCTGCAAGTGCTGCACGTATATGGCTTTCATAATTTGTTTTCTCTTCTCTACCGAAGGTTTTGAGAAGGCTTGCCGGTTACGCAATTCTTTCACTATACCTGTTTTTTCAAACTTCCTTTTGAATTTTTTGAGAGCTTTCTCAATGTTCTCGCCTTCTTTTAATGGAACTACGATCATAAATTATTCTTTTTATTCTTTATTGATGATTTTAATATTAATTATTTATATGTACTAATTTGTGGCAAATTTACATATAGTTTTAAGATATACAAAACTCAGCCTCCTTTTTTTTACTTTTTTCCCTCCATAAACATTCCCGTCAGCATCCTCCCGCAGCTTATCCCCTGTCTGCGAACAGAGAAAAAGTTGCCGGCATTACTATATGTACATATATCGGAAACCTCAATATTTTCAATAATCAAGCCTTCCTCCAACAGCTGAAAAAGATTGGCCTTCTTTAAATCAATATGTATTTTGCCGCTATCGGTATGTTTTTGGGAGAATTGGCTAATATCTATGCCTGCGGCTTGAAAGGATTCGGTCACTTCGTTGCCGACCTCAAAGGCTGACATGCCTATTGAAGGGGCTATTCCTGCTAGCATTAGTTTGGGGTCACAGTCAAATTCATCCGTCATAAGTCTGGCGACCTTCGATACAATCTTTAATACCGTTCCTCTCCAGCCGGCATGAACGGCGGCCGATACGCTCCGGTCTGGGGAATAAAGCAATACCGGAACACAATCAGCTGTTGAGACGGCGATGCAAATATTTCGCTCGGCGGTTATAAGAGCGTCGTAGCCGATTAAGTCTTCGGTTCGGCTGTTGACGATAGCGATACGGTCGCTGTGAACTTGTTGTGAGACGTATACGCGGGAGATGCCCAGGCGGGAAGACAGTGTCCCGGCATCCGAACAAGCAGTTACAAAGTGCGATAATCCCTTGCAAGCACTTAGATTGGAGAATTGCAGTCCGGCATTAACTGTTCCCGTCATCGTCCCATTCATATTCATCGTATGGAATATCCTCGTCCTCCTCGTCTTCCATCGGGAAGATTTCCTCGTCTTCATCGAAGGACAGGGTGCTCAAGTCCAGATTTTTGTGGACAATCAATTCCGGCTGATGGAAAATCTCCTTGTTAAGCAGCGTCCATAGCAGGTCTTTCAGCTCGGTAATCCCTTGTCCGGCGACTGAAGAGATGAACACCGCCGGGACAGAGTCCGGCAGTTCATTAGACAGAGCTTCCTTCAACTCCTCATCCAGCAAGTCGCTCTTGGTTATGGCCAGTGCCCGACCTTTACCAAGCAGATCGGGGTTATATTTTTCCAGTTCGCCGTAGAGGATTTCATATTCCTTGCGAATATCCGTTGAGTCCGCCGGGATCATAAACAGTAAAACCGAGTTTCGTTCGATATGCCTCAGGAAGCGAAGTCCCAGTCCACGTCCTTCGCTGGCTCCTTCTATAATGCCGGGAATGTCGGCCATTACGAATGAGCGACCGTCCCGATAGCTGACAATACCCAAATTTGGTTCAAGCGTAGTGAATGGATAGTTGGCGATCTTCGGTTTTGCAGCGCTGACGACTGAGAGCAGGGTGGATTTCCCTGCGTTCGGGAATCCGACCAGTCCGACATCGGCCAGAAGCTTTAGTTGCAGAATGATTTTTCGTTCCTGTGCCGGTTCGCCGGGCTGTGCAAATCGCGGCGTTTGTCTTGTGGCTGTCTTGAAGTTCCAGTTGCCCAGTCCTCCGCGCCCTCCTGCCAAGAGTAGAACCTTCTGTCCGTCAGCGGTAACATCGCATATATATTCACCGGTATCGGCATCATAAACGACTGTTCCGCAAGGGACATCAATGATTTTATCCTCTCCGTCCTTACCGCTGCTTCTTTTTGCGCTGCCGCCTGTGCCGGAGGAAGCGAAGATGTGCCTTTGGAACTTCAGGTGCAGCAGTGTCCAGTAATGGCGATTGCCTTTCAGATATATGCTACCGCCTTTCCCTCCGTTGCCACCGTCCGGTCCGCCTTTGGGGATATATTTTTCCCGTCTGAAATGAATAGAGCCGCGCCCGCCTTTCCCGGAGCGGCAGTATATTTTTACATAATCTACAAAGTTTGACATATCGTTTTTATTCTGTCAAAGATTTCATCCACTGTTCCGGTGCCATCAATTGCATGATGTTTTCCTTCTTTTATATAGTAGCAAGACAGGGGCGCTGTCTGTGCATGATAAACTTCGAGGCGTTTACGGATTGTTTCCTCGTTATCGTCCGTTCGTCCGGACTGTTTGCCACGTTCGAGCAGTCGGCGGACAAGTTCTTCTTCCTCGACTTTCAGTTCCATCACAGCCGAAATATCCTCGCCCCCGTCGTTGAGCAGTCGTTTCAGTTCTTCTGCTTGCGGTATAGTCCTTGGGAATCCGTCGAAGATTACTCCCCGGCGAGCTTTGCATCCGTCCAGGGTATGCGCAAGTATGTCAACAGTCAGTTCGTCCGGCACGAGTTGGCCTCTGTTAATATATGTGGCTGCTATTTTCCCCAGTTCTGTTTTATTTTGAATTTCGGTGCGGAGGATTTCTCCCGTTGAAATATGTACAAGTTCAAGCTCTTTGATAAGCATGTCGCTTTGCGTGCCTTTCCCGGAGCCAGGCGCTCCAAGAAGAATAATGTTCAGCATATAATAAAGTTTCGTTAAATATTAAATCAATCAACAATCTTGTAAATGTCGCGGAACGAGCGCCCCAGACCGTCATAATCCAGCCCATGCCCTACGATGAAGTCATTTGGGATTTCCATCCCCGTGTAATCAGGTTTGGCGTCGTATCGCAGAGCATCGGGTTTGAAGAGCATTGCTGCGATTTTCACTTCTGCTGCTCCGGCCTCGTACAGTTTCTTCTTTAACCATGACATTGTGTACCCCGAATCAACAATGTCCTCAAGCAGAATCAGATTACGCCCGTTGACGTCTGCATGTACCGGCATGATTTCCTGCATCTGTTCCGTTGTTTCCATTCCGTGGTAAGAGGAGTATCGTGCGAAAGCCAGCTCATACGCCCCGTTGAGTTGCAGCATCAGTTCGGCGATAAACATAAAAGCCCCGTTGAGTATTCCTACAAACAAGGGGTTTTTACCATCGGCGTCCGCTTTGATTCTCGCGGCCATCAGTGTGATAGCCTTGTTAATCTCCTCAAACGATATGAACAATTCAAATTCTTTATCTTTTAACCTGATTCTATTCATTATTAATTTATTGAATTTGCCTGCAAAGATAGTAATATATTAGGAGGGAAAGGCCGGGATTGTGCTCAACTTCCTGGAAAAGTGCAATTTCCCGCCTTTGCAGCGCCTTTTTCGCCATTCCGGTTCAGCCTCTCGGAGCCTGCAATCATGTTTGTCAGCCTCGTGGACATGGCTCTCTGCCGGCAATATCAGTTTGCCCGTTGTGGAAGACTGGCGCGATTTGCCGTCGGATATGCTTTTTCGTTGCCATATACATATAATATATGTGTGCTGCCGGGCTTTGCCTCCTTTGCGGCAATTCAGTTCCCAGGGGATGCAAACCATATATCTTTGCCGGCAAAACATAAAAAAACGCATGAAGAATAAAACATTCAATCTGTATTGCGACGAAAGCACCCATTTGGAACATGACGGCCAGCCTTATATGATTTACGGTTATGTCAGCGTGGCCTATAATCGCATGAAGGCCGCCAGGCAGCAAATCGCCGGCATCAAGGAATCCCATGGGTACAGCGGCGAACTGAAATGGACCGGCATATACCAAAGGACATATCCGTTATACCGTGATGTTGTGGAATACTTTTTCAATAGCGATTTCAACTTCAGGGCTGTCGTCATTGACAAGTCCCAGATAGACAACAACCGTCCGGATTACACGTTTAGTGATTTCTTCTTCCTTATGTACTTCCAACTTCTGCATCATAAGATAGATATGGAAAACGTGTACAATATTTATTTCGACATAAAAGATACATGCAGCCAAAAGAAGCTTCACCAATTAAGAGACATACTCAGATGGAACTCCACGATTCGCAATTTCCAGTTTGTCCGCTCGCATGAGAGTATCTTTATTCAGCTGGCCGATGTTTTGATGGTGGCAATTAATTATCATTTGCGGGTCGAGGCGGGAGCGCTGGAAGGCAAGAACGTCGCCAAGCAGAAAATAGTCCGGGCAATCCGTGAAAACACAAGCCTTCCATTTAGTCCAACCACTAAAAATGATGCGAAAAAGTCAAATCTGTTTTTTATCTCTTTGAAGTAAGCCCCATGCCTCTTAACCAATTAAAAAGATACCCCGAATTGTTGGAAATATTGCATCTGTCTCCTTCATCGAGAAATGAATCTCTGCGTGAGATTTTCAATAGAGACATTGAAGATAATCCCGATTTTTCTTTTCGCGGGAAAAGGATTTATCCGATAAAATCCGATGGCCGTCCGGATATGGACAGGCAGTTCATGCACCTTACCTCCTGTGTGGAAAATACCGTGGATGCCACGGAAGGAGACCAAAGTCCACGCCGCAGAATATTCGATAAAGACCGCTCTATGCGATTGCACTGGATACGGCATCATATTGAGGAACGCCTGGCGGACATGATAGAAATATTCAGCATCGAAGAGCGCGACATGCAAAGACGGCAGAACGTCGTCAAGACTTACATTTATGACAAGAGGGAGAAATATGTAATTGTTAAGGAACCGCACAGATCAGGAACATCATACTATTTGCTTTCCGCCTATTACCTGAACCGCGAATATGGGGAGAAGGACCTCAAAAGGAAAATGAAGAAACGCCTGCCTGTGGTTTTCTAAAAAGCAAGGCTCGATTTATTCCTGTATATATTGATAAACCGAGCCTCGAAACTCCTTCTAATATTAGATGAGCAAGGCAAATATCCGAAAATTTTCCAGAATTATCAATATCTACAACCTGGTCTCGCTTAAGATTTTACTGTATCAGGTTAAACCTGTTTAATGGAAAAACTGTTTTTCGTTTCGTTTACATCCTCCATAAATGTAGAAAAAGCACTTTCACCCCCATCTCCCCCCGTCCCCGGAGGTGGGAGAACACGATCCGCAGTCAAAACATACCGTCCCACCTTGGGGGATGATGCAATTCCGGTTCGGAACATATCGTCCCCCATGGTGGGAAAGTACAATTCCGGCCCGGATCATACCGTCCCACCTTGGGGGATGATACAATTCCGGTTCGGAACATACCGTCCCCCATGGTGGGAAAGTACAGTTCAGGTTCAGATCATACCGTCCCACATGGTAGGCCGATACAATTCCGGTTCAGATCATATCGTCCCACCATGGGGGCTAATATTTCCCGCGTCAGAATCAGCTTTTCCCCGCAGATGGGCAGACATGATTTACATTCCTCCCATATTTTCCTTCTCCCTGGACAAGGTTGCTTCCATTCTTCATTGCGCAATGCTCCGCAGCCGGCGGATATGATAAATATGCCGGTCGCATTGTTCCGGCATGTATGCCGAAGCCTTGCCGGGCAGATTATTCGCAATCTTCCCAATTCTTCATTACATTTGCGTCAGTATTAATCTTAAATATTCTCAAAAAATGGCTGGAAAAGCAATTAAAGAAGATGCGTTGAAATATCATGCCGAAGGAAGACCAGGTAAAATTGAAGTAGTCCCCACCAAACCTCACAGTACGCAGGCCGATTTGTCCCTTGCCTACTCTCCGGGAGTAGCCGAACCCTGCATCGAGATAGAAAAGAATCCGCTGGATGCCTATAAATATACGAGCAAAGGCAACCTTGTCGCCGTCATCTCCAACGGTACTGCCGTTCTTGGTCTTGGCGACATCGGTGCGATGGCAGGCAAACCTGTGATGGAAGGAAAAGGACTTCTGTTCAAGATATTCGCGGGCATAGACGTTTTCGACATCGAAGTTGACGAAAAAGATCCCGAAAGCTTCATCCGTACAGTCAAGTCCATATCGCCTACATTCGGAGGCATCAATCTGGAAGATATTAAAGCGCCGGAGTGCTTCGAGATTGAGCGTCGATTGAAGGAAGAACTCGACATTCCCGTCATGCACGACGACCAGCACGGCACCGCCATCATCACGGCCGCTGCGCTTTTGAACGCCCTTGAGATAACCGGCAAGCGAATCGAAGACATTCGGATCGTCGTCAACGGTGCCGGCGCCGCGTCCATATCCTGCACAAAGCTGTACGTACTGTTGGGCGCATTGCGGGAGAACATCATCATGTGCGACAGCAAAGGCGTCCTCACCGTCGAACGCACCGATCTCAACCCCCAGAAGAAAGAGTTTGCAACAAGCCGTAGTGGCATCCTGACGCTGGCAGATGCGCTTGTCGGAGCGGACGTCTTCCTTGGCCTCTCGGTTGCCGACGTCCTGACGAAGGAGATGGTTTCGACGATGAGTTCCAACCCCATCGTCTTTGCGCTCGCCAATCCGAACCCCGAAATTTCATATTCCGAGGCGATGTCCTCCCGTCCCGACATTATATTTGCGACCGGTCGCTCCGATTATCCCAACCAGGTTAACAACGTATTGGGCTTTCCCTACATCTTCCGCGGTGCGCTGGACACTCATGCCAAGGCAATCAACGAGGAGATGAAACTAGCCGCCGTCAAAGCCATCGCCCAGCTCGCCAAGGAGCCGGTGCCGGAGGTAGTCAACGCAGC
Organism: Tannerellaceae bacterium; assembly: GCA_031257015.1. GTDB lineage: Bacteria > Bacteroidota > Bacteroidia > Bacteroidales > Tannerellaceae > DFXE01. The sequence continues at coordinate 8,748 of JAIRPK010000030.1, forward strand.
TTATAAGTTGAAGCGTACCACCTTTGGCCGCGACTACATCCTGCCGAAGCCCCTCGACCCCCGACTTCTCACCCGCGTATCTCCGGCTGTAGCCCAGGCTGCGATAGCGTCCGGCGTTGCGCGAACAACCATAACCGACTGGGATGCCTACGCCGACCGCTTGCGCGAGATAATGGGCTACGACAACAAACTAATCCGTGCCTTCATAGATACCGCCAAGGCCACACCGAAGCGAGTCGTATTCGCCGAGGCCAATCATGCGAACATGCTCAAGGCCGCCGTCCAGGCCAAGACCGAAGGCATTTGCATCCCCATCCTCCTGGGCAACGAGGAGCGCCTGCACCGCATCGCCCAGGAAGAAAACCTTAACATTGACGATATTCAGATAGTCAACATGCGTCATGAACGCGAAAATGATCGCCGCGCACGTTATGCCCAGGCATTGGCAGAGAAGAAAGCCCGCGAAGGCGTCACGTTTGACGAGGCGTTCGAGAAGATGGTCAACCGCAACGCCTTCGGCATGATGATGGTCGAAACCGGCGAAGCGGACGCTTTCATTACCGGCGTATACAGTCGTTATTCTGAAGTCATCAATTTGGCCGAGGAGATTATCGGGATACGTCCGACCTACAAGTATTTCGGAGCGATGAACATCGTGCTCAGCAAGAAGGGCACATTTTTCATGGCAGACACGCTTATCAACCGTCATCCTTCGACGGAAGTTCTCATTGATGTCGCCCGTCTGACACACGATGCTGTAAAATTTTTCGCTCATAATCCCGTCATAGCCATGCTGTCCTACTCCAACTTCGGTTCCGACAAGCAGGGCAGCCCGTTAAAAGTTCACGACGCAATAGCTTATCTCCACCGTAATCATCCCGAAATAATCGTTGACGGAGAGATGCAGATCAACTTTGCCTTTGACAAAAAGCTCCGTGACGAGAAGTACCCCTTCACCCGCCTGAAAGATCTGGACGTGAACACACTCGTCTTCCCCAACCTCAGCTCTGCCAACAGCGCCTACAAGCTCCTCCTCGGCATGGGCGTATGCGAAACCATCGGCCCGATACAAATGGGGCTAAACAAGCCCATTCACTTCACCGACCTGGAGAGTGGCACCCGCGACATATTCAACCTTACAACCGTCGCCGTTGTTGACGCTATTGTTCAGGAGGCGATAAGTAAAAGCTAAGCATCGCTCCTGTCCCGCTGTAAGGACATTTTCTCACTCACCGAAAAGACAACAGACTCCATAATGTAAAAACCTCTGCCACACCAAACGCAAAGCTGTAAAATAGAGAGGGGCCGACGATGAACCGGCTCCTCTTCATATTATAATGTAGCGACTAACTTTTCGGCAAGCGAGTTCAGCATTTTCTTTGTGCAGGACGACGCTGATAGAAGCCGAAACAAAACAGGCGGCGAGGAAATTTTAATACATTTGCCCCCATAATCAAAAAAAACATAACAGATGCCTTGCATATTACACATAGAAACATCCACGTCCGCCTGTTCCGTAGCGCTGTCTGCCGCCGGTGAATTACTGTTCGACAAGGTCTCCCTGTCCGAGCAAAGCCATTCGACTTCTGCCGGCGTATTTGTACAGTCCGCACTTTCGGCTAACGCATCATTTCGCCCCGATGCGATAGCGGTAAGCATAGGCCCCGGCTCCTATACCGGCTTGCGCATCGGTCTTTCTCTGGCCAAAGGATTGACGTTCGGTTATAATATTCCATTGATAGCTGTTCCGACCTTAGCCATATTGGCCAGTCGGGCGATTAAGCAAGTCGGCGGTGACGAAGCATCCCTGTACTGCCCCATGCTGGATGCGAGGCGGATGGAAGTATATGCCGCCGTGTATGATAGCCATCTTGCAGAGCGTCGCGAAGTCCGCGCTGACATACTTGGCGCTGAGACCTATTTGCCGTATTTGGATACTAGGCTGTACATATTCGGCAACGGTTCATTGAAGTATAAGTCTATCCTTCCTCATCCCAATGCTATCTTTCTCGACGTTCTCTACCCTGTGGCGAGTGACATGATTAGCTTGGCGGAAGCATCATACGCCAATAAGACTTTTATTGACCCGGCCTATTCCGAGCCTTTCTACCTTAAAGACTTTCAGGCGACGGTTCCCAAGAATAAAATATAAAAGAGGCATCCCGATTGGAGATGCCTCTTTTTACACATTAATATATATATAATGTGTATTATCCTTCCTCAAATCTTATTGTTTAACGGTGAAAGTCGCAGTAGCTCTTTCGTCGGCAGAGTGTTCCCCGGCGAATATCGCGTATGCTCCAGTCGGAACGCTAAGTTGTCCTTTTGTGTCACTCCATTTAGCCAGCTTTTCAACAGGAATGGATACGTTTATGACATAGGCCTCTCCTTTACGGATAGTTTTCCTCTCGAAAGCCCTTAATTCTTTTATTGGAAATTGCCGTTCTCCCTCCGGATATTTGATATAAATCTGCGGAACGGCATCACCGTCGATAGCTCCCGTGTTCTTGATTTTTATTTCGCATTGTATAATATCTCCAGCCCTGTATTCTTTCATCGGCAATTTGTTCCATTCGTAATCGAAGCGAGTATAGCTCAATCCGAAGCCGAAAGGATAAAGCGCTTTACCTTTGAAATATTTGTAAGTACGATTATCCATATCATACTCGTTAAAGTCCGGCAAGTCCGCATCATCCGCATAAAAAGTCAACGGAAGATGCCCCGATGGATTATAGTCGCCCATGAGAATATCCGCAAGAGCCGTCCCTATTGCCTCGCCGCCGTACCATGCGTTGAGGATAGCGTTAACGTTGGCGCTTTCCCATGGCGTAGCGATGGCACTTCCGGTCATCATAATGAAAATTACTGGTTTTCCGGTAGCCTTGAGCGCTTTCATCATGTCTGTTTGAAGTTTTGGAAGGAGAATACTGGTGCGGTCGCCGCCGGAGAATCCAGGAACGTTGACTCTCATTTCCTCCCCTTCCAGCTTCGGAGAAATTCCCCCTGCAAAGATTATAATATCGGCATCCTTCACTTTCGCAACCACTGATTCGACAGACGGGAGGCTATCCGGCTGAACAACATAGTCACACCCTTTTTCATAAACAACATCCACGCCAGAAGGCAATTTCTCTTTCAATCCTTCAACAAGCGTAACAGTTCGCGTAGGAAAACCATTGTAATTACCGAGCTGAACAATCGAATTATCAGCATTGGGACCTAGAACGGCGACTTTCTTCAAACCGTTTTTCCGGAGAGGCAACGTCCCGTCATTTTTAAGCATGACGACTGATTGTTTTGCCATTTTAAGAGCCAGCTCCTTATGCTCCCTTGCTTCGAGCGATGTCGAATCAATGTTGGCAAAAGGTTGCAGCCCGTTTGGCTCCAGAACGCCGAGGCGAAAACGAATCTCAAACAATCTCCGGAGAGACATGTCTATCTGTGATTCCTGAATAATCCCGTCAGCAACGGCTTTCGTTAATCCAAGGTAAGCCTCTCTTCCGCAATCGACATCCGTTCCGTGTATAACAGCATCGGCAGCAGCTGCTGCAGCATCAGGATGCGTCTTATGCGTCCGGTAGAAATCGTCGATAGCCCCGCAATCGGAAGTGACATATCCCGAAAATTTCCAATCTTTTCTTAAAATATCCACCATAAGCTTATCGCTCCCGCAACACGGTTGCGTCTCAAAAGCATTATAAGCGCACATCACTCCAACCACTCCCGCATCAACAACCAATTCTTTAAACGCCGGCAAATACGTATCCCACAAATCATAAGCCGAAGCCTTCGCATTAAAAACATGGCGCGACGATTCCGGCCCGCTATGTACGGCATAATGCTTTGCACAAGCCGCCGCCTTGAGTGCAGTCTTGTCCTCTCCCTGAAGCCCCAGCACAAAGTTTTTGCCAATAGAAGCCGTCAGAAACGGATCCTCCCCGTATGTTTCCTGCCCGCGCCCCCATCGAGGATCACGGAAAATGTTAATATTAGGCGTCCAATAAGTCAATCCCCGATAAATCCTGCGGTCGCCCTTAGCCGACGCCGTGTTGTAGATAGCCCGTCCCTCGACGGCCGTATAATCACCCATTAGTTTCATAGCCTCTACATCCCATCCGGCAGCCATTCCAATAGCCTGTGGATAGACTGTTACCTTATACTCAGGCGTTCTCGCGACACCGTGCAGACATTCGTTCCACCAGTTATAGGACGGGATGCCAAGCCGGTTGATCGCCGGCGCATCATTAAGCATCTGCGGCACTTTTTCCTCAAGCGTCAACCTCGCCACGACATCCTTAGCCCTTTCGGCAGGCGACAGCGTTGCGTCGAGATACGGATACACAGGCTTCAGCGCATACCCGCCCGTCGCAGGATCAACTTTCACCATGCCCATGCCCGGAAACCTGATGTGCATACCGGCAACCGGAATATTATTTTTAGCCACAAAATCCAAAATTTCCATCCTGGCCTTAACTGCATCCTTCGGATTAACATCATAAGAAACAGCCACTTGCGGGAAAGGCATTTGTATCGCCGTCGCATGTGTCAAATCCCCCCAGATAACCAACCTCTCCGCCCCCGACTGGACAAGATAAGCAACATGCCCCGGCGTATGCCCATAGGCGGCAATGGCCGAAACTCCCGGAAGGATCGTGGTCGTTTTTCCACCCAGCTTAGGCGCGGCAAACTGCTGAATACGCCCCTTGTAAGCGGCGAATACCGCCTTTGACTGTTCGTTAGGAGCCTTTTTAGTCCAATACTCATACTCGATTTTGTCAATGTAAAGCCTGGCGTTAGGAAACGTTGCCTTCCCATCCTTAATCAGGCCACCAATATGATCGCCATGGCAATGAGTAAGCAAAATACCGTCAATTTGTTCAGGCTTCACTCCGCTCGAATCCAAATTAGCGAACAATTTCCTGCCAAAACCGGCATCAACAAGCAGATTCCGCCCAGCCGAGCGAATAAGAAAAGCATTCGTACCATTCGGAAATGTCCCGTCGGGCGCAAATTTCTCCAGCATCTCCTGCTTGGCGTCGATAAGGATACTTTTATTCCCCTTTCCTTCCGCCTCGGCCAGAGTAACGACTTCATATTGACCCACTTTGTATGAAAACACAGCCGGGCCTTGCGCAAAAATCCTCAAGGCAGAGCCAGCAAGGATAGTAATTGTTAAACAAATAATTTTTGTCATTTTATTCAGTGTATGTTATTGGGATTAATTAATTATAATATTGTGTATCACTCCTGCAAATATAGAACTAAAATGGAAATATTAAACGAGCGCCGCAGCCCCGTTTAACACCCTCCCAGCCGCATTCTGCCCAACGTTTCTCCCGGCGGTATTCAGCATTTCAATCACTCTCTGCACCTCACAGATACAGGTTTATAAAAAGCAGTCTTTCCAAATTTTGCAACGAATAAAAAATCGCCGAAAAAACGCAATGCCTGATACCTTTACAAAAACAACAAGCATTTCGACGCCTAATCAAAACCCAGGAAAAGCAATATGCAGCCCCCTGCACATATATAATATGTATGTCCAACAAAGAGACTCGCCTTCGGCAATCCCGTCCACATCCACGGAAAATGTCCATTTTACCAAATCCGCGCCCCACATGAACAATTCGCTAAAACATAAAATCAACCAGCCTCCCAAACATTAATAAACATCATTTCATAATGATTATCAATATTTTATAATAAATATTCCCGCAATATCCATTACCCAATCCCGTTCAAGTGCCCCTTTCACAAAAACAACTCGCACCACGGCGACGGTCAACATTTTTACCAAAAAAGCAACTCTCACCATGGCTACATTCTAAATTTCCGTGGAGATTCCCGAAAATTCCATGGAAATTTCCAGTTTTTCCGTGGAGATTCTCAAAATTTCCGTGGAGATTTTCGGTTTTTCCGCGGAAATTCCTGGAAATTCCGCGGAGATTTTCAGTTTTTCCACGGAGATTTCTGAAACTTCCGTGGAGATTTTCAGTTTTTCCGCGGAGATTTCCGGAAATTCCATGGAAAAATCCCTTCTTTTCACGGAGAAAACAGGGAGTTTTACGAAAGCACTAGACATTTTCAAGGCTATTTTCAACATTTTCATGCAGAGGCTGAATATCACTAAGGCGCTTATAATAACCGCTTTAAGCTCAAAATAGCACTCAAACCAGCATAATATTCAGCCTAAATTTTCGCTCGCTTGCCATATACCAGCGTTATTTAGGCCTAAAATCCGTCTAAATCTCCCCAGGCAATCTCCGTCCCACGAATCGGAAAAATCCATCAGCACACATTTGCACAAATTCATCAACATGCACAAATATGCAAGACATGCGCAATTTACCGTTCCTGATTCCGGAATATACCTTTTCCTTGGTTTCCGGTTCAGTTTCACCCCCATTCCATATTCAAATATCATTTTCCTTCTGCAAGTAAGGCACGCGCCCTCCCCTCCAATAGTATTGGATTTACATATACTCGGCATAAAAATGTCAAATAATAAAAAAACATGAATTTTTATAATGCTAAGACATTCAGTTATTTAGGCTTAATCATTCAGTACTGTTACAGTCCCTGTCATACTCACCTTATCGCTTGATTTACAGCCAATTTAGCCATTTACATTCACCTACACATTTTCAGAAAACACAGTTCGCCGGACACGCTAAAAAAATAAAAGAAAGTTTGGGAAATGGTAATATATTTGTACCTTTGTAGTCGAAATATTTGAAAACGTGCTTAAACGTACTTCTTAACCGATTGCAACATGGCGTAAAACCCTGTAAATTAAAGTAGATAATTGTTTCAAACTAAATAGATAGCATTTTATTAAGAGATGGAGAATTTGTTTTCTTTAGAAGAGCACCATTCTTGTTACAGGTATAAATCCGATTATAAAGCCGGATTCAAATACAATGAAGTCAAGGCGGGAGAATCAATTGATAAGATGAATACCACATATCACCACCTGATTTTTTTGCGTGACGGATTGCTTAAAATAAGCTGCAATGAATTTATTGATCGCAAAATACATAAGGAAGAATGTATCATGATTCCTGCCATGTCGGATATGTCATGCGCGGCATTAAAAGATTCATCCGTGATGGTATTAAGTTTCGATGCTCTTCAGAATGTTTGCGATAAAGTTATGGTACATTCCTACCGTTCTTACGCATCCGATTTTGCATATTCATTTACTCCAATTCCTGTTCGCAATCCGCTATTTAAATTTTTGGAGCTTATGGAAACTTATCTAAATGAGGGAGTTGCCTGCGAGCATATGCACGAGCTAAAGCAGAAAGAATTATTTTTGCTTTTGCGCCGCTGCTATTCTCGTGACGAACTTTTGACATTATTGTACCCCATTATAGGGATTTCCGATTTCAAAAATTTCATACTTCAAAACTATCAAAACGTCGAAAACGTAGGCGAATTAGCCGATATGTCCGGAATGGGAAGAACCGCATTTGATTGCAAATTCCGCGAAGTATTCGGCGTTTCTACAAGACAATGGATATTGAAGCAAATAGCCGCCCGTATTCAGTATAAAATAATGGATCCGGAGATTACGATTAAAGATATAATGCAGGAATTTAAATTCAATTCCGCCTCCCATTTCAACCGTTTTTGTAAGCAGCAATTTCATTGCACTCCCGGCGAATTGCTGAAACGCTCCAGGGAGCAAAGTGAAAATTAATAAATCCTCGAAAAAGATGCAAAAAAGTTTTTTATGTAAAAAAAAACGTTTGAAATATGAACGATAGTTCTAATAAAAAGTTGTTACTTTGCATCATGAATTGAGAATGAGTTTTTCTTTATAAAAATAAGTTTCATGAGAGATTTTTATTTTATTAAGGAATTTTGTTAGATACAAAGCTGAAATTGAATAAGATATAAAAAACATAAGATACAAGAATGAAAAGGTTCTGTGTGATGATAATATTATTAACTGTTGGGTTCTCTATGAGTTTGGCTCAATCAATCGCAGTAAAGACGAATTTGTTGTACGATCTTACAACAACAGTCAATCTGGGGTTGGAGGCTGCAGTAGCTCCTAAGTGGACGATAGAGCTTCCTGTCAATTATAACCCGTGGGATTTCCCTCAAACCAGATTTGTTTTGGTGCAGGGTTCCAAGCCTTCGGATACTAATTTCCCGCAGTTTGAATATGAAAATGGAGGTTCCGGAAACGACCCGGCACAAGCAAAGACAAGCAAAGTTGCAAGAAAGTTCAAACATTGGATGATTCAACCCGAAGCTCGTTTTTGGTTCTGTGAAAAATTTAACGGCCATTTTATTGGATTTCATGGCTTGGCGGCCGGTTATAATATTGTAGGAATCAACACTTTTGGAATCGGTAGCTTATACGGCATGGGAGACGTCAAATCTCAAAAATATATTTATCCGAGCAATCAATCCGGAACAGGAACGTCTGAAGACAGTAATATTGATTACCGCTACGAAGGTATTGCCTACGGCGGTGGCATATCTTATGGATACCATTGGATACTGAATACGCATTGGAGCATAGAAGCCACTCTTGGAGTCGGCTATATTTACCAAGACTATAAAAAATACGATTGTCCCGTTTGCGGGAGACACATGGATACCCAAAAGCAAGGAAGGGTGGCTCCCACGAAAGCAGGCGTAAGTCTTATTTATATAATCAAATAAGAGTGATGAATATGAAAAAGATTATATACATACTAAGTTCAGCCCTCCTGGCACTCTCTCTGATTCCATCAGCAGAAGCACAGCAACAGGCTGCTGCTACACAGACTTCGCCCGTACAAACTTCCATTTACGAAGGACAAATCAGTGTGAAAATAGTAAGACTGCGTCAAGTTCGTGATTCCGTACAGGTTCTATTGGATTTTGACTTTTCCAGTCTCCGCATCCCAACGCAACGAACCCTTACACTCACTCCAGTGCTTATTGGGACCCAAGGCAAAAACTTTAAGCTGAAAGATATAGTCATAAACGGCAAACAGCAACAAAAAGCCTTCATGCGCAAAGTTGAACTTAACGGATGGACAAGGCAACTTCGGGAAGCCCATTATAGCGTAATTTCGCTGGATGAATCCACCAGAACATTCCCGTACCGTCAGGTGATTGGCTTTGAAAGCTGGATGCGCGAGGCGCGGATGGACATAATAACCGATTTGTGCAATTGTGGAGGCGAAGCCCAGCAATACGCATCGGAAAAAGTCGCCAACCGAATAATACTTGACGGTGTTGAAGTTTATCGTGTACTTCCGAACGTTGCCTATCTTCGTCCGGCGCTTGAATCAGTCAAGGCACGAAGCCAGTCGAACAACGTATTCTTGGATTTTCCATCTGCACAGACAGATATTAATCCATCGTATGGAAACAACCCCCGCGAACTTGGGAAAATCGAAAATGTAATGAAAGAAATACAGAGGGACAAGAACATACAAGTCCGCTCCGTAACCATAACCGGTTATGCCTCGCCCGAAGGCGATGTAAACCTGAACAATAATTTAGCGCGTGGACGTGCTCAAGCCTTGCGTAACCTGTTAGCCCGGCGTTCGGGAATAAATCCATCCCTCTACCGCCTCGGCGCAGGTGGTGAAGACTGGGAAGGCCTGATAAAAGCCTTGCAAAAGTCAAACATACAGCCCAAGCAGCAGATAACATCCATCATACGCTATTTCAACCCGGTTGAACGCAAAACGCGGCTAAAAGCCCTGAACGGCGGCCAAGTCTGGCAACGAATGTTGGTTGAACTTTTCCCATCCCTGCGTCGCGTAGAAAGCAAAATAGATTATACTATTAAAGCCTTCAGCGTTGACGAAGCGAAAGAAGTCATCAAAACTCGTCCGCAGCAACTAAGTCAGAATGAAATGTTCTTGGTGGCCAATACCTACGAAGAAGGAAGTAAAGAATTTTTATCCGTATTTGAAATAATGGTGCGAGTTTACCCAAACGACCCTACCGCCAATCTAAACGCCGCGGCCGCTGCCCTGCTGAAGAAAGATTTAACCAGCGCAGAGCGCTTCCTCCAAAAAAGTCGCCGCAATACGCCGGCCTATTATAACAATATGGGCGTGCTCTACCTGTTGCAAAACAACTTGGCTCGAGCTAAAGGATACTTTCAGCGAGCATTGGAATTAAGCCCCAGCCTCGAAGTGGCCAAAAAGAACCTCTTGGAAATACAAAAGAAGCAGGAAACGGACTCGAAGCTATCCAATTAGCTTCACCATGTATCTTCCCCGACTTACAACTTTTCCTCTTATCAAGCTTACTGAATAAAAACAAACTTATAAATATTGATTGTGAAAAAAGAAACAGAAACATAAAACAGAACAAACAAAAAACAAACAAAAAAGATTAAATTTCTAATGTATTATTTATTAAATTCAAATGAAAATGAAAAAGTATTTTAAATTTTTTGCAATAGCTACAATTCTAGTAGCAGGCTTGGCAGGCTGCTCCAATGAAACTCAAGTTGATAATGAAACAAATGGTACTCCTGCTGTTGATGACAGTGAACTAACGTATGCGACGTTTACTTTCCCTGATGTTCAATCTACAAAAACTTTCCTTGATGATGCTACACCAGTAGAGCAGATAAGAACAGTTCGTCTTCTTGTTTATAAAGATGCCCCAGATGCTGAGTGCGAAATTGATACTACTTGTGCAGTTAGTGCTGCCCCTTTTACATCCCTTACGGTGTTGGTAAAATCTGGCCCCAAAAGGATTTTTGCAATCGCAAATGACGCTAGTGGTGGTTCTAGTACTACTGCTCCAAATCCTAAAAGTGGATTCCCTATCGCAAAACAAACGCATCCTTCCAAAAAATTAGAGGATTTAATATTGCTTAAAACAGGCACACCCGCTAAATACGCAACCGAATATCATTGGCCTACTACTACTTCTTCAGACTTCTTCAGCTCTATTGTCGGTGCAGGAACCAACGAATTTGTATATGCCAATAGCTATGCTGATACATCTAGTTTGAGGACTTTGAATCCCTCAATACCAATCACGGATTCAAAACAAGCAGCTCCTACAGAACCAGGCGTAAATTCACCAAAAAATCATTTTATTATTTACGTTAAACGTCCGGTAGCAAAAATGCGTGTTACCACTACTGTTGCTGCAAGTGGAGATATACCAGTAAATGATGGTTCAGGTAAACTTGCATCTGGAAGTATAACTTTTGGTGCTCGTAATCTAAATAAAGGTGTAGCATTAATTCAATATCTTGATGTAACAGGAAAACCCAGAGCTCCATTTTTCGATGACGTTACTGTATCCAACGCTGCGACGTTTAGTTATAGCAATTGTTGGTACAGCGGAACTGCTGCTGAGCTTATAAAGCCTGTAAAGATGGGTGCTTCTCTGCCTATTACTGCTGCTGCTGGGGACTATGTTTATATTCCTGAAAATGCTAGTAGCTATACCGTAAGAGCGAATGCTACTTATGCTGCTATAAAAGCTAGATTTATACCTACAGCCGTAGTGAATTATATGAGCCTTATACCACCAACAGGAGGGAATAATGGTTCTGTTATGAATGTCGGAACAACAACAACATTATCTTCAACTCCTAGTGCTAATTCTTTCTTTAAGCTAGTTGCTCTTACGGATGCGGCTAAACAGAAGTTAAATGCTTGGGGGCTTGGCAAAATAGAAAGCGGAACATTATTTAATTCTAAATTGCAGGCAGACACAGCTGTTTATGCCGCTGCAAATAATGGTGCTTTACCTGCCGCCGGATTTACCGGTTTCACTCCTGCCACTTATCCTGCAGGCTTTACTGTTGAAACTTACGACGGAGGGATATGCTATTATCGTTGGAATATACAGACTGCTAGTGATCCGTATGTTGCAAGAAACAATTCTTATAATGTTAATATTACACAATTCAGTGCATTAGGCGTTTCTGCTATTGATAGCTTGGATTCAGGAGGTTCAACTCCACTAGATCAACCAACTTATATAACTGCTACGATCAGAATTGTTGACTGGACACAGGTGGACAATAGTGCTACGGTATAATTCATGATAAATTAAATTTTAGAGAGAGGTGTTACCTTCTCTCTAAAATTTATTTCTGGTAGGAGTGCATTTTTAATAAAAAAAATAACTTGGAGATTCTTTGCATGAACATGAATAATAATAAATGGATTCTTATTGTAGTGCTAATTCCTTTTTTATTAATGGGATGTGTAGCAGACGATTTGTCTATATGCGGCGTTAATTTGCGTTTTGCATACACTAAAAACGTTGATGGCATTGACAAATTGGCAACAGAGATTAATAAAGTGAATTTATATGTCTTTAAATTAAGAGACGATAAAAAGGGAACTCCGGCAGATCCTACTGGGAATGAATACTACTTCTTGCTGTCGGATTCCATCGTAGGGAATCCAGCACAGGTTACTTATGAACGGCAGTTTCGTTTGGAGCCGGGGTATTATAAATTTGTTGTATGGGGCAACCTTGGAAATGACTATATAAGATCAGTATTAAAAAAAGACAGCACCAAGATTGACGATTTGGCGATTTCTTTGAAATATCCCAGTTCAAATGTTATTGAACATATCCCATCTGATTTATATCATGGGATAGAGACCGTAAAACTTTCGTCAGCCGATTTATCCATAAATAAAACGGTGACTGTTGACATGATGAAAAACACAAAACATTTAATCGTAAAAGCCACAGGCTTGGCGGTTAATGCCAGTGACCCTACGTCTGTAGATGATTACAAATACAGTATTTCATCGAAAAACTCAGCTTACACTTTTGCTAATACTGTAACAGGAAATGTATTGTTGCGCTATGAGCTTCCGGAGGCAGAAGTCTCTTTAGAAGAAGAGACGCTAATTTCCAAGTTTGTAATAATGCGCGAAGTCAAAGACGGAACTCGTAATTCCTCAATACTTCATATTACAAGAGCAAACACAGCCAGCGGATTGCCTCCTCTCCCGGATGTGGATTTACTTCCTTTACTCATAGCTTATAATCAAGCTAAAGGTAATCAGGACGGACAAGATATGCTTGATCTAAGAGATACGTATGAACTTACATTAATTTATAATGAAACAACAGGAACTGTGAGTTTCCAGATTGACGATTGGAATTCAGTAGATGTTCCTGCAACAGGAGGTGGCGGAAATTCTTGGTGAAAATTAAAAAAAATGTTATGAATAGACATATTTTTATATTATATTGCTGTGCATTGAGCTTTTTTTTATCTGCTTGTACCAGCGTAGAGGTTGAAAAAGTTCCTCAATCTCCGATAATCGGGCAGGAGCTTGATACGGTACGTGTTCGAGTGCCTCTCACAAAAGCAGATATAGATCCGAATAGTAGCGATAAAGAAAGTCGTATAAAAACAGCACGCTTACTCATAGTCGATAAAAACACCGGAAAAATCTTGGTAAACGAGTTTCAACCGAAACTTCCGGCGATGGAAATACCAGTCAGTACAAATACAATTGAATTTAATCAGCTGGTTAATGCAGGTCGTGTACATTGGTATCTTATATGCAACGAAGATTCTGCATGGTTTGGATTGAAACGGGACATAACCCCCCAGTATCATTTTTCAGAGTATGATACAATGCAGTATATAAATGTCGCGCAGAAGATCGATAAAAAAATGGTTGAGTTTTTCGGAAGCTCACCTGACAAACAGCATGAGTTAGTAACTGACAATAAACCTATTCCAATGGCTGCTATATATAAGGATTTGCTCATCAAAGCAGGCAATCCGTTCGGAACCCCAGGAACTTTTGAACATAGTTCTGCCGGGTTTAATCCAACTGATGTAGGAAGAGTGAAACGCTTAATAGCAAAAGTGAAATTTAAAATATACGCAAACTTTTCAAATCCTGGCGTATGGCAAAATGCTAGCAGTACTGCACCGACCCCCGCTCCCGGAGGGACTTCGTACCTGCCTCTCGCACCAATCACAATTAAATCAGTTAAAATAGAGGGGCTTCCGAAAAACTCCTGGTTGCAGCCTTCGTTTACAATAATAGCTAATCCAGCCAGTGAACTCACGGCTTATAATATAGCCAAGCAGTCGGAGACAACTTCAGCTTCTTTCAGCAATCCTTTTAACATTCAATTAACCTCAGGTAAGAATTATATTGAAAGGACTGGGGCTACCCCCCAAGATGGCTGGTTTCTATTTACCGACTCTGTATATATTCCCGAATACATTCCGCAAGGCACACAGTACAGTGCGACGTTAGCCTTTAATGTTGATTTGCTGACCCCTGGGGCAAATACCGATACAACATACAATGTTGCAATCGGTGACGGCATGTCTAATAAATCAATTCAAGATTTATTAGACCCTTCAATTAGAAACTCAATGGACATAAGAATCACCCGTAATACCCGTTACGATTTAAACATCGCAATCGTCAGCTACGATAAAGGGAGAGACCAAAATTTGAACGTCAACGCAGATGTTCGCCCATGGGATGGCGACAAAATAGATAGCATGACCATTGACGTAACCGACAATTATTTAAATGTAACCCCCATGGAAATAGTCGTTCCAAGTAGTGCTCCTTATGACGCTGTGTTAAACATCTATACAGATGCGAAGAAAGGCTGGAGCGTTAATTCCTCTGTTTCCACCAATATTTCTACCATAAGTTGGGTGCAGCCGAGTAGTATCCCTGCCAACCAGCCTTCAGGGCAGTTAAAATTTAGAGTAACCGGAGGAACATTCCCTAAAACAATCGTAATTGAGTGCGATAAAAGTCCTACAAATAGCAATGAAAAGATTAGACGGGTAGTAAAAATAAGACAGTAACGTTATTATAACTTATAAGGAATACAACAATGAAGAAAATAAGTATATATATATGCAGGGCATACACATTTAGCCGATTTCCGAGCCTCAATAATCAATTGCGCTCGTTTCTCACTATCCAACAGCGTTTGGACAACATGCTTCCAAGGCTCAGCTTTGTACAGCAATTTTCCGGAAGCATAAGAAATTTGCACAGAAGCATACGGCAAATGCTTCAAGTGCAATCGCCATTAATAAATTCAGGAAAGGGTAAGTATTCTCTTCTATATATATTACTTATCCTTCTAGCAACTTCTTGCTCTTTATCAGAAGAACAACTTCGGCCTGTTGCCGAAAAAAATAACAGCGCGAACGGAGGCGTCACGCTTAATTTATCTTTCCAAAACGACAATTCGATCATCACGCGAGCTCTCACTGATGCACAAGAACAAAAAATAGACAGCTTGCGCGTCTTTGTCTTCGACTGCCCCACTTACACCTCCTCAACCAATCCTGGAGACCCGATGAGCGATATTTTTATGTTTGACCAGAGTTTTATACAGGCTAGTCCCTCAATAACCGGTCTAAAAGTTCCGCTAGGTAGTGGAGGCACATCAGGAGCATCTTCCGATTACAGACGCTTCATAGTTGTGGCTAACATGCCAGAAAAGACATCTAAACATCTGACCGAATATATTAGAACCAAGCGTAGCAGTGCTTCCCCCACAATCACTGCACGGGATTTGTTGGCAAATTTGATATTCGAGACAACGTATTGGGAAGCTAATAAAATGTCAAGTCCACAATCGTTCCCCATGTACGGACAAAGTAACGTGGAGCCCTTTCCCATTAGTCAAAGCCCTGCATCCCCCAGCTCAATTTCTGTTAAACTGGTGCGTGCATTGGCTAAAGTGCAAATCTCCGTTGATGTTAATAGCGGCACCAATGATCCGGCAT
This sequence comes from Tannerellaceae bacterium, assembly GCA_031257015.1. GTDB lineage: Bacteria > Bacteroidota > Bacteroidia > Bacteroidales > Tannerellaceae > DFXE01. The sequence goes on from JAIRPK010000030.1 coordinate 24,493, forward strand.
TGGGCGGCGCCAACTATTTTGAACTCAAGGAAATATATGCCTGTAATGTTAGTGCTTTTGGAAATATAACTCCCGACACTAGTATGTACGCTAAGCAACGGGATCCGAACAATTTTAAAATAACAAAGCCTTATATGCCTAAGAATAATGACATACCACCGGCCACTACCATGCCAAACTTCAGCGTTCCGCCAACACCGTCACCGGCAAACAATTCCTATTATAGAGGAGGAGATGGTACATCTAGCCTTCCCGCATATACTGTAACGCTAAACCCCGCTGTCGGCAGTTCACAACAACCAATACCCTCTTTTAACAACACCATTTACCTGCCGGAGCGAGATTCTATTCATTCGACTAATCAGACCCCGACATTCCTTATCTTAAAAGCTAAATATTACGGTACGGAATATTATTATCCCGTACATTTCACATTTGGATCGGCAGTAGCAGGGACGGCCGAACGCTACACCTCTATTTTGCGCAACCATACCTATAAATTTAATATCATAGGCGTAAGAAAAGAGGGCTTTCAAGATTATGATCTAGCATACGCCGCAGGCATGAATCCTGTTGACAACCCGGATCCTCTTCTCATTATAGGCGATGCTAGCAGTGACCCAAGCGAAAAATATCTTACCGAAATAAAATACAACAAAAATTATTACCTCGCCGTAAGCACCACCAAACTAAAGGTAGGGTTTGGGATGTACAACCAAGAGGCTGCTCAAATTCCCGTCGCCCCCAAAATATATGTCAAGACCAACTATCCTGGAGGGTGGGAAGCAAAGTCCACATCTGATTTCAATATGGTTAAAAACAGCATAAACGGTTCCTACGCCAATATTGTATCCACCACCACTGCCGGAAATACAGACTCTATATTTGTTAATACAGATGCTTACGGAAGGGCGAATCAGGTAAAAGAAGGCACAATAACCATAAAAGCCGGCGAACTCACCCAAGTAATAAAAATTAAGCGTGAACCGGCATCGTACACCTATATGGTTAACAGTGCAGTAGATTGTGATCCTCAATATGGAGGATCTATACTTCTTGGGCAAATAAAAGACATCGTGTCTATGGATGGAGTAACACGGACTGGCTATACGCAAACACCTGTTATAATATGGGGGACTAGCGTGGCTATTCCTGGTTCCTATCCCAGCTCCTCTAATGCCGAAGTCTGGGTACGTCCTGTCCCCGGCACCTACGGTCCAACCCTCTTTGCTCTAGTCAACGGAACCGATTCAATATCCTTTATTGTATGGCATGTTCCACAGGCGATAAGAGCGAATCCGAGCACGCACACGTTTAACGGATATGAATTTATGGATTACTATTTAGGCTGTGCGTTTAACGGTTCAACACCGACTAATGATGCTCCATACTTTCAGTGGGGACGCATGAACGCCTTTGGTTTTTCCGGTGTTAATTATTCCTCTTCCAATGCAGCAGTAACCCCCGACGCGGCAATCAAAAGGCCGTTCACATTCTATACAAGTTCCGCTTACCCATTCAATTGGAGCAGTACTCGCGACAATAATCTTTGGAGAGACGTTGAGGGCGAGAAAGGCCCATACGACCCATGCCCAGTCGGCTGGCGCGTTCCTCCGGCAGAGACGGATGTCCTATCTCCATGGCATGGATTTACAGGCAGCAGCAATGGTCTTGATTTTTCCTCCGCAAAAGGGGGAATAGACGGTACTACCGGAACCGCTATTACCGCTACTCCCGGCTATGTGTGGAGCGCATCCCAGATGGACAGTTATAAAGCGCGTGCATTTAAGTCTGGAGTTGGAGAAGCAGCCGTAAATCGCGCCAACGCCCATGTCATACGTTGCGTACGAGATAATATCAAGCGCTTCCAATAAGAGTTATGCAATATACCCCCTCCTATAAAGCAGTATGGACTACCGGTATTCAATAACAGAACCTCTCTCGCTTCGATTGTACTCCCCCGTACAATCGACGGGCTTCAGGTTCAGCGAGCTGAAGGACGATCCCATAGCCCTGCTGGGTTTGAATAAGGATTACAATCATTTATTGTTCGTATTGGAAGGCTCCGTAACGCTTAGCTGCAACGAGTATGCTAACATAAGGGTTGGCGATGGCGAGTTTGCACTCATTCCCATAGCCGCCGATGTTATGTGCCGCCCTAAAACTTTGCCGTGCAGCATCCTGACTTTCAGTTTCGAGAAGTTCTTCCACCTGTCTGATCGTGACTACGTCAATTCTCTATGTGACATGTTGCCCTCGATCGAATATGCCTTTGTGCCGGCGACAGTGCGAACTCCATTGGACACCTTCCTTCGTCATTTGCAGATTTATTTCAAACTCGGAATGAACAAGCCTCTCATGCACGAGATTAAGCATGTAGAATTGGCTGCAATACTTCGCTCTTTCTATCCCGGTCCGGAGATAGCTCGTTTATTCTATCCTATTTTAGGGCGTTACCTGGACTTCAGGATAGAAGTCTTGCGTAACTATCGCAAAGTGGCGCACGTTGACGACTTGGCCGACATGTTCGGGATCGAAAAGCGCACCTTCGGTCGGCAATTCAAGGATGAATTTGGCATGTCTCCATACCGTTGGATTCTAAGCCGTAAGGCTAAGCACATACATTTCAGCCTGTCCGAAACAGCCCAGTCGCTGGACGACATTCGCCGCGAACATGGTTTTAAATTCCCCGGACATTTCACTCGCTTTTGTCGCGAACAATTTAATATGACCCCAACTAAATTAGCAAGATCCTTGCGGCAGTCTAAAATCAAACATTAACATAAGAAGAAAAGGATGCAGGCCGTACATTCCGCGGCCTGCATCCTTTTTTTCAATAAACACGTTCAACTCTTGACTATTCTTGTCATATCGCTTATAACGCTCGGTGTCCTCGCTGCCTTCCTGTCCTTCTTTCGCGCCCGCCAGAAGGGTCAAGCCACAGGCAATGAATGTACCCGTCATGCTGGTGAATCCCCCGAAGGCTGCTGCGGTCGTCATGCAACATGCGAACGCGCCCACCTTCTCTCTGCCTCCGCCTCCTCTGCCGACGGGCAGGGCATAGACTATTACGAGGATGAAGAGCTAGACCGCTTCCAGTCCTTCGCCCCCGACAAGTACACGGAAGACGACGTCGAAGAGTTCCGTCAAATCCTCATCACCATGCGGGCTGATGAAGTTGCCGGATGGCTCCGAAGCCTCCGCCTCCGCAATATTCCCCTCCCAACAGCAGTTCGCGACGAAGCTTTGCAAATCATTTCCCTCCACAACGAACACAAACCAAAACAATGATAGAAATACTACAATACACTTTCTTTCAGTACTCCCTGCTGGGGAGCTTTTTCACAGCCGTCGCCTGCGGGATAGTCGGCTCCTACATAGTAGCGCGGCGGCTGCTTTTCATAAGCGGCGGCATTACTCATGCTTCTTTCGGGGGTGTAGGCTTGGGCTTTTACCTCGGCGTCAACCCTCTGCTAACGGCCGTATTCTTTTCTGTTCTCTCTGCCTTCGGTGTCGAATGGATGAGCCGTTCCCACCAGGTGCGCGAAGATTCGGCAATAGCCTGCATCTGGTCGTTAGGGATGGCGCTTGGCATCCTCTTCGTTTATTTAACGCCCGGCTATTCTCCCAACCTCTCTGCCTACCTTTTCGGCAACATACTGAGCATCTCCGCATCCGACCTGCTGGCAATGGGCTTGCTCGCCGTCGTTTTGACCGTCCTCTTCTCCCTGTTCCTGAAAACAGTCCTGTACATATCTTTCGACAGCGACTTTGCGCGAACCCAGCGCCTCCCCGTTGCTTTCGTCGAGTATGCAATGTCCTTTTTTATTGCCCTTACCATTGTTTTCTCCATCCGCATGGTGGGGATCATGCTCCTTATGAGTATGCTGACCATGCCGCAGATTATTGTCAACATATTCACGTCGAACTTCAGGCGAATGATTCTGTGCAGTATCGGTGTCGGCTTTTTGGCCTGCCTGGCCGGTCTGGCCGGCTCTTACTTCCTGGATGTGCCGTCGGGCGCTTTCATCGTTATTGTTCTGGTTGTCCTTTTTCTGCTGGCTCGACTCCTGACCGTCTTCAAAGGCAGGAAATAAACACAGGAGCCTCCACTGCCGCCCTCTTTTCGCATCCTGGCATCGCCCGCCCGTTGTTTCGATGTTTCCCTTGCAGGGCGGACTGTTAAGCATGAAGCCACCAATACTCAAAATCTTTAGCATCCAGCTCACTGTCTCCGGTTTTCAGCCTATTGTTCTCGTTTGACACTCTGCGTGTCTTGCAACATCCTCGGAACGCCATGCGATGCCCTCAGGAACTAAAATCCCAAAACAAAAGGGCGCTTCCAGGAAACTGTATATTCAAGGCTTACTACAAAAGCGAAATGCCCATTTTACTTGAGTAAATGGGCATTTCATCTAAAGAGCGAACCTAAGAAAACGCTCTTTTTAGCAGTTCTCCAAAGCTAGAAGCTCTCCTCAAACACTCCCATCTCGGCGATGGCCGGCGGTGCCGTTGATTCGAGGATGACAATCTTCACCTTTGTTCCCCTTACCGGCTCAAAGCGGTGCACCTTAATCCTCCTGTCGTTCTCGGCGGTGACAATGGTCGTCCATTCCCCGTCCTTTTCGTACATGAGAGAATATTTGCGGATGCACTTGCGCGTGTCATAGACGGTAATAACGTTGAATGAACGGTATGACGGGAAGTTGATTTCCAGCCACGGTTCCGCCGTCTCCGGATTCGCCTCCCATGCAGTGCGGTAATTATCATCGTTGCCGAAATCCATGATCATCATGTCGTCGCTCCAGCTGGAGTTGGCGGGTTGCCTCTTGGCGATGTTGGCGCTGATGATCGGCTTGTCGAAATCGGGCAGGGCAGGGTAGGGGAGGTCGTCCTTCCACAGTTCGCCAATCTTCCTGAGCGCCGCCATGGCATTATCGTCAATCAATCCGTCGCGGTTCGGCGCCACGTTAAGTATAAAGTTGCAATAAGCCCCGTTGAGCGGTTCAAGATTGTCCTTCACCAGCGATGCAGGGTCTTTGACGGGCGCTTTTGGGAAAGTCTCCTTCCAGAACCAGTTTTTTTGAATCGGCAGGCAGGAGAGCGCCGGCAGTCTGTTCGCCTCCTTCTCAATATGCTGTCCTGCGCCCTGCTCGTAAGATTTGATGTCGGTGTAGAAGAGCATTTCTGCGGGATATTTGGCAGCGTTCAAATCCATGAGCAAACAGTTCGGCTGAAGCTTTTTCACGAGCCGATAGATTTCCTCAAAAGGGATCTCCTCGTAAGATATGCGCGACCATGGCGCATCCCATCCGTCGATGATTAAGGCGTCAATCTCGCCGTAGGCCGTGAGCAGCTCGGTGATCTGCGCCTTCACGAAATCAATATGCGAGCGGTTGATGAAGCCCGGGCGCAAGCGGTGATGCGTATCCAGGATGGAGAAGTAGAGCATCGTCCGCAATCCCTCCTTCCGGAAGGCATTGACATACTCCTCAACGACGTCGCGTTTAAGCGGGCTGTTCATCACATTGTAGTCCGTCGTCTTCGTCTTCCAGATGCAGAATCCGCTATGATGCTTTGCCGTCAGACATCCGTATTTCATCTTTGCCGCCCTGGCCGCCCTGGCCCATTGACTGCAATCCAGCTTTGCGGGGTTGAAGATAGCCGGCGAAGCGTCCGGGTCCGGCCAGTCATGATTGGTAAATGTCGGGATATTAAAATGAATAAACATTCCGAACTTCAGGTCTACAAAAGCCTGTTGAAGTTCCTTCAATTCCTTGCCGTTTATGTAAAGAGCTGCACAAAGCAGAACGGCTGTCGCTAAAAACTTTTTCATGTTCATAAGAAGTATAAGAGATTCAGTGCGAAGACAAAGAGCGCGAAAACCTGGAGCCGTCGCCTCTGCCTCCGCGATTTAAGTCTATTTGCTCGCTTTCAGCCCCCGGATGACAGCCGAAGTGAAGCCGGAAAGTTCCATCTCGTTCAATCCTCGGATAGTAATTCCGCCAGGCGTCGTGACGCGGTCAATCTCCTGTTCGGGATTGCTGCGATTGGCAAGCAGGAGTTCGACTGCCCCGCGGACGGTATTGACGACAATCTCCTGCGCCTCCTGCGGGTAGAAGCCCAGCTCCACGCCCCCCTCGATAGCGGCGCGGATGTAGCGGAAAGCAAAAGCGATGCCGCTGGAAGCCAGAGCCGTTCCGGCCATCATCAGCCGCTCGTCAACAAGCATCGCCTTGCCCAGGTCGTCGAACAGGCCGAGCACTAGCGCCGTTTCCTCCTCCGTGGCATTGCATGTAGATACGAAAGTCATGCTGCTAAGCGCCTCGATGGCCGTGTTTGGAATGACGCGAAAGACAGGCGGCAGCGAGCGACGTCCGTCCCCCTCCTTGCTCAGGAACTCCCTCAGCTGTTCAAACGTAATTCCGGCAGCGACGGAGACGACTGTTTGGCGACTGTAATCCAGCGTCGGTTTTATTTCTTCGACCACGCCCTGCACCATCCAGGGCTTAACGGCGATGATAACAATGTCGGCCGTCCGTACCGCCGTTCGATTGTCGAGCGAGGTGCGAAACTCCCGGTTAAACTCCGTCAGCTTGTCGAGCGACGCTTGCGAGCGGTCTGCGCACGTAATATCCGCCGCCGTCACGATTGTCCCCCTGGACAAGCCCTTGGCGATAGCCCCGCCAATATTTCCTGTTCCGATGATAGTTATATTCATTTGATTATTAATTAATAAAAGTTTACTTTTTTGATACCTCCGCAAAGATAGCGTTTTAGGCATAAGAGTTGCGCCCTGCTGCACAGCCCCGCCAGCCGTTCAGTCCGGTGTTTTTGCTTCGTCGCGCCCCTCGGCAGACAGACGTGCATGGCCGGCTTTCCAGACATTTTTCACGATATGGATTTACACTGTTGCCAATCAATTCCGGATGCAGCTGTGAAATATATACAATGGTTCGGAGGTTCGAGATTAAAAAAATGCAAGTCGTAGATTAAGAGCGAATCCCATTGGTGCGTTTCGCGTTTCATTTTCACGATGGCGACAAGCATGAAACGGCGATGGCTCGAATAATTTAAATACATGCCCTGTGTCTTTGCGCCTTCGTTTTTCGATTCCCCTTTGAGGGAACGGCTCCCGAAAATTTTCATGACGTTTTCCCCTCTTGTGGAATGTCTCCCGAAAAAATAATGAACCATTCCCCTTTGAGGGAATGCCTCCCGAAAATTTTCATGACGTTTTCCCCCTTGGGTGAAAGTCTCCCGAAAAAATCATGAACCATTCCCCTTTGAGGGAACGCCTCCCGAAAATTTACATGACGTTTTCCCCCTTGGTGGAATGTCTCCCGAAAAAATCATGAACCATTCCCCTTTGAGGGAACGGCTCCCGAAAATTTTCATGACGTTTTCCCCCCTGGTGGAACGCCTCCCGAAAAAATCATGAACCATTTCCCTTTGAGGGAACGGTTCCCGAAAATTAGCATGACGTTTTCCCCCTTGGTGGAATGCCTCCCGAAAAAATAATGAACCATTCCCCTTTGAGGGAACGGCTCCCGAAAATTTTCATGACGTTTTCCCCCTTGGTGGAATGTCTCCCGAAAAAATAATGAACCATTCCCCTTTGAGGGAACGCCTCCCGAAAATTAGCATGACGTTTTCCCCTCTGGGTGAAAGTCTCCCGAAAAAATAATGAACCATTCCCCTTTGAGGATGAGCACGAACCCGCAACGGTTTGAAGGATTAAAATAGAGGTTTCGCATCCCCGTATCCTCCTTCATTCCCTAAAAAACATTAATTTCATCCGCCGGATAGTTTATTCGCCCCCTCTGTCTGTATATTATGTACAAGTGTAATTAAATATCGTAAGTATCATGAATCAAAAATTTAAACGTACCATTTTATCGCGCTGCACGCATCTGATTGCGTTCTTGCTGATGTCGGCAAGCCTGTTTGCTCAGGTCTCGCTCGATGTAAAGAACAGGAGTATAAAGGATGCGCTTTCGGAAATCGAACGCAGCAGCAGTTATAGTTTTTTCTTCACGGACAAGCTGAAGGATATGGACAAGAAAGTTTCCGTCCGCGTAGCCAATGAGTCTATCGAAAAAACTCTCAACCTCTTGCTGGATGGAACAAGCATAGCCTACCACAAGCAAGATGCCAATCTGTACTTGCTCGCTCCCAAGGGCGTATCGACCAAGGAAACGCCGGACAGCAAGCAATCCAACCAGGCTCGGAGATATTCCGGCGTCGTGGTTGACGAAAAAGGCGAGCCGGTTATCGGCGCCAACGTCATAGTCAAGGGCGCCACCGGCTCCGGAACAATCACGGACATAGACGGAAAGTTTGCGCTCAACGTATCGCAGGGCACAACGCTAGTCGTGTCCTACATCGGGTTCAGCAGCGTGGAGATCATTGCCGGCAGCCAGACCGACTTGAAGATCACCATGCGTGAAGATTCCGAGCTGCTTGGCGAAGTTGTCGTCGTCGGTTACGGTACGCAGAAGAAAGCACACCTCTCCGGCGCGGTCAGCACCATTTCGAGCAAGCAAATGGAGAACCGCCCCGTAATCAATGCCAACGCGGCCTTGCAGGGACTGGCGCCGAACGTCAACATCCGTCTGTCGAGCGGTAATCCGACGCAGGCGCCTGAAATCAACGTGCGCGGCTATACGTCCATCAATGGCGGCTCGGCTCTTATCCTTGTAGATAACGTGCCGATGACTCCCGAAGAGTTCGGTCGCATAAATCCTGCGGACATAGAGAGCGTATCGGTATTGAAGGATGCCGCATCAGCTGCAATATACGGAGCGCGTGCCGCCTTCGGTGTAATCCTTGTTACGACAAAGACCGCCAAGAGCGAGAAGCTCGAAATCTCCGCCGACGTTAACTACGCCTACCGTTCGGAGATAAACTACTTCAAGTACGATATGGATCTTGTCAACTTCATGGAGGTTATCAACCTCGTCGGAGGAGACGGCTCATATACGGCTGCACAAATAGACTATGCCCGTCAGCGCATGAAAGACCCGTCGCTTCCAGAGATACGTATGCCGGGCGACCCGAAATATCCATCGCTCGACGCCGAGAACCGGTATGACTACTACGCCATGACCGACTGGCATGAGCTGTACACCAATCCCTCGCCCATGACCCTGAACGCTAACGTAAGCATCGGGCAACGCAACGAGCGGATGAACTTCATGACCAGCGCCGCCATCCTCTCCAACGACGGAATGTACGTGGGCGAAAAACCCTACAAGCGTTACAACATCCGCTCCGGAGGTAATTATAAACTCTTCAAGTGGTGGACAGTCGGAGCCAACATCACCTACAACCGCTCCGAATGGGACACGCCCTATACCGTCGGGACATCAGGTGCAAACGGAACCATCCCCTCCCTCGCCGGCATGTACATCAAGAACCCGCCGAAAAACCCCGATGGAACATGGACTGAATCAGGAGGAGGACTTGGCGAACTCCTGGACGGCGGTCGCTGGGTACGCAAGCAGAACGACACGCAGTTCACGTTCAATACGACCTTCGACGTAATCAAGGATATATTCACAATCAAGGCCGATGCCAACATCCGCCTATATAACGAGAACCGTGACTCATGGCAGCTCTCCATCGCCAACTCTCGCTCGCCGGGCCGCATCGACTATGCCCACCCGACATCAGTAACATACGAAGGAAAAGAAGACATGCTTACAACCATGAACCTCTACGGCGACTTCCACAAAACCTTCGCCGGAAAGCACTTCGTCCAAGCCCTCGCCGGATTCAACCAGGAGCACACCTCCAAGTCCAACACATGGGTAAGCCAGCAAGGACTGATAAGCGAAAACTACCCCTCTCTCGTGCTCGCAACCGGCTCCATAACCAGAAGCCAGAGCAAATCAGCCCTCTCGCTTCGCGGCGTCTTCGGCAGGCTGAACTACACCTTTAATAACAAATATATCGCCGAGTTCAACGGACGCTATGACGGCACATCACGCTTCGCACAGGGGCGCCGCTTCGGCTTCTTCCCCTCCGCAACAGGCGCATACCTCATCAGCAACGAGAAATTCTTCGAGGCCGTAAGGGAAACCCTCCCCATCAGCTTCCTCAAGCTCCGCGCCTCCTACGGCTCGCTTGGCAACCAGGGAAAGCCAACCGAAGGCTATTACCCCTACTTCTCCACAATGGCCAACCCCTCAGAGGTAAACATGTTCATCGACGGCAGCCGACCACTCGGCATCAAACGCCCAGACGGTGAAGCCGCCGGCAATCTTACATGGGAAGCCGTGCGCACCATCAACTTCGGAGCCAATATCGGACTGCTCAACGACCGCCTCTCCATCGAGTTCGACCGCTATACGCGCTACACCGAAGGAATGTTGGCGCCCGCCAAGGCCATCCCCGCACAGTTCGGAGCCGATGTCGCCAGAAGCAACGCAGCAGACCTCAAAACGCAGGGATGGGAACTCGACATCACATGGCGCGACGAAACCAAGCTCGCAGGATCTCCGCTGAACTACTCCGTCCGCTTCATGCTTTCCGACGCACGCGCATGGATAACCAAATACGACAACCCCGACAAGCTCCTTAACACCAGCATCTCCAACCCTACATACTACGAAGGCCAGGAAATAGGCGAAATATGGGGCTTTGAAGTACCTGGCCTCTTCAAATCAAAAGAAGAAGCAGACCTCTGGTGGGACCAAACACCCATACAACACCCCGCACGCACAGAACTGACCGCCGGCGACATGAAATTCAACGACCTCAACGGCGACGGAGTCATCAACAAAGGCAAAGGCACAGTTGACGACCCAGGCGACCGCCGCATCATAGGCAACACCGCCTCACGCTACCCGTACAGCATCGATCTCAGCGCCAGCTGGCGAGGCTTCGACATCCGCGCCTTCCTCCAGGGCGTAGGCAAGCGCGACTGGTACCCTGAAAACGCCAACTCCAACTGGTGGTACACCGAGAAAAACCCATACGTAGAGTTCTGGAGTTCCTACCTCACAACATGGCGCACACCATCCATATACATCCGCGACCACTGGACGCCCGAAAACCCCGACGGCTACTACCCACGCATGTTCCACCGCTCGGCACAAAACGCCAACACAGCAGAATGGATGAACGCCAACACACGATACATGCAAGACGCCTCCTACCTCCGCCTGAAAAACGTCACCCTCGGCTATACGCTTCCCGAAAAGTTGACCGGCAAGGCAGGCATCAGCCGACTCCGCGTTTATTTCAGCGGCGAAAACCTATGGACATGGAGCCATCTCTTCGTGGACGCCATTGATCCTGAAACCCTGGGCGACAACTACTCCACATACGCAATGCAGAAAATATTCTCACTCGGACTGAATATTAATTTCTAAACAGATATATGAAAAGCAAGGCAACAACAGCCCCACAGCCCGGAAACACACCCCCAACAAAGTACACACAGTACCCCGCCCGAAGCACACACCGTACCCTGCACGCGGGAAGCACAGTACCCAAACCCGGACAACAGGAGCAACACAGCCCGCATCATATACATTAATAAATAATAAGACATGAAGAAAATAAGTATATACACATTAATAATAGTGTCGATCCTCACATCCTGCGACGACGACTTTATGAACGAAATCCCCCAGACACAAATCACCGTGCCTGGATATTTCAACACAGTAGGCGACCTCGAAACATACTGCAACCGCTTCTATGTAATGATGCCCTGGGGCGGAATCCGCGATGCAGACTCCGACAACGCCACCGGCCCCGGACACTCCGCAGCAACCGAAACATGGAACATAGTCTACGGCCTCCTCGCACCAGACAGAGGCAACCCCGGAGGATGGGGAGAATGGTCGGACATACGCTCAGCCAACATCCTGCTCGACAACGTTGAGCGCGTAACCGGCGTCGAAGCAGACATCAAACACTGGACAGGCTTCGCCCGCTACATCCGCGCCCTCAAATACATCGCCCTCGTACAGCGCTACTCCGACGTCCCCTACATCGAACACGCCATATCAAGCGCAGATCCCGACGTATACCGCGCCTCCGACCCACGCACCTATGTAGTGGACAAAATCATGGAAGACCTCGAATACGCCTCCGCAAACATGAAAACAGACATGGGCAACCGCACACGAGTACACAAATACTCCGCCCTGACCCTCCTCTCACGCTTCTCCCTCTACGAAGGCACATACCGCAAATACCACGCCGAGCTAAACCTCCAGTCCACCGCCAACCGCTTCCTCGAACGAGCCGTAACAGCCTCCGAAGAAATAATGAACAGCGGACAATTCGCCATCGCCGGCACAAGCGTCGACGAACCCTCAAAAGGCATCAAAGGCTCCCCGGCATACCGCGCCATCTTCGCCTCCATCGACCTGTCAAGCAACAAAGAAGTCATCCAATGGGTACAATTCCGACCAGACGTCGACCAAGGATACGCTGCCAACGCAATAAACTCCTATATGTTCAGCCTGAGCCGAAGCCTGATGGAAAGCTACCTCACCACCGACGGCAAACCATACAGCACCGTCCCCGGCTACGCCACCCTACCCTACTTCGACGGCTTTGTCAACCGAGACCCACGCCTCGCCGAGAACTTCGCACACCCGGGAAGCAGCACACGCGCCCCAAGCTTCGTCAAATACGAAAACGACCCCATTAAAGGCGGCTACTGCCAAGAAAAATTCGAAGCCAACCAATCCGACAAATACACCTGGCGCTACGAAGGCCTGCCGACATACCGCTACGCCGAAGTACTCCTCAACTACGCCGAAGCCAAAGCCGAACTAGGCCAGTTCACCGCCGAAGCAGCCGAAAAAAGCATCAACCTGCTGCGCACCCGCGTAGGAATGCCCGCCTTCGACGCCTCCCGCGAAGTCGACCAGACACTCCGCAACCTATATCCCAACGTAAACGACGCAACCATACTGGCCGTCCGCCGTGAACGCCGCGTAGAACTGGCCTGCGAAGGATTCCGCCTGCTGGACATCTACCGCTGGGCAGTCGGCGAACGCTTCCTCGATCCCGAAGCACAACAAGGCATGTACGTCCCCTCCTACGGCACGTACGACAACAGCGGCGACGAAAATCCCGACTATGCCATCTACGCAAAAGAAAGCGACATACCAACCGACTGGACGGACAAAAACAAATACGGCATAAGCAAATGGTACCACTTCAATGACGACCTCCCCGGAGAAACACGCGGCGAGCTGGTAACATCCTTCGACCTTTCCGAAGGCACAAAGGGCTACGTGACGAACCGTGAAACAACCACCCGCGGATTCCGCTCCCCACGCGACTATTACCGCCCGATCAACATACAGCATATTGTGCTGAACCCGAATATAAAACAGCCTCCCGGATGGTGATAAATAATTGAGAGAATGGAGAAGGGCTTCGCACAGAGGCAATGCCGTTCTCCATTCTTGATTCCAGATTTGGAAAGCGCTCTTTGACGTATTGGTTTACACGCATTTTGTTTTGTGCGGTCGGTGGGAAAGGCGTATATTTGAAGAAAAAAGATAATATGCCTACTGTATTAATATTACTTGGAATGCGGTTTTACTATTGGTCGCGTGAACATGAACCGATTCATGTTCATGTAAAGAAAGGCGATGCTGAAGCTCGTTTCGATATTGAACCGGAGATTGAATTGACAGCCAACATGGGTTTCAAACCTCATGAACTGGCAATTGCCGAAGAAGTTATCAGGGATAATCGCGAATTTATGATTGAGCATTGGAATCTGTTTTTCTCCAAAACGAATGAAAAATGAAAACAATAAAAAGACTTTGGTTTGAAAACGAACGGATTTTTATAGAACTCCAAAACGGCGAAATACAAAGCCAGTCCATGCGCTTCTTTCCATGCTTGAAACAGGCAACAGACCGGCAACGCTCCGAATGGACAGAATCGCATTTCGGCCTTCACTGGGAAAGTATCAACGAGGACATCAGCTTTGAAAGCTTTACATGGAATGACGACGATCCGCAGACGCTGTATCATCATTCCTGAAGCAAATGTTGTTATTCTGTGGACGCAGTCGAAAATCGAAAGTCGAATTTATTATGACTTTGGCGCATAAAATAGGTCGGAAAGTAGAAAGTAAAGACGACTTGCTTCATAAATATATCGTATCCCGTCCTGCAAATGTTGATCTGTCGAAGAAAGAAATAATGAAAGAAGTAAGGGCAGCAAAATATTCCGAATGAGAATTATTATTGATGCAAATCTTTGGATTTTATTCCTTACCGGAAAACAATTGCCGGCTATTGTTATTACTTATTAAAACCACAAAAGCCATGACAGAACAACAAAAAGATGAGAATTTGATGATCATAGTCGCTGCAGAACAATATGCAATGAAATACGGAATATCAACATCCGAGGCTTTTGAACTTTTACGGGAAAATGAAATACATACGCTGATCCGAAAACATTACAATGCCTTGCATACCCAGCCGCTTGATGAAAGTCTTTATTTTGCGGACAATGTCCTTAAACAACGCCCCGGCAAGGTTTAATATGAAACCTTATCACGACTCAAATTCTGATTCCACTGTGATTGATTTATCCAAATCGAAAGACAGACGCGATTCCGGCAGAAGATTTTATCTTGCCATGCCGGAAAACCAGGCGGAAAACCGGGCGGAAATCCTGTTCAAACGTTACGGAAGCAAAATCTTTGCAAAATACAAGTAACGCATTATGGGCGGAAAACAGAGAATTTATTGCAGATGATTATTGCAGGGAAAAAATGAAATCCGCTCATTAATTGCACAAGATATATTAAAAAGCGTGTAAACCAATCCTCAAAGTTTACACGCTTTTTTACATATAAAAAAAATAAAAACAGGCGCTCCTTGACGTATTGGTTTGCACGCATTATTTGTAATTGCCGTATTTTACTGATTCTTGAGGTCAAGATTTACTGAAATCTGGAGATTTTACGATTTCTTGGGGTCAAGATTTACTGAAATCTGGAGATTTTACGATTTCTTGAGGTCAAGATTTGTTGAAATCTGGAGATTTTAAGGATTCTTGAGGTCAAGATTTGTTGAAATCTGGAGATTTTACGATTTCTTGAGGTCAAGAATCATTGAAAATTGGAGATTTTAAGAATTCTTGAGGTCAAGATTTACTGAAATCTGGAGATTTTAAGAATTCTTGAGGTCAAGATTTGATGAAAGTCGGAGATTTTAAGGAATAAGGCAATATATGCTTCATGATTTCTCCAAAAGCGTGTAAACCGATTCATCAAAGCGTATACGCTTTTGTATAGATATAAAACAGATTAAACAATAAAAAATAAAGATTAAGACTATGTACAAGATTAAATCAATAATCACAGTCTTATTATGCGGAGGACTGTTTACCGCTTGCGAGCGGGATTATAACTCTGAACTTTCGGTTGAAAACGAAACACCGCATTATATATATATTTCATCGGCCAGGGAACAGCTTGTTTCTGCAACCGATTCGGTCTTTAAAATGAAAGAAGCCGGAAAAGAAATTATGGAATTAACTTACAGCTTTACGGTACGGTATGGCATAAGCGAGGAAAAAACGGCTACGGTGGAAACAACCGTCGGGCAGGATTTCTCGCTGGTGGAAGAGTATAACAAAAGCAAGTCGAAAAACTTGCTCGCCCTCCCGGAATCCTTCCTATCGTTCCCGACAACTTCAGCAAATATCCCGTCCGGCTCTGATGAAGTTAGCGTATCTTTCAAACTAATAAACATTGACAGGCTGCCCGACGGGGAATATCTGCTCCCGATTACAATAAAGTCGGCAAATGCCAGCAATGGCTTTCAATTGCACAAGCTGAAGAAAACGGCGTACTACCATATTACGAAAACGGAGATGATGCTTGACAAGTCGAAAGCTGAAATGATTGATTGCAGCGACCTTCGTCAGGATGAGGGCGGCGGCAAAGGTATAGCTGCCCTGCTGGACGGCGATCCTGCTACTTTCTGGCATTCAGGTTACGGAAGCGCTTACGGTGGCGGCAACGCACCATTACCGCATTGGATAAGAATGGATATGAAATCGTCGTGGGAAATAACAAAAATCACGCTGTGGCGCCGTATCGGTATCTTTTCAACCGATACAAAGAGCGTTATATTCAAAGTGAACGACAATCTTGTTCCGTTTGACGACCCGTCGTGGAAAGAAATCGGAAAGGTGGAGTTCTCAACAACCAATACTGATGAAACAATGAAAACAATAGCCATTGCGCCTGAAAAAATGACGCGCGGCAGATACTTGCTTCTGTTTATGAACGAACCGGGCGGCAGGGGAGACCTGGCGGAACTGGCAGAAATAGATGTTTATATTAGATAAACTAAATGTACAGGATAAAAAAAATAATCGCAGTCTTTTTGTGCGGAGGACTTTTCACCGCTTGCGAACGGGATTATAATGCCGAGCTGTCGGTGAAGAATGTTATTCCGCATTATGTGTATATATCTTCGGATATTGAAACGAATGTTTTGGCTACGGATATTATTGACCGTGGAGAAACAGAAAAGTCTTTACAGCTAACGGTAAAGTATGCCGTGACGGAGGAGGCAAATGCCAGCGTCGAGGCAATACTTGCGCCGGATATGTCCCTGGTAGAAGATTATAACAAAAAGAAGTCTAAAAAATTCCTTCCTTTCCCGGAAGCCAACCTCTCGTTCACGACCGGAACGGTAAATATCCCGGTCGGCTCGCTTGAAACGAGCGTTGATTTCAAGATAGTGAACCTTGACCAGCTTCCTAACGGAGAATTTCTCCTGCCGATAACAATAAAGTCGGTCAATGCAAGCAATGGCTTTCCTGTTTTTGAAGCGAAGAAAACGGCCTATTACCAGGTCGTGAACAAAGGCGCAGCCTTGAAAGGTCAATGGCTCTTTGACGATGAGTCGAATCCGGCCAAAGCAACCGTAGGGAAGGATCTTCAGCCCGTCGGTTCGGGTTTCACGCAGGTTCAAGGCCCGGAAGGAAAAAAAGGCGCCGTTCGCATATCGCAGGGAAGCTACTTTAAGGCCGTTCATGAAATTGCTGCCGGCGAAAGCGGAAAGGTAGAGGAATATACCATGCTGATTGACTTCAAATACCCGGCAACGGGCACGTGGTACACCTTTTACCAGACAAACTTGAATAATAATGACGACGCGGACTTCTTTATCAACAAAACCGGCAATATAGGCGTGGGAGATTTGGGATATTCATCGGCAGTCGCTCCGGCAAACGCATGGAACCGTTTAATAATAACGCTTAAAAAAGGCGTGGGAATTAAATTCTACCTGAACGGAAACATGATTCATGCTCCGGCGACCAACCTTGACAAAGATCGCTTTTACCTCGATCCCGCCGGCGTTATCCTTTTCGGAGATGAAGACGGCGATGACGGAGAATTTGACGTCGCGCGAGTGGACATATATGAAGGCGTAATGAGCGAAGCAAGAATAAAAGTTATCAGCGGCACCGGCGACAGCGAACCGGTAGATTTAAGCCATATAACTTACAACTTCTCCGCCCCTGACTTTACCGCTCCAGCCGTTAGCGGCGCCAAACCCCTGGAATTTGAAAATCCTGCAAGCGTCACCGCAGTAGCCGGACCGGGCGAACGGGGAGCTGCGCTTATTACAAAAAACAATAGCGTGAAAGTTCCCAATTCCAAAGGAACAGAAATGAATACATACACAATGCTGCTCGATATTCTACCGCTCGGCACTGATGATGATTACGCTGCTCTTTTCCAGGCAACGGAATCAAACAGTGGCGACGATGCCGACCTGTACATCAGAAACGACGGCCGGCTCGGACAGGGAAATTACGGCGAAGCCGGAGCTGTTCCATTGAACAAATGGAGCCGCATCGTAGTAGTTGTTGACGTAGCAAAAAACATTTGCGATTATTATGTAAACGGCAGCTTTTACATGCATAATCCCGGACGCGCAAGCCACATGACAATAGGCAGCAGCCATTATTGGTTATTTGCAGACGCATACGGGCATGATTATGAATATGACATCCATTGCGCCGGCTTCTCCATTTGGGACAAAAACCTGACAGAGGATGAAATCGCCGCGCTGGGAAATGCCGACAAACCGCTTCAACCATAAGAGGGTTTAAATAGATTATTCATGACTAAATTTCTTGTAGAGACGCTCGATTTCGGGCGTCTCTACATGTTTTATGCCTGCACGTATTGGGCAGGCTACACGCTTAATTCTCCGAAGGCCTCGCCAAACATTTGAAGCAAATACTGTCAGCCTAATCCTTCAACTCCTGTTTCCCTGAAAACAAATCAAATCACCCTGACACAGGACATCCCTTCCCGGACAGTAGACAACAACAAACTTTCACCCAAATATTGCCCGCTCAACAAAAAAATATACCTTCGTCCAATAAATCAATACTATGCCAAACAACGATCACATCCATTTATCCATGCTGAAAGAAGGCTCCGAACCAGCCTTCGAGCATCTCTACCGCCAGTATAGCGGAAGACTGTACAACTTCATATTCAACATAACACGCAAAGACGCCTACCTTACAGAAGAACTGGTGCAACGAGCCTTCATAAAAGTATGGGAATGTCGCCGGCTGATAGACGCAGACAAATCATTCATATCATACCTCTGCACGATCGCCAAAAACATGCTCCTCAACGAAATAGAACACCAGGCCGTCGAATACATCTTCACCGAATATGTAATGAAAACAGGAACAACAATAGACCACTCGACCGACAGCGAAACAGACCTCATCCTCCTTGAAAACCTGATCGAAAAACTAACCAACAAACTCCCACAAGGAAGACGACGCATCTTCCTCCTGCGAAAAGACAAAGACTACACAGTAAAGGAAATCGCCAGAGAACTGAACCTCGCCGCCACCACCGTCCAAACCCAATTGGCAAAAGCGCTCACCTTCATGCGAGGAGAACTGTCCAAATATTACGGCTGGCTATTACTCTTACCATTAATAACATCACTATGAATACATCATACAAAGACCTGTTCAAGAAATACATCTCCAACAAAGCAACAAACCAGGAAATACGCCTGCTCATATCATTCATCAAAACCAACCCCACATTAAGCGAGCAACTTGAACGGGAAATACAAAACTCCCCTCCCGAAATAAGCGACCACCTGAAACAACAAATGCTCAACCGAATCAGAAAACAAATCCATGCAACCGGCAAATACAAACCCAACCACACAACAATCGCATGGAAATACGTCGCAACATTCGCCCTCATCCTCCTCGCCTTTACCCTCGGAAGATACTACCCAACAACCGGCCAAAACGCCGCAAACACCAGCCAACCCTGGATCATCACAACCGAAAGAGGCGAAAAAGCCGGCATGACCCTGCCCGACGGCAGCCGCGTATGGCTCAATGCCGCCTCAAGGCTCACCATCTCAAACGCATACAACAAAGAAGAACGACGACTGAACCTCGAAGGAGAAGCATACTTTGAAGTCGCACCAGACACAATGAAACCCTTTCTCGTCCAATGCAAAGACATGAGAATCGAAGCGCTCGGAACAACCTTCGGCGTCAAAGCATACGACGAGGACGCCGTCATATCCACCGTACTGGTCGAAGGCAAAGTCCGAGTCGCCATGCCGGAACAAACCACAACAATAGAGCCGCGGGAACGCATCGTACTCAACAAGTCAACCCGCGAAATCTCTACGGAAACAGTCAATCCCATCCACTTCACCGAATGGAGGAAAAACAGACTAAGATTTGAGAACGAAACCTTCGAAGACATAGCAAGGAATATATCCCGCATATACAACATAGATTACACCTTCGCCGACGAATCCATAAAAACCGTCACCTTCACCGGAACCATAAACAACAGCAACCTCGAAGCCATCCTCGCCTCCATCAGCCTCACATCATATATATCCTGCACATTGAAAGACAGTTCAATCATATTCAGAAAAGACGCCGGGAAGAAGAACTACTTCATGGAATGAAGAAACCGGAACATAACACAAAGAGACAAAGACGCGAAGTCCTGTTATTTCTCACCTCTGAAGCTTGCATTTTTTATTATAAAACTCTCCAAACGTTTCACGAGATTCTCCGAAAGCCACCGTTGATTCTCCGAGAGTGTCTGGTGATTCTCCGAGAATCACGCTTGACTCTCCGAGAGTCACCGTTGATTCTACGAGAGTATATGATCGATTCTCTGAGAATCACGCTTGACACTCTGAGAGTCACCGTTGATTCTCCGAGAGTATATGATCGATTCTCCGAGAATCACGCTTGACTCTCCGAGAATCACGCTTGACTCTCCGAGAGTCACCGTTGATTCTCGGAAAGTCACACGAGACGTTCCGAGCGTTTCACGAGACGTTCCGAGCGTTTCACGAGACGTTCCGAGCGTTTCACGAGACGCTCCAAGCGTTTCACGAGACGTTCCGAGCGTTTCATGAGATGTTTGGATTCTACAAAAATAATTGACAAATATTGCGGTTGTCTAAGATTTCTTTTTACCTTTGTCTCAAAATAAATATAATTATATAACCAAAAAATAATGAAGAATAATACTCATTTGCAGGCAATTCCTGCACAGACTTTACAAGAGCTTCAAACCAAACTAAAAGAAGTTTATGCGTTATTAACTCCTTATGCTGTTCCTCTGACGCCTGCCGAACGGCATGATTTACTCAAAATGGGTACAAAAACGCTTGAATTTGTTGAAAAAGCGCATGAATTTGCCTTGCAAAACCCTTCGCTTCGTCCTCCTTACCTTGATATGACGGCTTTTGATGCTGATTTTGTTGATGCGCACGGACTTTGGAGCATACAGAGCTTGTCCGAACAGGTAAATGAATTGCTTTCTGATACGGCAATGGCTGCCGGAAGCGATGCGTATCACGAATCTCTCCTTTTTTACAGTTCCGTAAAAGTAGCGGCGCTTCAGGATGTTCCCGGCGCAAAGGCTATATACGAAGAACTAAACAAATGTATGCCTATCGGTAAGCGAAAACCATCCTCCGGAGGTGGCGGTATTGGATAAATAAATTTTTCTAGTCTTGATTTTTCTGTTTGTAGAATCTAATCGAATGATTGAAATAGCCAAGTAGATTCTCGTAAATGTGGAAAGCTGTCCTGTGAAGCCGAAGTCGCTCCTTAAAAAGAGCGACTTCGGTCTTTTTTTGTTTTGCAGGGTACGAAAAAAGCCGTTGCCAAATGTTTGACAACGGCTTTGAGGCAGATTTGATTTGCTTTTTGCAAAAATGGTTCCTTACTTAGTTTAAAAGGGCTTTGATTTTTGATTCATATACTGAACGCTGGGCTGAGCCGACAAAGCGGTCGACCAGCTCGCCGTCCTTGAAAAACAAAAGGGTGGGGATGTTACGTATTAAGTATTTCTGGACAATGCTGTCGTTCTCTCCTTCATCCACATTTAATTTGCCGATTACTACTTCTCCGGCAAATTGCTCTGCAAGACTTTCCAATAAAGGACTGACCATTCGACACGGGCCACACCATTCGGCCCAGAAATCCAATACCAGCGGCTTGCCGGAATTTCGCAATTCATCAAAATTGCTGTTTGTAACTTCTAAAAGCATATTGTTATTATTTAGTTTTAATTAATTGTAAAATCTATGTATTCGTGTGCTTTGATGAACTCTATGAGCTGGTTTGTTACTTTAACCTTGATGTCTTTTGACATAAGGTTAATGAATATGTTGTGCTCTCTGTCTGTCACCTTGAAATATAGTTGAGCGCTTCCCGGATATTGTTTGATTATCTCGGACAGATCGTTCAGGATGGGTTCTTCGATGTGTAGGATGGGGATGGAGATGATTATCTTTTCGATCAGCTTGTCCTTTTCTTCCTGCAGGAGTTTTATCGAGCCGATGCGCAGATCAAATTCGTTTTGCTTCCAGCGGTGCCTTTCGGCCTTAGCACGGATGAGGAGGTAGCAGCCGAGTTTGAAGTAGTTCGCGTATGTGAGATATTCCTTGCCGAAGAGGCGTATCTCGGTGCTTCCGGAATAGTCTTCCAGACGAAGCAGCCCCCAGTGAGTGCCGTCTTTGGTGTAACATTCGCGGGCATCTGTGACTATGCCGCCTGCCAGTATTTCTCTGCCTTGGAGAGAGGCCAAATCGTTTAGCTCAATGACCTTTGTGTTGCAGATATATTCCAGTATGATGCGGTAATCGTCCAAAGGGTGGGCGGAGAGATAGATGCCGACGAGTTCCTTCTCGCGGTTGAGAATCTCTAAAGCGCTCCAGGCTTCGAACTTGGGAAATTCAGGTTTGGAAATCGTTATCTGGTTTGCATCTCCGAAGAGGGAGTTGGTCGTGGAGGCTTTGTCTTGCTGGAACTTGCTGCCGTAACGGAGGAGGATGTCGATGAACGGTTCGTTCTTTGCGCCTTCAGCGAAGTATTGTTCGCGCTTGATGCCGAAAGTGTCGAACGCGCCGGCAAGGGCAAGGGCTTCGAAGCTCTTCTTGGTGCAGGACGAGAGGTTGATGCGCTCGACGAGATCGAAGATGTCCTTGTACAGGCCGCCTCTGTTCCTTTCTTCAACAATGTTGAGGACGGCGTATTCGCTTAAACCTTTGATGGCGCCCATGCCGAAGCGAATGTCTCCGTTTTTGTTAACGCTGAATTTTAGCAGGGATTCGTTGATGTCCGGAGGGAGAACCTGTATGCCCATTACTTTACATTCGTCCATGAATCTGGTCAGGTCGGAAATGTTGGAAAGGCTTCGGCTTAGAATAGCTGCCATGTATTCAGACGGATAGTTTGCTTTGAGATATGCAGTCTGATAGGCAACCCATGAATAGCATGTCGCATGGCTTTTGTTGAATGCGTACTCCGCGAACTTTTCCCAGTCTGCCCAAATCTTCCGGAGCTTGCTCTCATCATGTCCGTTGGACTTGCCGCCGATGAAGAATTTCTCTTTCAGCTCGTTCATCTTGTCGATCAGCTTCTTTCCCATCGCTTTGCGCAGTGCATCGCTCTCGCCTCCGGTGAAATTGGCCAGAGTGCGAGAAAGGAGCATCACTTGTTCCTGATAGACGGTGATTCCGTAGGTATCCTTGAGGTAGCGCTCCATTTCGGGAATGTCGTAGGTGATTTGCTCGCGCCCGTGACGCCTGGCGATGAATGACGGGATGTAGTCCATCGGGCCGGGACGGTAAAGGGCGTTCATGGCGATGAGATCTTCAAAGCGACTGGGTTGTAAATCCTTGAGGTTTTTCTGCATTCCGGCAGACTCGAATTGGAACGTGCCGGTTGTGCGCCCCTGGCAGTATAATTCAAATGTCTTCGCATCTTCCATGTCGATATGGTCAATGTCTATTTTCTTTCCGGTCGTCAGATATACGTTCTCTACGGCTTCTTTTATTATGGAGAGCGTTTTGAGGCCGAGAAAGTCCATTTTGATTAGCCCGGTTTCTTCGATGAGCGAACCTTCGTACTGGGTGACAAGAAGCTCCTCGCCGGTATCTTTATCTTTTGCCGTACTGACCGGAACTATGTCGGAGATGTCGTTTCGCCCGATGATAACGCCACAGGCATGGACGCCGGTGTTTCTTACGTTGCCCTCAAGCTTCTGGGCATACTTGAGCGTTTCGCGTACGTAATGGTCGCCGCCCTCCGCTGCATCGCGGAGCTCGGGAATGTGGGCGATTGCGTCCTTGAGGGTGATGCGCTTCAGGTTCGGGAGCTTTTCGGGGATGAGCTTGGCGAGGCGGTTGGCTTCCGACAGGGGGACGCGCTCCACGCGGGCTACGTCTTTAAGGGCGGACTTCGTGGCCATGGTGCCGTAGGTGATGATACGGGCAACTTTCTCCTGGCCATACTTGTTGGAGACGTAGTCCAGGACTAACGCTCGCCCTTCGTCGTCAAAATCAACGTCTATATCGGGCATCGAAATACGATCGGGGTTAAGGAAACGCTCGAATAGCAGATCGTATTTTATAGGGTCTATGTCGGTTATGCCTAAACAGTAGGCGACGACCGATCCGGCTGCCGAACCGCGACCGGGGCCGACGGAGACTTCCAGTTTGCGTGCTTCGCGAATGAAGTCTTGCACAATGAGAAAATATCCGGGAAAACCCATGCGCTGGATTGTCGCCAGCTCAAAGTCTATGCGCTCGGTCAGCTCGCTTGAGAAGGGCATGGAGTATTTTCGCGCCGCGCCTTCCATCGTGAGGTGACGCAGGTACTCGTCGGCGCTCGTGAAGCCGGACGGGATGGGAAAGTCGGGCATGAGCGGCTTGTTGTCTATCGAGTAGAACTCAACCTTGGCCGCAATCTCCAGCGTATTGCGGAGCGCTTCGGGTATGTCGGCGAATATGGCGTTCATCTCGGATGTTGTCTTCATCCACTCCTGCTTGGAGTAGCGCATCCGCGACGGGTCGTCAAGGTTCTTGCCGGTGCTGAGGCAGATGAGGCGATCGTGCGCTTCGGCGTCTTCTTCGTTTATAAAGTGGACGTCGTTTGTGGCGATCAGCTTGATGTTGTGCTTGCGGGCGAGGCTGATGATGACTTCGTTTACCTCGACCTGCTTGGGATATATGCTGCAATCGGCTTTTTCGTCATTTGTTTCATGTCGCTGCAATTCTAAATAGTAATCGCTGCCGAACAGGTTCTTGAACCATAAGACGGAGGCTTCGGCTTCGTCGAGCAGGCCGTTCTGTATCAGCCGGGCTACTTCGCCGCCA
The DNA here is from genome assembly GCA_031257015.1 of Tannerellaceae bacterium. Lineage (GTDB taxonomy): Bacteria > Bacteroidota > Bacteroidia > Bacteroidales > Tannerellaceae > DFXE01. Next base: position 49,209 of record JAIRPK010000030.1, read on the forward strand.
AGACAGGCTGAGGTTGCTATGAGGCCTTCGTGATATTTTTCCAGTAGCTCACGGTCAATGCGCGGGCGATTGTAAAAGCCTTCGGTCCAGCCAAGGGAGACTATTTTTATCAGATTCTTGTAGCCGGTAAGGTTTTTGGCCAGGAGGATGAGGTGCCAGCCTCCAATATCGTCTTTACTCTCTTTTTTCAGGCGGCCGTTGCGGGCGCAATAACATTCGCAGCCGAGTATCGGCTTGAACAGGGCTGATTTACATTCCTCGATCTTGTCGGACAGCTTGCGAATGCGCGTTAATTCCTCGTCGGTGAGTATGTCGGCTTTGTCGTTCAGCTCGTTCCATTCCTTTTCACAGTCTTTGATCGTGGGCAGGTACTTGCTGTTCTTCTTGGCCACCTTGTTGTAAAATTCCTTGATGCCGAACATGTTCCCGTGGTCGGTGATGGCCATGGCACGCATCCCGTCTTTCTGAGCTTTTTCAATCAGAGCGTCGAGAGAGGCCTGGCCGTCCAAAAGCGAATATTGCGAATGAACATGAAGATGTACGAAAGGTTCCATTTGTTGTTGGTTATTATTACGGCGATAAAATTACGAACAATAAGCGAGGCGGGAACAGTTTTTAACGTCAAAGTATGCAAAAGTTATCAACATGTAATTGAATCCCTTTGCTCATGCGTCTCGGAAAATCTTGCGGCAAATGATTTTTCCGCCCGGAAGCCTCGCTAAATCCTAATCGGAACGAGTCGGAATTTCGGATGATTTGAAAACCGGGAATTTGAAAATGATAGAGGGCATGGTTGGCCTCTCGTCCTGAAATAGCATGGGATTATGGAGGCTCGAAGGCCCGAAATATGTTTACTTGAACTCTCCTCCGCCCCGGCGGATTCCTGTTTCCCTTTCCTGAAGCCGTTCCGGAATCCCGAAAGTATTTTTACTTGCGGCGGGAAGGATTTCCGGAACCCCGAAAGTATTTTTCCTGCCTCCGGGAAACTTTCGGGATTCTGAAAAGCTTCTCGACGCGAGGAAAAATACTTTCGGGATTCTGAAAAGTTATATGGCGCCGGGAAAAATGCTTTCGGGGTTCTGAAAAGCTTCCCGACGTGAGAGGAAATGCTTTCGGGATTTCGGAAAGCTTCCCGACGAATGGAAAAATGCTTTCGGGATTTCGGAAAGTTTCCCGACGCGGGGAAAAATGCTTTCGGGGTTCCGGAAATTTTCCTGATGCGGGGATTGAATTTTTCGTGGAGCATGAAAGTATCAAGTCTTCGGACGGGAAGAATTTTCGGAACCGTGAAGGTTTCCCGGAGAGGGTCGGGGGGCTTTCGTGCTGCATGATGGGTTGGGATTCGAGGGTTTAGGGCGCACTGCGTGCAGGTTTTGCCCCGGAGCTGCGGGCGACGGGCGGGCGGGGCGCATAACCGCTATTGTTCTTTTGCGATGTTTCATTCCTGATTCATGATTCAAATCCGGAAATCTGACGTGGAGGTACACATTAATATATATAGCTGCATGAAAATGGAGGGAGGCGATTGTGGGGCCGGTTGTTTAGCTGTTTACATTTGCGAGGGCGACGGTTGACATAAATCATTCGAGGGGGCGGGCGGCGAACTTGAAACGGAAATATTGGCCGGCGGAAATCTGACGGGATGAGAGGTTCAGGGGCGATGCGCTTGCCATAATACCAGGCAAGCGCATTATTTCCTAGCATGGCGTAAGAAAAAGAGTTTTATTCTTTACATTTGTGCGCTCTAAAAAACAAAGGAATTAACGGATGAAAACAAAATATATATGCGGAGCCGGAGCTTGCGAAATGTGCCTCAAGGGATGCAGTCGCAGGCAGGATTCCAAACTTAATACTTACGACTGGCTGTGCGATGTTCCTGACGCGGAGTTTGTCACCGATTATGTGGAGGTGCAGTTCAAAAATACGAGAAAGGGGTATTTCCTGAACGTGAACAGGATTCCGTTGACAAAGGGCGACGTGGTGGCTGTCGAAGCAAGTCCGGGGCATGACATCGGAACGGTTACGCTTATCGGAAAGCTTGTCTTGCTGCAGATGAAAAAGAATAATGTGCGCAACAGTAATCCCGGAGATATTAAACGAATCTACCGCCGGGCGAAGCCGACCGACATTGAAAAGTTTGAAGAGGCCAAGGGCAGGGAGCATGAAACAATGATTCGCTCCAGGCAGATTGCCTCCGAGCTTGGCCTCGACATGAAAATCGGGGACGTGGAATATCAGGGGGATGGCAACAAGGCGATATTTTATTACATAGCCGACGAACGGGTCGATTTCCGACAGCTGATTAAGGTCCTTGCGGAAACTTTTCGCGTTCGCATCGAAATGAAGCAAATCGGCGCCAGGCAGGAAGCGGGAAGAATCGGCGGGCTAGGCCCATGCGGACGGGAAATGTGTTGCTGCAGCTGGATGTCAAGCTTTGTTTCCGTCGCTACGGGAGCTGCACGCTATCAGGATATTTCCATGAGTCCGCAAAAGCTCGCCGGGCAATGCGCCAAGCTGAAATGTTGCATAAATTATGAGATTGATGCCTACGTGGAGGCTCTGAAACAATTTCCGCCAAGGGAGGCGACGCTGGAAACGAAAGATAATACGTACTACAACTTTAAAACGGATATTTTCAAAAACGAAATCACGTTCTCTACCGACCGCACGATGGGAGTGAATATGGTTACTATAACTGCCCGGCGTGCTTTTGACATAATTGCCATGAACAAGGATGGGATAAAGCCGCACTCGCTTGTCGCAGACGAAAAACCGGCAGCTTCCCGCACTGATTCTCCGGATATTCTGGGGCAGGACAGCCTCACGCGATTTGACAAGAAAAAGAAGAAGAAAAAGAAGAAGAAAAAGAAAGGGACGCAGGATGAAAATGGCGCGACCAAGGCTTAAGAACAGAGGGGGGGCGCTGTTCGGGGCGCTAATGCTTCTGATTTTCCTTACGGCTTGTGAAAATCATATCGTTTATAATCGTTATCAGACGGTTGAGGCGATGACGTGGGGGAAAGAGGATGCGTATTACTTCACCTTCAATATCGACGACTTGTCTGTTCCATATAATGTGACAATTGAGCTTCGGCATAACGATTTTTATTCTTACCGGAATATCTGGCTTTTTTGTGACGAGGAATTGCCTGTCGGGCCTGTTCTGCGGGACACTGTGGAGTTTTTTTTGTCCGACGAGTACGGGCGCTGGCATGGGAAGGGCTTCTCGCTTTACGAAGCTGGCTTGGTGATGAAGTCCGGTTATTCGTTTCCCTACAAGGGGCAATACACTTATTGTTTCAGGCAGGGGATGCGGGACGATCGGTTGCGCGGGATTCAGGAAATAGGGCTGAGAGTAGAGAAAATCGGCAGGTGAATCATTCCCGGTTGCCGAAAATGAAGCTGCCGATTCGCACCATCGTGCTTCCCTCCGCGACTGCGATTTCGTAATCGTTCGTCATTCCCATCGACAGTTCGGAAAAGTCGGCGGAGCTTTGAAAAAACAAAGATTTTAATTCGATCCATAACGAGTGGAGGGAGCGAAATTCGTTCTTCACAACGGTTATATCCTCCGTAAAAGTGGCGATTCCCATCAGCCCGCGGATGCGGATATTGGGGAATTGCTCAAGGCTGTTTGTCTGGAGAAAATGTTTGCAATCATCGGGCGTAAAACCATGTTTGCCCATTTCTTTTGCGATGTGTATTTCCAATAATATATTTATTGTACGACCGTGTTTGGCGGCTTGCCGGTTAATTTCCTGGAGAAGCTTTGGGCTATCGACGCTGTGAATGGTGTGGACGCATGAGGCAATATCTTTAACCTTATTGCTTTGTAGAGGGCCGATAAAATGCCATTCTATGTCGTCGGGAAGCTGGGGGCGTTTGGCAATTAATTCTTGTGCACGGCTTTCTCCGAATATACGTTGTCCGGCAAGATAGGCTGCCATAATTTTTTCAGACGGATGGAATTTGGAGACGGCTACCAACTTGACGTTGGGGGGCAGATTATTCTTCAAAAATGTGATATTATCTGCGATATTCATTCCGCTTGTTTGGGATTAATTGTGGATGTTGTGTTGGGATTTGCGGATTCTTTTGGAGTGTATGGAAATACGTTCATTAAGGCTGTTTCGGTTATTGAGAATATCGAATAGTCGGCTAACGTGGTTTTCATTCCTGCTTCGAGTATGGATATGGCTTCGACTACGCTGGAGGCTTGTACGAGCATCATGGAAGAGGTCTTCTTTTCTGCACCGCTTTTCTCATCGAGAGTAATAAACTGAACTTTTATGCGGTAATATCTATCTCCGTTTTCATCATAGAATATCTCGGAAATACGGGCGCGTTTAATATCAGTAACAGTAAATTCTCCGGAAATATACGGACGTATTTCTTCAATGATACGCGCTTCAGCTTCGGTGAACGATAGAGCATCTACTAAATATGGTTCGGATACTTTCTTTACCATTCCGTTCTCGATAATCTTCTCGTAAGAAACCTTACATTCAAACCAATTGTACATATTTAAATGAATTATTAAACTTGTTTTATGTGGAAAATAATAGCAAATGTAATCTTTTTTTCTTCACTATATACGTATGTCAAATTTATTATTTATTTTTGCACCCAAAATTACAAACAAAATAATTTTTAAAAGTATGGCAAGACATAAAATGACAGAAGAGGAAAAGATTGCAAGGCGCATGGCCAAAGAGCAAGCTTTTGAAACAGTGGAGAGGCATTTGAAACATCTCAATTTTGGAGAATTGGACGAAGTAATCTCGCAAGCTCATCGGTATAAAAAGGAACAGCTGGGCAAGGAGGAACTTCGCTTAATCAAAGAAAAAGAAGTGATCGAAATGCAGTTGCAAAGACTGAAAGATCTGGATGTGGTTAAATAACTCCAACATCATCTTTTTTTTATGACAACCGGAAAAGGGCGCAACAGCGCTCTTTTTTTATTGACTGACATAATACCTTTCTTCTCAGGCTTCTTTTTTCCTTTTTTTTTAATTTCATTCTCTATCTTTGTTGCATTAGTTAAACTCTTTAATCCTACTTATTATGCAATGCAAGAACTGTAAAAATCCGTTAATGAAATTCTTTTTTTTATCTTTTCTTCTTTGTGCAATGGAAGTCAATTCTCAGTCGATTGTAACTTCGGATGGGATTCCTTCATTGCAGGAGGCGTACAGGGAATATTTTACGTTGGGCGTGGCTGTGTCGATGAATCATTTGATGTCTTTACCTGAATCAGCGATGATTAAAAAGCATTTTGGAAGTATTACGGCTGAAAATTTCATGAAGCCGGCTATGTTAATGAAAAAAGATGGGGCGTTCAATTACGAGTGGGCAGACCGAATTGTCGCTTTTGCACGGGTTAATGGATTGAAAATGCGCGGACATACTTTGGTATGGCATAACCAGACGCCGACCTGGTTCTTCACAAATGATGCGGGAGAACCGCTGGATTCGACTGCTTTGTACGAACGTCTGGAGATGTATATGCGTGAAGTTATGACGCATTTCAAGGATGCGGTATATTGCTGGGATGTGGTTAATGAGGCCTTGGCAGATGAACCGGGGGAGTTGTTTCGGAAGGATAGTCCATGGTTTAGGGCTTGCAATGAGGCATATATCGCAAAAGCTTTTCAAATCGCTCGAAAAATAAATCCGGATGTCAAGCTTTTTTACAATGATTATAATCTTACACAGCCGCTCAAACGTGAAAAGGCGTGGAAATTGTTAAAACGATTGAAAGATGAAGGCGTGCCTGTGGATGGTGTCGGGATGCAGGGTCACTGGAGCATGGACGAGATTTCGAGGGAGGATATTCAGACGTCTATCGACTTGTTCTACTCGCTCGGACTGGATATTCAGATTACGGAACTCGACTTGACGGTTTATACTACCTATCATGGAGAGGGCGCACGGCAGCAGGCGAAAGAAACGCGCGAGTTTACGCCGGAACTGGCCGAGAAACAGGCCAAAACATATAAGATGATATTTGAAACTTTTCGTGCCAATAAGGGGAAAATAAGCGCCGTCACTTTCTGGGGGCTGGCTGACAATTATACGTGGCTGCACAACTTCCCTGTCCGTGGGCGTATGGATTATCCTTTACTTTTCGGGCGAGACCTTTCTCCCAAACCTGCTTTTTGGAGTATAGTCCGATACTGAATTTGTAAACAGAGCAGATCTGCTAAATCTGTTTTTTTTCAATGTTTTAAAAGTGAAATGTTAATCGTGGAGGCGCATTGAGATGTGTCTCTACGGTTATATGAAGGTTTGCGCCTTGCTGTGAGAATGTGGCAATGGGGGCATCCAGATATTTTTTTTTACGCTAAAGTTTATGGTTCGGCTACTTAATATATCATGGCGTTAGTGTTAGGATTTCGACGATGGTGTATTTTTTCCTGGAGCTAGCTCGCATGTTTCCAGAGCTAGCTCGTGTGCTTCCAGAGCTAGCTCGCGTGTTTCCGGAGCTAGCTCGCGTGTTCCCGGAGCTAGCTCGCGTGTTCCCAGAGCTAGCTCGCGTGTTTCCGGAGCTAGCTCGCGTGCTTCCGGAGCTAGCTCGCGTGCTTCCAGAGCTAGCTCGCGTGCTTCCAGAGCTAGCTCGCGTGTTTCCAGAGCTAGCTCGCATGTTTCCAGAGCTAGCTCGCGTGCTTCCAGAGCTAGCTCGCATGTTTCCAGAGCTAGCTCGCGTGCTTCCAGAGCTAGCTCGCATGTTTTTCTATATGCGCAACGGGACATTAAAATCGTAAAAGGGAGCTTCCAATAGTGCTTTTTTTATTTGTTATGCGCTGTTAGCAAATCTTCTCCGGCAAATCCGAACGATGCTTTTGATTCGATCGCAAGTAGCGGAAAATCTGATTTTTAGAAGTCCCTGAAAAGTTATTACTTTGCATAGATTTCTCAGGCTGATATACATTAATAAATAAAAAGAACTAATTAAAAATATGATTTGGAACGAGGCGATAGAGTGCATGAGGCGCGACGAAATGCGTAAACTTCAGGAAATGCGTTTTAAACGGACTGTTGAGAGGGTTTATCATAACTGCGAACCTTATCGCAAGCGGATGCAGGAGGCAGGAATTGCGCCGGATGATTTCCGAGGTATTGATGATGTTGCAAAGTTGCCGTTTACTTCTAAAAAGGACTTGAGGGATTATTACCCGTTCAGGCTTTTGAGCGTACCGATGTCGGAGATTGTGCGATTGCAGGCGTCGTCAGGAACGACGGGCAAGCCGATTGTTGTTGGCTACACGCGCCGGGATTTGGGAATATGGAGCGAGGTCGGAGCAAGGTGCTTTACGGCTTATGGGCTGGGCAAACAGGATGTTGTACAGGTTTCTTATGGCTATGGTCTTTTTACGGGGGGACTCGGCGCTCATTGTGCAGTTGAGACGATTGGTGGGGCTGTGCTTCCGATGTCGAGCGGAAATACGGAAAAGCAAATCATGTTGATGCACGATTTCGGCGCTGTCGGTTTAGCTTGCACGCCGTCTTATGCGCTTTATTTGGCTGATGCCATGAAAGATTCGGGTATTCCTCGTGAGGAATTTAAGTTGAAGGTAGGCGCCTTTGGGGCGGAACCGTGGACGGAGGCTATGCGGAGAGAATTGCAGGAGAAGCTTGGGATTAAAGCGTATGATTTATATGGTTTGACTGAAATTATTGGGCCTGGTGTCGGACATGAATGTGCTTGCCAGAATGGGACGCATCTCTGTGAGGATCATTTTTATCCTGAAATAGTTGATCCGACTACTGGCGAACCTCTTCCGGCAGGACAAACGGGCGAGTTGGTTTTTTCTACTATCAGTAAGGAAGGAATGCCGTTGCTTCGCTTCCGCACGCGCGATTTGACGAGCTTGAATTATGAGCCTTGCCTGTGCGGGCGGACATCGGTGAGAATGAATCGTATACTAGGCCGATGCGACGATATGTTGATCATTCGCGGTGTTAATGTTTTTCCGTCGCAGCTGGAGGCGGTCATCTGTGAGATAGACGAGCTAGAGCCGCATTATTTTATTGTTGTTGACAGGGTGAATAATCTTGATACGTTTGAGGTGCAGGTTGAAGTCAAGGCTGAATTTTATTCTGATGAGATGAATAGAATGCTTGACTTGCGGCGGCGGATTATTCATCGTCTTCAAAGCGTCATTGGGTTGTCGCCGGACGTTAAGCTGGTCGAGCCGCGCAGCATTGAACGGAGTCAGGGGAAAGCAAAGCGAGTGTTGGACAAGCGTAAATTCAATTAATCAAGAAATAAATAGAGATCATGTTAATTAAGCAGTTATCCGTCTTTCTGGAAAACAAGAAAGGGCGTTTCACAGAAGTAGCCCGGTTATTGGGCGAGGCCGGCGTAAACATGTCGGCGTTTACAGTCTCCGAAAGTTCTGATTTCGGCATACTGCGAATTATTGTTTCGGATACCGACAGGGCGGTTGATGTTTTACGCAGTAATTTGTATGCCGTAAGTCTTACTGATGTTGTATGTCTGTATTGCCCAAACCAGCCGGGCGCGTTGGCGCGGGCAATGGAAATCATTACGAAGGCTGGGATTTTTATAGAGTATATGTATGCCTTTGCGCAGGTGGATTCGGCTCATGTGATTATTCGTCCTGATGATACGAAACGTTGCGTTGAGGTGCTTAAAGCGAACCAATTGACATTGTTAGCGGCAAGTGATCTGTACAAATTGTAATTATTGATGCGCGTCGGATGAATTATTGATAAGGAACTCTTATCTTTGCAAGCAATAAAATAAAAGGATGAAAAAAATTGTTTATGCAGTATTATTTTCGGTTGCGCTACTATTAGCCGGCTGTGGTGAGTACAATAAGGCGCTGAAGAGCACTGATAGCGAATTTAAGTATTCGTATGCCAAAAAGTATTTTAACAAAAAACAATTCTCGAAGGCCTCGACTCTGTTAGAGGAAGTGGTGGTGGCTTTCAAGGGAACGGCTAACGCTGAGGAATCGCTCTACCTGCTGGCTCAAAGTTATTATGGGCAGAAGGATTATATGACTGCATCGCAGTACTTCAGTACTTATTATACGACTTATCCTAAGGGAGAATATGCCGAACTGGCGCGTTATTATTCTGCTTATGGCCTTTACCTTGATTCTCCAGACCTTCGTCTAGATCAGAAGCAAACCTACAAGGCGATTGAGGAACTTCAATTGTTTATTGAGTATTATCCGCAGTCGGAGTATGCGCAAACAGCGCAGGATAAGATGTTTGAACTTCAGGAAAAGCTTGCGCAAAAAGAACTTTTGTCCACCAGGCTTTATTATAACCTCGGTTCATATCTAGGAAATAATTATCTGGCTTGCATTATAACTGCGGAAAATGCTTTGAAGAATTATCCGTACAGTAAATGGCGTGAGGAATTTATTTATCTTATGTTGCAGTCAAGATATGAGATGGCGCTGGTTAGTGTGGATGCGAAACTGCAAGGGCGTTATCGTGACGTTGTAGACGAATACTATAATTATATGAATGAATTTCCTGAAGGTAAATACGTTAAGCAGGCTAAACGCATGTTTGAGTATGCCAGCAAACGAATATCGGATATATATTAATAAATTAATCAAATAGAACGAAAATATGGATAACAAAAAAACAAGTTTAGCGGCTTTAAATGCTATTGCCAACGTAGATTACAAAAGAACAAATGCGCCGGCAAATACAATTACAAGAGACATGATGAAACTTTCCTCCGACACGAAAAATATATACGAAACAACAATGATTATAGCTAAACGTGCAAATCAAATCTCCAAAGAAATGAAAGAAGACCTTGAAAAGAAACTTCAGGAGTTTGCTTCTTATAGTGATAATTTGGAAGAGGTTTTTGAAAATCGTGAACAAATAGAAATTTCCAGATTCTACGAAAAATTACCGAAACCTGTATTGATAGCTACGCAAGAATACGAGGACGGGAAAGTGTATTTTAAAAACCCCGCGAAAGATAAAGGTTCATTTTAAATCTGTTTATTTATTATCATTGACACCACGAAGAAGAAAGATGTTACAAAGAATCCAAACGATATATTTACTAGTCGCCGCGCTTTTGATGACTGTCATGGTTTTTCTTCCGCTTGCTGTTTTGCAGACGGGAGATAACTATGGCGTTATTACAGTAATGGGCGTTACGGACAATCAAAACCAATTCACCAGGATGTGGGCGTTATTTGTTTTATCGACCATCATTATCTTGTTGACTTTTGCGACTATTTTTTTGTATAAAAATAGAATGTTGCAGCTACGTATTTGCATTTTTAATGGAATCATTATGCTTGGATTCTATGGCTTGTTTGCTTTAACAGTATATATGTTGAAGCAGCAATTTTATTTGGATTCGTCATTGAGTGTGAAGTTCGGGTTGGCTTTACCGCTAATAAGTTTGATATTAGACTACCTGGCAATTCGCAATATAGGCGCTGACGAAGTGCTTGTTCGTTCGTTAAACAGGTTGCGCTGATTTGAAACTTTCTGATAACCGAATTGAATTTAATCTATGAAACTTTTTTTGATATGCTTCACGCTTATATACATTATAAACAGCGAAGCTGGTGTAACGCCTAAAAGAAGTGCTGCCACCGAAAAGTATATTAATAAATACAGTGAGTTGGCAGTTAAGCACCAAAAAAATTACGGCATTCCTGCCAGTATAACACTTGCCCAAGGGATATTGGAGTCTGGCTCTGGACTAAGTCGTTTGGCGCTCGCTTCCAATAATCATTTTGGAATAAAGTGTCATACTTCTTGGACAGGCGGAAGAGTTTATGCAAATGATGACCGCAAGCATGAGTGTTTTCGTAAATATAAAACGGCAGAAGAATCGTATGAAGACCATTCCGAATTTCTTCTTAGCGGGAGCCGTTATGCTTTTTTGTTCCAATTGGATGTAAATGATTATCTCAAATGGGCTGCTGGTTTGCAAAAGGCTGGGTATGCAACTGATTCCAGATATGCTAACACTTTAATTAAAATCATTGAAGACTATGAACTCTATCTTTTTGATTTGGCGCCTCTTCCTGAAAATGATAAAGGAAAGACTGAAGAGAAAAATATTGAGCCTGCACCATCAACGCCAAGCAAAAAAGAAACGGTAACAGAAAAACGAACTATTTATAAATCCAAAGGTGGACTTCAATATGTTGAGGCTTTGCTTAACGATAATATAGAAAATATCGCAAATGCGACTGGACGTCATGCTGCTGACATCCGAAAATTTAATGAAATCCCGGATAATTATCCTATCCACGAAGGCGATATTATCTATCTTGTCAAGAAAAAAAATAAAGCAGAAAAGCCCAATTATGATCATCTTGTGCAAATAGGTGAATCTATGCATAGCATTGCGCAGAAATACGGCATACAGATAGAAAGTCTTTACCGACTAAATAAAAAAGACGAAGAGTATATTCCAACAGAAGGAGATGTGTTGAAACTTAGATAATAAACTATATTATAAATTAGTGCAGCCGGACGAAATTCTTCCTCGTCCGGCTGCACTAATTTATTTTCTTTATGTCTTTGTTTTCTTGCTCATAAAAAAGGCCGCAACGCAATGCGCCGCAGCCTTTTCCCGGTTATAACAAATAAAATAAAAAAACAAAGTTTTTATACGATTCCTTGAGCCATCATGGCCAAAGCGACTTTCATGAAACCGGCAATGTTTGCGCCTTTGACATAATTTACATAATTCCCTTCGCGACCATGAGTAATGCATTGTTCGTGAATATTGTTCATTATTTGGTGAAGTCTGGCGTCAACCTCGGATGCGTTCCAGGATAAGTGCATTGCATTTTGTGTCATTTCAAGCCCGGATGTAGCGACTCCGCCTGCATTGACGGCTTTGCCAGGAGCAAAAAGGGATTTGGAGGCGATAAAAAGATCAGCGGCTTCAGCTGTGCATCCCATGTTTGATGCCTCGGCGATACAGATCGTGCGGTTGTCTATTATGCGTTGGGCGTCGTGTTCATCCAGTTCGTTTTGTGTTGCGCATGGAATTACGATGTCGGCTTTTTGTTCCCAGGGGCGCTTGTCCGGATAAAATTGTGCATTGGGAAATTCTTTTACGTATGGTTCAACAATATCATCGCCGGTGTTCCGAAGTTCGAGGAGATAATCAATTTTTCCGCCGGATATGCCTTCCGGATCATAAACGTATCCGTCGGGACCGGATATGGTAATTACTTTTGCTCCAAGCTCGACGGCTTTTGTAGCTGCACCCCATGCAACATTTCCGAATCCGGAGAGGGCTACGGTTTTTCCACTTATGTCTATATTGTTGGCACTTAGCATTTGACGAACGAAGTAGAGGGCGCCGAAACCGGTGGCTTCAGGCCTCAATATCGAGCCTCCATATTCGAGACCCTTGCCTGTAAATGTTCCAGTGTTTTCACGTGCAAGTTTTTTGTACATCCCGTACATGTAACCGATTTCCCGTCCTCCAACGCCTATGTCGCCGGCAGGAACATCTGTGTCAGGACCTATGTTTCTCCACAATTCAAGTATGAAAGCTTGACAAAATCGCATGATTTCAGATTCACTTTTTCCGCGCGGAGCGAAGTCGGAACCACCTTTGGCGCCTCCCATGGGCAGCGTTGTGAGCGCATTCTTAAATGTTTGCTCAAATCCAAGAAATTTTAATATTGACAAATTTACCGATGGATGGAAACGGATTCCTCCTTTATATGGACCTATCGCATTGTTAAATTGTACACGGTATCCGAGATTTATTTGTACTTCGCCTTTGTCATCCATCCAAGGGATGCGAAATGTAAATATCCTTTCAGGTTCCACTAAGCGTTCTATTATTTTGGCCTTTTCAAATTCAGGATGTTCGTTGTATATTCCTTCAATGGAAAGGAGCACTTCTTTTACTGCTTGCAAATATTCCTTTTCTCCGGGATGTTTTGCTTCAAGTGTTGATAAAATTAATTCTGTTTTCATTTTATTATAAGAATATAATATATAACATTTTGTTCACAAAGGTAGGTTATTATCGTTGTTTTTTGAATATCTGTGGTTGGAATCCTCAGTTTTTACTTCCAGGCAATATCATTTTGTTAATCTTTGCTTTTTTGAGATTTTGCACGGCAGAAACATTTTTGTTTTTTTCTTAACTGAAAACCTTCGCTTTCAGACTCATGTCAAGGCTTTTTACCGAATGAGTTAAGGCGCCGACGGAAATGTAATCAATTCCTGTATCGGCGTAATCCTTCAGGGTCGAAAATGTGATTCCTCCGGAAGATTCGGTTTCGTATGCTCTATTTATCTTTTCAACTGCCTTGCGAGTGTCTTCAATACTGAAATTGTCGAGCATAATACGATCAATTCCACCGGTTTTTAAAGCTTCGTCTAACTCCTCAAAATTTCGCACTTCTATCTCTATTTTCATTTTTTTTCCCGTTTCGCGCAAATAGTTTTGAGCATTGTTGATGGCTTTGCTAATACTGCCGGCAAAATCGACATGATTGTCTTTTAATAATATCATGTCGAATAAACCAATGCGATGATTAACGCCTCCGCCTATCCTGACAGCTTCCTTCTCCAGTAATCTCATGCCGGGGGTTGTTTTTCGCGTGTCCAGAACTTTGGTATTTGTGCCCTCCAACGCCTTTACATATTTACGAGTGACGGTAGCAATTCCGCTCATTCTTTGCATGACATTTAGAACAATCCGTTCCGTTTGTAAAAGAGAGCGAACTTTTCCTTCCACGGCAAAAGCAATGTTGCCTTTTTTTACTTCACTTCCATCGCAGATAAATACGTTAATGTTTAAACTGGAATCGAATTTGTTGAATATCCGTCGGGCAATTTCGACTCCGGCTATTACGCCGTCTTCCTTAATAAGGAGCTGGGCAATGCCTTCTGCTTCAGCAGGGATACAGCTAAGGGTTGTTATGTCGCCCTCACCTATGTCTTCGGCAAAAGACAGTGAGATTAATTTGTCAATTAAATTTTCCATAAGCTTTTTTTATTCAACTCGAATGCTCTGTATGATAGCTTTATTGCCGTCTATGCGATATGAAATGTTCACGCGGTATTCATTTTTGCCGCTTGTCATTTTTCCTACTATAAAGCCCGAATCTTTCTTGTCGGCATTGTGGGCAACTGTGAAAGATGTTGGTTTGTTGGTCGAAAAGAAAACATTGAGCACTTCCGCGGCCTTTGTGGCATTGCATTTTGTGCTGCTTCCACTTACTGTCATATCGACTTCGGTGTCGAAATGTGGAATCAGCAGCGTTGCATTGCCGGTTTTGAACGCATTACTAATCGGATTTATGTCCGCCGCAAATGTGCTTAATGAGATAAAAAACAGGGACTGAATTAGAAATATTATTTTCATAATCTATTAATTTAATTAATATTACAGCGACAAATGTCGAGACTAATTTTTAATTTAGCAACTCAATCAAGTTAAAAACGAGAACGATAATGAAGATTTTGTTATTAATCGTCGGCAAAACCGACAATCCGCTTTACAATAAGTTGATTAGCGACTATGAAAACAGACTGGAACATTACATTTCTTTTGCTATTTCTGTTATTCCAGACATCAAAAAAGTAAAAAATATTTCCGCTTCGCAACAAAAAAACATGGAGGGGGAGAAAATTATCGACATTATCCAGCCGGGAGATTACTGTATTTTACTGGACGAGAGGGGGAAGGAGTATTCTTCGCCTGAATTTGCTTCTTTTTTGTCTAAACGTATGCTTTCTGGTTGCAAACGTATTGTTTTTATCATTGGAGGGCCTTATGGTTTTGGCGAAAATGTTTATGCGGCGGTCAAAGATATGTTTTCGCTTAGCCGGATGACTTTCTCTCATCAAATGGTTCGTCTTTTTTTTGTTGAACAATTATATCGTGCTTTTACTATTATTAATAATGAACCTTATCATCATAATTGAAAACAATGTGAATTGTGAAATATTTAAGTTAAAGGTATTTCTTATCTAATGTTTACGGATTTATAGTTGTTTTCTCCTTGATTTATTTTGCCAGGGTGAAAATCAAACTTTTTTACTTTAAATGTTTAGTTTCTCAATTGTTGGGCGTTTGAGCATTTTACTTTTTATCGGCATACAGTGTTGGATATTTATATATGAGTGGCATATTAGGTGTTGCTATTGTAAAAATGTGTTTTGATGGAGTGGAATTTGATATGCAGGATTAGTGAATTTTGAGTTTTGCAAAATGTGTAAAGATGAATAATTTGTTGATTTAAATAAAAAAATAGTATTTTTGGATTCCCAAAGGATTTTTTGAAATTTCAAAAAGGAATTTAGGATTTTCCCAAATAAATTTATTGCTTCCCAAATGCAATTTTGGACTTCCCAAAAGTGTTTTGGGGCTTCCCAAAAATAGTTTTGGACTTCCCAAAAGTGATTTTGGACTTCCCAAAGATGGTTTGGGATTTCCCAAAAGTGATTTGGGAATCCCCAAAAGCGTTTTTGGACTTCCCAAAAGTGATTTGGGAATCCCCAAAAGTGTTTTTGGACTTCCCAAAAATGGTTTGGGAATCCCCAAAAGTGATTTTGGACTTCCCAAATTTGGGTTTAAAGACTGAGTTTTCAGTTTATTAAGATTATTTAACGGCAAAGTATGCACCGCGTTACGAAATTTTCGTAGCTTTACATTCATAACGTAATACATATAAAGTATGGAGAAATTAACAGCACAGGAAGATGAAGTGATGAGGCGAATTTGGCAATATAATGCCGGGAGCGTAAAGGAAATCAGGGCTAAGTTTCCTGAACCGCAGCCGCCATATACGACAATTGCGTCGGTGGTAAAGAACCTTGAACGCAAGGGATATGTAAAAGTGGTCTCGTTCGGGAATAGTTATGTTTATAGTCCGCTTATTTCTGAAAGTGATTATAAACAGATGTTTATGGGGAACGTTGTTCGCAATTATTTTGAAAATTCATATAAAGATATGGTTTCTTATTTTGTGAAAGAACGAAAAATTTCGCCTGAGGAGCTGAAAGATATTATTGACAGAATTGAAAAGGGGGAGGGATAATTGAATATTATGAGTCCGTTAATTGTTTATTTTTTGAAGGCGAATCTGGCATTTGCTTTTCTGTATATTGTGTATTGGACGCTTTTCAGGAAGGATACATTTTTCACGCTCAAAAGGGTGTTTTTGTTGATGATTTTTCTGTTGGCGACGGTATTTCCGTTGATTGATGTGGGTGTTTGGATGAGTACGAATATGTCAATGGTGAATATGAATATTCATGAGGTTGTAATGCCTGACATTGTTGTTTCTTCCGGGAAAGGGCAGGGGGATGGCGGAATTTTTCTCCGTTGGATTTATGGATTTTATGTCTTGGGGGCGGGGATTTTGTTTCTGCGTTTTGTTGTTCGACTGGTGAGTATTATTCGGTTGCTTGTCGGTAGTAAATGCACGAGGATTGATGGCGGGAAAAAGGTTTATTTACCGGCGAATTGTGCCGGGGCATTTTCGTTTTTCCGTTTAATTTTCCTTAGTAAGGCTTCTTTGGACGGAGCGGAGAGGGAGGAAATTATTGCACATGAGCAGGTGCATGCTTTACAATTTCATTCTGTTGATGTGATGATTGGTGAGTTGATGTGTATATTGTTTTGGGCGAATCCTTTCGTTTGGCTCTTGAGGCTTGAGGTGAGGGTGAACCTGGAGTATTTGGCTGACCGGGGCGTTCTTAAATCCGGTTTTGATCGTAAGGGTTATCAATATCATTTGATAGGCTTTGCGGCTAAGAATCAGGCTGCAGCGTATTTATATAATAATTTCAATGTTTTATTATTAAAAAAAAGAATTATGATGATTAACAAGAAGCGTTCTCGCTCGATTGCGCGAACCAAGTATTTAATTTTGATTCCCAGCGTTGTCTTTTTGGCGGTATTAAACAATTCGTCGGCCAGTTCATTGAGCCTGCCGGCTGATGAATTTGTATCGAAGGCGGTTGTTGTGGCGGAGCCTGTGCTTCCGCAGGATAAGAAGAAGACTGTTTACTCTGTTGTTGATGAAATGCCTGAATTTCCCGGAGGTGATATGGCGATGATGAAGTTTTTGCAAAATACCATTAGATATCCGTCTAAGGCTGTCGAGCAAAAGAAAGAGGGCAGGGTTTTGGTTCAATTTGTTGTGAACGAAGATGGAAGTCTTAGCGACCAGCAAATCTTGAATAGTTTGTCGCCGGAATTGGACGAGGAGGCTCTCCGCGTAGTTAGGCTTATGCCGCAATGGACGCCGGGAAAATTGACGGGGAAGGCGGCATCCGTGAAATACACTCTGCCGGTTATGTTTCGATTAACGAAGGATAAAACTGTTATGACCGATAACAAAACGCTTGTTATTATTGATGGCGTTGAGGGGGATATGACAAAAATCAAGCCGGAGGAAATTGATAATATAACTGTTCTGAAAGATGAGGCGGGCAAGGAGAAGTATGGCGAACGTGGGGCGCATGGGGTTATCCTTGTGACTACGAAAAAAGCAAAGTGACATATTTTAAGGAGTGCCTGGAGGAAAGTGGACGCGCTTTCTTCCGGGCTTTTTCATGCAGTTGCTGGATGTTGTTGATTTTTTAGTTTGTGATTGCACAAAAAAAAGTCGCCTGCTTCTGTATGTTGGCGACTTTTCAGGGTTTTATGATGAATTTATTTGTTGAAGGTGCGCTTGAGGGCTTCTGTGACTATGCGTTCGGGGGGGATTTTTTGCATACATGCCCAGTCTTTTGTGCGGCATGGTTTGTCGCCGTATATGGAGCATGGACGGCATGGTAAATCTTCCTGGATTGCGTTTGCAGGAGATTGTCTGTATCCGAAGAATCCGCAGAAGGGATGCGTCGCGCCCCATATGGGGAGGATTGGAGCTTTGACGAGGCTGGCGAAGTGCATATTGGCTGAGTCCATGCAGATGAGTAAATCCATTTGGGAGATTAGGCATAGTTCGTTGTTTAGTGAATATTTCCCGGCGACGTTGTGTGTGTGTGGATAGCGTTCTGCCCATGTTTTTAGCGTTGATAGTTCGTCTTTTCCTCCGCCGAAGAGGTAGATTTCAACGTTGGCGGTGGAGGAAAGGGAGCGGACTACTTCTTCCATTTTCTCAAGGGGGTATATTTTCCCTTTATGTTTTGCAAATGGGGCGATGCCGATCCATTTTATTCCGTTGGGCTTGGGAAGAATGTCTAAACCAGTGGGGGAATAGTCGGGGGGGATGAGGGAATCGAAGGTGTCGGCGTAGTTTAAACCGGCGGCGATGATTGTGTCGGCATATCGGTCAATAACGTGGCGAATGGGGGTTAGCACTTTGTTTTTTGCACGGGTTAATTTCCGGCGTTGGCGATAGCTTTTGTTGATGACGAATACTTTTTTTCCGTATATGCGGAATAAAAGGCGGATGAGCTTTGTGCGAAGGACGTTATGGAGGTCGAGAACGATGTTGAAGTCGTACTGTGCGTAGGCTTTGGCGAATCGAAGCAGACCGCCGAGCGAATGTTCGGTTCCTTTTGTGTTGATGCCGACGATGTTTACGTTTATCGGGCGATTGATGAAAATGGGAAGGAGGAAGGCGTTTGTCAGAATAGTGAAGTGGTCGTCCGGATTGGCCTTGGCTGCTGAATAAACGACGGGGATGGTCAGGGCAACGTCGCCTATGGCGGAAAGACGGATGATTAATATTTTAGCCATTTTTGTACAGGACGGGGTTTAGAGATGGGTCGTTGTACATTTTCATTTGTTTATAGACTTTCATGTATTTGCGGCCGTCGCGGATGTCTTCGAGAAGCTGGTCGAGGGCTGTGCAAAGGTCTTGTTTCTGTTCGAGGAGGACGGCCAGCTTGTTGGCGCATGTTTGTTTATGCTCTTCGGAAGCGTCGGGGCGCATGGTTTCTTCCTGCATGTGATATATTTTAATGATGAGGATTGAGAGGCGGTCAATAGCCCATGCGGGACTTTCGGTGTTGATGCTGGCCTGTGGCTGAGGCTGGATTTCTTTGTATTTGTCGAGGAAATAGCTGTCGATGAGTTCGACGAGATCGGTGCGTTCCTGGTTGGAGCGGTCGATGCGACGTTTGAGTTCAAGGGCTTCTTTAGGGTCGATGGCAGGATTGCGGATAAGGTCTTCCAAATGCCATTGGATGACGTCGATTTGGTTTTTTTTGTAAAGGATGCGTTCGATGGAGCCGGAAGGGTAGGGGTTTGTTGGGGCAGCGTCTACATCGTTTGTCAGATGATATTCCTGGGTTGCCTGCTCAAAGATTGAAGTGCTTAGAGTTGTGAAATTCATATCGTTACTGGTTTTATCGGGTATGTTATTCATTGCTTTGATGCGCGTGGCGACTTCTTCCATTAGCCATTTGGGGGTTGAGGTCGCTCCGCAGATGCCGACGCTTTCTGTTCCGTCCGGAAGGGCGGTGATTTCGTCGGGGCGGGAGATGAAGATGCAGTTCGGATTGGCTTTCAGACATTCTTCGTAGAGGACTTTGCCGTTGGAACTTTTGGCGCCGGCTACAAAGAAGATGTAATCGTGCGAGGCTACGAAGCGTTTGATGCTTTCGAGGCGGTTGGAGACTTGCCGGCAGATAGTGTCGTGGTACTGGAAGTCGGCTTCGGGGGACATGCGGCTTCGGATGATTTCTACGATGGATTGAAAGCCGTCGAGGGATTTTGTCGTTTGGGCGAAGAGGATAATGTTGCGCGTATAGTCCAGCTTGTCCAGGTCTTCGACATTCTCGACGACAATGGCGGTTCCCTGTGTTTGCCCCACCAGGCCGTTCATCTCCGCATGCCCTTTTTTTCCGTATATGACGAGCTGGACGGAAGAGTCTGCCGCGTCGTAGCATCTTTTAATCTTTTGCTGAAGACGGAGGACGACCTGACATGTTGCGTCGATGATGTGAAGACCGTTGGAGGCGGCGATATTGTAAGTCGCCGGCGGTTCGCCGTGGGCACGCAGCAGAATCTTTTTGTTCCGGAGGGAAACGAATGTGGGATAATCGACGCTTATAAGGCCGAGGGCTTCGAGACGTTCGACTTCGAGGCTGTTGTGGACTATTTCGCCAAGGCAGTAGAGTGTTTCTCCTTTGGAAAGCTCCTCCTCGGCGTTTTTAATAGCATTGACGACGCCGAAGCAAAAGCCGGAATTATTGTCTATCTCTACGCGAATGTTTTTCATTGGAGGGCTGCATTATAATAATGTGTAAGCAACCACTTTTGCTGTTCCGCGCGGCTCATCGTGGAATTGTCGAGGAGAAGGGCGTCGGATGCTTGGCGAAGCGGGCTTTCGGCGCGGGTCGAGTCGAGGCGATCGCGCCGGTTGACATCGGCCAGGACGGCTTCGTAGGTTGCGTTGCCGCCCTGTGCAGTTAGTTCCTCTAAACGGCGACGGGCGCGTATTTCCGGCGAGGCGGTGACGAATATCTTCAGTTCTGCCGATGGAAATATTACTGTTCCAACGTCGCGACCGTCCATAACGATGCCTTTGTCTCGACCCATTTCCTGCTGCATGGCGACAAGGTGTCTCCTGACGAAGCCGAGCGTGGCGATGCGGCTGGCGAGGGAGGATACTTCGATGTTGCGGATTGCGCTTTCTACGTTTATGCCGTTGAGCCATGTTTCGCGGCGCCCGGTTCCGGGGTTCGGACGAAACTCAATGCAGATGTCTGCCAGGGCGGCTCGAAGTTTTTCTTCATTAATAGTATCTTCATTCGCCAGGTCGTTTTTCATCGCATGGCAGGCAACAGCCCGGTACATGGCACCTGTGTCGATGTACGTATAGCCAATGGCCTCAGCCAAATCTTTCGCCATGGTGCTTTTCCCGCTGGAGGAATGTCCGTCGATTGCAATTATTATCTTTTTCATACATATATTATTATACCGACAAAGTTAGGAAAAGAATCGAGACGGCTTTGTGGATGCCTTTCATCCTGCTAACGCTCTTTAGGACTTGCACTGCTCTGTTTTTCAAATCGGAGAAATGAATAAAGCCGTTCGTTGGCGTCAATCAAATATCCAGCAGGCGTTGTCGAGCATTTTACCAGGTCTTTGGAAGATAGATGGGGATATTCGGACGGTTAAGTCTAAAGCCTCAAACTTCAAGCAGCGAATATCACGAGAGATTCCCGGAAAGTCAACGGTGTT
Organism: Tannerellaceae bacterium; assembly: GCA_031257015.1. Classification (GTDB taxonomy): domain Bacteria; phylum Bacteroidota; class Bacteroidia; order Bacteroidales; family Tannerellaceae; genus DFXE01. The sequence continues at coordinate 70,360 of JAIRPK010000030.1, forward strand.
TTTCCCTTCGTCTAACTATGAAAATTCCGGTCGGAAGAATATGAAGCGTTTGCATAGTTGCAAATCGTTCCTGTCAAAAACATGAAGCGTTTGTAACGATGCAAATTGCTCCTGTTGAAAACATGAGGCGTTTGCAACGATGCAAAATGCTCCTGTCGAAAACATGGAGCGTTTGTAACGATGCAAAATGCTCCTGTCGAAAACATGAGGCATTTGCAACGATGCAAATTGTTCCTGTCGAAAACATGAAGCGTTTGCATAGTTGCAAAAATGTCGGTCGGGTGAAAATGCGAGCGTTGATGAATCAGGAAAGTGCCGGAACGATTCCGGTGTTTCCGTATGCGTATTGACAATGGACGCATCCAATGTGGTTCGGGTAAGCTGTTGGCGACTTTAGAGCGGTGGACATGCAGGGGGGCGGAAGTATGGAGTGTGAAACCCTTGCTTGCATGGAATCGAAAAAAGATGGACGAAAATTTGCTGTGATGAAACTAATTCATATCTTTGTCGTCGGAATGAGTTCTTAGATATAATTAACAATGGCCGCGTAGCTCAATTGAATAGAGTAGCTGACTACGGATCAGCCGGTTACAGGTTTGAATCCTGTCGCGGTCACTTAAAAAATAATTGTTTATATGAAAAAATGAGGCGCTGTCCTTTTCTTCAGGACAGCGCATTTTTTTATTTAATAATGCACATCTGCCAAACGTATGAAACAATATTATATTCATCTCATTGTCTGTTTAAATCCACATTAACATGCTTGATTTCTTTATACATTATGGATATATTGGTTTGTTCCTGGCCAGTTTCCTTGCGGCGACCATATTGCCGTTTGGTTCGGAGGCGGTATTTGCGGCCTTGCTGGCTGCGGGACTGGGTGCTTTTCCATGTATCGTTGTAGGGACGTTGGGGAGCAGTCTTGGAGGAGTGACTAATTATTATCTCGGTCGTTTAGGCAAGACTGAATGGATAGAAAAGTATCTGCGGGTTAAGGAAGAGAAGATTCTCGCTACGCAGGTTTGGATTGACAGGAAGGGGGGGGCTTATTTGGCGTTTTTTAGCTTTCTTCCCTTTTTCGGCGATGTGATTCCTTTGGCGCTTGGCTTCATGAAGGCTAATTTCTGGAAAGTTGCTTTGAGCATGACCGTCGGGAAAATGATTCGCTATATTGCGCTTTTGTTCTTGATGAACTTTATAGGCCACTATTTCCATATTCTTTTTTGATATGAACCCGTGACTGGATGTTCCGGAGGGGTTAAGGCGTGCGTTGCGTGCCTTTTTTTGTTTTCAGGTCGTCGGGGCGACAAAGGTTGCTCAGGTTGAATGTTGCGTACAAGGCTTGTTGGTGGAATATGTTCTTTTCGGCAAAATGGAGGGAGTAGGTGAGTTTTATGTCAACGACTTCGTTTTTAATGAAATGTATGGACATGTCCAATCGATCGTATTCGCCGGAACGGTAAACCGGATCACCCCAATACAGTGCGTTCCCAAAAGTATCGTAAAAAACTTGCTGTTTGCCGCCTTTATAATATGTGTTGGATAGTTCTATCCACTTGTATCCGAGCGTGGTTTCCGACAGTATGCCTTGGGGTGTGTGCCAAACGTTTGTGCCTCGGTCGCGCTCAAGGGCTACGACCCAGCCCAGGCTGCTTTCAAGCTTTGTGAAGACGGTTCTCTTGTTCATGTTTACACCGACGGAGGTCAGGAGCAGGCCGTTGTCATGCACTGGGATGTCTGTTTCGGGATCTTTGAGTGCTGCGAAGTGGAACATATAACCTAAGTGTTGCAAGTGAAAAGCTCCGTAGTTATATCTGCCTGAACAGCCCATGAAAAAGGATTCATGCGTCTTGCGTGTCTGTCTTCCTGTCCAGTCCAGCCATACGTTTGCATAAGTCCCGTCTGCTTGACCGTATTCCCAGAAGATGCCGTTCACGACAGGGCGATAATTCAATATTGAATCGGAGAAGAACATGCGCGGGTAGCGGTCAAGAATCATGTGGCGCGGAATATTGCCTACGTAAAAGCGAAATGGCTTGCCGCTGTACTCATAATATATTACAGGGTCGCAAAAGTCGAGTATCCGCTCGCTTCCCCATTCGCGCATCAAGTCGAGGCCGGCGAAGATGCGGTGTTGTTTTTCCCATTTTAGGCCAATCTCAGGGGCGAGATGTACGCCGGCCATGGTTTGTGACTGTGTTAATGCTGAACCGGAAAATTCATAATTGTCGAAAAAGGAACGAACATTCGCTTTCCATGCTATTTCTTGAGACGCGAGTGACGTATAAATGCTGAATAATATGGCTAAAATGATGCTATGCTTACAATACATGCAGCAAAGATAACAAAAGTGAAAGCGGCAACAAAATGCAAATTGACAAGCAAAATAATAAAATTGATAACAAATATCTCCAAGAAGCACTCTATCTTTGCAGCGTAAACAAAAAAATGGTTTAACATAAAATGTGTATAAACTTTCGCCAAAACTAAAAAGACATAAAACGAAAGCAGTTGGTTTAATTTGAAAAATGTTAATCATGTTAATAGGTATTAGTTTTTTAATGAGAAAAAGGGATGCTGGGAAGTATCCCTTTTTTGCTTTGTGCATGACAATTAACTTGTGAGAGGCAAGTCTGTTATGGGAGAGGCAGATCTCCGCTTCCCTAATTCTTGCCTACGAATTGTATGTACATGTTCCTGCTTGTAGCAGAAAGATGGGAAGGCGGCTTTTATTGTTTCAGGAATAAAATAAATATCGTCAAGAAAAATGCGAGAATTGATAAAAGTCAATTCGTTAACTACGCCTACATTTGCAGCGTGATAATAAGATAAGACTTCAACAAAAATTAAACTAAGACATCAACATGGATAACAAACAATTGATGTTTTCAGAAATATGTTGTTTTAGTTTAGAGAAAAGGGATGCTGGGAAGTATCCCTTTTCTGTTCGTGTGGTGTGCATAGCTAACATGTGTAAGTCCTGAATGAAAGTCGATAATGCCAACCATACAATGGAGGCAAAGGTGTTGCCGATGAGGGTAAATCTGAAGGAAGCTGTAGTCTAAACCCTGAGCTGAGGAACATGGACAACATATCAATGCAGATTCAATCGAGATGATTTGCAAAATAACGAAGTCAAAAGTTACCTACTGTTGAGGTGTAAATGTTGCGGTTGGCTAGTGAAGAGTTGAACTGCGCAAGAGTGATTACTTACTGAATGAGTGTAAAGCGCTGAACCGCCGTGTGCTGAACGGTACGCACGGTGGTGATGAGATCTAAACAGGAATTAATCCCGTTTTTTTTTCTGTCTGATTTACATCAAAAACAATATTGATAAGTAAAATATAAAAATTGATAAGTATCGTCTCTTATAAACAGACTACCTTTGTAGTATAATATGAAGGATTTCGGCTTGTACAATGATTGTGCCGAAGAAAGATATAAAAAACAAGTAATGCTTTCATAGTTATGTGTTAGTTAGAAAAAGGGAGGCGCTGTGAAGCGTCTCTCTTTTAATGGTGTGCCGTGCATGATATTAACTGGGGGCAGAACTTTAAGAAGTGTATAAATTTTCAGGTTACTAAGTGAAAGGACGAAAGCAGAAAATATTGGAAGATTCCAGTCAGAAAAATGATAGAGCGGCACACGAAAGCTATGCGAGAGAGCAGACTTTACTTTGGATGACGGAGAAGGAAGACGCAAAAAGAGAATGGAGAAGGCAATATGCTTGAATATGTATAGAAGTTGTTATTTTCAGGGAAATACTAACCTCAAGCAGTGTCAAGCGAGAGAAATATCGAAAAGCAGGAGCTTGGTAATTAAAACGGTAGCAAACAAGTTGATCCCGCAAGCAATAAATCAAGTTTAGACGCCGATTTTCGCGAAACCGTTTTTATCCAATCGGATAAAGTTGGATATCAAGAAATTAAAAGCGAGGGGATATGCAATTACCAATGAACGCTTGAGACGTGCAGGATACATCTTCTTTATTTACCGATTATTATCTTCTCTCAAAGTATCTCCTGCAGATTAAAGAATCGCCGTGTACTGGTGGTTTGCACGATGGAGCAAAGAGTTTGGAAGGGGATTATTTTCCCGTTCCAAACTCTCTATTTTTATAAAACATAAATTATTGAATAATCTTTCCGGTTTCGTTAAGGTATTTGATGAAAGCGTCCCATTCGGCTTTGCGCTTTTGGGCGTTTTCTTTACGTTCCTGGAGGCTGTTTGTTTCGTTTGTTCCCAATAAATCGTCAGAGGGGAAGCCGATTCCAAGGTAGAATTTGGAGCCTGATACGGAAAAGACCAAATCATTGTATCGCCAGCTGGACAATGCGGAATAAACATCGGCAAGGAATAATGGTTTTCCGTCCAGATAGAGGGCTAAATAAACGGAGAGGCCGAAAATGCGGTTGCTGAGGCTGTTCGTTAATGAGGAATTTGCGAAAATTATCTCCGAGGTTGCGATATTAAATGATTTTATATCGTTTCCGCTGATTCTAATCGTGTCAGCTTCGTTGTATGGGAGCTGCGTTTCGCCTTCTTCCACGGGTGGGACGGGGACGTCGGGAGCGACAACTGTCGAATCTGCTGTTTTGGATGATCCGCTTACGTTGTTTTCTTCTGCTGCCGGAATATCAACTTCGCTTGTGCATGAGGCGAGGCCGAGGATTATTCCGGTGATTGCGATTAAAAAAACTGATACTACTTTTTTCATTTGATAATTTATTATATATTGATTTTTTTAGATACCAACTTGTTATTGATATTAATTGATACAATATGCAGTCCTTTTCTGAAATTAGCAGCATTAATAACGAACTTTTGTTCGCCTTCTGTTATGCTACTGTTCCCTTCATATACTATTGTACCTAGATAATCATATATTTTCATGGAAATATTTGCATGTGTATCTGTCTTTACTGTTACAAGAATTTTTTGTCCATTAACGGTTGCATCTACTTCAAAGCTCTCTTTATCTGTTATTAGAGTATCTTGAATTGATTTTTGAATATTTACCATTTCTTTTTCTAATAGTTTTTTTGAATAATCAACTAGAATTGAGTTCGTGGATGGCAGAGGTTTATAATTCTCAACAGTAAGTGTTGCTATAAAGTCACCTGTCAGCGTCCCCTTTCCAGAATAGGTCAAATCTTCTAACAAGTTGCCAACAAAAACGTCTCCTTCAGCAAGTTTGTCTATTAATAGTGGCCATATAGCCTTCCCATACTTCTTGCAATATTTTAGGAGATCGTTATATTCTTCTGATTCAGCATATTTGCGAGGATTACTGAATATTGCTATTTCTGGTTTGCTCCATGTCTCTTTCCAAGCGAAGTAACTATTGTCAAAACCTGATTTTACGGTTAAATGGAGCTGTTCTTTTAAAGCCTTAATAATATCCAATTCTGATTTGGAAAAATAAGATTCATTGGCAGGTTGAGTTAAAGAATTGCTTGCATTGTTGTTTATAGGTCTATAATAATAGGCAATAGTTCCATAACTAGTTCCGCTTACAGCATCTTTTATATGCATGACTCTTTCTAAACTTCCACATTTGCTTTCCCATTCAAAACCATGAGGTTTTGTTATTGTATTGTTTTTCCTTACAGAGGCATGCGTAAAAGAACCGTTGTGCGACCATAAAGCAATAGCAGCGTTGCTTTCAGTTGCGCTGGAGCGCGTATAACCATAACTTTGAAAATAACTGTCAAAGTCAGCCAAACTACTCATCCAACTATACTAAGTGGATGTTACTCCTACTGACCAAGAAAAGCAATTGTATGTAGTAGTTGCAGGTGCAGACATGAAAGAGTTATCGGCAGCCAAATTGGGAAAATATCCCCGAACAGACTCGCTTGAACGGGCCAACCCTAGATAAAGATCACATGTGAAATTAGGACTATTGGAACTGTAAGCTGAAACAAGACCTGCATTTGGATTTACTGAACCTTCTATTCTTGAAGCCAATCCCCATGAATAACCATCAGACTTTGTTCCTCCGTCATCGTTAAATCCTCTGATTTTACCAGGAGTGCCGGATTCTTCAAGGAATAAGTATGTATCGCCTCCTGCTAGTTTGCATGTAAAGAAATTGCCGGTATTCGTGCCATTTATAACGATTCCTGTACTTGCAGAAACGCAATTAGAATATGAAGTACCATTAACAGTTAGGTTGACAAGTCCAGAGATTTGCTGCCGATAGGCACGTAATCGAAGCATGTATGTGCCGGCGACTGGGATGGTAACATTTAAACTGCAGCTACCTGAACAATAGCTAACCCATGATTGCGCAGTAGGGATTGGAAAAGCGGATTTGTTGAACAATTCGATCACATATTGGTATCCGCTACTAGATGAGGAGCTGATGTTGACTGTTTGGCCTGCTGAGTAGCTGTAATTAGCGTAATATGTGTAAAGTACTGGCAAGTTCAATTGGTATGTGTAGATTTCTCCATTTGTGCCTCTAGTTTCAATATAAGTAGAGTCAACTTTGACATTTTTATCCAAAGTTTGAGCTTTGATACTTTCTATATATGCCTTGTATTTAGCATCCGAAATACCCGTGTTAAGTGGACTAGACGACAATTTGACAAATTCAACGTTAGGAATTTGTGTACCTTTCCCGATTATGGATAGGTTGTTGGTTCCTTTTTTAAGTTTGACAGTTGCAGCATTTTTATTTATGTCTGTTAATGCTAAGCTTTGCCAATTGTCTGTTTGAGGCTTCAATGTAGATGTTGATATAATTCCATTCACACCAATTTTATATTCAGGATAGCCATCCTGCGTGATGGGAACCATTATCCAGGCGTCCAAATAATAGCTGCCATCTGTAGAACTTTCAATCTCAAATGTTTTTGAGATATCATTACCATTAATCTGTACGGTTGCAGATTTAATCACTACATCCCCTCCTAGAGTGGGATTGTTTTCAAAAAAGCGTTTTTCACCATCTTGCGCAAAAGCAGACATAAAAACGAACAATGTAGCTAAAATGTGATATGCCTTTCTTTTAAAGGCAATGAAAGATTTTGTATTCATAAGAAAAAAATAAAAATTAAACATTAAAAAACTCTGAAATCATTAATATTGGTTTCCCAACATTAAATTGAACTTTATGTTGCAAACATACTAGATAAATATTTCTTGAGCAAATGAAACTCTTTTTTTTATTTGCTTTTAGCGAATATTCAAAAAGAGCAAATATCATTTTGTTACAACTTGGTGTTAAAAACATAATGAATGTAAAACGAATAAGCTTGTTATTCTCTCTTTATATTGTGAAAATATTTTGGTATTTAGAAAAAAACTCAGGTTTTTGTTTGCTCCGCTGAAATCCGATTTTTCAGCAATTTATTCCACTTTTATTATCAGCCATGCAATTAGGCCTGCGAGAATTAAAATAATAGCAAGAATGGCGTTTCCCCAGCGGATGAGAAAGGGCGGGGGCTGGCCGATGATGTTGCGCACTTTTTCGCTGCGGAGTTCGATCTTCTCTCCTTTTGCTTCGGCTGACTGTTGCAGGTCTTTGTGGTTCATTTTTTATGTTCCCAGTTCAAGTTGGTTGCGTACCAGATTATAGTATGCGCCGCGGGAGGCGACGAGCGTGTCGTGCGAGCCTGTTTCGACGACGGAGCCTTTGTCGAGTACGATGATTTGGTCGGCGTGGCGGACGGTGCTTAGGCGGTGGGCGACGACGACGACGGTTTTGCCGCGATAGAAGCCGGCGAGGTTATCGACAATGACGCGCTCGTTGCCTGCGTCAAGGGCATTGGTTGCTTCGTCGAGGAAAATGTAGTCGGGATTCCTGTAAACGGCGCGGGCGATGAGGATGCGCTGGCGCTGCCCCTGGCTGATGCCCTGACCGTCCTGTCCGATCATGGTGTTATACCTGAGTGGGAGGCGTTCGATAAACTCGTCGATGTTGGCTATGCGGGCGGCGAGGGCAAGGCAGGATTTGTCTATCTCGTTGTCATCGACGGCGATGTTGCGGGCTATGGATTCGGAGAAGAGATAGCCGTCCTGCATGACTGCCCCGCATTTTTGACGCCACCATCGGAGGTTGAAGCGGCTGATGTCGATGCTGGCGGCTTCGATGCTTCCGCTGACTGGTTTGTAGTAGCCTAAGAGGAGTTTTAGCAGCGTTGTCTTGCCGCTGCCGCTTGTGCCGACGATGGCGGTTACTTTTCCTGCGGGGATGTCAAGGCTGATGTCGTCGAGGGCTTTGGGGGAGCGGGGGCCTTCGTACTGGAATGTGAGGTTGCGGATGCGGATGTCGGGTTGGCTGTCGGGGGGGAAGCTGCGGATGGAGCGGTCGTCGGTTTCTTCTTCCTCGCGGAGGCGGATTTCGTTCATGCGTTCGAGGCTTATCTGGACGTCCTGCCAGCCGTAGATGAACTGGACGAACTGCTCGACCGGGCCGTTGAGCTGGCCGATGATGTACTGGACGGCGAGCATCATGCCGAGGGTGAGGTCGCCGCTGACGACGGAGGTGGCGGCGAGGATGGTGACGACGATGTTCTTGACTTCGTTTATCAATATGCTGCCGGCTTCCTGGTTTTGCTGGAGTTTCATTCCGGCGACGTTGATGTGGAAAAGATCGGCTTGGATGTCTTCCCATTCCCAGCGTCGGCGTTTCTCGCATTGCTGGAGTTTGATTTCCTGCATTCCGTTTAGCATCTGCATCGTCTTGCTGTGGTTGCGGGCGCGATGCTCGAAGAGGTCGTAGTCAAGGGTGCGGCGTTTCTTCAGGAAGAGGACGACCCAGCTGGCATACAGGGCGCTGCCGAACAGGAAGATGAGGAAGATAAGGAGATTGTAGTATAGCAATACGCCTCCGAAGATGAGAAAGGAGACCGTGGAGAAGAGTATGCTCAACGTCTGCGCTGTCAGGAATCGCTCGACGCGGCCATGGTCTTCTATGCGCTGAATGAGGTCGCCAACGAGCTTGGTGTCGAAAAAGACCATCGGAAGGCGCATAAGCTTTATCAGAAAGTCGGACAGCAGGGAGATATTCACCCGCACGCTGATATGGAGCAATATCCATCGCCTGATGAAATCCACCGCCGCGCGGCTCATCGCCAACATCAGCTGGCCGAGGAGAATGAGGTAGATTAGCTGGAGGTTCTTCCCGTTTATCCCTTTATCGACAATGGCCTGAGTGAGGAACGGGAAGACGAGCTGGAGCGCGCTCCCAATCAGGAGGCCTAATATCAGCTGGAGGAAATATCTTTTATAGGGCCGGGCATATTCCCACAGGAAGCGAAGGGGCCTGCCCATCCTGTGTTGCTCGTCCTGCTTGTCGAAGAAGGCCGGAGAGGGCTGGAGGGCCATCAATATACCTTTGTCTTCGTTGTTTGCGCGGGAGCTTATCCAGGCATTCCTGAAGGCGTCTTCCTCAAGGTCGAGGAGGGCTTTGCCGGGATCGGCGATGCGGAAGATATGCTTGCCGTTGCGACGCTTTTTGATGTCGTAGAGGACGACGAAGTGGTTCTGGTTCCAGTGAAGAATGCAGGGGAATGGCCGCTGGGAAACGACGCGCTCCAAGGATATGCGGCCGCAGACGGTGCGGAAGCCTATACTCTCGGCCGCGTCGCTTATGCCCAGCAAAGAGACGCCTTCGTGAGTTACGACGCAGAGTTCCTGCATCGTCGCAGCGCTGTATTCCTTGCCGTAGAACCTGGCTATCATCCGGAGGCAGGTGGCGCCGCACTCCATCCCGTCGGGCTGCTTTATGTGAGGGAAGCGGGGCATGGGCGGTTAAAGGGAGATGCCGGATTCGGAGCTTTGGAGTTGTTTCTTATTCCTTTGGGGTGTCTGCGCCTTGTTGCGCCAGTAGTAGGAGAAGCCGATGTTGAACAAATACCGGCGGTCAATGTGCGTCTGGATGCTTTTGGAATAATAGCCGGAGCTTTCTGTCACGCTTTCCGAGCGGAGGCCGCCAAGGAAGTAGCGCATACCGGCGTTCAGCGTCAGGTTGTTGCTCGCTTTCCAGCCGAAGATGAGTTCCGATTCGGGGGCATACTGCCGCGTGACGCTGATGGGGTTGTAATAATAGCGTTGGTAATAGATATAGCTGTTCAGGGAGACTTTCTTATAGCGCAGGTTAGCGTTCATGTTGATGTAGAACGATCCTTTGTCGTTTGCCGTATAGTACGAATGGCGATAGCCGGTTTTGCCCCCGACGTAGCCCCAGATGCTATTGTTGTAGCGGAGAGTCAGGCCCCCGTCGAGGTCGCTGTAACTGCCTTCGTTGATGTAGCTCTGGATGAAGATGTCGTCCTGCATCCTGCCGCTTTCCACGATATTGTCCGTGACGATGGTGTATGTGAACGAGGGGGCAAGGTACAGGCCGCTTTTGTTTAAATCGTAGCTGAACGCGAAGGCGTTCCTCTGTTCGGGCGTCAATTTCGGATTGCCCTCAGTGCGCGACAGGGGGTTGGTGGATGTGTTATAGGGGTTGAGGGCGCCTATCGAGGGGGGATCGTTGTCCTGACGGAAGGCGAGGGCAAGCGACTGCGCGGCGTTGAAACGGTAACGGAGGGAGGCGGCTGTTTTCAGCCTGACGTAACTGTTCTCCGTCTCGGCGGAGCGGTTGAAGATGAGGTCGGCTCCCAAAGACGCGGAATAGGCAAGCTTCTTCGTGATCTTGCCGGAAAAGTCCGCGTAGAGATACTCATTCCACTCGCGGTAGGGGAAAACGGGCTGTGTGAGCTGCTCGATGCGGTCGTTGCGGAAGCTCGCGTAGCTGCCGAGGTCGAGGGACTGACCGGCGAGGGGAGTACTGTAATTGACCTCAAGGGAGGCGGACAGGCGGTGGTTGTCGTAGTAATAATTGTAGCGGTTATCCTCCATCTCGGCATATATCTCCTCAACGTTGCCGTTCATGCGGTTGCCGTTGAGGTTGAAGCTCAGAGTACTTTCCAGTATCCGCTCCTCGTCGAAGTCGTGCTTGTGATAGACGTTATAACTGTTTACATAGTAGTTGGACTGCGACGAACTTTTTTTCGTAAAGGCAGACGCGCGCTCGCCGGATGTGTACAGGCCGTTGCCTTCTGACGTCGTGGGGGGCGTCGGGCTGCTTGTATAGGTGATGCTGTACGACAGGTAGTCCTTGTCGGAAAATACGTAGTCGCCGCCTATGTTGCCGTTGAGGTTTTGCATGTTGAAGTTGTTCCGCGTCTCCGACGTCTTGAGGTAGTTAGCCCCGCGTTCTTCGTTGCTTCTTTTCGTCTCGTCTTCGTGGAAATAGAAGTGCATACCCGTTAAATACAGGGAATATTTCGCCGAGCCTGTCTCAAAGCCGGCGTAGGAGTTGCCGTTCATCGGCGGCAGAGAGTGCCGGGTGTTGCCGTTAAAGGTGTAGTAGGCATACTGCTTGCGCCTGACCTTTATGTTCAAAACGGCGCTCACCCCGTCCTTCAAATAGCGGGCGGAGGGGAAGTCGATCAGCTCGACCGCCTCGATGTCGCGGGGATCAACCGTGCTTATCCCGGCCCCCGTCCGGACGCCGTTAATCAGTATCAGGGGGGATTTCCCGTCGTTTGTCTTTACCTCCCGCTGCGATTCGTCGATGACCAGCTTAGGTATCTCGCGAAGGGCTTCAAACGGATTGTTTAGCTTGCGGGCCGAGGCGCTGAGACGGAATATCGTGCCGGTGGCCGTCTGAGTGACGACGTTGCTGCGATCCGCCGTAATCTCGACTTCCTGAAGCTCAACGCGGTGTATCTGCCGCAGGGTATAGACAGGTTTCTTATCGGCGGTAAGACTTATATTTTCATCAAGGGACTCATACGCCGGCTCGGAGATCATCAGCCGGTAGTCGCCGCGGGGAACGTTCAGGATTTCAAACCCGCCCTTCTCGTCGGCCAGCGTCGTACTCATAAGCGTATCGGCGGACAGCAGCATGACAATGGCCCCCGGAATCCCCTCGGACTTCTCGTTTGTCACCCGGCCCTGTATCTTATACTCCTGGGCAAAAACCGTCGTGGCGGCCAGGAAAAACCCAAGGGCAATTGCGTATTTAATCATGTTGGCTTTCATATATTTTGCGTCGTAATATTTCATTTTTAAATTGATAAATTAAATAATCTTCAAGGCTGATTTCCATAAGCCTCTTCTGGCAATATCTTTCATACTCGCCGGGACTGTCAATCTGCTTTTGGCAGCAGGGGCCGCAACATAACGGAAGGAGGTTACAACCGCGGCAGAGCGCGTTATCAAATGTGCGGATGCCCATACGGCGGTCAAGCTTCGCGCGCTCCCATTCAATTCTGCCGTCAGCCTCAAGACGACCCTCGCGATGTTTTTCGCTGAAATCGCGACCCGAACACTTATAAACATCACCGTTAAAAGAAATAACAGCCTGATTAGCGTTGCTCGCTTTACACGATACATGTTTCCGGTGAAGATTCATATACGAAACAGTAAATCCGTTGGCCATAATGAAAGCCAGAACACGGCTCATATCATAACGCCGCCCACCGTCGCGAGCCGTTTGCCAGACCCGCTCAAGATGAATGCCAAGCCGTTGAGGATTTATGTCGATAATATCGCGAATAACATCCTCAATATGATGTAATGTCTGATCATCGTAATTAATTCTTAAATTAATATACGTCCCGTAACTCTCCGCAAGACGGTGAATACTCCGAATAACACGACCATAAACATCCTCGTCGCTACCCGGAATTTTCTTAACCGCATTATGCTTCTCCCTGTAACCGTCAATGGAAATCTGGAAACCCGCATTAAGCTCGGCAAAAAGCGGAATCATCTCATCAGTTATGCAAACGCCGTTCGTAACAAAAAAGAAACTCGCCTCCTTATCCCGACTCGCCGCCAAGTCCTTTATACGGCGAAGAAGAGGATACAATTCCTCCCTGAAATACAGCAAAGGCTCCCCCCCGAAAAGCTCGACGCGGATATATTTAATATGATCGCGACGGCAAACAAGCTCGACATGACGGAAAACAGCCTCGCGGACAGACGCATCCATCCGACTGCCGACAACGTGCGTCTCAAAGCAGTACCAGCAACGAAGATTGCAGTCCAGCGACGGTAGAAGAGTAAGATCGTAAACCTCGCTTTCCGCAGAAACAGCACGGTCGTAATTCCCCGCCAGAACAGCGTACTCATCAACATCATCATCAACAATAACGCCATTCTCGCGCAACGCATCAAACTCCCCGGCGGCAATCTCAACAAAACGACCTTCACGAATAGCCTCATATAGAGACTTACGCATCAGAAGATACGAATTACAAACACTATTTTGGCAAAGAATTTTCTCCCCAACTTCAGTATAAAGATTATATCGGCTTTCTTTCATTTGAACAGATTCTCGCAAGATAAAAATATAAGGTTGGAAAACTTATTTTCAACCTTATATCACATAATTATAACAGATAATTCAGACATCTTTGCAACCGCAGCCATGTCCGCTGCTCCCGCCGTTACATCCGCATCCGCAGTCTTTACCACTGCCGCCGCCGCAACCGCAACCACAATCCTTCCCGCTGCTGCAACCGCAACCGCAACCGCAACCGCTGTCTTTATCGCATCCGCCGTCGGCAAATCCGCCGCGAAGGACATAAAGATTGTCTTCAACTATTTCTAAGTTTTCGACAGGTACCATAATTTCTGAAAACGGGATGAACTTTCTTGAGGTCATAATGATATTTTTTTATGGTTTATGTAATATCAATACTTGTTATCCAAAATGTTGGTAAGCGTTTTATAACAACATTTAGTAACAGCAACCACATCCACAGCCAGGGCCGCCGGTGCAACCACATCCGCACCCGCATCCGCAACCACTACCACCGTCATTTTTCCCTCCTTTGAGGGTAAATAACTCTTCTCCCAATTCTTCTAAGCCTTCAAAAGGCAATTGTACTTCCGATAAAACAATAATTTTTTCGTCCATAACTTGACTTTTAAAAATAAGACTTTTAAAGTTACACTATATAGAAGGTTGGAAGATTTCTCTTTCAACCTTCTATAACTTCATTTAGCTACTGCACCCGCATCCGCAACCACTACCGCCGCTACAGCCACATCCGCAACCGCAGCCAGAACCGCTTTCTTTCTCTTTGTTCCCACCTTTTAGAGTAAACAGCTCTTCGCTGATTTCTTCTAAGCCTTCGATGGGCGACATTACTTCCGATAAGGAAACAAATTTTTGATTAGACATATTGTTAATAAGATATTAAGTTATGTGTAGAATTATTCATACACATTTGTAACAAAGATATAAAGCATTTTAATATCTGCAAGCAAAAACAGTAGAAAAAAACATTTTCTTTCTAATAAGCCATGTTTTCAGGCTGATTGTTTTTCTCCACCGATATGCCTGATGCATTCAATAAAGGCCAAACGCCACGAAAACCATCCCTGCGCCCTAAAAAAAGCCATTACGCTCAAAAAAAGCAAGCAGAAACAAACATCTCCACGGCGACCTCCGCATCTGCAAACTTTGCGGCGTTCTTTTTTGACATCGCAAATGGCTTTTAACGGCAGGCAGGAGAGTTCCCTTTTTATGTTGTCGTCTGTAAATGACTTGGCTATGATATTGGCAAATTTGTTAGTGGGAAATGATGAGGAGGCGGGGGCGTTTTTCGTTGAGTTTGCTGCTTTTACTGACTTGTTGACGTTATTTTTTGGCATAGCGGCTGGCTTTACAGGGGGGGGGGGGGGAGGGA
>JAIRPK010000031.1 GCA_031257015.1 Tannerellaceae bacterium
GATGTAAGTAAACAGCTTTTCCCTTAACGGGGAAGTCTTGTACAATGTTATACTCCGTAAAGCCATAAGAAATGAAAGTGCCTGATTTAACTTCCGGCATAAGCTTCTTTTCACTTAAACAAACATCTATACAAGAATCATTCCGAGTAAACTTATCCAACTCAAAATAATCGAAAAGCCTGTTTATTGCAAAGAGAATCTTACCAACCGGGTATTGCACTTGAGCCGGAATCGCCTTGGTATAGAGGTCTGCCGGATTATTACGAGAAGGCGAGACGGGAAGATAATCCCTGTCTCGCCTTCTCGATTGTCGGGGTGAGACGACTCGAACGTCCGACCTCCACGTCCCGAACGTGGCGCGCTAGCCAACTGTGCTACACCCCGATAGTTGCTTAGCGTGAACAAAGATATAATTATTTTTCTAAATGTCTAGCATTTTGCGCATATTTATTTGAATATTTATTTCACGTTTTTTCAATTCAATCTTTGTTGGCTATATCTTTTTTGTGGATTCCTTGCTTAATATTTTATCTGCTGCGCGAAGGTGGGCTTTTGAGAGAGAGGCGAAAGTTTTTTCGGGAATTGAGTTTTCGTTGTTATAGAAATGTCGGGTTTCAATCATTCTCGTTATACGCAATGTTCAAAAGCACATTCTTCTCCCGGCATTTCAAATTCTATTGTGGCGTGTTGGATTTCGTCCTTGAGAGTTGAACGTATTTTTCTTTTCAGCTCAATCAATTTTTCCATGGGGAGTGATTCTTTAAGAGTAACATGGACGGTAAGAACATTGTATTCTTCGTCTAAAGACCATATATGCAGATCATGTATACCTGCTATGCTTCCGATTTCTTTTAAGTCTTTAATTATATGCTCTTGTTCTATTTCCGTAGGCGTGCCTTGTAATAAAATCGGCAATGTCTGCTTTATGTTTTTGAATACATTAAACAAAACAAAACAAGCTATGACGATTGAAAGAATCGGGTCAATAATGGTTAAGCTGGTTATATTCATAATAACCGATCCAATTAAAACCGCCACCCAGCCCAATACATCTTCCAGCAAATGCAATGAAACTATTCGTTCGTTAATTGAGCTGGCTTTTCGTGTGCGCAATACTGCCAGGCCGTTTATGATAATTCCAATAATTGCAAGGATAAACATGCCTTGCGAATTTGTTGCCTGAGGTGAAAACAAGCGGGGAATTGCTTCAGACAAAATATAAATACTTCCGACAATCAACACTACTGCGTTGATGATCGCTCCAAGTAATGAAAAGCGTTTATATCCATATGAGTATTTGGGGGAACTTCCCTTTCGTGACAGCTTTTGAAAATACCATGCCAGTGCAAGGGATAAACTGTCGCCGAAATCATGAATGGCATCTGAAATTATGGCAATACTGTTGGTAAAAAAACCGCCGAATAGTTCTATTATAGTAAAGGATAAGTTTAGAAAGAACGCTATGCCAATATTGCCGCCTCCGCCATGTGAATGACTGTATCCGTGGTTATGTTTATGATTGTGTCCCATTTATTTCGCTCTGTTTGCTCCTTTAGTTTAGCATGGGATTCTTTGGGAAATTCACCCATATTCTGTATTTTTTTCCAAGTATGGAGAGAGAATCACGCCAGAAACTCTCGTCTTTGGCCTGAAGAATGTGGTTGTGGTGGGCGCCACTTACGAACCATGAGTCTCGCTCTATCTCGCGGGCTAACTGACCTTTCGTCCACCCGGAATAGCCCAGAAAAAATTTCGTTTCGTCGATTAAATTTTCATTCTGCACAATGTAGCTCAGTAGTGTGTTCAAATCACCATCGAAATACAGGCTATCGGTGATTAGCTGCGAACCGGGAATTAGGTCGCCAAGCGTGTGGATGAAGAATACCCGTGTGTGGTTGACTGGGCCGCCGAGATATATCGGTATCTTTTGAACTTCTTTTATGGCAGGAAAGTAATCGTTCAGCACAAGGCGTGTCGGCTTATTTACCGTCAAGCCAAAGGTTGACACCTTATCGTGCTCCACAAGCAAAACGACAGAACGCTCAAAGTGAACTCCACGCAAAAACGGCTCAGCTATAAGTATGCGCCCTTTGGCCGGTGCAGACTTATTATGCCTGATGCGGAATATGTCGTTCTCATTCATCATGCGTCCTTTTTATTTAGATGTCAATCTCTTTGGATGCGTTCACAAACAATATGTCGCCAATGCCATTGAAACGCGAGAAATATTTATGAATATCCGAACGAGGCAAATCATCCGTAAAGCCGATTATGCACAAACCCGACTGGCTGGAATATTTGAATGTAACGTCCCAGAGAGACTGATCTTCTTGCATCGTAATAACCTCAATGTTAGCCAGCGTAATTGGCAAGCGTCCCGCCATGATGCGCTGCTGAAGATTTGCTTTCTCCTCCTGGATATTGCGGGCGCTAATCTTGAAGACTTTTATCGTGCTGCGTTTCCAGTCGTCGTTTGCAAGGATTATGTAGCTGAGAAGTATCATAAGGTTGGTATTCTTCTCATCCGCGTCAGTCAGCCATACATGTATGTCATTGTAATATCGGATAATGGTTTTTGCATCAGCGAATATACATATATCCAGCTCGCCTGCCTTGGCCAGGTGCAACTCCGATGCTATCAGCGCGATTTCTTCAGGGCGCGACTTGTCATACTCGAATAACGCCATATTGTGCTCCATGCCTGATATGGATGGCGTTTGTATCGCCTGTGCTATCGCTGATGTATATGAGGGGGACACCATCGTATGGAGATACATCGCGCCCGCGCCTGAAGGCAGCTCGATGAGGCGGCGCAATATACGTTTGGAATCCTTATGCGTCGCTTCGCTGTACTCTCCCTCAATATAATGGAAATAGGTCGCAAACCCGTGTCGGTGGCTTAGCCATTTTATTAGCTCCAATACCTTGTCGCGCTCAAATGAATTACGGGATATGCAGATAACCGACGGACGCCATTCTGAGGCGCTCTCCGCCGTCCTTCGCTTTTGTATAAGAACTCGCATCCTCCGATTAAATTGGAAGATTACGCCTTCAAATATTTCAAACAGCCCCTTCTCATCCTTCTTGTAATACGATATGCTCAAATACACCAATACAAGCGCACCAAAGGAGCAAATTGCATACAGCGGCGCTATTAATATCATTATTGTCACCGTCGATACAGCCCCGATAAGCGAAAGCAGCCAGTGAGATTTGAACGTTGGGCGGTACGATGGAGGAGAACCGAAATGGTAACAGCAAGATATAAAGCACAACGTCCCGTAAGTAATCAGATAGAGCATCGAAATCACCTGCGCCACCGAATCAATACTCCCCATGGACACAAATACGAATGCCAAAATAAACGTCACTATCGTTGCATACACCGGCTCGTGCGTTCTCCCCCTCCCTTTCGACAGCTTGCTGTTTATTGACGACGACGGAAAACTCTTGTCTATTGCCAGCGCCTGCAAAGTGCGCGGTGCAACCAGCATCGAACCTATCGCCGACGACAGCGTGCTTGCCCCCAAGCCTACCGGAATTACCAGTGCGCCAAAGTAGGCTATCCGAGCCATAATCAGCTGGTCGCTCGACAAATCGGCGCGTGAGGCAGATATTGCCAGTTTCCAAACGATGAATATATATATGAACATCCCCGCCGCCGTTCCCAAAAGCGTGCCGCGAGGAATTGACTTGCCGGGATTCCTAAGCTCGCCACTCAACCCTACGCCTGCCGTCATTCCAGTAAAGGCCGGGAAGCATATCGCCAGCCATACAAAAACGTTCCGCAAACGAAAAGCTCCGAAATTGCCTTCACCCGCTTGCGCCGCCGCATCGCTCGAAACAAGCGGATTGCCCGCAAAAAAGAGCATCAGGGCAACAAACAGTATCGCCGTAACCACATACAGCATCTTAAGTCCTATCCCGGCGCCATAACGCACCAGCAGTATGCCCAGGGCAACCAGTACCGGCAAGCTTATAACCTGGCGTGGCAGCGACCATCCGAATCGGCGGGACACAAAGTCAAACAGCGGGCTAAACGCCTCCGTAAACGTTATTACATAAAAAGCAATGCTTATCGCCTGTGATAAATACAGCGCTATGCCGACCGTCGAACCTATCTTCAGTCCAAACGAGCGGGATATTATAAAATATTCGCCCCCGCCTTCGACCCTCGTGTTCGTCGCCAGCTCCGATATCGCAAATGCTGTTGGAACAGTTACCAGATGTCCAAGCAATATGATTAGCATCATCCCCCAGAATCCTACCGAGCCTACCGCATATCCGAATCGAAGGAATAGCATCGCCCCCAGTATGGTGGATATTGCAGTAAAGAAAACAGGCGCAGTGCCGAATCCTTCCGATGAAGCTTGAACGGTTTTCGGAGCTGATGGATGTAATTGATTTGCTTCCATAGATATTAATGTGTAGAATTAGTAAAGGGATAAGCTTTTCGGTGCTTACCCCCTCTTCTTGATAAATCCGTTGTAAAAAAGATAGCCTGCAAACAGTACGCCCAGCCCGACCATTACTATTGACAGCTCGCCGCTGTAACGCTTGATCAGGTCAGACTGCCCATGCGCCACATACCCGAAAACAGCCAGAATGATGTTCCATATCCCGGCGCCCAGGGCAGTAAAGAGCAGAAAGGTTCCGAAGTGCATCCTCGACAGCCCCGCGGGGATGGAAATCAACTGGCGGACAACCGTCACAAGCCGGCCTATAAACGTCGAAGCCTTCCCGTGCCTCGTAAAATACTCCTCCGCCCGTATCACCTTTTCCCTGCTCAGCAGACACATCCGCCCCATGCGGCTCTCGGCAAGGCGATATATCAGCGGACGCCCCAGCCACAAGGCCAGTACATAATTAAATATCGACCCGATTAACGCGCCCAACGTCGCAAACAGCACAACTCCGGCAACGTGCATCCCGCTTCCCTCCTCGCGAGACTTGTAAGCCGCCGGGGGAACCACCACCTCGGACGGGAAGGGAATAAAGGAACTCTCAACAGCCATCAGCAACGTCACTGTGCCGTAATTCATATTATCCATATACCACGAAACGACACGCTCCGTCAGAGGCAGTTTCACTTGCCCCCCCCCTGCTTCCTCTGCCGAGGCGGGCATCGAAAGCGCCGCCACCGTTATGAGTATCGTTAACCAAATCTTCTTCATGCTAATTATTTCGTTTTGTTATTTAAGATGCGAATATAAGATATTATTTGTAATATCGCAGAAAAAAAACAAGACAATGGAAACAATTCTCATAAAAAATGCGACAATAGTAAATGAAGGTTGCGCCTTCGACGGCTCGGTTCTCGTCGGAGGCGATTTCATTATCTCGGTTTACGATTCCCGCCGCCCGCTGCCCGCCGGCCTTTCCGCCTCGACCGTTGTCGATGCCGCCGGCCTCCTGCTCCTTCCCGGCGTTATTGACGATCATGTCCATTTCCGCGAGCCTGGCCTCACGCACAAGGGGAGCATCGCCAGTGAATCTGCCGCCGCCGTCGCCGGAGGAGTGACAAGCTTCATGGATATGCCGAATACAGTTCCGCAAACCGTCTCGATTGAAGCCTGGAGCCGCAAGATGGAGCGGGCGTCGGCAACCTCCCTGTCCAATTACGCCTTCTTCGTCGGTGCGACTGATAATAATATAACAGAATTGCAACATATCGACCGCCATCGGACTCCCGGCGTCAAGCTCTTCATGGGCGCCTCCACCGGGAACATGCTTGTTGACAGTCCTGAGACCATCCGTCGCATATTCGGCGAAACAGGCCTCCTCATCGCCGTCCATGCCGAAAAGGAAGATATTATCCGCCGCAACATATCCGTGATGAAAGCCGAAGGCAGCCATTTCCCCATCGAAGCTCACCCCCTTGTCCGCAGCGAAGAAGCCTGCTACGTCGCAACAGCCGAAGCCATCGAAACAGCTTGCCGGACAGGCGCCAGGCTGCACGTCCTGCATGTCTCCACAGCCAGTGAGCTAGGCCTGCTTGACGCAAAGGCCGACATCAAGGACAAGCCGGTCACCGCCGAGGCCGCCATTTGCCACCTGCTTTTCGCCGACAGCGACTATGCAACGCTTGGCAGCCGGATAAAAATCAATCCCGCCGTCAAGTCCGCCGCCGACCGCGACGCCCTGCGCCATGCCCTTTGCTCCGGCAAGCTTGACGTCGTCGCCACCGATCATGCGCCTCACCTGCTTTCCGAGAAGACAGGCGATTGCCTCACGGCAGCCTCCGGAGCGCCCATGATTCAGCACTCTCTAGTCGCCATGCTCGACATGTCCTCCCAGGGAATCATCCCGCTTGAGAGGGTTGTCGCCCTGATGAGCCACCGTCCTGCCGAGCTTTACCGGATAGACCGCCGTGGATATATCCGCCCCGGCTATTATGCCGACTTGACGCTCATTGATCCTTCAGCCGCATGGAGCGTATCTGAAGATAATATACTGTATAAATGCGGATGGTCGCCGCTGGAAAATCGCCGCTTCCGCCATGCCGTTCGTCAAACCTACGTTAACGGTCGGCTGGCGTATGCCGGCGGGACGCCTCTCGCCCATGGCCGGAGCATGGAATTGCGCTTCCTTTCATGAATCAGGAATGATGGTTCAGCATTTTCTTCTGAAGAGGCTATTATTATTAATGTGTATAGCGATAGCTCCCGAAATATTATGAATATTGAAAGATATGACGCTTTCCGCACCGGTGCGCGAACTTCCGTCACCGGTGCGCGAACTTCCGTCACCGGTGCGCGAACTTCCGTCACCGGTGCGCGAACTTCCGTCACCGGTGCGCGAACTTCAGACACCGGTGCGCGAACATC
>JAIRPK010000024.1 GCA_031257015.1 Tannerellaceae bacterium
AATGCAAACCTCAAAGTTAATTTCCGTAAAGTTTCGCTGGAATACTTCGCTGAAGTAGCAAACCTGACCAATCTAAAGAATATATGGGTGAAGCATTATAATATTACCCGCAATAAAGACGTAATAACATATCAATATGGGTTGATGCCAATGGGCGGCTTGCGGCTTTATTTTTAATTGAGTATTACGATAAAATACTAAGACATTCCTCAACTTTGTGCCCTCTGTTATTTTCCATCAGATAAGATGTCGCATTCTAAAATTATATGTGATATCGGACAAATTAAATTCTCTTATAAAGATAGCTTAAACATGTGAAAACAACTATAAAACATTCAGGCACATATTTCAGAAAAACTGTGCCGTTATCAGAAAAACAAGATTAGATTTATTAAAAAAAACGATACGGAAAAAAAGATTACTATTCCCCAATGCTAAAAAGCATATTTGAGTAAATACTATCTTATTTAGTTGTTGCATTTTTATGCGTTGCCCCTGCTGGCAAGGCCTGTAAACCGGAGTTGTAAGAATAATATTACTATTTTTGCGACAATAAACAATATTAATTATGTTACAAGTATCAAATCGTATAGATAAATTATCACCATCTGAAACGTTGGCGATGTCGCAAAAAAGCGCGGAGCTTAAAGCGCAAGGAGTTGATGTTATTAACCTCAGCGTAGGAGAGCCAGATTTCTACACGCCCGCTCATATCAAAGAAGCCGCAATGAAGGCCATCACAGAGAACTATTCATTCTACTCGCCCGTCAACGGCTACTCCGACCTCCGCCAGGCCATTGTAGAGAAGCTCAAGCGCGACAACAGCCTGGATTACGCCGTCGAACAAATCGTCGTATCCAACGGAGCCAAGCAATCCGTCTGCAACGCCCTTCTCGCAATTATAAATCCGGGAGACGAAGTTATCGTTCCCGCCCCCTACTGGGTCAGCTACGTTGAAATGGTAAAGCTGGCAGAAGGGAAGAACATCATCATCCAGGCCGGAATCGAACAGGACTTCAAAATTACCCCCCAACAGCTCAAAGCCGCCATCACAGCACGAACCAAAGCCATCATTCTCTGCTCCCCCTCGAATCCAACCGGCAGCGTTTACAGCCGTAAAGAACTCCAAGGCTTGGCCGAAGTTCTCGCCGGACATCCGGAAATACTCATCCTTTCAGACGAAATATATGAGCATATTAACTACACCGGCACTCACGAAAGCATCGCCCAGTTCGACGCCCTCGCATCCCGCACGATCGTCATCAACGGCGTCTCCAAAGCATACGCTATGACAGGCTGGAGAATAGGCTTCATTGCCGCCCCGCAATGGATAGCCAAAGCCTGCAACAAACTCCAGGGACAATACACCTCCGGCCCATCCTCCATTTCGCAAAAAGCCGCCGTAGCCGCCTTCGCCGGCGACCAATCCTGCGTAGCCGAAATGCGCCAAGCCTTCCTGCGCCGCCGCAACCTCGTCGCCAGCCTCTGCAAAGACATTCCAGGCCTGAAGGTAAACATGCCGCAAGGCGCCTTCTACCTGTTCCCTCAATGCAGCGCATACATTGGCACAACAGCGCCAGACGGACGCGCCATAGCCGACAGCTCCGACCTCGCCATGTACCTGCTCGAAACAGCTCATGTCGCAACCGTCGGAGGAGCCGCCTTCGGAGCGCCGGACTGCCTGCGCCTGTCCTACGCCACCTCAGACGAAAGCCTCGTCGAGGCAATCAAACGCATCAGGCAAGCCCTCCTCGCCCTGAAATAATACATCCGGATATGGACCCTAAACGGCATACTCTCCTTCCACCAGGAAAGTATATCATTGCCAAGGCACGCAACCTGCCCATTGCCGAATGTGCAATCAACCGGGACTGGCAGGCCCGGCGCCATGCCAACGTCATCGTCGCCCGCGAACACAAGTCCGGAGCGCTCACGATAGGAATTTATTCCATTGACATGAACATAAACGGACTGGAGGAAACATCATACGAATTTGGCATCCAGCGCGGAGAATACGAAAGGATAAAGGAACAAACCGGCTCGCAAACAATCATCACCTACGAAGAAGCCCACAACATCATCTACGGCTCAATCGCCAACGCCGAAGATTTTGCCCGCCCCCCCCACAAGGACTTCTCCGTCACGCAGTACATCCTCGAAGAAGATTCAGACGAAATCGAATACATCGACTACGACTTCGGCACCAAGCGCACCCGCAACATCTTCAGCATCAGCTTCGACGCAGCAAGCGAGCAACACACGCTCGACAAAGCCTACCAGTATCAGTACCCCGACTATCCCACGCAGCTGAAACTCGTCCACCCCGAACTCCACGCACTCTTCTCCCATCGCAACCGCGCAAGCATAAACGAGGACACATTCAAAGCCATCCTCGCGCTGCCCCGCGAAACGCTCGTCGCCGACATCAGCCACAGCATATACTACGAAATCGGCCAGACCCGCAGCCACATACACACAAAGTGGCGAGAATCCCCCCACTCGTTCATCATCCACGCCCTCATCATCCTCAACGAGCTGCAAGCCGAAGAAGCCCTCCCCGCCATACTCGAAATAATGAGGCAAAACAACGAGTTCGCCGAGTTCCACCTTTCAGACTACGCCGGCGAATACATACCCCTCGCCCTCTACCGCACCGGTCGGAAGCAACTCCCCGCCCTGCTCGACTTCGCCCACGAATCAGGCCTGCACCCCTTCCTCAAGTACAACGTCTACCCAGCCGTCGCCATGGTCGCCTCCCACGAGCCGGAACGCCGGGACGAAGTCCTTGAATGGTTTCGCAACAGCCTCACCCACCTCTACGAAAACCGTCTGGGAACAACCGCCTGCGAAGCCCGCCTCACCGTCGAACTCATCGCCCAGGACCTTGTCAACATCCGCGCAAAAGAACTCCTGCCCGAACTAAGGCAACTAATCGACGCCAACCTCGCCGACAAATTCATCTTCGCATCCTACGCCGAAATAGAAAAAGAAATAGGAAAACGCCCGCGCCGCCCGCCCGAATACGAACTCAAAAACCCCGCCCAGCTATACGAAATCCTGCGGGAATGGCGGGCCGGCGCCTAGCCCCCCACACGCAAAACACCCCGAAGGCCGCTGCACAAAAAACAAAAGCAGCGGCCTTCAACGTTTACAGCAAAGCCCCGAAAAACCAGCCCCATTAGCCCTCCCGACCGCCCGCCGACGCCCCACCCGCCAGCCCCACACCCCCAAACATTCCCCCCCGCCGCTTAAAAAATCAAACACAGCTGCTTGACAGATCAAACAACGCTGCTTAAAAAAACAAGCACCGCTGTTTGAAAAATCAAGCAAAGCTGCTTGAAAGATCAAACACCGTTGTTTGAAAAATCAAGCAGCGCTGTTTAAAAAATCAAACACCCTCCCGTCCGGATGCGAGAATACAGCCCCAATCCCCCAGCAACGAACCACCCCCCTGCCAACACCATAAACACCAGCGGCAAACACAATTGCCAGGCAAACCCCAATAAAGCATCCTTACAGTACAGTTAATTTAAAAAAAATATATATAAAACAGCCCCACAAATTAAAATCAAAACCCCTCCGCAAAAACGACTAAATCCAAAAACAAACACAACCGCAAAACAAGAAAAACAACACCTGCACCAGCCATCATTCCAACATTAAAAAACCCTCAACAACACCATACCTTTTACCCTTTGCCACCCCCGCCATATTATTACGAATAAATCACAACAAATAAACAAAACCACGGAATAAACCATACAAAATATATCCCGTAAAATATTGACACCTAATCCACCCCTCATCCCCAAAAGACGAACAAATCAACCCCAAAGCACATTAAAAAAACCACCACTGCCGCCCCCCCTGTTATCACCAAAGCCACCCCCGCCCCGCCCCCTTGCCGGAAACATCCAGCACCGCTCCACCGCGCTACAAACCACCGCCATAGATTTGACCACCAGAAGAATACCCCATTTATGCCAGCCACCATTAAGAGCAAAATCAAAGCCATCAACCACATTAAAAACCCAGTCAGAAAAAAAACGCAAATAAAAGAAGAAAACACAGCAACAAGCCGCCCCATCACCTCCATAAATACCCATGAAATCACATCCACAATCCGAAACAATCCCGCACATTCAACCCACTTTTATAAACCCGGTCGCTCCCCCCCACCGAACAATAATCCGACCAATTTAAACCAAACGCAACCCAATTAATCACCCCGTGACAAACAAACACTGCAGCAAAGAAATCGACATCCGCACCCCTCATAAATCCCCCCAACAAACATCTGCACCGCCGAGCGCCATAATGCCAAAAGCCGCCATCCCCATCTTGCCGCCATCCCCACAAAAGCCCTGAAAGATGACGCACACATTATATATATAAGAACCAAACATCGCTTAAAACCACCGCCGCTGCCCCATCCCCAGGCGCATAACTGCACATATTAATTATACAATACAAAAACATACAGAAAAAGGAAAGGGAAAAGGCCTCAAAAAGGCCTAAATCTGCAACAAAAACAGCCTTTGTCCTTATTAACAGCAGATTAAAAAACCACAGAATTGGCATATATCAAATAAAATCCGTACATTTGCATGCCTTTTGCTATTAAACAGGAAGAATTAATCATCATAGAAAGATTTATTAATTGATTGCAAATAAAAACTGTCATGAGAAAAATAATATTACTACGACTGTTCCTGGCAGCCACGCTCATTCCAGCATGCGCACAGGACTGCGGAGCGCTATACCGTAAAGCCACCTCCGAATACAGACAACTTGACCTGCCTTCTCTCCAAGCCGCCGTTAAAATGTATGAATCAGCCCGGCGCTGTTTCAATTCAATAGAAGACCGCGAAGGCGTTCGCCGATGCAACGAACGCCTTGATGACTGCTACGCACAACTCGCACGATACGGCTTGCCCCGGTCTCGCCGTGGGACATCCGCCGGAAGCTACGCAAACTACGACAGATATGAACGCTACGATCGGTACGAACGCGCCCCTTCCGGATTATACGTCGCCTTCAGCGTATCGAAAGAAAGGCTGGAATTTTCGGCGCAAGGCGGCAAAGACACCATCTCCATAAGCGGGAACACCGTATGGGCAATCCCTTCAACCAAAACATGGTACAAGCTCGAAAAAGACGGCGAAAGCATCATCATCATTGCCGAACCTAATCGCAGCCCGTCCTCGCGCTCAGCCACCTTCTCCATACGTTACAGCAGCAGCTCCAACCGCCAACAGCTAATACGCATCACCCAGGATGGCCTCGAACCGACGCTGTCAGTAGCCGAAACCCGTGTACGCTTCGCCCCAGACGCCACGTATGGACGTAAAGTAAGCGTCAACTCCAACATGGAATGGGAAATAGCCGACGCGCCGCCATGGTGCCAAGCCGTAAAGGTGGACAACCGCCTTATGCTGACACCTGAAACGAACGACGAAGACGAACCGCGGTCGGGGTATGTCGTCCTCGTCGCCGGCAACAAGCGCGTTAGCATCTTCGTTGGGCAGGAACGCGACTATCTGCGTATCACCCCTTCAGTATTCACCTTCTCACGAAAGGGAGGAGAATCATACTTCCGAATTCAGTACCCCGGCATGAGTTCATCCGACTTTGAAGCATACAGCGACCACGCCGACTGGTGCAGCGTGAGCAAACCCGATGCTAACAGCATCATCGTCAAATGCTCCAAAAACAAGCGGAAAGAACCGCGCAGCGCTGTCGTTTTCATAAGGAAGAACAACCGCGAAGCGACCCTCCAGGTTTATCAGGACGGGAAAAGATAGGGGCAGCCCTATCTCCCCCTCCTCCTTGCGCAGACCGCGCCATCCAAATTTAAAAGCAGAGGGCGGCATAAATTGAGCGCAACCCTCTGTACATGTTGATTAACAACCATACCCTTAACACCGGATTAAGTATTAATTTATTATGTTTGTAATAAACAATAAAATAAAGACATGTTAACACCGAACGATTTAAAATTATTAACCACAAAAGGCATCCACGAAAGCCAAATCAATGAGCAACTCTCCTGTTTCAAGCACGGCTTCCCATTCCTGGAAATCATAACCTCAGCCTCCGTAAACAAAGGCATAATGAGCTTATCCGATGAAGAACAGCAAAGCTATATCTGTGAATACAATGAATATCTGGCGTCCGGACGGCGAGTTATTAAGTTTGTCCCAGCCTCCGGAGCGGCTAGTCGGATGTTCAAAGACCTCTATGCCTTCCTTGAAGCACCGCGGGAGCAACCGGCAACGGAGAGCGAAAACGTCTTCTTCGAACGTATAACAAACTTCGCCTTCTACGATGAACTTAATGACGCCTGTCTTGCCGGAGAAGGCAAAAGCATCAAGGAGCTAGTTGCGACAGGAAGATACAAGGCTATCATCTCTCGCCTCCTCAATAAAGAAGGACTGAACTATGGCGGCCTGCCCAAAGGATTGCTTCTCTTCCATCGCTACGATGCGTCCATGACGCGCACCGCCTTTGAGGAGCATCTTGCCGAAGGCGCCCTTTACGCTAAGGCCGGCACCGGAGATGTAAACATACACTTCACAGTCCTGCCTGAACACGAGGACTTGTTCCATAAGATAACCGAAGAGAAGCTCCCGGAGTACGAGGCTCGATTCACAGCTCGGTACAATATATCCTTCGACTGCCAGAAACCCTCCACGGATACGCTTGCCGCCGATATGGACAACCAGCCATTCCGCGACCGCAACGGCGGGCTGGTCTTTCGCCCCGGCGGTCATGGTGCGTTAATAGAAAACCTTAACGACATGGACAGCGACATCGTCTTCATTAAAAACGTGGACAATGTTGCCCCCGACGGTCGAAAAGCCGCCACGGTTACGTACAAGAAGCTCCTCGCCGGTATCCTGGTCAGCGTACAACGCAGGATATTTAACTTCCTTAATATCATAGACAGCGGCCAATACACGCGAATGCAGATAGAGGAAATGATACACTTCCTGCACGATGTCCTCTACATCCGCAGTAGCGACATGAAGCATCTCGAAGACGCCGAGCTGATACTCTTCCTCAAAGGCAAGCTCAACCGACCGATTCGTATCTGTGGCATGGTCAGAAACGAAGGCGAACCCGGCGGAGGCCCCTTCATAGCCGTCAACCCTGACGGAACAGTATCGCCGCAAATATTGGAAAGCTCGCAGATCGACCTTGGTCGACAAGAGATGAAAGCTCTCTTCGACCAGGGCACGCACTTTAACCCCGTCGATTTGGTTTGCGCCATAAAGGACTACCAGGGCAACAAATTCAACCTGCGCGATTATATTGACGCCAACGCCGGCTTCATATCCACAAAGAGCAAGGACGGGCGCGAGCTTAAAGCGCTTGAACTCCCCGGCCTGTGGAACGGAGCCATGAGCGACTGGAATACGATTTTCGTTGAAGTCCCCATAGAGACGTTCAGTCCTGTGAAAACCGTATTCGACCTCCTCAGGCCGGAGCATCAGGGATAGACAACCTGCGTCGTCCCGCCTCGGCGGTCAGAGGTATGAACTAAGGAGAGGGGCTTTGTCCATGTCAGACATAGCCCCTCTCGATTTCATCCGGCGGTCTTCCCAAACATGGGTTGATGTTCGGAATGCCTGTTGGATATATTAAAGATGCAGAACCGTCACTGGTCAATCATTCAATAACCGCCGCCCATCCGCCGTTGCGAACCATTCTAATCTCCAGCTTGTCGCCATGCCCGACGTCCATCGTCCGGATATTGTAGTCCATTCCTTGTCCGTTGGCGTTTGGGCCGTCTTCAAAAGACGTGATTCTGTAAGTCTTTCCTTTTGGCAGGAAATCAAGGTCAATTGTAAAATCTCTGTTCTTGACATCATTGCCGGCAATGCCCCCGATCCACCATTTATTGCCGTTGCGCTTGGCTACGATGGCATATTGTCCGGCTTCGGCGGCGAGCGCTCGCGTTTCGTGCCAGACGACGGGGACGGAGAATATGAACGTTGCGCAATCGGTATTCTCTTCAAACCTTCGCGGGCTGTCCGCAATCATTTGCATCCCGCTTTCGAGCAGGACATAATAAGCCATGTGATGAGCGCGTGTTCCGATTGTCGCCCAGTTGTATCCCCATCCGGAGCGTAAATGTTCAGGCTGAGTATTAAGCATTGAGCCTGGCGTGAAGGAAACGGGGCCTACAACATTGCGTATGAACGGATGCCAGATGCTGTTCTCCGGCGAGATTCCACTGTACTCCAGGCCTCGGACGCCCTCGAAGGATAGGATATTGGGATATTCATACTCCAGCCCCACCGGTTTGTAGGAGCCATGGAACTCGATTACCATCCTGTTTTTCGCTGCCTCCTTCGCTGCCTGCCTGTAAAAGTTAACTATCCATTGGTCGCTCCTGTCCATGAAGTCTATTTTAAGCCCTGCGACGCCCATTTGTGAATAGTATTCAAAGAGGTTGTAGCTGTCATCGTACAAATCTTTTTGCACAGGATGGTAGTACATCCATAATACGATCTCCACATTTTTGCTTTTGGCATATCGTATAACCTCCGGCAAGTCCAGTTCTGGGAGGACTTCCAGTGGCGGGAGAGCCGAGTGGTCCTTTGCCCATCCTGCATCTATGAGAAGATAGTGGATATGGTTCAGCGAAGCAAAGTCAATATACCGCTTGTATGTCGGAGTGTTGATGCCCTGTCGGTAAGTTACCATCGGGCCATAATCCGTCGAGCGGTTTATATAGTCCCAAAAAGCCTGTCCGGGCTTAATCCACGCTACATCCGTCAAGGCGCACGGTCGTGCAAGCCGTGCGACCATTGCCGTTTCCAGCAGCTGCCTGTCCGTCCGCGTGATTGCAAACCACCGCCAGGGATATTCCCGCGTCCCCTTCGTTTTGGCGATATAATCCGCTTCCCGTTCAATCCATATATTGCCGGCGGAATCAATCTTCATTTCTGTCGGAGCCGGCGGGAAGGTTGACAGCAGAGTGTTTTTCGTTCCCTGCCCGGCAAGGAACATATTGGGATAATCGTCCAGGTCAGCCTCCGAGAAGAGGATTTTCTCCCCCCTTCGGTTGTCTATCAGCATGGGCAGAACGGCCATCTGCGCCCCGGCTTTCCACTTGCTTGAAGCGACATGCGAGTAAGGCTCTTCATAGATCGCCGCAAAGCCCCGTTCGCCGTCATCGCTTTTGCCCGTATATTGCAGATGCAGCAGACAGTCGTCCGGGAACGAGAGGTTGCAATCCTCGTGCATCACCTCTACTTCTCCCTTCCTGCAAGTGATGAAGCGATAGGCGACACCGTCGTTGAAAGCGCGAAACTCAACAGCGTAATTGCCCTTGAAATCCAGCCTCAAGCTGTTGTAATGGTTTTTCACAGTTGCAAACTTGAACGGCACAACCGGCCTGACTTCCGCATTGACAGTCGAATATTTCCGCCCGGCCGGCCTGGGATTCTTTCCCAGCGTCTCATTTCGAAGATGCAACCCCAGCTCGTTGCTGAACAGCAGGCCATTTTCGGTCGATACCGTGAAGCTGATTTTAGCCTCATTGCTTACCGCCAGTTTGATTTTTCCGTCCGGCGAGAGCAAAACGTCCTGGTTGCGCTGAGCGCCTGCAGTGGTGCAGCACAGTAGCATTATTGAAAATGTAACAGATTGAAATGTATTCATATAAAAAATGATGGTATAAAATTTATTCCTGTTGCCAGGCAAGCACAAAAGTAATTTCATTTGATAATTTTCCTTAGTGAGATGCCGTCACTAACGCTGGTGAGATGTCGTCACTAACGTTAGTGGGATGTCGTCACTAACGCTGGTGGGATACTGTCACTAACGTTAGTGAGATGTCGCCACTAACACTGGTGGGATGCCGTCACTAAGGCTGGTGACGGTCTGGAGCATTAGCGGGCGCGGCCTCAGAGATTCTTTGAGCATTGAATAAACAGTCGCCCATGCAATTATCCTTTACATAAAGCTTAGTCGCCTCTCGCTGTTCATCTCCCGTAAACATGGCTCCAACGCTCAAGGCCATGCTCTTTGCGAAAGCTGCGAATAACCGCCCGGCGGTGCATTTCATAATTCAGCAGGCCTTCACATGGGAGCCGGAAGAGTATTGCCGGCAATGTTTTTTTTACCTTCCTTTGCAACAAAACTTTATTTTAATATGGAATTAGAACAAAAACAAATGGTGCTTCGCACTGACGGCCTTGTAAAGAAATACAAAACAAGAACCGTTGTAAATAATGTTTCCATACAGGTTGAGCAGGGAGAAATTGTCGGCCTTCTCGGTCCCAACGGTGCGGGTAAAACCACCACTTTCTACATGACTGTCGGCCTTGTCGCGCCGAACCAGGGGAAGATATTTCTCGACGGCCTTGACATAACGACCAACCCTGTTTACAAGCGAGCCAGAAGAGGTATAGGCTATCTCGCTCAGGAGGCCTCCATTTTCAGGAAGATGACCGTAGAGGACAACATCCGCTCTGTTCTTCAAATGACAAAAAAGAGCGATGCTTACCAAAAGGAAAAACTGGAAAGCCTCATCTCCGAATTTGGTCTTGGCAAAGTAAGGAAAAACCAGGGCGACCGCCTGTCAGGAGGCGAACGCCGCAGGGCAGAGATAGCGCGATGCCTTGCAATAGACCCCAAGTTCATCATGCTCGACGAGCCTTTTGCCGGCGTCGACCCTATTGCCGTTCAGGATATTCAGAATATCGTTGCCAAGCTGAAGCACAAGAACATTGGCATACTTATAACAGACCATAATGTTTATGAAACACTGAGCATAACCGACCGCGCCTATTTGCTTTATGAGGGAAAGGTTCTCTATCAGGGCACTGCCGAAGAGCTTGCTGAGAATGAAATTGTAAGAGAAAAGTACCTTGGAAATGACTTCCAGCTGCGTAAAAAATACTTCTAGTCCCTCGCCCTGTTCATGTAAACATACCTCGTACAAACGAACAGCAGCATTAAAGAAACCGGCGTTATAATCAAATAAGGCAATATCTCTTCAGCCGGTATTCCACCTTTAACTATCGACAAATCTTTCAAGCTATACATTGACATTCCCGTCACTGCAATAGCATTGTTTATAAAATGCGCAAAGACCGCCAGCCACAAACTCCTGGTCCAATAAAGGATATATCCGAAATATGCCCCCAGCAACATCCGTGGCAGCAGCCCGTAAAACTGGAAATGAATAAAACCAAAAATAAAGGCAGTGAGCCAAATCACCGTATGAGGGTTCTTAACCTTTCGCTCCAGCACCCGCTGCAACGCCCCGCGGAAAAAGAACTCCTCATAAGCCCCAGGACATAAAGCAATAACCAGCATGTTGCCTAAATAAGCCCAGATGCCGCTATCCGAGAAAAACGATGCCATTAGCACCTCTGTCTCTCTTTCCATAGACAGCATCCATTCCTCAACGGGCGACATGAAAGCCGGCAGACGCAGCAGACTGTTCAAATACGCCGTAACATTTATTATCGGCAACGCCGACATCATCACAATAAACAATACAATCCATATCCTGACATCCTTAACCAGGCGCAGAGACAAATACCCGCTAATTCTCTCGCTACAAAGCCGCGCCATAAGAAGAGCCGGAAGTAAAAACATTGCACCCGACATAACAAGCTGCAACAAGCGCGTCGCCCAAATATGAGACTTGCCTCCCGCCACAACGTACAAAGCGCTCCCAAACAATCCCCCGACAACGGAGCCGACTAAAACCAGACACAGGAGTAAAAACAATTGTTCCCATACGGTTCTGTCCGCAAATAAACCTTTCAATCTCATCTGTTCATTAATTATTTGATTTTTATTCATTCAAAGATACAAAAAAGCTCGCTGCAATCGCAACGAGCTTTTTTGTATCTTTGTGTCTTTTTTCAGAACTAATAAAGAAAAATATTTTTCATCATTTCTTAGGATGAGCGAAAAACGGGACTCGAACCCGCGACCCTAACCTTGGCAAGGTTATGCTCTACCAACTGAGCTATTTTCGCGATTGCAGTGCAAATATAAAAACAATTATTTAATCGGCAAAAAAAATCGAAAAAAAATAAGCGACTACATATATTTTTTCAAGAATATCTACTTTTGCATACACAATAAATATTAAACAAAACAAATTAAAGATGGTTGTAATGAACAAGTTAAGTATTTTCCTGCTTATCATTTCCTTCATGAGCTGCTCCGGCTCAGGAACAAAAAAACAGACAGAGAGCGCAAGCGCAACAGGAGAAGTCGTCTTTCTAAACAAAACAGACTTCATCACAAAAGTTTATGATTACGAAAAAACGCCCGAAGGATGGAATTATGAAGGCGAAAAGCCCTGCATCATTGATTTCTACGCCGACTGGTGCGGCCCGTGTAAAAGAATCGCACCTGTGTTGAAAGAATTGGCGGTCACTTACAAGGATAGCATAATCATTTATAAGATAAATATTGATGAGGAAGAGGAGCTTGCGGCCGTATTCGGTATCCAGAGTATCCCTTCTCTGCTGTTTGTTCCCGCAACGGGACAGCCTAAAATGAGCGTTGGTGCAATCAGTCGCGAGGAACTCGTATCGCAGATTGACAATTTTCTGTTGAACAACGACAGAAAAAACGACTTCCACTAACCCAGCCTCCCCAATTCACCACCGGCAACAAAAATATCCGACTTAGGCGATGGTTTTTCCGGCATGAAATTATCAGAAACAAACCCGGAAATCAGGTTGAGAATGACGTTTGTGAAACAGCAATGCGCTGCATGTTCAATTTGATGTATATATTCTTAAATCGAAAGATAGTTCTCAAAATTATTTTGCCATGAGATGTTCACCCTCGGCGAAGAGTTTATCAAATAATTTTTCAGTGAAAATGTTTGTTTTTAAGCGCCCGTTTATCTGATTAAAAATCGTTTTATGAGAAAAGACTTTAAGTTATGCAAATTGCCATTATTCGTGATAGGTATTGCTTATTAGCCAGCTCCTTATAATATTGAAATTACAGAAATGCAAGTCGTTTATACTGCCCCGTTAGCCGGCAGTTCCGTCATCGGTTCCGTGACTTCCGTCACCGGTGCGCGAACTTTCTGCACCGGTGCGCAGACTTCCGTCACCGGTGCGCGAACTTTCGGCACCGGTGCGCAGACTTCCGTCACCGGTGCGCGAACTTTCCGCACCGGTGCGCAGACTTTCCGCACCGGTGCGCGAACTTTCCGCACCGGTGCGCGAACTTTCCGCACCGGTGCGCCGACCTTCCGCACCGGTGCGGAAATACTCGGCGGACGCGACAAAAGTCTCGGAAATAAACCTGATTTTAATCGTCGTAGATTGCCGTGAAATGTTTGTAATTTCTTTTTTATATTCGCTTGTGATTCTCGTTTTATCTGAAATTCTTGAGCTTTTAAAATCCTAAATTACACTAATATTTATCAAATATTCGGAAATATATTAATGTCAGTTTGTACTGGACGTGAATCAATAATATTCAGATTGAGCGAAGTTTTTTAAGGTATTAATTTATAATAAAACAGTTCTTAAATCAGATTTTAGGTGAAGTTAGTGTAGGGCCGATGCCTTGTCGGTTCAGTTTTATATATGTTGTTGGATTGGTTGTTTCCTGTCTTTAATTGAATCTGTATTCAGGCAGTTAGCTTGGGATGTTAATTTTTCTCCAAAGATGAACACGAAGGCGATAAGGATTTTAGTCCATGTTCCACGCATTTGTATTCCGATTCAAGCCTTGTGCCGTGAAAGCTCAAAATCCAGTCCTGGAACATCTTTCGCGGTATTGCCGGAGAGTCATTGTTTGTGTTTGGATATTTTATTATAGTTTTATGGTTGTTTTGTTCGTTGAAATAGTAAGTTTAGATTTCTTTTGCCTTCAACAGGTTTTTTTTCCGAACAACAATGGTTATATTTGCACATTCACGCTAATAAGAATAAAAACGAATACCAACAATGAGAATTAGATTTAAAGACGAAACGCCTTCCATAGGTTTACATAACATTTTGGCAGTTGGAACAACTGTAAAAGGCGACATAATAACCGACGGGGATTTTAGATTGAACGGTCGAGTTGAAGGGAATATTAATTGCGCGGCGAAACTTGTGATTGGTCCGAAGGGTTATATTGACGGCGATATTAATTCGGTAAATGCGGAAATTCAGGGGACGGTTGTAGGTTGCATTCGTACCAGTGGGGCGCTTGTGCTGAAAGCCTCGTCCGTCGTTACCGGCGACATTTTCGCTCAAACGCTGGAAATTGAGCCTAATGCCAAGTTTAGTGGTGTTTGCAATATGCTGACATCTGCTGACGAGATTCAAACATAATCGGAGTAGAAGGACTTTTATTCAGGAACGAGTGAAGCGAGAGAGAGGAAGGATAAACCTACCTCCTCTCGCTTTTTTTTATCATCTTTTTTATGCGCTCGTTGAGGTGAGCGGCGGTGAGCAGGTCTTCTATGTTGAGGTGCATCCGGTAGCGCCAGTAGTGCGCGGGGTTGGCTGGGATGTTTATTCGTTCTGCTGCATGGTTTTTACGTCGCAGTTCGTTGTCTGTTCCGAGCCAGTCTTGCAGGGGAATGATGGTTAGCATTGATGGAGCTTGGAGATGACGCTCGATTATCATGCTGACAATATTCGGGGGACATTCTGCCGGAGCTTCGCCATCTTGTCCTAACACATTATTATAGTAGCGTTGTATTTTGTTTCGGTTTTCTTCGTTCCACCAGTTGCGTAGCGGCGGCATGTCGTGCGTTGAAGTGGTGCAGACGGAGAGGTATGGCAATTGTGACAATATGGCAAATTCGCTATCAAGTGACTTTGGTGCGCGTTCTATTTCCAGACTTAGTATTTGCAGGCGCTTCATCACTTCCGGGACTGAATCGGGAATCATTCCCAAATCCTCGCCGCATGTAAGCATACGGGTGGAGCGCGTCAGTGGCGTCAATCGCTTGCAGGCGGTTTCTTTCCAGTATTCGTTGTGACGGCGATAATAATAGTCGTGGTACAGGCGGTCGAATGCGTGGCGGTCTGAAGCACTTAGCTCGGCGTAGATGCAGGAGCGTTCGGCGGCTATGCGCGGGTGGAAGAGATTCTTTCCGTATGGGTCGCGGACGAATAATATTTCGTTTGCAATGGAGAGGAGGCCATTCTTAATATCGTGCGATTCGGCTTTGTCTGAAAAGAGGGCTTCAATCTTTGCTTGCGTATTGCAAAACGGTTTCAGTACATAATGATGCGAGGAGGATTGAGCCAGGTAAGTATCGCATACTTCGTCTGCCATGTTTCCGAATAATTCCTGGAGATGCTGCCCATGAATATGCGGTGTGGTGAAGCGTGTTTCGTTAAATGGGAGGCCATATTGCTCAATCTCTGCCTGAGTCATTGGCAGGGCTGGATTAAAATGGCCGCATAGTCCTTGAGTATAATCCCTGGGTATTTCCCATATACGAAAGAATCCAAGGATATGGTCAATCCTGAAGCTGTCAAAATAGTCGCTCAATTTCGCAAAGCGGTTCCTCCACCATGCAAAGCCATCTTTCTCCATCATCTCCCAATTGTAGGTGGGGAATGACCAGTTTTGGCCTGTCACTGAGAAGTCGTCAGGGGGAGCACCGGCTTGACCGTGCATGTTGAACAATTGTGGTTCCATCCAGGCTTCAACACTGTTCCTGTTAACGCCAATGGGCAAGTCGCCTTTCAGTACGATGCCGTTGGAGCGGGCATAATCGGATGCTTCCTTAAACTGGATATGCAACACGAACTGCAGGAAGCAGTAGAATGAGATGGCCTCCCATTCGCTATGGCATAAGTTCCGGATCTTTACTTTGTCATATACGGCAAAGTTTTCCCAGCAGGAGGCATCTGCAGTCTGGTATTTATCGCGTAACCATGAGTATGCGGCATAAGGTTTGAGCCATTCACCATTTTCGTCGAGGAAGGAATGAAAGCTTTCTTTTTCAAGCCATTGTTTGCCTTCTTGCTGAAAGAAGCTACGGCAGTACTCTGTCTTCCAACGGATGACGGCTTCGTAATCCATTTCGTCAAGGGCATTGAGTGCCTGGCGCTTCTCCTCGAAGAATATACGTTGTTTTTCGTCTTTCATGGTTCCCATTCTGTGGAGACATATATATATGGGATGAAGAGCGTAGATAGAGATTGCGCTGTAAGGATATGAATCCCGCCATGTGTTGCTGGTAGTAGTATCATTCATAGGGAGAACCTGAATGATGCGCTGACCGGTCTTCTTTATCCAGTCAACGAATAGTCGCAGGTCGCCTAAATCGCCAGCGCCGAAGCTGTCGGCTGAGCGCAGGGAAAAGACTGGAATGACAGTTCCGGCTCCCCTCCACGGGGAAAAGTCGTCTCTAAAGAACAATCCCGATACGCATATCATTTTATGCTTCGTCCCTTCGTCAGGGAGATCCAATATGCGATTCTCGCCCTGCTCCCAAGAAATGATGTTTTGCGTCTCGGCATCGGCGATGAGGAATTTATATTCTATTGGCCATTGTAGTTCTTCCGTATTCAGGTCGATGCTCCATTCTGGAAAATTGCTGTGGCGAGTGAGGGACAAGGCTTTCGCCGGGTTCCAATTGCCTAGGACTTCACAGTTACCGGTAAGGGCGAGGTAGTGAGCTGCTTCTATCAGGGGAGCGAATATTCTTATGGTGAGGTTGCCATGATATTTACGGTTGTTTAAGGATGCGTTTTTATCATCGGCAGATTGGCATTGTGCGAATATGCTGTTCGTGAAGGCGGAAGAATAATAGGCGCTATTGGCTGGGCGCTCCTGCCAGCAGTCTAGATAGACGCAGGCTTCGTTTTGCCCATTCGGAAAGGCTCGATGATTCCATTCCCATTCTTCAAAAACAATGCTCGCATTTTCCTTAACGAGATAGCGATATTCGACAGATTGGACGGATGGAGAAACATCTACGGCGAATCGCCAGTTCCCTTCGCCGATATATTCCATTTCTCTGGCAAAAGCTGTGTTCCAATTCCCAAGTTCGGGAATTGAGCCGACAATATGGAGTTGTTGCCCCCAGGTCGTGTGGAAGTTGATATGAAAATAGAGTTTCATATAGTTGAATCAGGTAATGAGAGCCGGGAATCAGGCGCTATTACGTAACAATCCTAATTCTCGGCTCCCTGAATTATGTTTTTGTTATCCGCATTTGGATGCGCCGCAGGATGTGCAAATGATGCAACCTTCCTGGGAGATGAGTGAGTCTTGACCGCAATTGGAGCATTTGTTGCTTTTAATATGCGTTTCGGCCTGTGAATATTTCTGTAAGGCGCGGCCTACGCCATTTTTCCAAGTGTTGATTGTGTCGATGTCCAAATCCAAGCCTTGCACTAGCTTTATGACCTGGTCAATGGGCATACCGTAGCGAAGTACGCCGGATATGAATTTTGCATAGTTCCAAAATTCCGGGTTAAACTTGCCGTCAAGGCCCTCTATGGTCATCTTGTACCCGCGTTTGTTCTTGAATTGAAAGTCATAGCGTTTATGACCGTTGCTGTCATAGTTCTTTATGATTGTTCCTTCCGTTACATTTTTAGGCAGCATGATACCTTCATCGTCGTCAGCCAGTCCTGTGAATATTTCGTATGGACGCTCGTTAAGTAACCCGATGAAGGCGACCCACTTTTCGCGGTTATTCTGGAATTTCACAATGTCGGCTTTCAATTCGCGCGGGCGTTTTTCTCTTATGATCGGAGGCTCAACGCATATTTTCTCTTTGGGCTTTTCCTGGTCTTTGTCTGATAGTAGGACGCCGTCGCGCGAACCTTCGCGATAGACAGTGCATCCTTTG
Source organism: Tannerellaceae bacterium (assembly GCA_031257015.1). Taxonomy (GTDB): domain Bacteria; phylum Bacteroidota; class Bacteroidia; order Bacteroidales; family Tannerellaceae; genus DFXE01. The sequence goes on from JAIRPK010000024.1 coordinate 17,816, forward strand.
CAGCCGCATCTCCATGCCTCAAGGTAGAGTTGATTGACCAAAGCCTCGGTCGTATTGGCAGGAAGGTTGATAGTGACACTTATTGAGTGATCTACCCACTTTTGTATGCGCCCTTGCATCCTCACTTTTTGCATCCAATCGACATCGGCGGAGGTGGCTTTGTAGTATGGCGACTTGGCTACCATTTCGTCTATCTCTTCGGCGGAATAATGCTTCGAGGCTGAATAGCCTTTGGCTATCATCCAAGTTACAAATTTATGGTGAAAGACAGTGTATTCCTCGAAAGCATCGCCTGTGTCGTCAACAAAGTCCACCCGTGCGGAAGCATCGTTGGGATTCACCTTGCGGCGTCGTTTATAGTAAGGTAGGAAGACGGGTTCAATACCGGAGGTCGTCTGTGTCATTATGCTTGTTGTCCCTGTCGGGGCAATAGTTAGACAAGCAATGTTACGGCGGCCGTATTTCTCCATGTCCTTCCTTAGCTCGGGGTCTGCCTCGCCGAGGCGGCAAATGAATGGATTATTCTTCTCCCTTTCGGCATCGTATATTTCAAAGGGGCCGCGCTCCTTGGCCATAGTTACGGATGAGCGATAAGCGGACAGGGCAAGAAGCTTTTGAATATTCTCCGCACAAACGATGGCCTCCTCTGTGCCGTAGCACAAGTTAAGTGCAGCAAGCATATCACCTTCTGCAGTGATGCCTACGCCAGTCCGACGGCCCTGAAGGGTTTTCTTTTGGATGCGTTTCCAAAGGATACGCTCGGTGTTCTTGACATCATCATCTTCGGGGTCAGAATCTATCTTCTCCAATATCTTCTCAATCTTCTCGGATTCAAGGTCAATGATGTCGTCCATAATCCGTTGAGCTAATTCGGCATGTTTTGTAAAGAGAGCGTAGTCAAAGTGAGCGTCGGGCTTGAACGGGTTCACGACGTAGGAGTAGAGATTAATGGCGAGTAGCCTGCAACTGTCGTAGGTGCAAAGGGGTATCTCGCCGCAGGGATTGGTAGAAACGGTGCGGAAGCCCAAGTCGGCATAGGAATCTGCAACTGATTCCCGAAGTATTGTATCCCAGAACAAAACGCCCGGCTCTGCGGATTTCCATGCGTTGTGAATGATAGTTTTCCAAAGCGCCTGGGCCTTGATTTCCTTCACAAACGTCGGGTTAGGAGAATCAACAGGATATTGTTGTTTGTAAAGGGTGTCGCTGGATACGGCATTCATAAATTCATCGTCAAGTTTCACCGATATATTGGCGCCAGTCACTTTGCCTTCACTCATCTTGGCATTTATAAACGATGTTGAATCAGGATGCTTTATGGAGACACTTAACATCAATGCCCCGCGTCGCCCGTCTTGTGCAACCTCGCGAGTGGAGTTGGAATATCGCTCCATGAAAGGGACAAGACCTGTGGAGGTAAGGGCGGAATTTTTCACAGGGGAGCCTTTGGGACGAATATTGGAGAGGTCGTGACCAACGCCACCACGACGTTTCATCAGTTGAACTTGTTCTTCATCAATGCGAATGATCGCGCCGTAAGAATCGGCATTCTTCTCCAAACCTATGACAAAGCAATTGGACAGGGAGGCTATTTGGAACTCATTGCCTATACCTGTCATAGGACTGCCCTGAGGAACAATGTAGCGGAAATGGTCGAACAACTCAAAAAGATCCTTTTCTCCAATTGGATTGGGATATTTCTTCTCGATGCGGGCAATCTCACGCGCCAAACGGTGATGCATATCCGAGGGCGTTTTCTCGTAAATGTTGCCAAAAGCATCCTTCAAGGCGTATTTACCTACCCATACTTTTGCGGCCAGTTCGTCGCCTGTAAAATAATCTTGAGATGCCTTAAAGGCCTCTTCAAAAGTATATGTCTTTTTGTTTGCTGCTGTCATTTTCTTATGTATTAATATGAGTGCAATATTATAAATTGTTTATTTGTATTACAAATTTAGAGATAAAAAATGGACTAATTTTCAAAAAGTTTTCCAAAACTGGAATAATTATCATTGATAATTAGGCAATTACAAATTGCCGTTCAGTCAGAAGTTTTCCAAAATATGAACCTTTGTTCTTTATAAATGTTTTTTAAGAATATATTCTCGCGATCGTGTTTTTCTTTTAAGGATATAATAGCTGCCTTTTCTTCGCTACGCTCATTTAACGAGTCGCTCAATAACTTATAGCCATCTTTGGAAAATTATTTCTAAACCAAGTTAAAGTTATAAATAGTAACAATCAGATTGAATCGCTGGTCAAATCCGTCTGTACCAATTTCAGTATTTTTTGCAATAAGTCTAAATATCTTTGCTTATTATCCTAAATTGGACTGGACAAAATAGGAACAGGGCTTGCGACTAATGGTTGTGGACTTGCACAAACTACTCATTCACAGACCGCAGGATTATGCCTATGCCACCAACAAAATGTTGGCGGCTATTGGAAAAAGTCTAAGAATCAATTATAATGCTGCTTAATTTTGAAAAGTTAGTTAAAAATGAAGTGAATACTAAAAATTGCTCTCTACTAAGGCTATTAATAGACCTCAAGTTTAAAATACTAACCGGTACCGGGGAATAAAAAAAATGCTGTGTGGAGGCCTTACTTCCTGTCATGTTGTGTCTCTGAAATACTGTCTCGAACGGCAGCATTGACAGGCGATTTCGTATGGGGCGAGGTGAACCAGTGTTGTCGGCAGTGAGCGTCAACGGATTTGTGTCAAATTACTGATGTCAATGGTGAGCGTGTGATAAAAGTAAACGGCGACGATAATGAAAGCATGTTTGTGAACGGCGTGTATTAGCGAAGACTGACGTTGGCAATTTCACCGCATATATCAACCCTTATATAGTCTATCTACACATTAATGATAAATACGGCGTAGCAAAACTCCCCGAACACTTCCATGTATATAATACCCGTCGCCCATACATGGTTTGGCGAACTTATCTCCAGACAATTATTTCTACTATGTGATAATCGTTTTTAATACTTGCAAATCCAGTTATAATTGCTTGAGGACTTATGTTGTAAAGGCGGAACATTCAGATTCTCCATTACGTCTGCGTTCAAAATCATCCACTAGTATTCGCTTGAAATCATCCATAAATATTACGACACTTTGATATTCCCTTATTGATTTTTTCATCTTTTGCTCCCCGTTTTTTCGCCAACCTATTTCAGGAACGTACAGACGACAATTTACAAGCCTCAACTTTCAATTGTCAAGCAAAACACTACCTTTGTGATATTTATATCATAAAGAGTAATACATTTAATAACGAATTAAGATGAAACGTCGTGATTTCTTAAAGACCAGTGTGGTGGCAGGCGCCGCCCTTAGTATGAACATTGAAGGATTAAGCGCCGCCCTTAATAATCCTGAAACTGCAGCCGCAGCGCCGGATTTGGTGGCTGTAATGGGCGGAGAGCCTGAAGTGATGCTGGATAGGGCATTGGAGGCGCTCGGAGGAATTGGAAAATTTGTCAAGAAGGGACAAAAAATCGTGATAAAGCCGAACATAGGCTGGGACCGTGCTCCGGAGCGTGCCGCAAATACAAACCCTGATTTGATTAAAGCTTTGGTGAAGCGTTGCCTGAATGCCGGCGCATCCAAAGTGACTGTGTTCGACCATACATGCGACGACTGGCAGAAATGCTATAAAACAAGCGGTATTGAAGCGGCAGTTAAAGAAGCTGGCGGCATTATGCTTCCAGGCAATGACGAGAAATATTACAAAAGCGTCACCATCCCCGGCGGCATTAAACTAAAAGAGGTAAAAATCCATGACGCTCTACTTGAAGCAGACGCATGGATAAACGTCCCCATACTCAAGCACCACGACGGTGCCAAGTTCTCCTGTGCTATGAAAAACCTAATGGGTATCGTTTGGGACAGGCAAACTTTCCACCGTGGCGATCTGCAACAAAGTATTGCCGATTTGTGCGTATGGCAAAAAAAGCCTGTACTGAACATCATCGACGCTTATAGAATGATGGCCAAGAACGGCCCGCAAGGCCGTAGTATCGCTGATGTGCAGACACCCAAGCAACTGCTTGCATCGACTGATATTGTAGCTCTCGACGCCGCCGGGTTAGCCACGTTCAACCAGTACGCTCCCGTCAAACTGGAAGTTGCAACCGTTGGTCATATCGGCCATGGTGAGATGCTCAAACTAGGCTCAACAAACTTGAGCAAGCTAAACATCCAACGAATAAAAATATGAGAGTCAATGACGACAGAAAAGATAGGGAATTTTTATTTCCTGACGAAGATGAACATTCACGAATGAAAAAAAGAAGTTCAGTGAAAGAAAAGAGACGAAAGAAACCACTTAATTATTTGAAAGGATTGCGGGCAATGCTCGCAATTCTCTTTTTTGCACCCGTGCTGCTTTATTTTGTTGATTTCGCTGGCGCTTTGCCTGAGAATGTTCATGGATTATTGCACCTTCAGCTCGTACCGGCAGCGCTGGGTGGCATGATTGGGATTATCGTGTTGATGTTTGCTCTAGCCTTTGTTTTTGGACGGATATACTGCTCGGTTATTTGTCCGGCTGGCATATTGCAAGACATTATTAATAGGGTATTTTGCATTAAACGTAAGAAGCAGAAAGGCGTAATGAGATTCAAGTATAGAAAACCAATGAATATGTTCCGTTATGCTCTTCTTACCCTAACCGTCGCCTCCGCCCTTTTCGGAGCGACGACATTACTCCTCAAGCTTGACCCGTACAGCAATTTCGGACGAATAGCCTCAAACCTCTTTCGCCCGCTTGTAATGTGGGGAAACAATGCCGCTTTTCATGCTTTGGAGGCGCTGGATAATCATTCGCTTTATCCAGTGACTGTAAAAACCGTTACCACAGCAGGGTGGGCCGCAGCGGCAATAGCGCTATTGACATTTATAGCGATGACAATCTGGCGGGGACGCTTGTTTTGCAACTCTCTATGCCCCGTCGGCGCCGTGCTTAGCATTGTATCACGATACTCTCTATTTCGCATTTCATTCGACGCTGAACGGTGTAATTCCTGCGGCTCGTGCGAGCGCAGCTGCAAGGCCGAAGCCGTCGATAGCAAGCGAATGAAAGTAGATACTAGCCTGTGCGTCCTCTGTTTCAACTGTACATCGACATGCCCAAAAGCTTCATTGAAATATCGTTTTGCCCCTGCTTTTCCATTAGCACAGCCGGAATTGAATGTCGCAGAGGCTTCACATACGAAAGGGACGGTTAATTCAACCACCAGCTCAAGGCGTAAGTTCTTTGCCACAGGAGCTACAATTGCCGCAACCTTGCCGATGATTTCCAGTCTGGCTCGGAAGCATCAAGAGGCGGCGGCGACGTCAACAGTCGCGTTCGACAGCACAAAAGACGCGGTCGATTATAACAATCTCGGTCCGGTGACACCTCCCGGCTCAATGGATTTGGAAAGATTCAAGGATAAATGTACAGCTTGCCATATTTGCATAACGCGATGCCCGACTCAAGTGCTTCGTCCTGCCGGGTTGGAATATGGCTTTGACTACATGCTTCGACCACATTGCGCCTTCGTCAGCAGCTATTGCAATTACGATTGCACCGTGTGCAGCGAAGTCTGTCCATCACATGCCATAGGCGGCCTCAGTATCGAAGAGAAACATACAACGCAGGTCGGCATAGCAACATTTAATCTCAACCGGTGCGTCGTTTATACTAATGAAACCGACTGCGGAGCCTGCGCGGAACATTGTCCGACCCGCGCCGTCCACATGGTGCACTACAAAGGCATATTAACCATCCCGCAAGTAGAACCCGAACTATGTATAGGATGCGGAGGATGCGAATCGATCTGCCCCGTGCGCCCGTTGAGGGCTATCGTAGTTGTTGCCCACAAGACTCATGTCAAGGTTGCGGCGCCGGAGGAGGAAGAGGTAGAAAAGATTGAGAACAACGAATTTGCCTTCTAAAACTGGAGGAAAAGAAGTGTCATAACCTGTACATTTCGCTCACCGCGAAAGCCTTTTCCCTTGTTGCGGGACGTTTCAGCTCTAAGCGAAATGTCCCGCAATTTGTTCAATATTATTACCCATACCGCCGGCTCACGACGTGAGATGTTCCGAAAGCCGGTGTGCCATCTCCGGAACTTTCGGCAGGATAGGGGAGGGATGTTTACCAAAATGTTTTTACGTTGCGAGAACTTGGTTTGCGATGAGGGAAAAGCCTGTTTTCAAGCAGAATATTATCGTCCCTCCAGGGGGGAAATCTGATTTCAGAGCCGGACATGTCAGCCCACCATGTGGGAAGATGCGATCCGGAACCGAATCGTATTGTCCCACCATGTGGGAAAGTATGTTTTGAGAGCGGATCGCACTGTCCCACCAGGTGGAAAGATATGTTTTGGGTTCGGATCGCCTTGTCCCACATGGTGGGAAGATATGTTTTGGACTCGGATCATACTGTTCCACCTGGTGGACAACCATGTTTTGGCGCCGGATCGTATTGTCCCACCTGGGGGGACGTGTTTTTTGAGAAGCAGCGCAGGTTGTTATCAGTGTTAGGCTTTGCCGGATGGTACGAAAAGCAGGGTTGTTGCCATTGTAGACATTAGTCCGTGGCTTTGCGACAGGGTATTAATACCTTGTTGCCTGTGGAGAGTGTTGTTGCGAAGATGTATGTCTCGCCGCCGTCTGATATGCGTGTTCGGCGGCGTAGCTCGGTGGCGTCGATGGGAAAGTTTCGCACGGCGATGTTTGCTTTTGGTATTCTGTGTCGCAGTGTTTTGCAGAGCATGTTGTTGAATGGGAGTACGTCATCGGCGATGAAGATTCTTCCGGGAAAGTTGCCGGGTGCGACGTTGGTCGTATATAGATGGCTGTTGACGTGCAGTTTTTCCATGCCGTGACGTGCAAGCGTTTTGAATGCTCCGGCTTTGAGTACGGAGGAGTTTGGTTCGCAGATGTATTTGCCTGGCATAGTGGCGATGGCGGGCTGTGCATCGGCTTCTTCCTGTCGATTGAATATAAAGGATTCGATATGGCCGTTTGAGGTTCGGTTGATGCAGTGTATGTCGGGGGGAAGGCTTTCGTTTTGCTGCCGCTCCATGACAAAGATGAGTTCCTTACATTCGTTTCTGACGGAGAGGATGTGTACTTCGCGTGTATTCGGCAAAAGCGCGAGCGTGCGACTTATGTCGGCCATTGGGGAGAGCTTGGCGATAATTTTCGGCGCTCGTTCCCATAGTAGCGGAAGTAGCTGTATGAGGTTTGGTTCGCAGTCAGTAATGGCGAAGAGGCGTCGAGCGTCGTTTGTTTTGCGTCGTGCCGGGTCGATGTAGAAGATGTCCGTGCCGTGGATAAGATTGATGACATCTTCGGCCTTTCCTTCGATTATGTCTATTGCGATGTTCAAGCAGTTAAAATTATGTCGTGCGGCTCGGCAATAGTCCGGTCGCTGTTCGACATAAACGAGTCTCCGCGCTTTGCGGGCAAGGGCGATGGAGTCTACTCCCAAGCCTCCGGTCAGGTCGCATACGCTGTCTGTTGGGAGAATAAGCTTCTGCTTGTATGCAGCGGTAAATTCCGAGGATGCTTGTTCGGCAGCCATTGCCGAAGGGAACAGGAGTCGGATGTCGGCATACCAGGAGGGGAGTTTCTCCCTGATATGCCTCCGTGCGATGATTTGTTCGACGGCCAGAGGAACGTCTGTTCCCTGGAAGCGTCCGGCGGCGAGCAGCAGCTTGGCAGTGTCGTCGTCGGCGTGTTCCTGAACGAAAGCCTGAAAACTTGTTATTGCCGAATCAGAAGTTGATGTTGATTCCGAGCATGATGGTTGCTTCCTGCAAGGGATAGCCATAATAAACTTCGTAGCGTTGGAACAGCATATTGCTTAGCCTGATATAAGGCATGAAGGTTTTATTGATAGTATATGATGTAAGAAGATTCAATTCGCTTATGTCTTTCATTTTCTCATTCCAGTTGACGATCGTTCGCCGCCCGGATGCAAGATAGTAATCGAGCGAGAATGTCATTTTTTCCATCGGTCGCAGCAGGAACCCTGCTCCTGCTTCAAGCCTTGGACGTCCGTAAGGCTTCCATTCCGGTATTATATCGGTATGAGTTTGTTCCGGAATATGTTTGTTCTCTACCGACCAATGGTTGTAGACGCATTTCATCACTATCTCAAACAGCTTCAGATGAGCATATTTAAGTTCGAGTCCTGCATAGTAACGTTGTGAATTAAGCGGAAGCGTCCGGCTGAGGTTTCCGAATCCGAAGAAGGACATTTCTGGGATGAAGAAGTAATCATCCGCCGTGTATTTGTATCCTCCGAAAAGGTTGAACCAGAAGCCTGGCGCCACGCCGGACTTTAGTCCCAGAATAGCGTCAAGCATTGTTCGTGAAGGTCGAGTGGCGAATATTGGCGCTGTATAGCGATTTTCGCGTGATAGGCCGTACAGGCTGTTCGGTTTCATGCTTCCGCCTGCATTGACGTAAAGTATGGTTCGCAAGCCGAGGTTAAGTTCCAGCGCGAGGTCTGGTGAGGCGAAGAACTTGGCGGAATCTCCCGTGTGGAAGAGAATATTTAAGCCGATCTTGAATTTCCACTGTTCATTTTCGAGTAAATAGTAAGGGCTGATTTTTCCGGTCAGGAAGTTTTGGAAGACTTTTATGTCTTCCGTCTTGCTGTAATTGAAATATCCGAAGCGCGTATCTATTCCCAGCCGGTGTTGCCCTCGTAGCGGTGAGCTTATTCCCAGTTTCAGGTCGAAAGTGTTTTCGCCTATGCCGTCGGAATTAGCGTCCATTCCGTATTTAAAGGATAGTCTTGTAAAGCTTAAATCGCCGTAGAAGTCTGTGGCAGCTCCGTCGCTGGCATTGACGCCTGTGCCGATGACGAAGAGGTTGTTGACCTGATTGGTTTCCATGTCGTTATGGGGCATTTCCGGCAAGGGGTAGTGGCTGGGCGTCGGGAGTCCGTAGTAATTGAAGGTTGAGTAGCCGTATTGCGCATTTAATTTCAGCGTTGCGTTCGTGAATCTGTGACTGAAGTCAAGGCCGGCGATGTTGTCGTTAGTTCGAGCCTTTACCTGTTCATCTTTCAGGAATCCGTCCATATATCTGACACTGCTGTTGGAAGAGCGGTGCGTGAGATAAACGTTCAGCAAGTCCTTGTCGGAATGTAGCGGTTGATAGCCGAGATCGCCGTTTATATTCCAGTGGTTGCCGATACCTCCGTTTAGATAGCCTCGGCGTTTGTCGTATTCTCTTTCGGTTTTGAACATTCCCGCTGATATCTTCCCTATCTCCCGTTGCGGATCTGCCGGTGAAGAGAGGAAGGCATAGTCGATGGCATGTTTGGTGATGGCTGGGTCTTTTATGACCGGGAGGGTGTTTACCTTGGATGCGTCCTGAACTGATGGGTCATACTCTCGCTCCAGAGACAGTTCGCGGTTAAGATTGTCGTTCTTCGTGTCTTGTGCGCGTAGAGAGGCTGCGTAGAACAGTAATACCAGGCTAAATGCTTTTATGGGATATATTGTTTTCATGTTTTATCACTTCTTGAGTTTGCTTAATCTGTTTTCTATCATGGCGTCTATATCATCTTGTCCTTTATAATTGGCGCGAAGACTGTTCAGGTATTGTCTGGCCTTGAAGTCGTCATTTTGCCGGATGTAGATGTCCGCCAGTAGGATAAAGCCTCTGGCGAGCCAGTAGGAGTGTGGTGTTCCGTTTTCGATAAAGCGGGTCAGTTCTTTTTCAGCTTTGGCGTTCTCGTTGCTGTTGTAATATTGCTGTGCAAGAAGGTATTTTGCCTCTGCGCCCTGTGCGGTTCGGGTGTCTTTTCCCAGTTCCTGCAAGTCGGGAATAGCTTTGCTGCTTTGCCGGAGATTGATGTACGCCTTGGCGCGAACGTATCTTGCTTCTGCAATGACTTCGGGTGAGAGCTTGGATCCCTTCATTATGTTCTCGGCGGCGTTGAGTGCGTCCTGCCACTGTTCTGTCTGCTGTGCGCATCTCATTATTCCAAGTTTGGCGGCGTTGATATTTGCCGGTTCTTCAGCTATGGCGCCGAGGAGTTTGAAGCTTTCGAGAGCGGAGGCATAATCTTTTCCGGTGTATTCTATTTCGGCTTTTCGCGCACAGGCATCTTCCCTGAAGCGAGTATCACGACTGTCGATGACGGAGCTGAATCGTCGCCCTGCTTCATTATAGTCTTTGCCGGCGAAGGCGATTTTGCCCAGGTAGTAGTCTGCATTAACGGAGAATGCTCCGCCGGGGTAGTTATGGAGGTAATTCAAGAGGCTGCGTCGTGCGGCTTCAAACTCGTTCCGCATATAAAACCGTTCTGCGGCGAGATATGTTAGTGAATCCTGTTCGGATGCTCCGAGGCGGACGGAACCGTCAAGGGAATTGGCGTAGGCGGCGTAAGCGCTCACGTCGTCAAGGTCGAGATAGACGGACTTGAGGTCTTGCAGCGCTACGCGGGCTTCTTCGCTGTTGGGGTAATTGTCTATTACTTTCTTATATGCTTCGATGGCCTTCTGTGGCTGGTTGCTGTTATAGTAAAGCAAGCCCAGTTGAAGACCGGCTCTTCTCGCCTGGCTGTTTTCGGGAAATTTGCGGAGGAGGTTTTCAAATGATGATGCGGCGAGATTATTGTTGCCCAGCAATACGTGCGAGCGTCCGCGTTCGTAGAGTGCGCCTGGTATATATTGTGAGCTTGGGAACTCGGAGATGAGGCGGTCAAGGGCGGCGACTTTGCCTTTGTTGTCCTTGCGCAATCCCATGACGTACCCCTTTTGGAACAATGCGTAGTCGCCGGCGGATGGCAGTATTGTTGCTGCGCGATTGTAGTTTTCCTCGGCTTGGGCAAGTTGGTGGTTATAGTAGTAACAGTCGCCTATTCGGTTGAAGGCGTCGGCATAGGATTCGCTCCTGCGATTGGCTTCCAGTGATGTGTATTGTCTGAAGTTGGAGAGGGCTTCGTCATAATGTTTTTGTTTAAAGTGTCCGTAGGCGATATTGTAGAAAGCGAGTGCGTACATGTCGGTATTCCTTTGGCGCGTATTATTGATGTATGTGCGATAGTCCGCAATCGCTTCGGGGTAGCGTTCCATGCGGTAATTTGTTTCTCCTCTCCAGAAGTAGGCGCCGCTGAGCGCCTCCGGATTATGGTTGCCCATGCTGATAGATCTTGCGAAATAGTCCATTGCTTGTTCCATCTCCATGTTTGCGAAAGCCTGTGTTCCGAGATGGAAGAGCAGGCTTTGCTTTGCTTCCAGTATTTTCGCGCCCGGATGACGGATTTTCTCGATAGATGTTAATGCTGCTTCGTAGTTTTTTGTCGTAAGGTATACTTCGACTAAATAGTCATTTACCTTGTCTGCATATTTGGACTTGGGGTATTTGTTGAGGAAGTTTTCAAAAACCTTAACGGACTCTCCGAAGCCTGTAAATGATGTTTCGTGGATTAGCAGTGCATAATTATATGTTGCGGCTTCCTGTATCTGCGGATCATAAGAGGCGTTGGCGGCGGCTTCAAACGTCATCCTCGCCTGCTCCTTGTTCTTTAGCTTGAGATAGCTTTGTCCGAGATAGAAATTAGCGTTCTGAGTTAGTTCATCATCCTGATATACTGTTCGGCTAAGATGTTTTACGGCGTTGGAGAAGTCGTTTCTGTTGAACATGCAGAGGCCTAGAATATAGAGGTCGCCTCGCAATGGTTGCTGAACGGCTTTGACATATTCGGATAAATACATGGCTGCCTTGCCCTCGTTTCCAAGCCGGTAGTAGGAATTACCTGTCAGCCGTATTGCTTCGGCTTTGTTCTCGCTTCGAGGATAGCGATTCAGGAGGTCTTCACCTTCGACTGCTGCGCGGTCAAACTTGCCTTGCATAAAATATATTTGAGCGATGAGGAACTGCGACTGTTCGCGGTATTCGGTTTTGTCTTTCAACTGCATCAGCCCGGCCAGTGCGTCGTTATAATGGTTCAGACTGTAATCAATATAAGCGACATAGTATGCAGCGGCGTCTTTGTATGTTGTGCCGACTTCCTTCACTCGCTGGAAGCCTGCCCTGGCCTTCTTCATATCCCCTATTTTCATTAGTGAGAAGGCTTGTTTGTATGCGTATGCTTCCTGCATGTCTATGGGAAGCATGTCTATGTCCGCTTCTCCGAGCCAGTATAAAGTTTTTTCATATTCGGCGTTCGCAAAGTGTGTGCTGCCGATATAGTATCCCGTTTCGTTAACGTGCCGGCTGTCGGGATATGTGGAGGCATAGTCTTTCAGCAGATTTTCGGCGTGTGGCAAGCCTTCTTCGTAAGCGCAGCAGGCCAGCATAAAGTCGGTTTCCTGACGAAGGTCGGCGTCAGTAATACCGTGTCTCTTGAAGGCCGTCAACTTGTCTACGCAGCCGGCATAGTTCCTGGCGTCGAACATTTCCGAGCCTTCCAAAAACAAGCGTTCAGGCGACATGTCCCGGTATGTGCGCTGCCCCCATGCGACTGTCATACAGCCTGACAAGCAAAATAAAATAATGATTCTTTTCATCCTGTTCCTTATATTTATTATGACGTTTGCAAATATAGCTGTTAATTGAGAATGGATATAGTTGAGTTCCGAAAATTGAGTTTTGTTCGATATTCTTTGCTTGCATAATACTCATTTTTTGCGGAATAGTCCACGTCGGTGGTTATTGTAATTTGCCGAAGAATCAGATTTGTACAGGAGGTGGATAGCCGTTTATTTTTCATTTTTCGTTCCGGTCGCCCATGTCTGCATTTGCAGTTTTTCGCCGTTTCTGCATCTCCTCCCTCGTGGGACGATATGATCCGGCTCCCAAACATGGTAGTCCACCTTGTGGGAGGATATGATCGAGCATCGGATCGTGTCGTCCCCCAGGGTGGGACAGTATGTTCTGGCCTTAAAACATGCTTTCCCCCCTTGTGGGAAGATATGATCTGGCGCCGGATCATACCATCCCCCGTGGTGGGACGATATGATCTGCCTTCGGATCATGTCTTCCCCCATGGTGGGCTAACATGATTCATTTCCGGATCATGTTTTCCCACTTTGTGGGAGGAGATTTTCCGCCTGAAAAGTGTTTTTTTATTTATGGAGGACAATAATCATTTTCATTATAAATTCCTTAATCACGGATTTGGTCATGGGTAAATGTCGTTCGTTTTGCTTGTGATGCTGTCGTTGTTATGAGTGATTAATCTGGCTTCGGTTTTTTTCGTTTAGTCTGATAAAGGTGAATAAATATCTTGTTGAATAATTCTAACCGGTCCGATTAATCCGGCTGGATTAAGATGTGAATCTTTATTATAGTAGTACCATGGTAAAAATGTTTTACGTTCTTTAACCGGTCGGTTTTCATTTTTAATAAACCATTCCGGGAAGCCTTTCATTGCCCGTAATCCGTTGTTTTTATCAGTCCATTCAAAATCTTCCGGATATTGTTCATCTCCAATCAGGCGATTTACCCATGTGTTTGTAATATGGATTTTGATTTCATTGTTTCCGGCTGTTATGAACTCGGTAATATCCTTTCGATAAGGAGGATTCCATAAGATGGCTGCCTGCTTGCCGTTTATTTCCAGCATGGCGATGTCATGCAGTTTTCCCAGATCGATGATGATGCGTTTATTTACATTCAAGTCTGTTGCCTGGATAGGTATGCTTTTTTCATAAATCGCAGTTCCTGAAAAATATTTGATAACAGTATCATTTTGCAAGCTGAAATCGGTTAATTCCGGGAATACACGTATAAAACAGTCTTCGTTTGTTTTAGGCTTAAATGATACAGTCCACGATCCTTCCAGCATGATTGTTTTTTCCGCCAGTACATTTATTTCCGGCATCTTGGCATATAAAGTTTTCTTCAACGGGAAAACGACAAATATGGATTCATCCTTTTCCATTTTTATTGTAAGAATTGTTTTATTGCCATCGTGTTTCCATTGCCTTGTGCTGGTTATTGTCCCTTCATAAGCGTTCCATAGTTCAGGGTGACAGTCGGTGACAGGAAATTCCAATACTTTTTCTTGTGCAGCCTCAGTATTTCGGACGAAAAATATTTCCGCGTCTGGTGTTCGTCTATGAAGGACATTGTCAGAGCGTGAGATAAAAACGCCTTGTTGCAACATCATTTGGCAACGCGCCAGATAAGTAAAGAAAGCCTTGCCGGGTTCAAACCATGTTTGATTGCGGCTGAAATGCGTTCCGTAATGAGCAAAGCTGAATCCCGGCTGATATTTGTCATCGAAAGGATTGTGTGCCCATGAATGTAGGAAGAATAAGTTGACGCCAAAAGAGAATCCCATATCTGCCGGACGTTTCAGCATGGCGGGCGTTTCGTTAAACTTGCAAGTGGCCTCCATGCCTGTAAATGCTTCTGCTCCGACAATACGTTTATTATCAGCGGCGGCAGCTTGTGCGATAATGTCTCCTCCCGCTACTTCGCGGCTGTGAACCCAAAATTCGGTAATCGGCACATCTGCAATGCTTGCTCCCTGTCGTAGTTCAAAAGGTCCGTCTCCCCAACTGCAATAAGGTTCCCAATAGAATTGCAGGCCTGCTTTGTTTATCATTTCTTTCCCTGTTTGAAAACAATCCAGAAACAGACGATTCACTACTTCCGTATAATCTTTCAGAAAATAAAGAGTTTCCTTTGCCGCCTTTTCGGGATATTTAATTCCGTGGTTTTGTTCATCCAGGATGCTGTCGCCACGCATATAAGCCATCACTAATTGTCGTATTGGATCATATCCTTTAATATGGATAAAATCAGAACGGAAATTAGGCGACCAGTTTTGACTTCCTGCTTCATAGCTGTCTATCCAAATAGAATTAAGCGTATTGCCGAGATATTCCTCAAAACGATCTTTAAGTGGATTTAAAACATTATTCCAATGCTTGACGGTAATTGCAATATTCATCTTGTCGGCTTCAAGCGCATAGTCGGCAACATCCTCCGGCGTCGGATGCGAACGTTTCATTGTCGGATAATGACCGACACGATAAATTATCCATTCGCCAACAGGAGCTTGCCATTCTAAATATCCGTCGTCTTTCATATATGAGGTAATATCCAGCAATTGATCCGTCTTCACATCTTTACGGGCTGGGACGGCTATCGTTGCTACATCTTTAAAATATGCTTTCAACTCCCTCTCCTTCTCTTTAGGATTAGGCAGATTAAGTTTTATTCTTTGAGGTCCTTTCACTAAAGTAGTGCTAAAGGCAACCGCCTGCATTCCCTGTTCTGGCGAAATCCACGGCCCTCCTGTTGTTGACCATCCAGGCGAATTGTGCATCCCAACTTTCATATTCAGCTTTTTAGCCTCTGCAAGAGCATGTCCGAAAGCATCCCAATAAGCAATGCTGCGATAAGTCTGCCGTGGCCATGGATTCTGTTGTGTGTCTAGCCACGAAGGAGCATTGAAAATAATCACGCCACCGATGCCGGTTTCCTTCATGGCACGAATGTCCTTGCTCATTCCTTCTTTAGAGAAATTGGAGCCAAGCCAGTGCCACCATACATGAGGTTTGTAGGCGTCAGAGGGCTTTGCAAACTGTTGCGCGAGACTTCCCAAAGTCTCTCCATTTTGTATGACGGAAATATCATTACCGGCAACTTGCGCTTGTAAAAAGGAAATGGAATTAGACAGAAACAGAACGGCTGTTATTAATATTTTATTTTTCATTTGAATATATATAGTAAAGATTCATAATAATCTTTTTCGCTCAGTTCATTTGACTGATGTTTTCTTATTAATATAACGCACATTTTCCAATTCGTTGACAGAGAGATTGAGTGGATAATTATTTTATTTAAAAAAACGTTGGATGATTGTATTTGGTATTTAAAATCTTTAAAATGAGTGGGGGAATATATTTTAGATGTGTTTGCCATGTGCATAGTAGTTGAATGTTCTTACCTTTGCTCATAATTCATAACAGATGGACATTGAAAAAATTAAATCACAGATGAAAAAGGGGATTCTGGAATATTGCATCCTGTTGCTGTTGAAGGAAGAAACTGCTTATGCCTCAGACCTAATACAAAAGTTGCAAGAGGCTAAGCTAATCGTCGTCGAAGGCACGCTTTATCCCTTATTGACAAGACTAAAAAACAGCAATTTGCTGGAATATTGCTGGAAAGAATCGACTCTAGGATCGTCTCGGAAGTACTATAAACTTACGGAGAAAGGCGAAGCATTCCTTGGCGAGCTTAATAACTCGTGGCTGGAACTATGCGAAACTATTGAACACATCAAAAAACAGAATTAAAGCATATCAAAATGAAAAAGACACTTACGGTTAATCTTGGCGGCAGCGTTTTCCATATTGACGAAGACGCATACTTGCTACTGGAAAAATACTTGTCCAATCTTCGTATCCACTTCGAGAAAGAAGACGGTGGCGAGGAAACTCTCGGAGATATGGAACAACGCATATCGGAAATATTCAGCGAAAAAAATCGTGCCGGATTTAATGTAATCACCATTGAGGATGTCGAAAACATTATCCAACGTATGGGAAAAGTCGAAGATTTATTTGAAAACGACTTCCGGACGAATAAGAAAAGCAGTCGTGAGGAACGCTCGCAATCCTCCCACGGCGGAGAGCGCATCGGTCGAAAGTTCTTCCGTAATCCTGACGACAAGATGCTCGGTGGCGTTTGCGGCGGTTTGGCTGCATTCATGGGCTGGGATCCGACGGCGGTGAGATTGTTGACTTTTCTGCTGGCTTGTTTCGGTGGAGTGGTGGTATTCATCTATCTTGTTTTATGGCTGATTGTTCCGTTGGCACAAACAGCGGCAGAGCGGTTACAAATGTGTGGCGAAAGCGTCACGATTGAAAATATCGGCAAAACAGTAACCGATGGCTTTGAGCGATTTTCGCATCAGGTTAATGAATATGTCAACTCGGATAAACCACGCACTATGCTACAAAAATTTGCAGACATCATTGTTGGGATTCTTGGCGCATTGCTAAAAGTCGCGGCGGTATTCCTCGGTATTATCCTGCTGCCAGCATTGGTTGGGATATTGCTGGCTTTTGTATGCGTCGTCATTGGACTGATTTTCGGCGGAGTCGGCGGAATTGTGTCTTTTCTAGGCTGGCTGTTGCCTTCAATGGACTGGAATATTATCAGCAGTGTCTCACCATTTGAGATGAGCATCGGCGGCATATCGCTTATAATGCTGTTCGCCATTCCGTTGCTAACCATGATATACGGACTGTTGTGCGGAATATTTAAATATAAGCCGCTGGCAAACGAGCTAAAATGGCTGCTGGTTATTCTTTGGCTTATGGCTTTCGTCTGCATCATTTATTGCTCCGTTTCCCACGGTTGGTGGCGCCACCACTGGATGATATGATTCCACCAAGCAATAACTAAGAGAGGCGGCTTCAAAAAAAGTGCTTTTTTCTTCTGCCACAAGCCACGAAAAAATCTAATTTTAAAAGTACCCATAAATTAATCCATGTTTGCGGAATAAATTAAGTCCGTAAATGTGGATTATTTGTTTTGTGAACATGGAATAAATTATCTCATGAAGGTAGGATACTAACTGCCTTTGTCTATCATTTCATAAGTTGACAATTCTCAATTCTTTTTCGTAGTTTTGCCGCCGTTTGTATATGATTATAAACATTAATCCGAATAATAAAGATATAAGCTATAATGAAAGAAAACAACAAATCAGTCAAGATTAAATTTTTTAAAGGCGAAAATATTCCTTTGGAATTACACAAAACGCGAGTGGTGCAGAAGTTGAACCTTGTGCCGGTTGAACGTCGGTTGCAAGCTCTGTACGAGGGAGGTTTTAATACGTTCAGGCTTACGACGAACGATGTGTTCCTTGACATGCTGACGGATAGTGGAACGAATGCAATGAGCGACCGACAGGTGGCGGCAATGATGTATGCAGATGATGCTTATGCGGGTTCACAGAGCTTTGCGCGGTTGCATACTGCTGTACGGGATGTGTTAAAGAAAGAATATCTTTTACCGGTTCATCAAGGGCGGGCTGCGGAGAATATTCTTGCCAATGCATATATAAAGAAGAAAGGTGATTTGATCCCGATGAACTATCATTTCACGACGGCGCTTGCGCATATTACACAATATGGCGGTCGTATTGTAGAGTTGCTTTATGATGAGGCGTATAACATTTCCTCTAGCCATCCTTTTAAAGGAAATATGAACACGGAGAAGTTGGAGCGTGTGATTTGTGAAACTGGAGTAGAGAATATTCCGTTTATCCGCCTTGAAGCTTCAACTAATCTGATAGGCGGGCAACCTTTTTCTGTACAAAACATGAGAGAGGTTCGACGGATCGCGGATAAATATGGTATCCGCGTTGTGTTGGACGCAAGTCTTTTGGGCGAGAACGCCTATTTGGTTTTGAAGCGAGAGCCGGAGTTTGCCGGTTCCAGCATGGGAGAGGTCATTTCAATAATGACCGGCTTGGCAGACATCGTTTATTTTTCTGCGCGTAAACTTAGTTCCTCTCGCGGTGGCGGGATATGTACAAACAAGCTGGAGATTTACCGTGAATTGGAAGCGCTTGTTCCATTGTTTGAAGGCTTTTTGACTTACGGCGGCATATCTGTTCGCGAAATTGAGGCAATGGCTGTAGGAATGTATGAAACGTTGGATGAAACAATGATATGTCAAAGCCCGCAGTTCATCGCTTATTTGGTCAATAGCCTCGCAAATGAGGGAGTACCGATGGTAACGCCTCCAGGAGTGTTGGGAGCGCATGTCGATGCAATGCGTTTTTGCTCGCATATTCCACAGTCACAATATCCGGCAGGCTCGTTGGCCGCTGCTTTCTTCCTGGTGTCCGGCGTGCGGGGGATGGAACGTGGCTCAATTTCCAACCAGCGCGACGAAGAGGGCAATGAAACATTTGCGGACATGGAGCTGCTTCGCCTTGCTGTTCCAAGGCGCGTTTTCACTCTGTCGCAGATTAAATATGTTATCGACCGATTGAGCTGGCTGTACGAAAATCGACAATTGATCAGCGGACTTCGTTTTGTATATGAACCGCCAGTGTTGCGGTTCTTCATGGGCGGACTGGAACCTGTTTCAGACTGGCCGCAGAAATTGATGAAGAAATTTCGGGAAGATTTCGGGGATAGCCTCTGATGTTTTGTGGGAATCATTTAAAATGGGCTTTGTGCAAATATATGGCAAAGCCCATTTTCATTTTATATATATTGCTGCTCGCAAAGCCTCTTTCCGGTTTCTGTTCTGAGAGTTTTATGTAATAATGCTCAATCCCCTTCCTTATTTCAATATTTTTGCAAAAAGAAAAGTGTTACAACAAATTCTGTCCGATAGAGTTTGACGAATCCAACAACTGTAAACTGATTGCATGTCTATTGTCCATAAGGCATATATCCTTAATCTTTGTTACATCCTGCGACGTTATGGCTTTACAAGAGCAAACAAGAAATGAGAAGCCGAAAACTAGAATGATTTCCCTAAATTTGTCTCGATACAAAAGTTTTTAATTATTAATTCACTAACATTTTCAATTATGAGAAAAAAGTATTTGCTATTGCTCTCCCTTGCCGTAGCCGTCATGGCAGGTGCGCAAGAACTTAAAACCATTAAACTCGAAGCGCCCGACAAAAGCGGCGGCATACCGGTATTCAAAGCCTTTGCCGAACGTAAATCCTCACGCGAATTTGCCGAGGGTTCGCTGAAATCCAAAGACTTGAGCACTCTCCTTTGGGCAGCCAACGGAATCAACCGTCCCGACGGCAAGCGCACAGCTCCTTCGGCAATTGACAAACGCGATGTGGACATTTACGCTCTCATGTCGGAGGGGGCTTATGTTTACGACCCCAAGGCACATGCCTTAAATCCTGTTGCCGCTGGTGATTATCGTGCATCTGTTTCCGGCGGACAGGAGTTTACCAAGGCGGCGCCGCTGATTCTCGTGCTCGTCTCTGACCTGACCCGTTTTAACGCAAGTCCTGACGATGGCACGAAGCTGGTCGGAGCGCTTGACATCGGCATTGTATCGCAAAACATCAGTATTGCCTGCGCAGGATTGGGGTTGGCAACCGTGCCTCGCGGAACGATGAATCAGGCCGAACTTCGCGCTGCTTTGAAACTGAAGGATACTCATTATTTGGGGCTTAACCATCCGGTTGGGAATATGAAAAAGTAATACACGAGTGAAGGTCTTCCTTGCATCTGTTTTCGCACAGCTGTTTCTAAACCCATACGTGTTTTTAAGAGGCTGGCAGGCAATTCCGCCAAAGAATATTTGGCGGATTCCTTTTATTCTCTTCTTTTCTCTTGAGTTGCTGGTCTTTTTTACCGGATATTTCTTTTACATCTCCCTGCCTGACGAAATAATGGTATATATATATAATGTATGCGGCGCATGGTATATTTCATTGCTCTATATAACAATGACGCTACTGGGCATTGAAATTATACGTTTTTCTCATCGCATTTGGCATTGGTTCCCTTCATGCGTGCTTCGCCATTGGAAGAAAGTTAAACTGATGATGTTCTTCGCCGTAGTCATTTTCATAATCATCCTCATGATGAACGCCTATAATACGGTCATGAATCCTATCGTGAGACATGTGTATATTAACGTGCCCGACAAAAGCGAAATCAATCGGCACGACAGCCTCAACATCGTCCTGATGAGCGATGTGCACATAGGAGAAATCATAACAAAAGATCTTGTTCGTCGATACGTATCCATGAGCAACAGCCTCAATCCGGACATTGTCCTCCTAGCCGGCGATATTCTTGACTACGACCTTCATTCAGCTCAAAAGTATCATTTTGACAGTGTGCTGATGCAGCTCCATGCGCCTCTCGGCGTATATGCTGTGAATGGCAATCATGAATACCGGGCTAACCGTTTCTCTAAATGGAATTGGATACGCCAATGCGGAATAAAGCTTCTGATCGACAGCGTTGCTCTCATTGACAGCTCCTTCTACCTCGTCGGACGAGACGACTATGTAAATGAAAATCGCCAACCCATCCAGGCTCTTATTAAAAACCTGGATAGAGGCAGGCCAACGATTATGCTCGATCATCAACCTCGCTCTTTTGTTGAAGCCTCAATGAACGGCATCGACCTCACTCTTTGCGGACATACGCACTACGGGCAGTTTTGGCCTTACTCTCTCATCATGCACTTAATATACAAATGTCCATACGGATATTATCGTCGAGGGCATTCTCAATTTTACATTTCTTCCGGCATTGGTATAGCTGGTCCACCATATCGCGTAGGGACAGTTTCAGAAATGGTCATGCTTCACATTCGCTTCCTGTAAAAAAACGTGGCATAATCTTCGAGCACTTGATGCACTCTTTATGTATTCGGCAATAGTAACGCGAAAGACGCAAGTTGCATCGTTTCATCTAAAGAGCATTGCACTATATACAAAAAAAAGAAGGAGTCCCTCTCTCCTTCTCTTAATTTAACCTGTAGACAATCTAACCGGTTTGCCTTTCTCTACAAAATTTTATTTGTGTGTTGCGGAGACAAGACTCGAACTTGTGACCTTTGGGTTATGAGCCCAACGAGCTACCACTGCTCCACTCCGCGATTTTATCAACCCCTTTCAGAATTGCGAAACAAAAGTATGTATTTATTTTCGATTATCCAAAGCCTTTGGTGAAGTTTCTCGCCATACTTTCGGATTTTATGTTTTTTTAGGAGAATCGCCTTTTAGGAGATGCGTTGTAATTCTTTGCCGTTATGCAGAGGCCTTTTCTTGCAAAGAGAGGGGAAAAGTTCCAGAGATTCCTGTAATATTAATAACAGAGAAGTATCCCCTTCCCCTGACGAACTATCTCAAATGTGTCGCCCGTACAGTTAACAATCGTCGAGGGTTCAGTCGAACCGTAGCCACCGTCAATAATTATGTCCACCTCGTCCTTATATTTTTCGTATATCAGCTCAGGGTCGGTTATATATTCAATAATCTCGTCGTCATCATGGATGGACGTCGTCATGATTGGGTTTCCCAATTCCTGCACCAACATGCGGACAATGTTGTTGTCCGGAACACGTATGCCCACTTCCTTGCGGTTCTTGTAAATCTTGGGCAGTTCGCTCCCTGTCGGCAGAATGAAGGTGAAGGCTCCGGGCAGGTTTTTGCGCATCAACTTGAAAGCCGCATTATTCACCTTTGCGTACTCGCTTATGTTCGACAGGTCGTAGCATATTATGGAGAGGTTGTGCTTGCGGGATATGCCTTTGAACAGACATAGCTTTTCCACGGCACGAACGTTCATGGCGTCGCAGCCAAGGGCATAAACTGTGTCGGTCGGGTAAATTACCGTTCCTCCGTCTCGCAGCGTGTTTACTACTCTGTCTATTGCCCGCCTGTTAGGATTCTCCGGGTATATTTTTATAAACATGGTACAAATATAAAACTTTTGGAAAAGTTTTATTATATTGCAGGCACGTTAATATAATAAAGATGCAGATGAAACGTGCCTTATTATTGATATTTCTTATCACCGGCGCAATTAATTTATGCGCCCAGCAGGATTTTACCGTCTTTTTTGATCGCTCCGGAAAAGCAATTGCAATCCCCAAAGCCAACAAGTATGACTTTAATATTCCGGAGTACTCCCTGGGCAAGTACGCCAAGCTTGAGAGCAGTTCCGTAATTGATTCAGGTGCAGGAGATGATGCTCTGAACCCTGTTGCCACTTTGCCTGTTAATGTGCAGATACTCTCGTCGGCTTACCGACCTTACTTTAATCCTTTTATGCCCTTGATGAAGAAAAGCCTGCCGACTGCGTTCGACTTCCGCGAGATCTCTGTTATGCAGCTGAATGAGAAAATAGCGCTCGTCACTGTTGGAGAACGTGAAACATGGCCATTCCTCGCTGGGCAAACGTCTTTCGACGCAATGCTTGCATGGCAGCACGAGCGACTTAGCATTGCCGGTGGAGCATTCATCAGTAAATTCTACACTCCGTTCAATCTTTCTCCTGCACTGTCGGGAGGGGTTAATCTCGACCTGAAGTATGAGCTTGGCAACAGAGTTGCTCTCCGAGGCTGGGGGAAATATACTTTGTACGAGGGTAACGAGAGGATGAACCCTTATCTCTATTCGCTACCAATCTATAATTATTCCGGTGTTGGCGCCGCCGTTGAGTATATGTTCAGCGAGAGCTTCGGCATGGGCGGCGGTGTCGAATATCAGTTCAACTATCACAAGGGACGAATGGAACCGCGCCCCGTAATCTACCCTGTATTCAAGATCGGCAAGGTTAGTATTGGCGTTCGCTAAGGCAATATGTCCGAAAGCCTCTCCGGAAAAGATGTCTCCCTTTTGTTTGGCTTTGCGATTCTTTCAAAATTATTGTTGATTCCCTTTTGATTCTCGGAGCATCATCGTTGATTCTCGGAGTATCACGTTTGACTCTCTGAGAGTCCCTTTTGATTCTCGGAGTATCACCGTTGATTCTCTGAGAGTATCATGTTGATTCTCGGAGTATCACGTTTGACTCTCTGAGAGTCACGTTTGATTCTCGGAGCATCACCGTTGATTCTCTGAGAGTATCATGTTGATTCTCGGAGTATCACGTTTGACTCTCTGAGAGTCCCTTTTGATTCTCGGAGTATCACCGTTGATTCTCGGAGCATCACGTTTGACGCTCGGAGTGTCTCTTGAAACACTCGAAGCGTCTCTTGAGATGTTCGGAGTGTCTCTTGAGACGTTCGGAGTGTCTCTTGAGATGTTCGGAGTGTCTCACTTGAAGCTCGGAGCTTTTTTGAAATAGAAAATGCAAGCTCATTTTTTTCTGTTTTTGCCACAGAAGCTGTCAAAAGCATTTCTAGCAATAATTATGTTTTATGGCGGACAGCAATGAGTTTGTCATATCACCTGCCATATCTTTTATGAGAATAGCCGGTTTTCCCAGAACTCTGGGGCTGAAAATATTGACGTGAGTGTATGAAAATTACCTGGGTGAGAATTGTCGGAAGCAGGGTGCAGCGTTCCGGCAAGGATAGTTTATCGAACGGCCTTGAATAAACGTTCCCAGCGGTATTTGCCTGTATGGGGGTCTTTCGATTTCCATATAAAGGCTGCCTTGCCGACGATATGGTCTTCCGGCAGCAAACCCCAGTAGCGTGAATCACGAGAGTTGAGCACCTCGTCGCCCGCCATGAAATAGTAGTTTTTTGTAAAGGTGTAGGAAACAAGAGTGGCATTGTCCATAGTGACATTGCCGTCTTTAGATTCGACGGCCTTTCCGGTTTCATACTCGATAAGGTTTTTGTATATCGAAATGTTGGCAGTGTCAACGGAAACGAGGCTTCCTTTTCGCGGGATATATATCGGCCCGAAATTTTTCATGGTCCACTGTTGCGCAGCGTTGGGGGAGAAGCAGTTGAACAGTTCCGGGCTGAAGGCGCTGTCAGGCGCAAGTGCGAGTTCTCCCTGGCGGAGGCTGGCTCCCAAAGTATCCGGTCGCCCCTTTACTTTGTAGAATCCGTTATCAATATAAAATGTATCGCCTGGCAGTGCGACGCAGCGTTTGATGTAATATTTAAGGAGGTGCATTTCAATTTTGCCTCCATGATTGGGATAGGGGTAGTTAAAGACCAGTACGTCGTTGCGCCGAATTTTTCGATAGCCGGGGAGGCGGTATATTTTAACTTGTTCACCTTCGGCAGCGCTGAAGATATTAAATAGCCTTGCTCCAATAGCAGGCTTCCAGACCATTACATTATCTCCGGCGATAATGCCCGGCGTCATCGAATCGCTTGGGATCTTGAAGGTAGCTGCGAAGAATATCTGGCTGGTGAGGAAGATGAGAATAATGATGCTGCTCCAATATGCAATGTTTACGAGCAAATGGAGCAGGCGGTTCAGGATAGCTTTGACTTTCATTTTTTTCATGGATTATTTGATTGCAAAAGATTGTTGGAGGAAGCGGATATGGCATTGTGCGCGTGATGATTGTTTGTTGTGAATAATGCGGTGTTCATAATCAGTATCATTGTCGTATTATATATATGATGGGATTTGTTTTATGAGATTTGAAATAACGATTAAATTTCCAGCGTTGCAAATGAAGCGATAAAAACTGAAGGGCTTCCGTTTCCGGTATGCGCCGGAGGAAGCCCTTCACTGGATATGACTTATTAGATGTTAATGTGTGCGGAAATTATTTCCTTTTCCCCTTCTGTTGTTGGCTTTTCAGCTTTGATTCCTGTGCGCGTTGCATGTCTTCGAGGCGTTTCATGAAGTTGGATTTTTTCTTGGGTTTCTTCTTGTTAGCTTCGAGCTGTGCGAGGAGTTTTTGTTCGTTGATGAGAAAGCGGAAGCCAAATGTCTGCGCCATACTGATGAGCGATGATATGAGGAAGTAGTAACTCAGCCCGGAGGCGGACTGATTGAAGAAGCAGAGCATCATGAGAGGCATGAGGTACATCATCAGTTTCATTCCTGGCATTTGTTGCTGCCCTGTATTCATCATGTCATTGTTGATTTTCGTGTATGCTGCTTGAGCTACGGCCATGATGAGGCAAAAGAGGCTTATGTGATTGCCATAGAAGGAAGATATGAAGGGGATGTTGGTATGCCAGCTGAAGATTGCGTCATAGCCAGACAGGTCGTTTGCCCAGAGGAAGCCTTGCTGACGAAGGTCAAAGTTGGCGGGGAAAAGCCAATAGAGAGCGAAAAGGATAGGCATCTGCAAAAGCATGGGGAGACATCCTGCCATGGGATTGATACCTGCTCGGCGGTAGAGTTCCATGGTTGCTTTCTGGCGCTCCATGGCTTTATCCTGTCCGGGATGCTTGGCATTGATTTCTTCTATTTGCGGGCGAAGCACTCTCATCTTGGCCGAGGAGATGTAAGATTTATAGGTGAGAGGGAAAAGTATGAGTTTAACAATGAGAGTGAGGAGGAAAATGCTAAGTCCGATGCTGGGAATATGGGCGCAGAGAAAAGCGAAGATGGGGAGGATGAAGTATTGGTTGACCCATCGGAACATACTGTATCCAAGTGGTACAAGCTTTTTGAGGTCAAGCTGCCGTTCTTCGGGAACTCCTTTATCGTATGCTTTAAGGAGAGAGTATTTATTAGGGCCGAAATAGTATTTGAGATTGATTGGTGTTTGTCCCTGCGGGTCGAAGGGAAGAGTTGTTTGAGTGTTAAACTCTTTAAGATAATTCTCTCGGTCGAGCGGTTTAGAATCCAGGATTGTAGCTTCAAATCCCTGCTCGGATATGAGGATTGAGGAGAAGAATTTGTCTTTGTATGCAATCCAGCGAAGGCGGTTGGAGATACGCTTGCTTTCTGCCTTGTTCTGGTTGAGGCTCTCAACGTCGTCGGAATAATATTTATAGAAGAGGCCGGTGAATTGGTCTTCAAACTTCCTTGACTTCTCCTGCTGGCGTATGGTCTGATACCAGGAAAAATCAATTGTACGTGAGCTGGGGCTTAGAATGTTGTCCAAGCCATGAGGAATGATGTCGAATTGAAGCATGTAATCATCCTCTTTAAGCGTATATACGAAGTCAAGGAAAGCATCTTCTCCGGCGTGGAGTCTCATGGCGATAGTATTTCCCTCTGTCTTGACGGGGGAGAAGTACATATTGGCCGTGTTGAGGACGCGATTGTTGGCTGTAACGAGGATAAGGTCGAAGCGAGAATTGTCTTTGTCGAACAGTACGAGCGGTTGGGAATCATGAGTAACATGGTTTTTAAGGCGAACATAAGTTATCTGCCCGCCTTTGCTGGAGAGATGTATTTCAAGATTATTGTTTTCGAGCGTAGTCGTCGTTTCCTCTCCCTGCATGGCAGAAGCGAAGGCTCCGTACTTGTCGTTCATATAGTCGTTACGGACTGAGTCAGGCATTTCGTTCAGACGTTGATGTTCGAGCTGTTCGGGTGTTTGCGGTTGTTGTGCGATTTGTTGCGCAGCTTGCATTTGTTGAGCAAAGGCGATAGAGTCCTGTACGCGCCTTGCTTCTATTTGTGCCGGCGTTGGCTTGTTCAGCCATGTGAAAAGAACAAGTACAAGGCCTATTAAGATGAATCCGATTACTGTGTTTTTATCCATTGTTTGTTTGATTGATTTATTGTTTGTCTATTGCTGCTTTTATAAAACTTAGAAAGAGCGGGTTAGGCTTTAGAACTGTGCTGTTATATTCCGGATGGTATTGCGTTCCGACAAACCATTTCAGGGATGGAATCTCAACTACTTCGACAAGTCCTGTCCCTGGGTTTTCTCCTGCGCATAGCATCCCGGCATCTTCAAACTGCTGACGGTATTCGCTGTTAAATTCATAACGATGCCGGTGCCGTTCCTGAATAAGTTCCTGCCCATAGGCAAGATATGCCACAGTTCCTTTCTTTAGGACGCAGTCATATGAACCAAGCCGCATTGAGCCGCCCAGATAAATAATATTCTTCTGGTCGTCCATCAGGTCTATTACTTTGTGGGGCGAGCTTTTATCCATCTCCGCCGAGTTTGCCCCTGCAAGGCCGAGGACGTTGCGGGCAAATTCAATGACCATGCACTGCATCCCCAGACATACGCCGAAACAGGGCTTGTTGTTTTCCCTTGCATATCGAACGGCGATGAGTTTGCCTTCAAAGCCTCGCTCTCCAAAGCCGGGAGCAACGAGAATACCGTCCATTCCGGCAAGTGTCTCCTCAACATTGGCTTCCGTTATATCCTCGGAGAGGATAAGTTGAAGATCCAATTTGCGATCATTATAGACAGCGGCCTGCATAAGAGCTTCACAGATGGATTTATAGGCATCTTTATGCTTGGTGTATTTACCTACCAGGCCGATTTTAGCCTTCTTTACGGCTGCCTTCCGGCGTTGGAGGAAATCGTTCCAGTTTTTCATGTCAATCGCCTCCGCGCTGACCTTCACGTCCAGCTTGTTGAGAACAATGACGTCCATATTCTGCTGCTGGAGGCGACAGGGGACTTCGTATATCGTATCCACATCGACGGACTGGATAACGGCGCTTTCCTCAACATTGCAAAAGAGAGCTACCTTGTGTATCAAATCAGTCCCCAGAGTTTCCACGCTTCGGAGAACAAGAATGTCTGGTTGTATGCCGAGTTCTTGCAGTTGCTTGACAGAATGTTGCGTCGGCTTTGTCTTGTATTCTGCCGCTGCTGCAATGTAGGGAACATAAGTAAGATGAACGCAGATGCAGTTCCTGCCCAATTCGCGTTTAAGCTGCCGGACGCTTTCGAGGAAAGGCAGTGATTCAATATCGCCGACTGTACCTCCGATTTCGCTAATAATGAAATCATAATTCTGTTCAGAGAGGAATTTGATGTTCCGATTGATTTCGTCTGTGATATGCGGAATAACCTGAACGGTTCGTCCCTCGTAACCGCCTTTGCGCTCCCTGTCTATAACCGATTGATATATTCGTCCGGTCGTAACGCTGTTGGTGCGGCTCGTCTGCATGTTGAGGAATCGTTCGTAATGACCAAGGTCGAGGTCGGTTTCATAACCGTCTGCAGTGACGTAACATTCACCGTGCTCGTAAGGATTCAGCGTCCCCGGATCTACATTGATATAAGGATCAAATTTTTGGATAGTTACTTTATAACCCCGTGCTTGCAGCAATTTACCGAGCGATGCGGCAACAATGCCTTTTCCCAGAGAGGATATAACCCCACCGGTCACAAAGATATATTTTGTATTAGCCACAGTTTCTTTTATTTAAATATAACATTATTCAGGAAAGTGCAAAGTTAGTCTTTTTTACTTGGTTAGCAGGCTGCTCCTGATTTTTTCTGGCATCAGGCTCTCAGCATAAAAATATTTGAGACCGGTTTTCAGTTTATCCGAGCCTCTCGATTGACAGCCAAGGGTTTTCGTCGCGTGCGCCGGGAGTTTCGTCGCGTGCGCCGGGAGTTT
>JAIRPK010000011.1 GCA_031257015.1 Tannerellaceae bacterium
CGGGTAATCAGAAAACCGGAACTGCAGGAATACGCCAACACGTGGAAAGCCGACCGGCACACAGCCAACAGCCGAATACTGAGTTCAACGATTTCCAACGAACGGCTGAAACGGGCGGGGGGCATCTTCTTTACCAGTTATGCCCTCAAGAAAATTCCTGTAAATTAAAGAACCGCCGTCGACCGGCCACTACGCACGGCGGTGGAAGAGGGCGGAATGGGGGAGATTTATGTTTTGATTGCGAGATTTACAAATACTGTTTTTTTTGTCTTATTTTTGATATGATAAACATTATTCATATATTTGCTTCGTGAGCAAAGGAATTAGCCGCACTGTTCGATTGGGAAACTCATCAGTTAAATATAATTCCGAGACATGCTGAAAGCGTTAATGGCGGGCCGCAATTCTTTAAGAATATGCTCTCTGCACAGCGGATTACAAAAGCGCTCAAAGCTCTCAAATCCTGTCATACGGAGTTTTTCTTTTCCACAGTGCGGCTTTTTTGTGTTAACACTCTAACGGTACAAATGTTTAATTGTCTAATGCCATGGACTTAAATTCAATAATAAAAATCAATATTTTATTTTATGACTTTAAAACGTTTCGGCGTCTCGCTTGAAGATGACTTGCTGGACGTACTTGATACCTACGTTGAAAGTAACGGCTTCGCAAATCGTTCGCAGGCGATTCGATTCCTTATCGAAAAGAATGTCGCAGAAATTAAATGGCAATGCAATAATGTTGTGGCAGGAACTATCATCATAATGTATGACCAGAATAAAAAGGAAATAAGCGCCAGAATTGCGGCTATTCAACAAGATTATACTGATGCAATTCTTTCCTCCTCACAATACTACATAAATAAAAACTTTTGTATGCACATCGCTACTGTCATGGGAACAGCCTTCCGCTTAACCGAACTTTCAGACAGACTTACTACAATTAAAGGAATTAAGCATGGCAAACTTGTAATGAGCCGAGCTGACTGAACATGGCTGCCTTGCAGCCAAGCTACGTTCCTACCGCCGTAAAACCCGGCAGCTTCACGAACATCCGGGGAGAGCAATATGGAAAAACACATGATTATCTACTAATTTTTAACAATAACGAATGTGGAAACAAAAAACATTTTATTATTCTTAATCTTCGCGCTTCTCGCCCAACTCGCTGATGCGCAGGGAAACGCCAACATCTCGACCGTCTATCTCAACAACCAAAGCGTATTGATCGGCAAACTGGTTAAATCCAACTCCTCCGACCGCTATCGGATAACCATTCCTAACGGGACAGTGCTGTATCTGGGGGCTACCTCGATTGCGTCAATAAACTCTTCGGCGCCGCCACCGCAAACCAGCAGCATGACCGGCGATGAGGCGACAGTCTATCTCAAAAACGGAAGCATCGTCAAGGGACTACTGAGGAAAAACAGTACGGCAGGGCAATACCGCGCCGTGATGCCTAACGGCAGCGTCTTTTACTTCCCGACTGCAGCAGTGAAATCTATTGAATATGCCGAAATGGCCAACAATGCGCTACGGACTGCAAAAACAAGCGGACAAAACGAACGGGCGCTGGCGCTGCAAGCGCAATTCAAGAGCGGAAGCAGGCAGAAAATCATCGGAAATATTATGTGGATTACGGGCCTGGCCGCTACCGCAGGCGGCGTTGCAATGCTCGTTGCAGGCGCACCGACCATGGATACGAGCAGCCTGGACGCGAACGGGAATATTAAAATTGAGCACAAGGAACTGCTGACAGCCGGGGCAATTACAGCCATCGCCGGGACTGCTCTCGTGAGCGCCGGCATCCCCGTCGCCGTCGTCGGCTCCATAAGGAAGAACAATGCGAAAAAAGCTTTGCAAAACGAAGGGCTGGCCGATTGCCAATGGCTTGATGATGCCATGCGGATGAAGGCCGCGCCGCGTCTGCAATTTAACCTGTATGCTGGCGGAGCAGGGCTGGCTTACGTTTTCTGAATACACAGACTGTGTACATTTTCCTCTCGTCACCTTCTTAAAAATAACGATAAATGTGCTTTTCCCATAAAGCAAAATGTTTGATTTTTCAAACACCGCTGTTTGATTCTTTAAGCAACGGCGCTTGATAAATTAAACACCATTGCTTGATTTATTAAGCAACGCTGTTTGATTTCTTAAACACTGCTGCTGGATTTATTAAGCAGCGCTGTTTGATTTTTTAAGCAACAGGGCTTGTCTTTTTAACAGAAGCATTTGTCGCCATAAACATTTGTCGCGAGATTTTCAAGCGGAATGTTTCCTCCCTTAACAAAAAAGGCATCCGGAACAAAGCTCAAGCATAGTTTATGGATTATGCAGGCTTTGCCCCGGATGTTTCTTTTCCCCGCGGCCGTCAATATCTGTCGCCCCAGAGTTGCTTCATGCGGTCGATGAGCTTCTGCTCGGCAGGATTGGGCTGCCCCTGCCAGATGCGCTCGGACAGGAGCTGGGGGGGAAGGAAATCTTGACGAACGAAATGATCCTCATAATCGTGGGCGTACTTGTAATCTTTACCGTAGTCGAGTTCCTTCATCAGGCTCGTGGGCGCATTGCGCAAATGAAGCGGAACGGGAAGGGAGCCGGTTTGTTCGACTAGCTCCTGGGCCGTGCCGATGGCCATGTATGCAGAGTTGCTCTTGGGGCTTGTGGCCAGGTAGATGGTGGCCTCGGAGAGAAGGATGCGGCTTTCCGGCCAGCCGATCTTTCGGATTGCGTCGAAGCAGGCGTTGGCAAGGAGCAGGGCGTTGGGATTCGCCAGCCCGATGTCTTCAGCGGCGAGTATTAGCAGGCGGCGTGCTATAAACTCAGGATCTTCGCCGCCGGCGACCATCCGGGCTAACCAGTAGACGGCGGCGTCAGGATCGCTGCCGCGAACGGATTTGATAAATGCGGAGATGATGTCGTAGTGCATTTCTCCTCCCTTGTCATAGGCGGCGGGGTTCTCCTGGAGGCGTTCGACAACTTTTGCATCCGTGATTTCAATCTCTCCGGCGGCTTCTTCGGCGTTGACGACCAGCTCGAGAATGTTGAGGAGCTTGCGGGCGTCGCCTCCTGAATAGCGGAGTATGGCGCCGCTCTCCCTTAACGTTATTTTTTTCGAGGCCAGGAGCGGATCTTTCGTAAGGGCTTTGTCGAGCAGCTGCAGAAGGTCGGCCTTCTCAAGGGACTTGAGGACATAGACCTGGCAGCGGGAGAGCAGGGGACGGATCACCTCAAAGGAGGGATTCTCGGTCGTCGCGCCGATTAACGTCACCGTG
Organism: Tannerellaceae bacterium; assembly: GCA_031257015.1. Taxonomy (GTDB): domain Bacteria; phylum Bacteroidota; class Bacteroidia; order Bacteroidales; family Tannerellaceae; genus DFXE01. The sequence goes on from JAIRPK010000011.1 coordinate 3,275, forward strand.
CCGCGCTCCACGGCGCCGAGCAGCGAATCCTGCTGGGACTTGCTGAATCGGTGTATTTCGTCGATGAACAGAATCGGCGAGGGAGCGTTGAAGTAACGGCTGCCCTTCGCTTTTTCAAGGACTTCGCGAACATCTTTTACGCCGGAACTTATTGCGCTTAGCGTGTAAAACGGGGCTTCCAGCCTGGCTGCAATTATTTGCGCAAGAGTGGTCTTGCCTACGCCGGGAGGACCCCACAGTATAAACGAAGGCGAGCGCCCGGCTTCTACCATTTTGCGCAGGATGGCGCCTTCGCCTACCAAATGCTTCTGGCCGATGTAGTCGTCCAGGGTTTGGGGCCTCATGCGTTCAGCTAACGGAGACATACTGTTTGGTTTTCTTGAATCCCTCGATTACTTCGTCGCGGCTAATTCCATGCCCAAGTTGTACATCAGGAAGGAATAAATGTCGGTCGATTCGTCGATGACCTTGCTGACAGGCTTGCCGGCTCCATGCCCGGCCTTGGTTTCTATGCGAATGAGCTTGGGAGCCTTGCCCGTGGCAGAGGCCTGAAGCGTCGCGGCATACTTGAAGGAATGGGCCGGAACGACGCGATCGTCATGGTCGGCAGTCGTAATCAGGATGGCGGGATAGGGCGTCTTATAGTTTTTAATATTGTGCAGGGGGGAATAGGCGAAGAGGTATTTGAACATCTCTTCGCTGTCCTCGCTCGTGCCATAGTCGCTCGACCAGTTCCAGCCGATTGTGAAGGTGTGATAACGGAGCATGTCCATTACGCCGACCTGTGGCACGGCGGCTTTGAACAGTTCAGGGCGCTGGTTGACCGTCGCGCCGACAAGAAGGCCGCCATTCGAGCCGCCGTTGATGGCCAGCTTATCGCTCGACGTGTATTTCTCGCGTATAAGATACTCTGCTGCGGCGATAAAATCATCGAATACGTTTTGCTTGTTTAGCTTGACGCCGGCTTGATGCCATTCTTCGCCATATTCGCCGCCTCCGCGCAGAATAGCCTGAGCGTATATGCCCCCGCTTTCAAGGAACGGAAGGCGCGTTATGCTGAACGATGGCGTCAGGCTGACGTTGAATCCGCCGTAGCCGTAGAGGAGAGTCGCATTGCGACCATTCTTTTGCAGGCCTTTCTTACAGGTCAGGAACATGGGGATGCGCGTCCCGTCCTTGCTGTTGTAGAAGACTTGCTCCGTGGTGTAGTCTGACGGGTTGAAGGGCACCGTCGGCGACAGAAAGAGGAGGGATTTATTCGTCTCCAAGTCATACTTGTAAATCGTCGGGGGGTAGGTGAAGGACGTAAAGGTATAGAAGGTTTCCGCATCGGATTTGTCGCCGCTGAAGCTGACCGAGCCGGGGGCCGGAAGGCTAACCTCGTGAAGCAATGTCCCATCAAGCGTATATACAAAGGGACGCTCCGAAGCGTCTTTCATATATGTCAGTATCAGCCGACCGCCTATCAGGTCAGCTCCGGCCAGCACGTCGGCGCCCTCGGCTACCAGCTCTTTCCAATGTTCCAATGTCGGCAGGGACAGGTCGGCGACCATGATTCTATACTTCGGAGACTTGTAGTTCGTCCGGATATAGAGCTTGTTGCCGACGACTTCAACAGGTTCATACTCGTAGTCCATGTCGGTCGTAAGCGTCATGACGGGCGACTTCGGCGTTGTCGTCAGATTGCGGATGAAGAGGTTGTTGCCGCTTCCGGCGCCGGATTCAAAGATAAACTGCACGCGCTCGTCTTCGCTTGTTTCGCATGAATAGAATCGCTTCGGCTCCAGGGGGTTCTCGAAGTCGAGGGCATCCTTCGATTGAGGGTCGCCAAGCTTGTGGTAATATATTTTATGATTCTCGTTGACGTCGGAGAATTCCTTGCCACTTTGGGGAGCATCGTAGGCACTGTAATAAAAGCCATCTCCCTTCCATGCCGCCCCCGTGAACTTAGCCCATTGGATATGATCTGCAAGGTGCTGGCGAGTTTCGAGATCAATAACATAGATTTCCGACCAGTCTGAACCGCTGCGCGATATGGTGTAGGCCAAATACTTCCCGTCGTTCGAGAAATTTATGTCTGTCAGCGCCACCGTTCCGTCGGCAGACAGCTCATTAGGGTCGAGCAACAACGTCGCTTCTCCGTCGAGCGTCTCTTTTACATACAGAGCGCTCTGGTTCTGCAAGCCGGAGTTGCGGAGAAAGTAATATTTGCCGTTCTTCTTTATCGGAGAGCCTATGCGCTCATAGTTGATGATTGCCGTCAAGCGCTCGCGGAGCTGTTCGCGGAACGGGATTTTCGACAAATATGCGTTCGTCGTTCTGTTCTCTGCCTCTACCCATGCGGCTGTTGCCGACGAGGTGTCATTCTCCAACCAGCGATAGGGATCGGCGACTGCAACGCCGAAATACGTGTCTGTAACGTCGTTTCTTTCGGCTTCGGGGTAGGTGAGCCTGTTCCCCGGCCGGCATCCGTCTAATATTGCCATGATGATTATTAGTCCAATTAATTGTTTTGTTATCATTACTATATAATTTAAGGTGATATGGCTACAAATGTACACGTTTTAAGTTCTGGACAACCCTGTTTTTTGCTGATTTTTAGAGTTAAGTGCTCCGTGCCGGAGGGCTGCAAAAAGGAGCCGAAAGTTGAATGCCTCCGTGTTGTCGCATTTTTATTTCAACTGTGATCTTCTCAAGCGAGATAAATTGCCAATAGAAACAGGAGTATTGTTAATAATGCCAGGCGGCAAAGCCCTTACCTTTGCACTGTGTAATGAAAGTTCTTAGATTAAATTCAATGAAAAAAGAGAAGAGCGGCGCCGCTCTGTTTTAATCAGCCTTAACTATAAAAATTGTAAGCGGTCACTGAAAAAAAATGCAGTGACCGCTTATTTTTTTACCGGCAGATTGCTCATTCGCCTTGTTTTTTAGACTAATAAGATTGAGGCGGAAAATACCGAAACAAAAAAAACAGAAGAAATTGAAAGATGTCAAGAAAAATAATCGTTTTGAATATAGATGATAAGAAGAAAAGCATTATCTTTGCAGTGTAGTAAAATTAAAGATTAAATTCAATGAAAAAAGTAAGCTTTAACCTTAGTTCTATTTTACTTTAGCATATAGAAACGACCGCCGAAATAATAACGGCGGTCGTTTCTTTTTTCTATCAAGCCAGGACAGCTAAAGGCCAAAACGATAATTCAAACCTATATGATGCTCTCTATTCCCGCTTAAAAGACTTTGACAAGCCATTGGGGGAAATAACCGTCGTTGGCAAGGCGCAGGCCGATTCCATAGAAAAGGTATATGTCATCAAGAGAGCCGGAAACATCCCACCATTCATGATACTCGTCGGACGGTTGATGGTAAGTGCTTTTACCATTGTAGTTCTCGCGATGGGCTTTGGCGGCTTGAGGATCCAGGTAGTTTTGACCGCCTTTGGCAAGGACGACGGGGACGCCCTTCTTGGCGAAATTGAAATGGTCGGAGCGATAATAACCTCCGCCGGAATTGCTGGTTGAGGGCGTGACATGGCGACCTTGCGCAGCGGCAGCTTCGATGACGTAGCGGTCAGTCTCGGATTGTCCGGCGGCGGAGAGGACTACGTTGGAAGTGCGCATCTTGTCGCCGTAGCCATCCATATTCAGGCAGATGGCTGTCTTGTCGAGAGGGTATAGCGGATGGCGCACATAGTAATCAGAGCCGAGCAATCCTGATTCCTCGCCTGTGACGGAAAGGAAGAGTATTGAGCGCTCAGGGCGGGGCAGCTTGCTAAAGCGGCGGGCTAGAAGAATGAGGGCGGCAACTCCGCTGGCATTGTCGTCGGCTCCGTTGTATATGCTGTCGCCATCAACAGCTTGGCCGATGCCCAAATGATCCCAGTGAGCGGAATAAATAATGCACTCGTCTTTGCGCACCGAGCCGGGGAGGACGGCGGCAACGTTGGCGGATTCGCCGATTTCAACATCATTGGTCGATTCAATAGAGGCGTTGAGCTTGAGAGGAAAGCTTTTGAAGCCTTTCCTTTTAGCGGCGGAGAGAGCATCATCAATGGACGCTCCGGCGGCGGCAAAAAGTTTAGCGGCGGCTTCGCCAGTCACCCAGCCTTGATATGCGAGCAATCCGTCTGTTCCACCGTCGGGATCGTAAAGACAGAGGCTCGAACTTGCGCGGGAGTTTTGGACGACGCTCCAACCGTAGGAGGCAGGGGCTGTATCGTGGATGATGATGACGGCGGCGGCGCCCTGGCGGGCGCCTTCCTCGAACTTGTAAGTCCAGCGGCCGTAGTAGGTCATGTTTTTGCCGCGGAAGAGATTGTCGTCGTAATATCCGGGATCGTTGACCATGACGACTACAATTTTGCCCTTTACGTCTATGCCGTCGTAATCGTTCCAGCCATATTCCGGGGCATTGATGCCGAAGCCTGCAAAAACGAAGTCGGCTCCCGATACTTTGAGCTTCTTCTCCGCCCGGTGCGTCCAGACAACGGCATCGTCCCAATAGCGGAGGCGGACGCTGCCTTTGGCTCCCCGGACGTTTATGACATTGTTCTTAATATGCGTCTTGACGCCGAGCAGGGGGACTTTCTGATAAAAGCTTCCGTTGGCGGCAGGTTCCAGGCCGAGGGATTTAAACTGCGTAGCGATATAGTCCAATACGGGGGCTTCATGGGCGGACATCGGTTTGCGACCGCCGAATTTGTCGTCGGAGAGTTCGCTTATGACTTTGCGGAACAGGGCTTCGTCGCTGAGTGAGTTTTTCTCCGGGGCGTCGGATTTGCCTGTCAAGGCATCGCCCACTTGAGGGCGGGCGACACTGGCGGAAAAAAGAAGGATTAAAGAAATTGCAAAAATTCTGTTCATTACATTATATATATAAAGGTTGAAAAACTAATTCCTCTGTTTTAAATACTCCTCATACTCGCTGGCATGGAGGGGAATTTTCTTGCCTAGCAGGCGGAAACCGGAATCTGTAATAAGATAATCTTCCTCGTTGCGGATGCCTCCGAAATATTTGTACTTCTCGACTTTGTCGTAGTTGATATATTCGGCGAATTTGTTTTCGCTCTTCCAAAGTTCGATTAATTCGGGAATGAAATATATGCCCGGCTCAATGGTCAGGACGAAGCCGGGTTCCAGCTTGCGACCCAGGCGGAGGGATTTGCGACCGAACTGCGTGCTTTTGGGGCGACCATCGTAGCCGACATAGACCTCGCCGAGATTTTCCATATCATGGACGTCCAAGCCCATCATGTGACCCAGCCCGCAGGGGAAGAACAGGGCATGAGCGCCGGCATGGACTGCTTCTACGGCATCGCCTTTTGCAAGCCCCAGGGCTTTCAGGCCGTCCATGATGACACATGCGGCATGGTCATAAACATGCTCGAAGTTTATGCCGGGGCGAAGCGCATTAACAGCAGCCTCGTGAGCGGCGACGGCGATGTCGTAAATTTCACGTTGCCTTGTGGAGAAAGCGCCGGAGGCCGGAATGGTGGAGGACATGTCGCCGGCATAGCCCATCGGCGTCTCGGCTCCGGCGTCGAGAAGGAGCATGTCGCTTGGCTTAATCCTGTTACCGTGATAGTGGTTGTGGAGTGTTTGTCCATTTACGGTTGCAATGGTTGGGAAGGACAGCTCGCAGCCGACACGGGCGGCCGTTGCCCTTGCCACGGAGGCGATGCTGCTTTCCATAACGCCGGGGACAACGGCGCTAATGGCGTTGAGGTGCATATCGGCTGTTATCTGGCAAGCTCGGTCGATTTCCTCTATCTCCTCGGCGCTCTTGTAATTCCGCTGGTTGACAACGCCGTAGATGAACGGCACTGATGGGGTCTCGGCTCCGGGATAAATGCCCAGCCACTGGAACAGCTTTATTTTATGTTCAGCGCGGTAAGTCGGCAAATAATGCAAGGCCTGCTTCTTTGATTTCGCATTTTTCAGGTATTCATCCAATTGGGCCGAGGGGCGGACACTGTCAATGCCTGCCATGGCTGCCTTATCGCGGAGGGGCTTCTGCGTCCCCATCCAAACAATGGCGTCAATGCCTGGCTCGTCGCCGAAAATAATCTCGCGGTCGTTATCTATATCAATGATTGCGTTCAGCCCTGGGGCGGAGATGCCAAAATAATACAGGAATGTTGAATCCTGACGAAAATGGAAGGTGTTGTCGGCATAGTTTATACCTGTTTCGTCGTTGCCGATGAACAGTAACAGGCCGCCGTTCAGTTCTTTTTTTAATGCTGCCCTTCTGGCTATGTATGTTTCTTTACTAAACATGGTTCTTTAAATATTATTTGGTTTGTAAGATTTTCAAAGATAGGAAAAAAGCAACGGGGAATGGGGGGGAGTGGTTCCGTCGCGTGCGCCGAAGGTTCCGTCGCGTGCGCCGAAGGTTCCGTCGCGTGCGCCGAGGGTTCCGTCGCGTGCGCCGAGGGTTCCGTCGCGTGCGCCGAGGGTTCCGTCGCGTGCGCCGAGGGTTCTGTCGCGTGCGCCGAGGGTTCTGTCGCGTGCGCCGAGAGTTCTGTCGCGTGCGCCGAGAGTTCTGTCGCGTGCGCCGAGAGTTCTGTCGCGTGCGCCGAAAGTGTGCGAGCTAGCTCTGGAAGTGCGCGAGCTAGCTCTGAAAGTACGCGAGCTAGCTCTGGAAGTACGCGAGCTAGCTCTGGAAGTATGCGAGCTAGCTCTGAAAGTACGCGAGCTAGCTCTGGAAGTATGCGAGCTAGCTCCGGAAGTGCGCGAGCTAGCTCTGGAAGTGCGCGAGCTAGCTCTGAAAGTGCGCGAGCTAGCTCTGGAAGTATGCGAGCTAGCTCTGAGGATTATTTCCATCCGATTAATTGCACATTAATAATATATGGCTGTGAGGTCTTGCGTTTTTTCTCTGTCGCCTCTCCGTGGCAATCCACTGGAAAGCATGATTCCGGGAGAGGCTGCACTGGAAAATAATGCGGGGGTCACTCTCCTCCGACACGAAGGACAACTGGGCCGAGCAGTCCGCTTTCTCTCAACGGCTCATCCTTGGCCGGCGCTGCTATCGTCCATGTTTTGCGTTTGGCTTCGGGCTGGGCGGCATCATAAACCAGGCGGTTGAACCATGTTCCGGTAACTTCAATCTTCAATACATTGCGCCCTGAACGGATGCTGCCGGTCAAATCAAGCGTGTATGGCGGAGTCCACAGCGTTCGCACGGGCTTGCCGTTAACCGTTACGGAGGCTATCATTTCCACACGGCCAAGGTCGAGCGTCAGCTTATCTCCTGCCTTTATTTTTCCGGCATTGAACTCTGTCTCGTATGCAACTGTTCCTGAAAAGGCCTTAGCCTCGGTCGAAACATCCAAATCTTTCCAGGCTTTCAGCGTCTTTGTCTTCAACGAGGGCGGCGCTCCCCATCCTGCGGGAAAGGACAGCGTCCAGGGGGTATTCAACGGAATGGTGCGAGCGGGCGAAGGCTTCTCGCGGCTTGTGGCGCCTGGCTGCTGCGCCTCCTCTTCATGCCGAAAGACGACGAAGCATGAGGCTGCATTTGGCAAGTCCAGCGCGACTGTCGTCCGATTGTTTTTCGTTACTGACCTGGCCGGCAAAATATCGCCGCTTACAGGTTCCCAGATTTCGGCTGTTCCCGTCTGGTTAAAACTTAGCGTGCCCTTAAAACTTCCGTCTTGAGGTGCGCAGACGAAATACCAGTCCGCGCCATCTGTCCGTCGATGCAGCCATGGCGCCTTGCCACCGGTTACGTCCGGTTCAAGCTTCAATACGTCCAAAGCCTCTTTCAACGGGCAGGCGAGAACCATTCCGGCTCCTACCCGGCGGGCTACTCCGCGCCTGTCGCCCCATAGCTCGTGCACGGCGTCCTCAAAGCGTTGCTGCGCAACCGTTCCTCCGGAAAGAGTAGCTATGCTTTTCGGCGCATTGCCAACGATGACGGCTCCGTTCTGCGCCAGCTCAAGCAGCTTGGCGACCGTCTCCGGCAGCATCCGCTCATTGTCAGGCATCCACAGCAGCCGGTAGGTTATGCCCTCCGGCGTAACGAGGCGTCCGTTGCTAACGCTAAGGCGGTTAAGCAGAACGTCGGGATTGCAATAATCATATTTAAATCCGTCGGGAAACGGCGCGTTCTGGTCGGGCTTATGGTTAATTTCATCGCCCAGATACCAAAGCACGTCGGAGACCGGCTTGCCGCGTTCCAGCAAATAGGTACACCGCGCAAGGCAAGATGTAAATTCCGGCATAAACCGCCACCATGTTTGCCCTCTCAGGAATGGCGTCCCGATGCTGGAGCCGAAGGATGTTCCCGGCGGAAGGAAGCCGATTTGCGGATTATGCGTATATGTATGAAATACGAAATGTGTCACGCCCTCCACAATATTGGCATTTGCCGTTTCTCTTAGCATCGACCAATGCTCATCCCACGTAAGTGCGAATGATGTAAATGCTTCTGCCGCCACTCTTGGCTTGCCGTACATCCGGGCGGCGGAGGCCGTCGGCTTGATGGGCTTAAAGTTCAGCGAGCCGACATAATTATCCCCCCTGGGGTGCCAGAACTCGCACATCGGGACGTCTGCATGTTTATAATATTCCATCACATCTGCCGGGAAAATATCCCCAGCCGCCGTTTCGTAAGCGACTGTCATTCCGTTTTCATGAGCAAGCTGCGCCATGCGTCCATAAAACTTATCGGCAAAGAGCCGGCCGATAACTCCACGCCAATCGCGCAAGAACCGGGCGCTAACGTCATGGTCGCCGACCACATATCCAAAAACGGCCGGCAGCCAAAGCCTGAGCGGATAGCCTGCCATGGCAGCAAATTCATCTTCCATCCCTACGGCCTCCGTCCAAGTCTGTGTTTTGCACTCCCAACTGTCCAGCAACATTCCGTTCAACATCCCGCCGTCCAGCGCACCTCCCTTAGTGGCCAGCCGACCGATATATCCTGCAAAATGCGCGTTCGCCCCGGCTTCGGACAGCTTGTCACATTCCCATCCCGTTCCTTCGGGCGGAGCAGGCGAGTTCTTTTGTCCCGTATTGACATTCCCGATGCGCAAAACTGTCCACTGCCCCGCAGGAAAAGCGTACCGTAGCTGTCCTTTATTATCCATTGAGGCTGTGATGTCAATTATTTGCGAAGGGCGGACGAATGTCGATGCCGATTGTCTGGGATGTTCTGCCTTGCGTTCGATGCTGCGCAATGTCCACCCGGCTTCGGCCTCCCAATTGTTTTTTCTGGCTGCCGAGTACAAGCGAAGGGAATACAGCTGCATATCATGCCTGTTTTCAATATATATTTTATAAGTCGATACTTTCCTCGACGTTTCGTTACAGGCCAGCGAAACGGGCTTGTCATCCTGCCAGCTTCCTGCCGGCATGTCCACCCTCATTATCTCCTCTTTTCGCCCGTCCGGAAGTATGGCTTCTGCCCAAACTTTAACGCCCGGCTCGGCGCACCAGTTATGATTGAATCCATTTATTGACGAAAACTCGACTGTTCGCAGCATCGCAGGCTCCGGCAGAGTTATTTCCAGCCAATGGGCGTTCCCTTCGCCGACCGGTTTTAGCATAATCGGCTTATTATCCTTATCTGACATGAACGATTCCCACTCCAGCGTAGCGTCTCCGCGCACAGAGGCCGGCTTCATCGGTTTCCCGCTATCCCCCTCCGGCGTTGGGAAGGCTATTACGGCAACTTCATGATAATCCCGCCAGTCCTCGCCGTCCGGTTGAGGATGCGGCAACGGCATGTCGGTCTGTCGGCCTCCCTCGACGTCAGTCCGGCTCCAAACCAGATGCCTCATGGCATTTTTCGGCTCAATCCAGGGGCCGCCGGCCATTGCCCATCCCGGACAATTCTGCATGGTGAATCTCAATCCAAGTCGCCGACACTCCTCTGCCGTATGCTTCACAGCATCGTCCCACAACGGACTGAGGCAAGAAATCTGCTCATTGACCTTCGGCCAGGCGCCTCCAAATTGACCGTGAAACAGTTGAATCCCGGAGATGCCCGCTGCGGCAATAGCCTCCAAATCTGCCGTAATCCCCGCTTTCGAGACGTTTCCCCCGATAAAATGAAACCACGTTTGCGGACTATAAACCGCTGATGGCTTGCGAAACCGCGTCCCGTCCAACTCCCCGAAAGGCGCGTCGAGTTCGTTTGTCGGCGGCAAGGCCGGCGTTTGAGCAAACGATGGTTTGGCGCATGACAGCGTAAGCGTCATCGCTACTAAAAAATACTTTTTCATATAATATGATTTAAACAGTTTTCCCTTTTCTACTTTTAGATTAATCACGTTTATGCTTTTTAGATTGAGTCGGTTGCAAATATACGCTTAATTGCCATTAGCAATATCCCATGCCGGAAGTTGCTTAACCGATTCCGGAGGCTTGATAGCCTGCCCGATGCGTGTCTAAAACCAACACCTTATCATGTACATTCCCGCAGAAAAAAGTTCAGATCTAGTCACCTCAAAAAGGAGAAAATGGAACATCAAACTCGCCTACAAGAGAAAAAACTTTGGATATTGTTCGTCCTGCCAGAGCGTTTTTTCAGTGCATTAGTTCTGCGTATTGCAATTCAAATAGCAAGCCCGCAGACAAGTGTTCAATTTTCAATTTGCATCAGAGCGTGAGCAGCCCATGCCAATAGAAATAGCCGGCGAATTGTTCTTCCAGGCGGACAGGACGGTCGAAAAGAGCGAATACCGCGGAACCGGAGCCGGACATAGCGGCGTACAATGCACCGGATTTGTATAAGCGTTCTTTTACATCTGCTATTTCGGGGTGAAGAGCGAAGATGGTTTCTTCAAAATCGTTCGTCAGGTGGTGTCGCCATTCTGTGATGGGGAGACGTATGGCGTCTTGGGGCGATATTGCGGGTTGTTTTGGATTTATTCCGGCGTATGCCTGGGCGGTTGGGACAGAAACGGGCGGTTTGACGAGGACGAGATAGTATCCCTTTAAAGACAGCTGAATTGGCGTAAGGATGTTACCAGTCCCGGTGCCACAGGCCGGAACGTTGCGGATGAAAAAAGGGCAGTCTGCGCCTAATTTAGCGGCAAGTTTTTCGAGATGCTCAACAGATAAATGTAACTGTCCGAAATTGTTCAACAGCTTTAACATGAAAGCGGCGTCGGACGAGCCTCCTCCCAAGCCTGCTCCGAAGGGGATGGCTTTCAACAGGTGAACGTCGAGGGGGGGAAGATTGAACGTGGACAAGAGGCGCATGGCTTTTATTGCCAAGTTGCTCTCCGTGTCGGCATTATTGATTATGATGCCGGTTTGAGAGAAAGAAAACGCCGCCGCCTCGGTTATTTCAAGAACGTCGCTAAGGGGGATGGGGTAAAAAATGGTTTCTATATTATGGTATCCGTCCGTCCGACGGCTTAAAACATTCAGCCCTAAGTTGATCTTGGCGTTGGGGAAGCAGATCATTGTTTTATTTTTTTTGATGGCAGCTCCAGGCCATATCCTTTTTCCTTGTCGGTCTTTTTGAGCCATAACGCGAAAAGCATGGCCAATGCGCCGAATACTGCGAAGACGAACATGGTGACGGAATAGTCATATGTAACCGTCTCGCCTGGAATGGTGGCATAGCGGTCGATCGTCCAGCCAATCAGCAAAGGGACAAGCATTAATCCGCAGTTTTGGATATAGAATATGAGTGCGAAGGCAGTTCCCAATTTCTTTTGCGGGATGATTTTTGTAACCGACGGCCACATGGCGGAGGGGACGAGGGAAAAGGCAATACCGAGCAAGACCATTAACAGCGTAGCGAACCACCATTCGTTCAGCGCCGGCATAGCAAAAAGGATATGTACAAGCATCAGCATGAACGAGCCAATGAACATGAGTGTTGCGCCTTTGCCGACAGCGTCGTATATGCGTCCAAAGACTGGCGTCAGAAGGATTGTGCCGAACGGCAGGATAGCTGGGATTATTCCGGCCAGCGATTCTGGCGCTCCGTATTTGTAGATCATCAACTTGGTTGCATATTTAAGAAAAGGGAATATGCCGGAGTAGAAGAGGAGGCAGAGGATGGCAATGAGCCAGAAGCCTTTGTTGACAAGGACTGATTTTATGTCGCTCACCTTGAACTCATCTTCTTTTAATTTATTGTTGGCGACGGATGCGTTGGTGCTTCTGTCTTCTTTCTTGTCCATTGTGCAATAAACAGAGAAGGCCAGGAATCCTATCAAAACAGATATGGCTCCGAGCCAGACGGGGGCAGAAAGGGAGTGGAAGTGCATGGCAACAGGTAAGCTAAAAGATAATGCGCAAGCTGTTCCAATACGGGCTAGCGCAACTTGTAATCCCATTGCCAAGGCTAACTCACGACCGTCAAACCATTTGACAACGATTTTGTTCATGGCAACGTACGACGTTTCGGCTCCTAATCCAAATATGGAGAATCCGACACATGCGACGATCATTCTTGCGTCATATCCGATTATGTTGCCTTCAAAGGGAAAATAATCAGACAAAGCGTAAGCCTTGATCACTACGCCGATCGTCATTAACAGGCAGCATAGTGTTCCTGTGATACGAATCCCCACTTTGTCCAAAAAAACGCCTCCGATAATCAGCATTAACAAAAAGACGTTAAACCAAGCGTAGGCACCGGAAAAGATGCCGTATTCCGTGCCCGTCCATTGGAAGTTACGCAGCAATAAGTCCTCCAAGGGCGCAACAACATCATATACATAATAGCTGCACATCATAGCGAAGGAAACGAGGAACAAAGCAAGCCAACGAGCAACTTTCGAGTCGCTCAATCTTTTTAGAATAATTTCAGTCATGTTTACAAATTATGAAAAAGGGGGTTGGAATCGAAAAATGAGTATGCTTCGGCTGCCACATAATGGCTACCGCTGATAAAAATAAAATCAGTTATTGCTGCATTGGATTGTAAATGGCGGAGAGCGTCTGCAACTGAAGCAGAAGCTTCTCCGCTCAACTTCATGGCTTCAGCTTTTGCCAACAGTGCTTTTGCCGGGACAGCTCGTGGGTTGTCAGCCTCTACAAAAAGATAAGTGACGTTAGGCGTTGCCGGCAGTCCGCCGAAGATCGTGTCTATGTCTTTGTCGGAGGAGAAGCCCAAAACGATATGGATGCTCCGGCCAGTAGAAGCGAGCGCCGTCAATATCTTGCTGGAAATGTCCCACGCTCCGGGATTATGCCCCACGTCTATCACGAAAGTCGGTTCGGAACTAACAATATCCCACCTCCCTCTCAGCCCGGTCAGTTTAAGTACATTTTTGAATCCTGCCCTCACCGCTTCAACAAATTTCTGGCCAGTCTCGCCCAATATTGGAGAAAGAACGCGCAAAGCGCCTAGCACAGCCACCACATTCATGCCCTGTTGAAACCCGGGGATTCCGTGTTCAATCAATCCGAAGTCAGTAGAATTTAATTTCCACAGAGGGAAGGTTTCCAATATTCCGTTATGTATTTTGCTATTTGGGTCATCAATGTCCATGATAGACAATGGGGCGTGCATTTCCGTCGCTTTCTTAATAAAGACATTCTTGACGGCTTCATTTTTAGCGTCGCCAACGACAACGGGTATGCCGGCTTTTATGATGCCGGCTTTTTCGATGGCTATTTCACTCAGGGAGGAGCCGAGCAAATCTGTGTGGTCTTTAGTAATGTTGGTTATGATGCATAGGATTGGCATGATGATGTTGGTACTGTCCAGTCGTCCGCCTAGGCCTACTTCAATCAAGGCTATTTCTACCTGTTTGTGTCGGAAATAGTCAAATGCCATAGCGGTAGTCAATTCAAAGAAAGATGGATGCAGAGGTTCAAAAAACTCGCGATGCTTTTCAACAAAATCAACCACATATTTCTGTTCAATCGTACTTCCATTTACTCTAATGCGTTCGCTGAAATCAAGTAAGTGTGGCGAAGTGTATAGTCCCACCTTATATCCTGCTTCTTGGAGGATAGCGGCTAATGTATGGCATACCGAACCTTTGCCGTTGGTACCAGCTACGTGTATGGTTTTGTATGTTGTATGCGGGTGATTTAAATAATTGTCTAATGCTTTGGCTGTATCAAGTCCCGGTTTGTATGCTCCGGCTCCGTGATTTTCAAATACAGGTGTAGATGAATATAGATAATTTAAGGTTTGCTGATAGGTCATGAGCGTTTATTCCGTGTCTTCTTCTTTCATGTTGTGAAAGACGTTCTGCACATCCTCGTCATCTTCCAGCTTATCAATTAGCTTATCAATTACTTCTCTCTGTTCTGGAGAGACTTCTTTTTGATCGTTCGGTATGCGAACAAATTCGGCGCTATTTATTTCGTACCCACTTTCTTCCAAGTACTTTTGGATCGCGGCGTTTTGGGAAAATTCTCCGTAGAGAATGATTTCGTCTTCGTCCTCCTCTACTTCGTCCACGCCATAGTCAATTAATTCCAGCTCTAAGTCTTCGAGCGAAAGACTGTCTTTCTTTACAATATGGAATACGCATTTATGTTCGAATAAGAACTCCAAGCTTCCGGACGTGCCCAGCGAGCCGCCATGTTTATTAAAATAGCTACGGATATTGGCTACGGTACGTGTCGTATTGTCCGTGGCGGTTTCGACGAAAATTGCAATGCCATAAGGGGCGTAGCCTTCATAATTCATTTCCTTGTAGTCGGTAAAATCTTTGGATGTTGCTTTTTTGATGGCGCGTTCGACATTCTCCTTGGGCATATTTTCTTTTTTCGCCTGTTGCATGAGCACGCGAAGGCGGGGGTTGCTGTCCGGGTCAGCGCCTGATGCTTTTACGGCTATTGCAATTTCTTTTCCCAGCTTTGTGAAAACGCGAGCCATATTGCCCCAGCGTTTTAATTTCCGTGCTTTGCGATATTCAAATGCTCTTCCCATATTATTTTGTTTCTGTTGTTGTTTTTTTAGGTGTTATCTTAACTGCGCTCCAAATTTGCGTTCCAGATTGGTTTGAATCTTCTTCATGATGTCGTCAATCTGTTTGTCGGTTAAAGTTTTCCCTTCATCCTGTAGATGGAAGCTGACGGCGTAAGACTTTTTCCCGGCTGGAAGATTTCGACCTTCATATACATCAAACAGTATTACTTTCTTCAGCATTTTGCGCTCACTTTCGTACGCTGCTTTCTCCACCTCTGCAAACCTGATGTTATTATCAAGCAGCAAGGCCAAATCGCGCTTTACGGGATGAAACTTTGACAATTCGTTGAATACAACCTTGTTCTTATTTATCATTTCCATAAGCACATCCCAGGATAATTCGGCATAATATACATCCGATGCCACGTCAGACATCTTCAGCAAACTGCGCTTTATTATTCCCAGCGTCCCCAACATGCGCGGCCCGGCGGCAATTGACAATCCGGCCGTATAAACATCGTTCGTCAAGTTTGCAAGGCTTAGCTTGTGCATGTCTATCCCCATGCGCTCCAAAATGGCCGCGACGTAAGCTTTCATTTCATAAATGGATGTCTTTTCATCCGGATGCGCCCAATTATTCTCAACCCTGTGCCCGCATATCCATAAACCAAGCCGGAAATCTTCCGCATACTTTGCCAGGCGACTGTCGCCAGCTTGCTTGCTGGAATTGTAATTATAGCAATTGCCGAACTCGAAGAATCGCAGACTTTCATTCTTACGCTTCTCATTTCGCCCGATACTGTCTAAACCTCCGAAAAGCAACGTCTGCCTCATGCAATTCAAATCGGCGCTGATGGGATTCAGTAACATTACGCAATTTGACAACGCCCATGTCTCCAAATTTTCATAATATGCAGAACGGGTTTGCGAATTGTTCATAATCTCGTTGAACCCCGCGCCACACAATTGCTCCGATATGAGATTCTGGAGCTTATAGCTGCGATCCGTAGGCGTCAAATAGCTCAGATTCGACTTCACGCTTTCGCCGATTTCTACATTATTATATCCGTAAATACGCAGCACTTCTTCTATCACATCCACATCCCGACGCACATCAATGCGATAAAGCGGAACGCGAAGGCTAAGCCCCTCTGGCGTCTCCTCCGCAATCTCGATCTCCAAACTTTCCAGTATGCTGCGCACCGTCGCTGTCGGTATGACTTTCCCGATCAGGCTATACATCTTATTATATGTGAGCGCAACCTCATGATATGGTAACGCCGGTGAAGGATAAATATCATTAATGTCGCCGCATATGCGGCCTCCGGCAACCTCCTGTATCAACAACGCTGCCCGCTTGAGCGCATAAATCGTCAAGTTCGGATCCAGGCCGCGCTCAAAGCGGAAGGACGCATCAGTGCTCAGCCCTAAACGCCGCGCCGTCTTGCGGATACATGTGGGTGAAAAATTGGCCGACTCAAGGAACACATTTGTCGTACGACCGGTTACGCCGGATTCAGCGCCTCCGAAAATCCCGGCGATACACATGGCATCTTTCTCGTTGCCTATTATCAAATCCTCGCTGGTCAATATCCGTTCAACATCGTCAAGGGTGACAAACTTTTCGCCCTCCCTTGCACGACCGACGACAACCGTGCTGCCGCCATCGCCGTCAATTTTGTCTGCGTCGAAGGCGTGAAGCGGCTGACCAAGCTCGTGAAGCACGTAATTCGTGACGTCCACTATATTATTAATGGGGCGCAAACCTATCGTCTGCAACGCCGTCTGCAACCATTCCGGGCTGTCAGCAACCCTGACGTCGCGAATCGTCGCACCGGAATACCGCGGACATAGCTCCGGGGCGGTCACGCGAACGTTGATTCCACCCTCTGCCTCATCAACGCGAAATGCCTCCACCGACGGGCGTTTCAGCTCGAACCGTCTGCCGTTTTGTTTCAGATAAGCTGCCAAGTCTCGCGCAACGCCCCAGTGTGAAGTCGCGTCCACGCGGTTCGGCGTAATGTCCACCTCAAGAACATAATCGCTCTTGATATTGTAAAAATCTTTTGCCAACATGCCGACGGGCGTTTCCGGCGGAAGAACAATAATCCCCGAATGGTCCGTCCCAATCCCAATCTCGTCCTCTGCGCATATCATACCGTGCGATTCCGCACCTCGAATCTTTGAACGCTTTATCGTAAAGCTTTCGCTGCCTTTGTAAAGCTTCGTTCCAGGAAGGGCAACCACAACTTTTTGTCCCGCCGCCACATTTGGCGCACCACACACAATCTGCAACGGAGCCTCTCCAACACCGGCGATGACGGTCGTAACATGCAGGTGGTCCGAATCCGGATGCGGAGCGCAGGTCAGCACCTCGCCGACCCGTAATCCTTCCAGTCCGCCTTTTACGGCCTCAACTTCCTCTGCCCCCTTTGTCTCCAAACCGATGGATGTCAACGCTGCAGCCGTCTCCTCCGGACTCAAGTCAAAGTCGAGATAATTCTTTAACCAATTGTAAGATATGTTCATTGCCTGTCTGTTTTATCTTCTGAAATCGTCCGCAAAGATAGGAAAAAATCGTTCAAAACAATAGCCTCCGCGCTCCAGTTTTTTTGAATCTTTATCCGCTCGCGGCGGCCTACTTCCTCCGAAAAACACAGCAGCGTACACATTAGTATATATAGCGTCGCCGTCTCCATTGACAAGCGGATGAAAACGGCCCCGCACCCGTATCCGTATTTCACGGAGCGTATAAACAAAAATCATAAGCAGGGCATATTTCTGCGCTTCCATATTGTGTTTTAAGTACAAAATCACGTGCCGTATGTAAATCCATATTTATCCGGTAAATATTAACAACTCTCTCTGATAATATTTCATAAAGAAGGAAATAAATCCGCAATCTTTGGCATATTCATCGCCCTCTTTTCCTTAACAAATCATTCAATAATATTCAATTAATTATCCACCATTTCTAAATAATTCAAACGGCGCATTTAACAATTCTACATGCTTTATCCGGGGCTTCAAATAATTGTATTTCAAAACTCCATTCCAGTAGCTTGATAAACCGGCCTGCTCTGCCGGTACAATTTTATAATCCTGTTTGCCAAATATCATTGCCTTATCCAATAAACTCTCGTCTTTTATCTGTATAATTTAATAATATTGTTTACTAAACATGCTTATTCTGCATGATAAATATCCCGGCTTATACTGTATAATTTAATGGCTCTGCTGGATAAATGCGGTGCTTTTGCCTAATTGTTTTGTTAGTGTTGTTTACTTTATTTGTCGGCGGTATTAGCTTAATGAAATTGCTTTAATTGAAAAATCATCCAGCTTAATTTGAAGAATCCGGTTATTTTCTCGGATTTAGATAACAGAGCTTGCGAAAAAAGAGCATGGCTCTGTTGGATAAATCGAGCAGCGCAGAAGTGGAAAATCGACATGGATGTTTGAAAAATCAAACAACGCTGCTTGAAAAATTCGGCAACGGTGTTTGAAAAATTAAGCAGCGCTGCTTAAAAAATTCGGCAACGGTGTTTGAAAAATCAAACAGCGCTGCTTGAAAAATTCGGCAGCGGTGTTTGAAAAATTAAACATTTCTGCTTGAAGCTGCCGGCAGTGTATGCGTGCTTGTTGAATTGTGCCGGTTGACTAATCAAACGAAGGAGTTGATTTTAATTGCCGCCTTTGCCGCCATTAACCGGCGGTATTGTTAATCTTACCGGCAATCGCAGGCGAAGAGTTTGTGATGAATGAGTTGTTTTATTGTATAAAGAGGCCGGATGAATTGAGAAGTATTACTTGATGGTTCAGGCTAAGTCATCAGTGATATTGTAAAGAGGAGGTTGACGACTTGAGCCAAGCAGGCGGCGTATCCAGGCAATGGAATTGGATGAATAGGGCAAGATTGGCGATGAAATCAGGAGCCGTTAATTAATGATTCCGGCAAAAAGTTGGCTTAACGACGAACTGTGGCTTGATAGTTTTGATAAAGTTGATGATAAAACATGATTGCCGAAGTTGAGGGATTTGATTACATGGGCGGGAGATTTGGAGAGTGGGAGTTGAGGATTTTTGGGGGATAGCTTTATGATTTTGGAAAAGGAGCTGGGAATTTCGGGAACTGGGGATTGAGGGATTAAGATAATTTGATTGAGGAATATGATTGCAGAAGTTGAGGGATTTGATTACGCTGATGGGATAATTGGAGAGTGGGAGTTGAGGATTTGGGCAGTATAGCTTTATGATTTTGGAAAAGAGGGGGTAGATTTCGGGAACTGATGGTTGATGGATTAGGACAAATTGATTGGGGAATATGATTGCTAAAGTTGAGAGATTTGATTACGCGGGCGGGAGATTTGGAGAGTGGGAGTTGAGGATTTAGGCGGGAGAGCTTTATGATTTTGGGAAAGGGGGTGTAGATTTCGGGAACTGGGGATTGAGGGATTAAGGTAATTTGATTGGGGAATATGATTGCAGAAGTTGAGGGATTTGATTACATTGGCGGGAGATTTGGAGATTGGGAGTTGAGGATTTAGGAGGGAGAGCTTTATGATTTTGGAAAAGGAGCTGGGAATTTCGGGAACTGGGGATTGAGGGATTAGGATAAATTGATTGGGGAATATGATTGCCGAAGTTGAGGGATTTGATTACGCTGATGGGATAATTGGAGAGCGTGAGTTGAGGATTTAGGAGGGAGAGCTTTATGATTTTGGGACAGGAGCTGGGGATTTTGGGAACTGATGGTTGAGGGATTAGGACGAATTGATTGGGGTATATGATTGCTAAAGTTGAGGGATTTGATTACGCTGGCGGGAGATTTAGAGAGTGGAAGTTGAGGATTTGGGCAGTATAGCTTTATGATTTTGGGAAAGAGGGTGTAGATTTCGGGAACTGGGGATTGAGGGATCAGGATAAATTTATTGGGGAATATGATTGCAGAAGTTAAGGGATTTGATTACGCGGACGGGAGATTTGGAGAGTGGGAGTTGAGGATTTGGGCGGGAGAGCTTTATGATTTTGGGAAAGGGGGTGGGGGATTTGGGAACTGGGGATTGAGTGGGCTGGCTAAGTGGGCGCGAAATATGGGAAGTAAGGATTGAGGGATGTGGGAAATTTGTGTGGGGGATCGGAGTATGGTGGTTGACGAATCAGGCGGGGAGGTGGATGATTTTGGTTATGTTGCCGGATGTTAATGGGGGATTTGTGGGTTGCGGCGGGAGGAGGCGCTGGTGGTGAGGGGCTTTGTTTGAAATGGGGCTAAACCTTTTTACTTTTGCGGGCGAGACTTGGTTTTGTTTAATTGAATGAGGATGAAAATTAATAAGATAATGGTTGCGAAGGCGGCTGGAACGGCGTGGAAATGGTGCCGGAGAGTGGTTTTCTGGAGTGCGGTGGGGAGCGTGGCGCTGGTGGTTGTGCTGCGGTTTGTGCCGGTTTACTGGACGCCGCTTATGTTGATTCGTGTTTGCGAGCAGTGGGGCGAGGGGCGTCCGGCGATGCTGAAGCACAGGTGGGTTTCGATCGAGCGTATTGCGGAGCCGCTGGCTCTGGCGGTTGTTGCGGCGGAGGATAATCGTTTCCTTATTCACCGCGGTTTTGATCTTGAGCAAATTGTTGAGGCGCGGAGGGATGCTGACCGTGGGAGGCGGCTGCGGGGGGCGAGTACGATTTCTCAACAAACGGCGAAGAATGTTTTTCTCTGGCCTGGGAAGAGTTATGTGCGCAAGGGGTTGGAGGCTTATTTTACGGCGCTTATCGAGGTGCTCTGGGGTAAGAGGCGGATTATGGAGGTGTATTTAAATTCGATTGAAATGGGGGATGGGATTTATGGCGCGGAGGCGACGGCGGCGGCGCATTTTGGGAAGGGGGCGGCGGCATTGAGTCGTGGAGAGGCGGCGCTGATTGCGGCTTCGTTGCCTAATCCTCGGAGGTTGCGCTCGGACAGGCCTTCGGCATATTTGTTAAAGCGGCAGGGGAAAATTTTGTCTTTAATGGGTAAGATTGGGCCTATTAATTGGGGGGTGCGATGAGTGGGTTTGTGTTTGAGGATTGCGGGAGGATTCGCTATGGGGATGCGCTGGCGAGGCAGACGGCGGCTTTTGAGGGGATTCTGGCGGCCAAGCTGGCGGGGGGGGATGCGCCTAATCGTGTGTTTTTTTGCGAGCATGAGCCGGTTATTACGCTGGGGCGGAGGGCGAATGAGGCGAATGTGCTTGTTTCGGCTGATTGTCTTGCGGAGCGGGGGGTGGAGCTTTTTCGGACGGATCGCGGAGGGGATGCGACGTATCATGGGCCGGGGCAGCTGACGGTTTATCCGGTTGTTGATTTGGAAGGCCTGGGGATGGGGCTGCGGACGTATGTTTGTTGGCTGGAGGGGATTGTGATTGATTTTCTTCGTGCGTATGGTATTGAGTGTTATCGACTGGAGGGGGCGACTGGCGTGTGGACGGGTGATGAGCCTCGGAAGATATGTGCGATTGGGGTTAGAAGCAGTCGTTTTGTGGTTATGCACGGTTTTGCGCTAAATGTAAATACGTCGCTTGATGCGTTTCGGCTTATTAATCCGTGTGGCTTCACGGATAGGGGGGTGACGTCGATGGCGGAGGTGCTGGGGTGTGAGCTTGGCTTTGAGGAGACGAAGGCGGGACTTCGGCGGGCGTTGGAGTGTGGGTTGGTGTGAAGTGCATCTTCTTGATGGAAATGTTGGCGGTTATGGGGATTTAGGAAATGCTTTGATTTTCTTAAAGGCTGTCATCAGGCGGTTATTTGTTTTATTATTATTTCCAGGCAGAAGCTACAAATCAGCATTGTTCATTCTACATACTTGTAACCGTGATTGTCGCGTCAACAATTGCTTAAAACATGGGTTGGTACGAGCATATTCCGCCAGCGGAGGAGGGGGCAGCGACAATTACGGATTACGGCTGGATAAGAACGAAGATGTGGAGGCCTGGCTGAAGCGTAAAAGTTGCGTTGGCGTTCGCCAAGGAGACGATTGGAAGCGAGTTATCGTACAAATATTTATTGGAAATAAATCATGATTAACAAACGACAAATAAAAACAACAGCATAACTTCCCACTGCAAAAAGATACCGAACAATCCAGCACAGTTCTTAATAAAAACAGCACAATTATTACCCGCCAGACCTTTAATTTTCCATTTACAAGCCCCACGACCAGCCTTCTGAAATAACTCAACAGC
>JAIRPK010000051.1 GCA_031257015.1 Tannerellaceae bacterium
TTGTTTAAAATTCCGCATTTAATTATTCAAATAATGCGCCCTAATTGTTCAAATCACAGCATTAGATTATTTAAATAATACAGCATGATTCTTCAAAATCCTGTATTGATTTATTCAAATATTGTCGCCTGATTGTTTAAAATTCCGCATTTAATTATTCAAATAATGCGCTCTAATTGTTCAAATCACAGCGTTTGATTATTTAAACATTACGGGCTGATTGTTCAAAATCCTGTATATGATTATTTCAATAATATTGCCTGATTAGTTCAAGTTATATGTTGTTTTGTTCAAATATTGTCGCCTGATTGTTATAAATCCCGCATTTAATTATTCAAATCATAGCATTGGATTATTCAAACAATGCAGCATAATTATTAAAATATTTGTGTTGAATTATTTAAATAATATAGGTTTTGTAATCAAAATGTCCTACTTGATTATTTAAACATTACGGGCTGATTATTTAAAATCCCACATTTAATTATTCAAATAATGCGCTCTAATTGTTCAAATCATAGCATTGTATTATTCAAACAATGCGGCATAATTATTAAAATACTTGTGTTGAATTATTTAAATAATATAGGTTTTGTAGTCAAAATGTCGTACTGGATTATTTGAATATTACGGGCTGATTGTTCAAAATCCTGTATATGATTATTTCAATAATATTGCCTGATTAGTTCAAGTTATATGTTGTATTATTCAAATATTGTCGCCTGATTATTCAAAATTATGTGTTGGATTATTCCGGCATTGCTGCCTGATTGTTTTAGTGGTTGTGCTTGATTTGTTAAACAGCGTTGCTTGAGGAATCAAGCAGCGTTGTTTGATTTTTCAAGCACTTGTGTTTGATTTTTTAAGCAGTGTTGCTTGATTTTTCAAACAGCGTTGTTTGATTTTTTAAGCAGGGTAGGGGTGTAAGGCTGGGAGAGGGCGTTGAATTGTTGGGGTCTATGGTTGGATTTGTCAAGCTGGAGGGGGGAGGTGGTGGAGGTGCGGGTGTGGTTGTCGGGCGGTCGGTGGTGGTGCTGGATTGCGGGCTGTGCTTGAAAAGTGAAATGCTCATTCGCAGGGGCGAACGAGCATTTCTGGGTTGATCTAATTTTCGAGTTTTTAGTTCATCTATAATGTTTAATTGTATAAATCTTCTTTTTTGATTTTGACGACGGCGCCGAATGTTGCAAGTTTCTGCATGTTGATTTTTTTTGAGTTGCCGACGATTATGTGTACGATGTTTTTGCCTTTTATGTTTTCTGCGTAGAAGTCGGCGACGTCGTCCATTGTCATTTGCGGCAAGCGTTCCATCATGGATATGTTGGGGTCGGCTGTGTATCCTTCGTTCTGCATTGATGCGACGCGGCCGGGTATTGTCCTGAAGGCGGGGTAATTGTAGCTCATTTGGTTAATGAGTGATTGTTTCACGGCTGGCAGGCGTTCGGGTCTTACGGGCATATTGCGGATAAGGCTGTCAAGGACGGCGAGGGCGTCTGTTGCTTTGTCGTTTTGGGTGGAGAGGATGGTTGTCAGGGCGCCGGGTTTGTCTTTAAAGTTGAGTGGGAGCATTGAGTATCGGCCTTGGGCGGTATAGGCGAAGGAGCGAAATTCTCGTATTTCCTGGAACATTAGTGATGACATGTCGCCTCCGAAATATGCGGAGAATAGTCGTGCTGCATGTCTGTATTGTTCTTTTGAGCGTGGGGCTTCGCCTTTGACGTAGCTGTATATGATGCTTTGGGCGGCGTCTGGGGCGTCGCAGAAGTATACGCATGGTGCTTCGTAGTCGAGCATGGGGCGATAGGCGGGGGATTGTGCGGGGAGGTTGACGTCGGCCAGTCGGATGCTTTGGCGAAGGTGGCTTGCGATGCTGTCAATGGGGAGGGTTCCGCAGTAGTGAAGGTCGCAGGCTATTTTTTGTAGTGAGTGGAAGGCGTCGAGCAAGTCTTGGCCTCTGAGGTTCTTAATGTCTTTGAGGTTGAGTTTGTTTTTGTAGATGGATTTTTCTCCGTAGCGGACTTTTTCCAGCAGTGCTTGTGCGAGGCTTTCGGTTGATTTGTAGAAGGTTTTCTTCATGAGTTTTTCTTCGTCGGCGAGCAGTTTGAGTTTTTTCTCCTCTGGTTTGGCATGTTGCATGAATGAGGAGACGAGTGCGATTGTCTCGCTGAAGTTTTCGTCGAAGCCGGTTATTTTGATAAGGAAGCGGTTATTGTCTACTTCAAAGTTGAGCGTGCTCCCTAGTGTTTGGAGGCGTCCGCGAAATTCGTCGAACGTAAGTTGCTCGGTTCCCAGGAGTGGGAGATATGATGTTAGCTGTACTAGTTCTGGTCGTTCGATTTTGCCTGCGCCGAAGGATATGTCAAGGGTGAAGATATTGTTGACGGGGTTGGGTGATGCGTAAAGCTTTGTGAATGGTGTGAGTGGGATTATGCGTACGTCTTTTTGAAAGTCGAGGAAGCGTGGCTGAACGTTTGTGACTGGGAGGGCTTCCAGTGTGGCGGCGTAGGCGGAGGAGGCGTCAACGTTTTTCGGCACGACGGGGAGATAGTTTGGCTTCGGGAGGTTGTCTTTTGGGTATTTTCCTGTTTTTTTAGTTACGTAGAGGTAGTCGTCTGCAAAGTATTTGCGTGCTACATTAATAATATCGTCTTTGGTGAGTTCGTTGATGCGGTCGATTTCTTTAATATGTTCTTCCCATGATTTTCCTTGCGAGAAGATGTCGATCATCATCTGTGAGCGTGAATTTATTTCTTCCAGACGTGAGGCGTATTTTCGCTTTTGTTCCAGTTTGAGGCTGCTGAATATTTCGTCGCTGAAATCGCCTGTCTTTACGCGCTCCAGCTCGCGTCTAATCCTGTAACATGCGCTTGCGACGGATTGGAAGACGGGCTTTGGTACGGTGAAAATAGCAATGATCCCTGCTTCGTTAAAGCTTTCGTTCATGGTCATTGCTGCGTAAAGCTTGCGATTAACCATGAGTTTGTCGAAGTATCCTGTTCCGTTGGAATTGTTCAGCAAGCCGGTGACGATGTTTAGAGCTGGCTGGTCGGGATGATTGGACGGGACGCCCCGGAAGGCGTATCCTGCGCCGGTGACGATGGGGATAGGGAAGCGGAGTTGGAATCGTTCTTCGCCGAAGAATGGGGGTATGTTATAGACTTTCCTTGCTGGCGTGTCTCCTTTTTTTATACGCGAAAAGGTGGTTTCCAGAATAGGGAGGACGCTTTCGGTGTCGAAATCTCCGCTTAGGATTACGCCCATGTTTGAAGCAACGTAATATTGTTCAAAAAATGTGCGCATATCCGATAGTCTTGGATTTTTCAAGTGTTCTGTGCTGCCGATTATTGGATATGCGTATGGATGCGGATGGAAGAATCGTGCCATGAGGCTGTCTATCGCCACGCGCATGATGACGTCGCTATACATGTTTTTTTCCTCATAAACTGTTTCCAGCTCGGTCTGGAACATGCGGAATACCGGATTTATCAGGCGTTCGCTGTTCAATTCTGCCCAGTGAGCTATATATTGAGGAGAAAAGGAATTGAAATAAACCGTGTAATCATAAGATGTGCTTGCGTTTAATCGCGTGCCTCCATAGCGTGAAATCAAGCGGTTAAATTCGTTCGGGATAACATAATCGGCAGCACGGATACTGAGTTTATTGATTTCTTGTTGAATACGGGCTCGTTCCTTTGCATTGGTCGTTTGCGCCAGCTGGTCGTAGCATAGAGAGATAGAATCAAGCAGCACGCGCTCCTTCTCATAATTGATGGTTCCGATCTTGTCGGTTCCTTTAAACATGATATGCTCAAAATAGTGAGCGATGCCGGTATTGGGCGTATCCTTTGCGCCTGCTTTTACAACGACGGCGCCGAATACTTTCGGTTGACTATGGTCTTCGTTTAACCAAACAGTAAGTCCATTACTTAAAGTATAAGATTTGACACGAAGAGGGTCGCAACCTGTATTAGCCAAAATAAAATTAGTGCAATAAGATAGTAATGCCAAGGTGATTATTATTTGCGTCATATTAATATTTGCGCTTCAACCTATCCTCTCAAAGCCCGTATAGGGGATCAGCGCATCCGGGATTTGTATCCCGTTTTCTTGTTGGTTGTTTTCCAGCAATGCAGCCACGATGCGAGGGAGCGCCAGGGCACTGCCGTTTAGTGTATGGCAAAGTTGTATTTTTTTGTTATCGTCGCGATAACGACATTTTAGACGGTTGGCCTGATAACTTTCAAAATTAGAGACAGAGCTGACTTCTAGCCAACGCTTCTGTGCAGCCGAGTATACCTCAAAATCAAATGTAAGCGCCGAGGTGAAACTCATGTCGCCACCGCATAGGCGCAATATTCGCCAAGGCAATTCCAACTTTTCGATCAATGTCCGAACATAGCCCGTCATCTCCTCCAATGCCTCGTATGAGCGTTCGGGCGTATCAATACGAACGATTTCTACCTTGTCGAACTGGTGTAAGCGATTTAATCCGCGCACATCTTTTCCATACGAACCGGCCTCACGACGAAAACAAGCCGAATAGGCGACATTCTTAATCGGCAATTCCTTCTCCTCCAAAATAGCATCGCGATAAATATTCGTCACCGGCACTTCCGCTGTCGGGATAAGATATAAATCATCCTTGTTCGCATAATACATCTGCCCATCCTTGTCCGGAAGATTTCCCGTGCCGAATCCTGAAGCCGCATTGACTAAATACGGAGGCTGAATCTCAATGAAGCCGGCTTTGTGTGCATTATCCAGAAAGAAATTTATTAACGCCCGCTGCAAACGACTTCCCATTCCTTTATATACAGGGAATCCAGCGCCGGCGATTTTCACCCCAAGCTCAAAATCAATTAAGTCATATTTTTTTGCCAATTCCCAATGCGACAAATTGTAAGGTGTAGACAACGTCGGAATCATCCCCCCCCCACCCTCGATTCTATTATCTTCAGCACCCTTGCCATTTGGAACCGATTCATGCGGAAGATTGGGGATTTGTTCCAATATTTTTTGAATATCCCGTTCACTTTCTTTACGGGCAATTTCACATTGCGTAATCTCGACTTTAATTTCAGCAATTACTTTTTGCAAATATTCAGCTTCGTCGCGTTTTCCGCTTTGCATCAGAACACGGACATTTTCGGATAGCGTTTTCAACTTTGTCCGCGATTCGTCTTCTTTCTTTTGGCTTTCTACCCTTGTCTCATTCTTACGGAGCACATCATCTATCATTTCTTCAGCATTAAAATGCTTCTTTGCCAAGCGGCGTATAATCTCATTCTTGTTATCTGATATAATCTTCAGTGTCAGCATCTGTCTAGTGTTTTTTGAGACGCAAAGTTAAAAAATATCCGAATATTTCATACCTTCGGGGCATTGTTTAATAATTAAAAAGTATATTTTTTGTTATGAAGAAGAAAATAATTTTATCTGTATCTGTTTTCGCACTGACATTCGGAATAGTTACCGCAAGCGCTCAACAAAACAACACTCTTACGCCGCAGGAAAAACAACAAGGCTGGGAATTACTCTTCGACGGTAAAAACTTCGAGGGATGGAGAAAATGCAACGGAACGGCAATGCCCGCCAATTGGAAGATAGACGAGCAGGCCATGAAAGTCGAACGCGGAGAAGTTGCAGGGCGCGGGCAGGATGGCGACATCCTCTATGCAACCCAAAAATACGCCAACTTTGAGCTATCCATTGACTGGAAGATCGAAAAAGAAGGTAATTCAGGCATTTTCTACTACGTTGTCGAATATCCAGACAAACCTATCTATTGGGCAGCCCCGGAAGTGCAAGTACTCGATAATTGGAACGCCGGAGATACGCGCCTGTCGAACCATCTTGCCGGTTCACTCTACGACCTGCTGCCCGCACTTCCGCAAAACGCTCGTCCTGCGGGCGAATGGAACAACATCGTTATCAGGGTTAAAGATGGACATGCAACTCATACACAGAATGGAGTTAAAGTCGTCGAATATACTTTGTGGACGCCTGAATGGTATGCACTCGTAGCAAAGAGCAAGTTCAAGGATTGGGAAGGTTTTAAAACCGGTCCTGCAAAAGAAGGTTTCATCGGCCTGCAAGACCATGGTTACACTTGCTGGTTCAGGAACATCAAAATCCGCGCACTTTGATATTCTCTCCTAACGAACATTTAAATTAAAGAGGCAGGAAACGCAAATTCTGCCTCTTTTTATTTCCGATAAAGCTTGATTTTGATATAATATTAGACTAACATAATAGTCATAAATGATTGCGTATTGATGTAAAATTGAGTAGGAACTTTAATTTTGTAGAAACGATTATATTTGTTACCAAACACATTAACATTGAACTATTATGAAGATTATTTATTTAATTATTTCGCTGATGGCAATGCTTGTTTTAAATAGCTATGCCAATGATTATAAGAAAGAGATTTATGAATCCATCGTCAGGCAAAGAACAACACATCCGATGTCAACATTGAAGGATTTTTACAAAAGCTTTTTCCAGGACAAATATGGGACGGGACATATTGTTCCGGATACTGTGGATGCGGGCGATTACCTGCGCAAAGAAATGTCATCCTACGTCGGGTTTAACCCTAATGCCGCGGCGAGATGGATCGAAAAGACTGGCTGGGGAGGAACTTTCTACCGCATTGACTTGGCAGTTGTAAAGTCCGGAATCGTCCCGTGCGATGTTTTTCTGGAAGCCTTTTATCGTAGTGCTCAAGACATAACGCTCCCGTCTTTAGAGGATTGGGGAAAAGAATGGGAGGAGATCGAAAGCGTTATCCGCTCAATGAATCTCTCATTGCCGGATTATGAGGCTGAACTTGACGAGATAAAACGGAATTTGGAGCAGGGCAATTATATCGGTCATCATAGCGACCGTTACGAAAAAGCATATTCGCCTCATTACCGTATTATCAAATGGGAAATGTACGAGGAATTAATCTATCCGTATATGAAATAATTCTCTTTTCAAAAATCATTTTTCCCTCATTGCTAGCCTCTGTCAAAAAGGGATCTAAACAGCGTAGAGACGTAGTGTATTACGTCTCTACATTTATTTTATCTACGGCTGCTACCATAAAAATTGAATCAAAACAATCTCTCACTATTTAAATAAAGATTCAAAAAAACATCTCAAACATTCGCATTTAGGATATGGAAAAATAAGGAAATAAAGCCAGTTTATTTCTCTTTATGCCCGAAAAATGCAGCGTAGCATTGAAGAATAGCCGCAATAGCAAGACAAATAACCCACTCGTTTTGGCGCTTAAACATAAAGACCGATGCAACAAGCATTAAAAGTCCCGCAATTACATTAAAAGTCTGCAAACGCCGCCCGCGTGTAGATAAATGTTTGACTGGGGCAGTCAAATGAGAAACGGCAAGCCCCGCAGCCCCGACTGCAAAAAAATATTGAGCTAAAAATACTTGCGAAAGATAAAGAACAGCCCCAGCCAAAAGCAGCAGACCGGAGGCAGAATATATAATATCGCGAAGATTTGAAAACATATAATTTATTTAATTATGAATACGTCTTCGTTAGTTTTTTTCATTAAATATTCTTCACGGGCAAATCGTTCAAGATTCTCTTTATCCATGCGAATATCTTCAAGTTTTTGGAGATTTTCCTTAATCTCTTTGTCGTACAATTCTATTTCTTTAGAGAGATTGCGAATCGCCTCATCATATTTATACCGTTTATACAGGTTACCATCGCCGAGGCAAAAAGTGAATACCGCGAACAATATTGCCACCACCCAATAAGCATTGAGCTTCGGCCAGCATATTTTAAAAAAATCTTTTATTCGATTCATCTTTAGATATTTATTTACGAACAAATATACGAAAGCTTTTTAATTGAGAATGGAGAATCGGAAATGGGGAATTATTGTTTGTGGATTAAAGCAGGCAGCGAGAAGGAATCTCCATTCCTGAAATGGCACGCCCTGCAACTCACAGGAAAACCCTCTCAAGACTGTTCCTGGTTACAAAACACGCATCCTCTAATGGATAAAATGAAAAAAAGTAGGAAAAGAGTTGCCCGTTAAAAAATTAGCATTATCTTTGTCCCCGTAAAAGAAAGGCATGGTGCCATAGCTCAGTTGGTAGAGCAAAGGACTGAAAATCCTTGTGTCCCCGGTTCGATTCCTGGTGGCACCACAAAGCAAAAAGCAGATTTACACAAATCCCTGAATTTCAATAGAATTCAGGGATTTGTGCTTTCCGGAGACTGGCAAAAAAAGGCGATTATAAAACAGGTGGGACAAAAGCCCTCCGAAAAAGTCCCACCTAAATGGTTTTTATTCACTGATTCACAATATTTGCGCAGCAATACTGTCGGTTTGATTACCTAATTTTACCAGCAAAAAATTATTGTTATGAACTGAAATTCATTCAGCGTTTTCTTTTTCATCAAGAAGACCCAACTTCTTAGCAATGGCGAAGCTCCCATTCGGTTGAGAATCAAAGTAAACGGCATCGCCGTAGAGACACAAATCAAGCATAGCATCTCTCCCAACCTTTGGGAGCAGTCACCGAATCATCTAAAGAACGTGACCGGAAATTGGCCGAACTCAACGAGTATATCCGTATGGATTGGAGTTGAATTGAAAGCTATTCACTGCAGGTCTGATAATGGACAAACTCTATAATGCGGAAACGGACAAACGGACACTTCTCGACGTATTCCGCAAGCACAATGAAGATTGCCGGAAGCTGATAGGTATTGGATTACCATCAGGCGTTTTTATAATTGCGACAAATATCTCGGTGTACTTATTCAACGCAAATTCGGGAAGGAAGATATTTCCCTAAAATGAAGTGGATGGTGAGTTTGTGCGTGATTTCGATATGTTTCTCAAAGTGGAACGTGCTTGCCTGCAAAATACGGTTATACGTTATATGAAGTGCTTTAAGAAGATCGTCAATCTTGCTATTGCCACGAGGCGTAACATTCCGAAAACACTGACCACACGCATACAGCTAGATACACGTATGCTTCAATAATATGCCTCGCCAATTAGTTAAAGGAGGAGTCTATATTCCCGAAATACAAAAAGAACTGCTCTGAAAGGAACGGAACCAGAAATGGAATACACCGTATTTGTTTAATGCGAAGGAGTTGGATGAGGAGACGGAGTTATATTATTATGGTGCACGTTATTACAATCCTCGCGAGGCGCTTTGGCTGGGAATTAACTCGTATGGGTATTGCGGAAATAATCCGGTGAAATACATTGCCCCATGGGGGACAATATGATCCTGGCTCTGATCTCGTTAGCCCACCTTGGGGGACGGTATGTTTCAGCTTCGGATCATGGCAGTCCACCTTGGAGGATGATATGATTCCGGCTCAGATCATGGTAGTCCACCATGGGGGAAATGACAATTTGACAACGGAATATATTGTCCCACCTTGGGGGAAATGGCAATCTGGCGGCGAATCATGGTAGTCCACAAGGTGGGACATCATGGTCCGAACCAAAATCATATTTTCCCCCATGGTGGGATGCCTTGATGTGAACCAAAATCACGTTTTCATTCTCCATATTCCATTACGGATTCTCAATCCGGGACGTTCTCTTCATACAAAAACAGGGACTGTCGTCGCCGGCAGCCCCTGTGCATTATCATGAAACAAGTTTTAAAAGAATGCTGTTCAGGGCGCCCCCAATGCAGATATTTCCTCGTCGGTGAGCATTGTGTCCGTCCAAAGGGCGAAGCCTGCGCAGTCTAGGTCATTCTCTTCTCCGTCCTCGTCAGTGAAGAGCCAGAAGGATTTGCCGATGCCCATGCGGCTGGAGATGGATGAACTTCCGTTGGCGAAGGAGAACTCTCCATTAATGTAGTACTTGCATACTGATGCGCCGTTCTGAACATCGACCACAACGGCGATTCTGTACCATTTGCCGGCTTCAATAACGGGGCTGGGAGTGTACTGCGATACGCCGACCTTGCCTTCCTTCTGTATAAACAGGTCGCCGTCGTCGCTGTTGGCTTCGCTGGTCTGGAAGAGGGAGTACCACAGGTTGAGCGCCGGGACGCGGACGTCGAACAGCATCGTGTATGTCTTTGATCCGTTGGCCGAAGGCGATGTTACCTTAACGTGGTTATTCTTCGTGATGGTGACGGCGCGTCGGCCTTCGGGGGCGTCCGTTGCGACCACGCTTGCAGGCGCGGAGAACTCCAGAGCTGCCGTTCCTACGGCCGGGGCGGCGAGGTTCGCTGAATTATGGAAAGCATAGTAGATGTCGGGAATGAGATCAATGATCCGCTCGTCTGTTCCTTCGGGGGCAGGCGGCTTCGGAGGTATGAACCCTTGGGTTACGGCTATTTTATAGCTGTCATAGCCTTCCGACGAGATGGTGATAACGGCATTGCGCTCGGCGGGGTCTGTGTTCTCGGCTACGGTTATCCTGAGGTTGTTCTCGCCCTTGCCGACTATCTCCGGCGTACACCATGCGGCAGAGGAGGCGACGGTGAAGTTCGTATTGGTCATAACGTTGAGGAACTGCGTGCCGCCTGGGGCTTTGAAGGAGAGAGCAATGCCGCTCTCCATCTGGAAGAAGGGCTTCTCGGCAGGAATTTCTTCTTCGCTGCAAGAGAAGATTAAGCCTGCAATGAGGCATATAAGAGAATATTTACTGATATATTTTAACATATTCGTTCTTTTTATCATGTACATAATTATTTCAAAATCCACATTACTCCGTTATTGTCGTCCGTGCCTCCGAATTGGCGGGCGATGGCGGCCTCAACATTTGCTTTGTTATAGTTTGATTCTTCCTGCGGGTACATCCAGCGCATCGGCATCTTCGTATTGGGTACGTTCAGGTTGGTGGCGGGATTAATCGGGATTGCGGGATAACCGGTACGGCGCTGTTCAAACCACATATATTCGGCATCGCGCATGAAAGAATTAAAGTATTTCTGAATGACGATCTGGTGTATCTGCTCACTGGGAGTAGAAGCAAAGGCAACGTTCGGCGACTTGAGATAGTCGTTGATCGTGGCGTCGGTAATCTTCATGTTGTGGTGGAAGTCCGGATTGTCCGGCGTATTGTCGGCTGTGAACTTCATGGAGGCGCGAATGCCTTTCTCATAATAATCCTTTGCGTTGCCGGGGATAAATCCGCGTGCTGCGGCTTCGGCGAGGATGAAGTTTACTTCGGCATAGCCTACAAAGTATGCAGGCTCTCCCTCGGCTCTATCCGTATAACGCTGGTTCATGCGCGAGATGCGGTTGGCTATGTCTGCGGTATTAAGCGGCTCCAGCGGATCGACGCCCGCGTAAGCATCGTTGCTGCTCGTCGAAATTCCTCCTGCTATTGCGTTGAGCGTTGGACTTGCATAATAGAACAGGCGCCGGTCGTTGTACAGTTTTAATGAATCAACTATGACCGTAGTCACAAATCGGTTGAGCGAGCCTTCATCACTTGGCTTGAAGAAACCGAAGCGGTGAGTATCCGAGTAGTACAACATGTAGTTATCGTCGTTTGATTCCGGGAGCGGACGGGAAGTCGCTATTTCCTGCAGTCTTTCCTTTATTTTCAGTTCGGGCGTATCATCGGCACGCTTGTAAAGGTTGATGAGTACACGGAGTTCAAGGGCGTTGACAAGTTTGCGCCATTTGGCAGGGTCGCCGCCGAAGCTGAAGGGATCGCCGTCGAACTTTGTGCCTTCGGCAAACAGACGGTTGGCTTCGTCGAGTTCGTTCAATATCCCAGCGAAAACATCCTTTTGAGTATCGTAAGCAGGATAATATATCTTGCCGCTTTCTCCTTGCAGAGCTTCGCTGTATGGAATATCCCCCATGCGCATTGTATGGTCGAAGAAGATGCGGGCGCGAACGAAATGTCCGAGCGCGGTGTAAGAGTTTTTCAACGCGCCTTCAGGAGCGGAGTTAATCATCTTCTCTACGTTACGCAAAGGCGCAACATCAATAAAGTCCCATCGTCCTAATCGGTTGTACATTCTGTCGAGATTCCACGAAGTTGTTTCTATGGAAATGAGGTATCTGGTACGTGCTGCTCCGGAAGCGGCTCCATTCATTATCGGAATGATAAGGTTTGTTGCCAACATACCCGAAGTTACGGAAGTCGCTCCATTGGGATTCGTATTGAGGTCTTCAAAATTGCTGCAGCTCGAAAGAGCACAGACAACAGCCATAACGAGCGTGAATATTTTATATGCTGATTTCATATTCGTTTATTTTATTTGGATGAATTAAAATGAAAGATTGAGGTTTACTCCAATGTAGCGTACCGAAGGAGCCGGCAAGTCGTTGTTTCCGCTCAATCCCTTGTCCGGGTCGGAATACTTGAACTCCTTTACCCATAGGAGAAGGTTTTGTCCGACAACTGAGACGGAGGCTCTGTTCGCTCCGATCTTCTTTGCATAAAGATATGGAACATCATAAGCCAGCGAAAGCTCGCGCAACTTGAAGAATGTCAGATCCTGGAAGAACTCCTTGAGGTGGTTTGTTCCTGACCAGCGCTTGATATATGCCTGGTAGCTTACTTGGGTTGTGTTCGGCTCGAATACGCGGGTATCTTCCGTGATTTGTCCGTAAGAATCGTACTTGACACTACCGGAAACTAAGCGAACGCCGTTGCCTACATAATTCTTTAGTCCGTTCACAACTTCGTCATAGCGCCATTGGTTGTCTGACGCATAGTTTGATCCGTTTGCCCAGCTGTAACGATCCAGCTCGTTTATGGTTGAACCACCCACGCGGCCGTCGAAGTTGATGTTAAGTGTCCAGCGCTTGTATGTAAAGTTGTTGCCCAATCCCCAAATCCAGTCTGGATTAGTATATCCGCAAGGTATATTGTATGAAGAGTTGACTATCGGCAGGCCGCTATTGTCATGAACGATGTTGCCCTGGGGATCGCGCTGGTAATCTACACCCGATACGAAGTCGGTGCGATTTCCGACCTTCACCCACGGGGCTTTGGATGAGAATGTTTCGTCGAGCTTTGCATAATAGTTTCCGTATTTAGACCAGTTGGCTGTTACGTTCCATTTAAAGTCGCCGGTGGTTACGGGCACAGCGTCGACTGTTACTTCAAAGCCTCTGAGTACCGTTTGCTCGTCGATGTTTACAAGCATTTTCTTGAATCCGGAGGCAAGGGATATGTCCACCTGGCGAGTATCGTCGTAGCGCAAGCGATTGTAGTAGGCGAAGTCGAGCTTCAGGCGATTGTTGTCAAAGAAGTATAAGGATGTTCCCAGCTCGTATGTACGGTTGGTTATCGGATTGACGCTTCCGCGTATATTCTCCGGATAATTGGCGGAGTTGAAGCTATCCCATGCGCCGAGACTTATTCCGTATGTCTGGTTGATGGCATAAACGCCAAGGTCGGTCTTGGATACCGTCCATGATCCGCGCAGCTTCCAGAATTTCATTACGTCCGGCAGCGGGAGAAGTTCCGACAGTACAACGCTGGCTCCGGCCGATGGATAGAAGTATGAGATCTGATCAACCGGAAGCGTGGAACTCCAGTCGTTTCTTCCCGATACATCTGCAAAGATTGCGTTCTTGAAGCCGAGCGAGAGATTCCCGTATACGCTGTTGAGTTGCTTGCGCTGGTAACTGACATCCGGCGTGATGGCATCCTTCGAGTTTGTTATCGAATAAAAGCCGGGCACTGCCAAACCATTCTTGGTCGAGTTCTTCATATATGTATTCTGGTA
>JAIRPK010000041.1 GCA_031257015.1 Tannerellaceae bacterium
TGAAAATTTATCATGACCAGAGGCGTATTAATTATATTCCGCAGGTCGTTAAAACGGTACGGACGACGTATGGAATTAAGGGAGTGGCGAGTAATAACGGCAGTGAAAACATCCTTTACGGTCAGTTTGTTACCTATCGTTATCGCGGCGATACGGAGATTTATCTAAGTATATATTCGGAAGGTAAGCAGGTGATGAAAGAGATAGACTTGCTCCGTTTTTTCCAGGAAATGGGTATTAATTTGCATTATTCGCTGTGCCAGGAATATGCAATTCAGCTGGATATTAATGGCGATGAGGTTAAGGTTTCTCTCGTGCAGGTTGAAGACTGGGGTGATGGAGGCGGATTTTAGTTTTCAGTTGATATAGTTTAAAATATTTTCAAGTTTATTTATTTGTAGTATTAACTTTTAATTTTATTTTTATTAATGTTTAAATTTTGTAGTATTAATTTTTTAAGTTTAATGTTTATGAAGTATTTGAATAAATTTTTAATGTTTACTGTTGCTCTGGGAATTGTGTTCCTGTCGAGCTGTACTAATGAGGAGAAGATAGGGACTGCGCCTTATAATGGTGGCGACGGTTATTTATCTTTTATATTGCCGCTGGGCAAGGGAGGACCTGTGACTTATGGAACTATTACGGCGGATTCGATGGAAAATGACATCCAGACGCTTCGTATCTATTGGTTTGGGGCGGACGGGAAGTTGTTGAAGGTGTTTGCTTACCCGCAGCATGGCACCTCTGAACTTGCCATCTTTGATTTTTCAGAAGACAAACAGTCTGCTACTGCTGTGGGGAAAATTGCGACAGGGACGGTAGGCGGCCTTTCGCACTTTTACTTCGTGGCTAATGTGAATGACCCCAACGGTGGTGGCATCCGCTCAAGCGCCCTAAGCCAGGTATCGCTGAACACGACGACAGAGGGTGTTTTTCAGAAAATGCTGACAGACGAGCTGGCGGCTCAAACGGACGGAAATCTGACTGAGATTAAATGTCCACTGCCGATGTCGCTCAGCAAAAATGACCATGGAGGCTTAATGTATGTTGAGCTTGATCCGTCACTTACTCCGAGTGTTACGGTGCATATGAAAAGACGAGTGGCCAGATTTGATATTGAGAACAATGAAGATTTTTCGGGTTTCCATGTTAAAAATGTAATTATCAGTAATGCAAAAACTGCCGGTTTCATTCAGGATTCGATGGATGTGTCTGACAATTCAGGAAAAATGATTATTGACGTTGAGGCTACTGCTAACGGTACGCCGCTGGACAGTAGTCTGGGCGAAGACCAGGACGTCATTAAAGGTGATGGAACAGCAGGCTCTGACAAAATCCCGGACGGTTTTCAGGGTGCTAATCCCCCCAAGGATTCGCTTGAGATAAACAAATCGCAGTTCTACCTTTTCCCTACGACGTTGACCAAGAGTGATGGCGGAACTCCCGGAA
Source organism: Tannerellaceae bacterium (assembly GCA_031257015.1). Lineage (GTDB taxonomy): Bacteria > Bacteroidota > Bacteroidia > Bacteroidales > Tannerellaceae > DFXE01. Next base: position 1,450 of record JAIRPK010000041.1, read on the forward strand.
ATACAATTATCTCAATTGAAGGTACTTACAATGGCGAGACTCGTATATATACACTTGAAACGAAAAGTGGCAACGATATTGACATTTTGGCGAACAAGGCTTACAGGATTAGAATCCGCAGGTATGTTGAAAATAATCTTATCGCTAATTTCATTATTGAACCGTGGGATTGGGATGGTGACAGTATTGCTACCAACAGGGATCAGCGTGGCGTCATATTTTCGCATGTGCAGCAAGCTCCTGGCGACACCAGCATTGTAAGCTTTAAAAATGCACAGATTTCCGACGGCGCAGGTGGTTTCATTGATGGCAATGTCAACGACGGAACCCTTGTCGATACGATTCGCTACACGGCCGCTCCAGGTCAGCAGTATGCGGAATTTTTACTGGTTGACACCGGCTACACTCTGGCTGGCGATAACGTCGCTACCGCCAATGTGACTTCCCTGGCGCTTCAGTCCAACTATTCCGGCTTCCTGGCAGAAGATTCCATGGCGGTGCTCGCTGCCAGCCATGCCTGTACATTCAGTACCATACGCACATACGCCGGCGAAGGATTGCATTATGAAACGACGCATCGCATCAGACTGCCGCATACAAAAGCCCCAATTGCCTTTAACATATTCATTCAAAGCCAGACCAATTCGACACGGTCGAAGAAGTATTATGTTGAAAGCTGGGATTATAATGAGATGGGATATGCCCCTGTCAAAGTTGGGGATGTCCTTTGGGCGCCGCTGAATGTGGGAGCGACTGTTATACCCGCGGCCAAGATCGCCTGGAAAGACAAAGATTCTATTGCCCGTTCATGGACAGGCACTTACTTCCAGTGGGGAAGAAACGTGCCTTTCTATCCGGATTCGTCAGCAAGCATATCAGCAAATAAAAAGAACGGACCTCTCACGCTAGCAGATGCGCAGGCAACAAGTTCGTTTATCATAAGCTCTACAGGCGACTGGCTGAAGAGCACAGATCTTGATAATGACCTATGGGGCGGCGTGAGCAATGATTCAACGAAGATGCAAGGCCCGTGTCCAAAATACTGGTACATACCGTCTTTTGCGCAGGGCAAAGCATTGGAGGCTGCACTTAAGAATGCGTCATCCACATATTCAGCCTATTGGCACGATTTTCATGTTACTGGTAGAAACAATGAGTCGTGTTCGCTTTATTTCCCATTGGGCGGCAAAGTAGGCACTGATGGAGGCGTAGCCAATTACGGTACATCCGCAACCAATAGTTACTCATATTACGCTTTCAGAAACACTTATAACAATGTTTCGCCTTACCGTCTGGTTGTATCAAATCAAGCTCTTGGTCCTACTTCATTTCTGTACAACGATGCTGATACCAAGAATATAGGCTGGTTGGTCCGTGCCGTTCGTGATTATGTGCTTATGCCGTATGAGCGAGTGCCGAAGCAATAATATCCGGCAAGTATAGTAACATACTATTTTTATGGGGGCTTTCCGTTGTGGAAGCCCCTTTTTTGATTATTATATGTTATTATATGCAGGAAAAGATATTTTTTTAAGCTGTTTAAGAAATTGACAATCTTAATAACTAAATTGATAATAATGACGGGGTTAAACAGGGCTACCTTTGCAGCGTATTAATCAGATAAGAAATCTTGAATTTTTAAAATGTAACTTAAACGTCTTAAATCAAAATGAAAGATAGGTTTTCATAGATATTGTTTTAGTGTGTGGAGAAAAAGGGCTGCTGTGAAGTATCCCTTTTTTTGTTTTTGAGCATCAATTTATGTAGCATATTTATCAGGTTTTACTATTTAAAAAACTCATTTGTCCGGATATGTCAAAGCATCCGACTTCTCGAAAAAATAATGATAACCTCCATGAGCGTAGAAAAAAACAAGGGGACAGAAACTTGTGTTCCGTCCCCTCATTTGAAGTTTACGCTGTTCCTATACGTTAACGTCTCGGAGCCGCTTCTTTTACTACCATCTGGCGGCCTTCGTATTCGGCGCCATTTAACTCGTTAATAGCAGTTGATGCCTCCTTATCGTATGGCATTTCGACAAAAGCAAACCCTTTAGACCTGTTTGTGTCCCGATCAACGATTAATTTGACAGAATTTACTGTCCCATACTCTTCCAGAATTTGTTTCAATTCCGGTTCTCTAACGCGGTAATTTAAGTTACCAATGTAAATATTCATAAGAAAAAATAATAGATATATATAATTAAAAAATTTGTACAAAGAAAAGTAGAATAAATGGATTTCGCACTATCCCCCGCATCTTTTTTTCGTTTTTCTTCATACATGCAAGTTTTCCGTTCTTTTTACTTCCTGATTTTATGGACATTCCAGTTTGTTGCATCTGTAAAATTAGTTGTTGAAATTTCATGAATTTATTTTTTAAGAGGCTTGCAAAAGCTGAAAAATGGAATTTCTTTCAGGAAAATGCACCTTTAACTGAGGCATAACAACTATTTTTTTGAGACGTTAAATATATCTGTCTTCCAGCCTAAATAGATTTTATTCTCCGAAAATACCTAATTGCCTGAGAATGGAATGGACTTGGGGAATGAGCGCTCTCTCACCGTCGTTATAGACAATGAAAGAGGCGAGGCTCAGCTTTTCTTCATCGGGCATTTGGTTTTGGATACGCTTCATAACGCTTTGACGGTCTGAACCGTCACGCTGCATCGTCCGAATTATGCGAAGTTCCTGCGGAGCATATACAAGGATTGAGAAATCGACGTCGCGGTGGAAACCTGTCTCGAAAAGGATGGCAGTTTCGATGCCGCATACAGGTGAAGATAGTCCAGATGACCAACGGCGGAAATGATGAAGCACTTCGGGATGAATCGCGGCATTGACTTCGGCCAGCAGCGTGGCGTTGTTGAAGATGAGAGATGCAAGACGTGAGCGATCCAGATGGTTTTCATAATAGATGTCCGCCCCGAACAATTCGGTCAGACGGGCACGAATATCAGGGGACGTATCAACGAGGAGTTTGCTCTCCGCATCGGCGATATAAACAGGAACACGCATGATTTGCAACAAGGCCGAGACGACGGACTTTCCGCTACCAATTCCTCCGGTGATACCGAGCCGAATCATTGTCGCGTCTGCTCAAGAATAAATTCTATACTTGCCGGTGAAAGGGATATTTGCTTTATCCCGGCGGGCTTTTTCGTCAATTTCAGTGGAAGAACACCGGGGTGAAGGCTGTCGAGTTCGGCGAAGGAGGCTTCAACGGCGAATGTGTTTGCAGATAGTTCCTTGAAGAGCGAGAGAGGGACGTTGCATGTTACTTTGGCCGAAGATGGGAACATCCGCATTGTATATCCTTCCGGAACGCGAGCGCCTGTTATGCCTATTTCGATTGTTTTCTCCGTGTATTCTTCAATGGGAATGAGAACCGATACGCTGTTAGGGGCGAGGGCGACGCCGTCCGTAGAGCGGAGCATCAATTTGCGGACGACAGTTTTATCGGCATTTTTAACCTCAGCATATTCAGTGTGGATTTCCGAAAGAGTATCAAGAACGACCTCTCCGCCGGAAACATCAACCAAAGGCGGGTCGAACGATATGTCGCCGGACACCGTATAGCCGGGTGCGGCAACAATGTCGCCGTCAAAGACAACAGGCAATCGCTTTTGTGATCGCTTGCCGTATGATATTTCTATTCTCTGAGGAGAAAAGCTCAGAATGTTTGTTGTCGGTGAAAATTGTTTAAGCAGCAGGGCTTCAATGTCGGACGTAGACAAGCCTGCCTGACTTACGCGCCCGGACGGAGTGCCTGCCTCTACATTTACAGTAATTTTTTTGAAAAGATAATTGAGCAAAACACTCCCCCTGTCGCGTACACGAGCCGTAACAACCGGGGGAGGCGCCTCAATGAACGCCATTCCTGCCGGCATACGGAAGGATACCGGCACGACTATTTGCGTTTCATATTCCTCCTGCATACTTTGAAAGAACCAGAAAGCAAACGAGAGAATTAGAAACAAAAAAAAGGTGAATGTTTTCTTCCATTCTAATTGGGAAGTAAAAACATTCACCTTCTTGTGAACGGACTTGAATAATAACAGGAATGTTTCAAGTCGAAGCATGATGCGAGCGCTATTTCTTGGCCTGTTCCTCCGTCACCGGAAATATATGCGCTTTATCAATACGGATTTTTACGCCTTCAGCAATTTCAATGAGCATATATTTTTCACTGATTTCCCTGACTTTTCCGTATAAGCCTCCGGAGGTAATTATTTTATCGCCGTTTTGAATGGCTTCGCGTGCTTTTTGCAGGTCTTTCTGTCTCTTTTGCTGCGGTCGGATCATAAAAAAATAAAGGATGATGAAGAGGAGGACCAACATCAAGATAAAAGAGAAGTCTATGCCGCCCCCTGCCGGGGCTTGGAGTAGAATAGCGGGTAAATTCATTGTTCTTGATAATTTTATGTTTGTAATATGATTTTTAATTGCAAGCAAATGTAATGATAAAACTTACTCTTTGAACAAGCGGTTATCATTTTTCAAGTCGTTGACAATAGCATCAAGTATGCCATTGACGAATATGTAACTTTTTGGAGTGCTGTAATATTTCGACAGGTCGATATATTCATTCAGCGTCACGCTGATAGGAATGGACGGGAAAGCGAGAAGCTCGGCAACAGCTATTTGCATAATATATATGTCCATGCCGGCGATTCGTTCATGCTCCCAGTTCTTTGCCTTAGCGTCTATCATTTCGCGATATTCATCGGCAAACATGATTGATTTGCGCAGAAGCTGGATGGCATAATATCTGTCTTCAATGTCGGAAAACATTGGGAGAAGCGGCTGGAGAACACCCTCTTCTTTCTTGAATTTCTTAATTGTTTTCAAAACAAAAGTGGCAACAATATCAACATCATCATTCCAGTAAATGCTCAGATCCTCCAAATAGTCGCTAATCATTTCGTTTTCGCAAATATAGTTCTTGAAGATCGTTTGCCAGAACTCCTTGTCGGCGTCGTATGAATCATTGTTAGACGACATATAAGCGGCGTACTCGTCGGTTGAAAGGATGAGGTCAAGGACACTCTTAACAAAGTCTCTGTCATTTACCCATGACACTTTTTTTTCCTCAACATAAGTATTAAACTGCCTGTTTGAAGCAAGCTGCTTAATAAACCGGTTATCCACGAATCTCATGTTCGGGTTGAGTTCCTCCGGCGTCGGCAGATATCTATTTTTCCGATTAGTTAAGATATAATCCTGAAGACGGGTTACATCAATTAACAGAAGTAGCATGTAGTAATAGAGGTCGTAAGATTTTTGTAAGCTGAACAAGATTTCGTTTTCAGCAGCCTTTAGATTATTATTTCCGTTTTGGTACCAGGCGTATAATACTTGCAGAACCTTTATTCTGATTAGTAATCTGTTTATCATTTTATAAAAGATCTCTCTTGGATTTAAACTTGTTTTTGCGATTGCGTTGCAAATATAGGCTAAATTTCGTTCCCTAAGCCATCGGCAGGTAAAAAACTTTCCCGTCAAGGCATAAACAGCCGCGAGCCAGGGATGCCATCCTCCCGCAGATTCGCCTTGCTTCCGATTATTCCTCATCATTATCGTTCTCGAAACAGCGATGCTCCCCCATGTATTAATAATGTTCAGCTTCTATTTACTGTTACCCGTAAAACAAATTCCAAATGTTTCATTTGACACTCCGAGAGCCACTGTTGATTCTCCGAGCATCACCGTTGATACTCCGAGAGTCTCGTTTGATTCTCCGAGCATCACCGTTGACTCTCTGAGAATGTCGCGTGATTCTCCGAGAGTCACCGTTGATTCTCTGAGAATGTCGCGTGACACTCCGAGAGTCACCGTTGATTCTCTGAGAGTATCATGTTGACTCTCTGAGAATGTCGCGTGATACTCCGAGAGTCACCGTTGATTCTCCGAGAGTGTCATGTTGATTCTCTGAGAATGTCGCGTGATACTCCGAGTATCACCGTTGACTCTCCGAGAGTCTCGTTTGATTCTCCGAGCATCACCGTTGATTCTCCGAGCGTCTCACGAGACACTCCGAACGTTTCACGAGACGCTCCGAGCGTTTCACGAGACGCTCCGAACGTTTCACAAGACGCTCCGAGCGTTTCACAAGACGCTCCGAACGTTTCACGAGACACTCCGAACGTTTCATAAGACGCTCCGAGCGTTTCACGAGACGCTCCGAACGTTTCACGAGACACTCCGAGCGTCTCACAAAACAATATCCGGATTAGCTCGTATTTGCGCATAAAAAAACGAACATTTGTGAACAGTGATTTATCTCATATCATATTATAATTACATTTATAAAAAATAAATAATAAAACTAATAGCAGGCTGAACGTTAGCAACGATATTTAGCTACTCGCAGGTAAGACATGACAATCTGCCTCTCCCTCTTTTTATTTAATCGCAATATCCCCAATACAAGCGATTCCTTTTCGCAAAACCGCCATTAATAGGGATTGCACCACGACTTCCCACGGCTTACTTTTGCCGGCATTTAACATTACCAATTTTAAACACGACATGAGGATAAAACAAAAAAACATCATACTTGCGACCGTAGCGGTTGCAGTCATGGGATTAGCATGGGCGGCGTGGAAACACTTCGCCTCTGTCACGAATATAGCCTTGATTAATTTTCAACCTTTCCAGACGGCAAGCATCGTCAAAGCCAATACAGATAAATTCATAAAATACGAAGATGTTCCCCTCGAAAGTTTAAACAGGCTCAAGCGCTTCGACTTCGTACTTGGCTTTGGCATGGGAATGCAAATCACTGCCGAGCAAAGAGCACAGATTCAGAGCGCAGCGGACAATGGCATCCCTCTTTATATTCACGGAGCGACAAATCCGGATAATAACATCAACAATCTTGACAGTCTCCAGCGTAAATCCATTGCCGCTTATGTCAATAATGGCAATCGAAAGAATTATCAAAGCCTCGCCCGCTATATTCGCCAAGCCATAGACGCAAAAACATTCTTCGTTAATGCCCCGGACAGCGTGCAAACAGGAGAAACGGATGTCCTCTACCATCTTGATCCGGACATCTACTTTAAGGAAGTATCCACCTACGAAGAATATCTGAAAAGCAACAATTTTTACACAACCAATGCTCCACGCATAGCCATCATCGGAGGATTAAACGATCCCTTCGGCGGCAATCGCGACAATCTCGACAGCCTTATCGTCTCCCTCCAGTGCGCCGGAATGAACGTCTATCCCGTATCGTCATTCATGAAGCGCATGTCTTTCCTCCGCGAGATAGCTCCCGACGCCGTTATATACTTTGCCCACGGTCGGATGGCAATGGGACAGAATGATGCTGCCGTCGATTGGTTAAAAGAGCGCAATATTCCCGTCTTCGCCCCCATTTCCCTCCTGCAGACGAAGGAGGAATGGGAGGCCGACCCTATGGGCATGTACGGCGGCTTCTTCTCCCAAAGCATCGTAATGCCGGAACTTGACGGCACGATATATCCATACGTGCTCAATGCGCAGGAGATAGACGATGACGGCCTGTACCTGTTCAAAGCCATCCCTGAACGCCTGAATAACTTCACACAAATAGTCGCCAACTTCATTTCCCTGAAGCGGAAAAGCAATGCCGACAAGAAACTCGCCGTATATTACTTCAAAGGCGCGGGACAATCCTCCCTCACCGCTCAAGGCCTCGAAACCGTACCTGCTCTCCACAATTTCCTTAAACGGTTAAAAGCCGAAGGATACAATGTCAATAACCTCCCTGACAATGTAAAGGACTTTGAGAAGATACTCATGACCCAAGGCGCAGTATTAAGCACTTACGCCGAAGGCTCCTTCGACGACTTCCTTAAAAACGGGCAGCCAGCTCTCGTCGAGAAAAATGAATACGAAAAATGGGCATCCCTCTCCCTGCCAGCATCGCTTTACGCCGACGTGGTAAACACCTGCGGCGAGGCGCCCGGAGAATACATGTCCGTAAAAAAAGACGACCAATTCTGTCTCGCAGTAGCCCGAATCCAATTCGGCAATATCGCTCTGCTTCCACAGCCCATGGCCGGATTAGGCGGCGACGCCTTCGCCATTGTACACGGAGCCAAGGCCGCACCCCCGCATCCCTACATCGCATCCTATCTCTGGGCGCATCATGCCTTCAAGGCCGACGCCATGTTGCACTTCGGCACTCATGGAAGCCTGGAGTTCACGCCACAAAAGCAAGTCGCCCTGAGCGATTACGATTGGCCGGACCGCCTGGTCGGAACCATCCCGCACTTTTATTATTATACAATAGGCAATATCGGCGAGAGCATGATGGCAAAGCGACGCTCATACGCCACGACCGTCTCCTACCTCACCCCAGCCTTTATGGAAACCGACATGCGTGGACAATTCAAAACCTTGCAGGATAAAATCAGGCGATATTACAAGACCGAAGGCAACGAACAATTACATGCCGCGCTGGAAGTAAAACGCATCACCATCCAAATGGGTATCCACCGCGATTTACGCCTGGACAGCATCCGTACCGAGCCATACAACGCAGAGGAAATCGAACGCATCGAAAACTTCGCCGAAGAAATCGCCAACGAAAAGATGAACGGCCACTTATATACATCCGGCATATCTTACAGCGACGAGAAAATCCGCTCAACAGTGATGGCCATGAGCGCCGATCCCATTGCATACAGCCTCGCAAACCTCGACAAATTACGCGGCTCCGTCGACGGCAAGCAACTGGCCAATAAATCCTTCTTCACAGATAAATACCTCATCCCCGCAAAAGCCCTCGTCACCCGCATATTAAACGGCACAACCGTCACCGACGAACTGCTCTGCTCACTCGCCGGCATCACCACCAAAGATTTGGAGGAGGCCAAAACAATTCTCGCCCCCCCCCGCCGCATGATGCCCGCCAATATGATGCCCTCGGCCAGTCCCAAAACGCAGGGCGGAAAGCAATCCTCAAGCGGAGGAGGCCACCCGGCATGGATCCCCAAAATCGGCCACCATCATGAACAGCCCAAAAACTCCGGCGCACAACCCGACAAACCAACCCTCACCGAAAAAGCCAAAACGGAATACACCCCGGAACAAAAAAATCGCGCCAGAGCAATAACCGAAATCGAACGCACGATACGCAATATCACCATCAATGAAAAAGCCTTGCGCGAAAGCCCGGAGATAGAATTTAAATCCCTTTTGAACGCCCTCGCCGGCGGTTATATCTCCCCCTCTTCGGGAGGCGATGCCGTTGCCAATCCGGCAGCCGTCCCCACCGGCAGAAACCTCTACTCCATCAACGCAGAGGCCACGCCATCAGAAGTAGCGTGGGACAAAGGCGTCGCTCTTGTCAACGCAACCCTCGAAAGCTACAAGAAACAGCATGGCGACTATCCCCGCAAAGTCAGTTACACCTTCTGGAGCAGCGAATTTATCGAAAGCGAAGGGGCAACCATCGCCCAAGTCCTCTATATGCTCGGCGTCGAGCCGGTAAGGGACGCCTACGGGCGCGTATCCGACTTGCAACTTATCAATATCAAAGACCTCGGTCGGCCTCGCATTGACGTCGTTGTGCAAACCTCCGGGCAATTCCGCGATTTGGCCGCCTCCCGCCTCGCATTGATAAGTCGCGCCGTCGAAATGGCCGCCTCCGCAAAAGACGAGGGCGACGACAATCATGTTTCCGCAAGCGCCATTGAAATGGAACGCAGCCTGGTCGAACAAGGCATATCCCCCAAAGACGCACGCGAAATGTCCGTACAGCGAATCTTCGGCGGCATAAACGGAATGTACGGCACCGGCATCCAGGCCATGGTAACAAGCGGAGATCGCTGGGAGGACGAAAAGGAAATAGCCAACGTCTACATTAATAATATGGGCGCCATATACGGAAGCGAAAAAACATGGGGGCAATTCCACGACGGCCTCCTCCGAACCGCCCTTCACAATACGGACGTCGTCGTCCAACCACGCCAAAGCAATACCTGGGGCGCACTTAGCCTCGACCACGTATATGAATTTATGGGCGGACTGAACCTCGCCGTTCGCAACGTAACCGGAAAAGACCCCGACGCATATTTTGCAGACTACCGCAACCGCAATAACGTGCGTATGCAGGAACTGAAAGAGGCCATCGGCGTCGAAGCACGCTCCACCGTCTTCAATCCCGCATACATCAAGGAAGTAATGAAAGGCAACGCATCAAGTGCGGCGCAGATTACGGAGGTCGTCACCAACACCTACGGATGGAACGTCATGAAACCCAGCGCAATCGACAAAGAAATGTGGGATAAAATGTATAACATATATGTAAAGGACGAATACCAGCTGGGAACCGAATCCTTCTTCCGGCGCGAGAACCCCCACGCCCTTCAGGAAATCACCGCCGTGATGCTCGAAACCGTCCGCAAAGGAATGTGGCCGGCCTCCGAGCAGCAAATCGCCGACATCGCCGACCTGCACGCCAGCCTCGTAAAGGAATTTGGCTCCACAGCATCCGGATTTGCCGCCGGCAACGCCAAACTCCAGGATTTCATCTCGCAAAAGCTCAACCCCTCATCGGCAAGCGACTACCGCAACAGTCTGGAAAAGATGAAAAAACCGGATGCTTCAACCGGCGACAACTCAAATGGCGTCGTCCTGAAAAAAAACGAAATAAGCAGTAACGAAAACGGCGAAACCAACTCGCTTAACGGACTGATGATTGCCGTCGCAGTATTGGCCGCCTTTATCGTCCTGCTCATCGTCTTGAAAAGAAAAAGAGCCGGAAAGGAATGAATCTGGCCCAACATAAATCTCAAATAATATTTGCACTTCGATAAACCCAATGTCAATAAATCATGACAGCCAATAATCATTCCCGGAAATAAAATCGCCCAAATGCAATACATCCTCCAAATATTAGTCCTTTTCATCCTCATCGGATGCCTGATGAAGCTCGGTTTCTGGAAGTTTTATCAAACATGCCTCTTCGGTTTATTATGTGCAATATTCATTATCGGCACAAGCCGGTGGGCTATACTGCAATCCAAAACACAGTTGGCGGACTGGATGGGCAACACCGGCATAATGCAGAACGCTGCCGTGCTGATTACCGTCGAATCCATGCTTGGGATAGCCTTCTGCATCGAAGAGCTTCGCGCCATGTTCGGAGTGAAAAAAACTGTCTGGGGAAGGCTGAAAAAACTCTTCCTGCATGTCTATCCGGGCCTGCTGTTATTCCCCGTTTTATTCTATCTGCAAACGCAATTAATCTTTGCATTGCCGGGAACAAACTTTGCCTTTTCAGCATACACTTTTGCAGCGGCAATATTCATCGCGCTGCCATTGTTCAGCCTGGCGTTAAAGCGGATATGCCCGGAAAAAGAGCTGCGACTGGAAGTGTATTTCCTGATTAACCTCTTTGTTTGCATCATTGGATTAATATCGACGGTTAATGGCAACACGACGTACTCGGCAGTGAAAGAACCGATGAATATTAAAGCAATAGCGCTCTCGGCAACCATATTTATTATTGCGTTTTTGCTTGGATTTATAATCAACAAATATAAATGGTATATCAAAAAATAAAATAAGAATGGAACTCATATCAAAATCTTTATTCTGGGTGGCAAACAGTCTGCTGATACCCGATATTATTATCCTCCTTCTCCTTTTCGGACGTTCGCTGCTGCTTGTCGGAAGTTTCTATAACCAGATGATGGTTAAGCGCCGGAATGATGCTTTATTCAATCGTAAAATAAAAGAACTGACTACGGAAAACATAAGCGAATTAAAATCATTATTACCACAAAAAGACGATTCGCTGTTTGTCAAATACCTTCGCGATTTACTCACAGCCGAAAGCAGCGAAGCATATTCGGAATATCTGCTTTCCAACCTCGAAAATGATGCAGACAAAGACCTTTCACTCTCCAAACTTCTGACAAAGATAGGCCCCGTCCTCGGATTGATCGGAACGCTTATCGCAATGAGTCCCGCCCTTGTCGGATTGTCAACCGGAGATATATCAGGCATGGCATACAATATGCAAGTCGTTTTTGCCACAACCGTCGTCGGCCTTGTCATTAGCGCCATCGGCCTTGTCACTCTGCAATCCAAGCAACGATGGTACGCCAAGGATGTTTACAATATCGAATATATATCACGCCTTTTAAACCGTAAAAATGAAAACTCGCAGAAGAACTTGTAAATTCCTTAAAGAGGAAGACTCCGACCCCCTAAGCGTAGTCGTAAACCTCTTCGACGTGGCCATGGTTTTCGCCGTAGCCCTGATGGTAGCCATGGTAATGCACCTCAACATGACGGAGGTTTTCAGCCGGGAAGATTTCACCATCGTCAAGAATCCCGGCAAGGCCAACATGGAAATAATCACCAGGGAAGGGGCAAAAATCAACAAATACACTCCCGCCGATGAACAGTCATCCGGCAAAACCAGGGGCAAGCGCGTTGGAATTGCATACGAACTGGAGAATGGAGAAATCATCTATGTGCCGGAGGGCGCGGCATCTCCGAATTGAGGATAAAATTTAGTATTTAGAGGTTAGAGCATTTATTTCAGTGAATTTTGCATCGCCGGTGTTGGGTTCAACATCGGCGATGTTATTTTTTTTATCATCCATGTTTGCCGTGACGTGAGATATGTTGCCCTCAACATCGGAAATGTTTAACCCGGCATCAACCATGTTGGGCTATACATTGACAATATCCAAAACAACATCGCCAATGTTGGGGATAACGCCGGATATGTTGCCTCCAACATTGGAAATGTCGAGTCCAACATCGGCAATGTTGGTCCCAACATCGCGGATGCTGCCTCCAACATGCGCAATGTTTAGTCCGTCGTCGGCCATGTTGCTCCCAACATAAAAAATGTTGCCTTCAACATCGGCCATGTTGTTTCCAACATTGGAGATGTAAAAGGCAACATTGAGAATGTCGAAGCCAACATTAGCCATCCTCAAAGAATCATTCGCTGTTCAGGCTAATGTTTTCAATTTCCGCAATCAATTTTAAGTGTAGCGGAAATCAGCCGTAACAGCGTCAGTTTCAACTTTGAGAACGCCCGCCATGTTATTGGATTGAATAAAAACCGCAGTAGCCAGGATTAGAATGTTATTTCAAAGATTTCGGACATGTTGTAACGGCTTGACGGAGCTTCCTTGCAGCGTGCGCCTACTCGAATCCAGTATTTGCCGGATGCAAAGCCGGTGCGTGCGACGGTGATGGTCTTGTCCAGGTCATCGTCAGTGAGTGTAACGGCATTGCCTCCTACTCCATCGGTTGCTTCGCTGCCGACAAGCGGAGTGCGGTTGGTGGCGAAGATGCGGTAGTCGAGTATGGTTCCGGCGTTTTTGGTGAGCTTGAATGAGACGGTGATGTCGTTGCTTCCGGATTTAGCTATGCTGACGTTCTTGATGCTTACGTATGGAGTGACGGTGAAGTTGACCGCCATGTCCTTGCCTGACGCGAGTGTCACGGTTTGGTGTTCTGGAATGATGAATGCTCCGGAGCCTGGATAGATTTCGTACTTGGCTGCGAAGAGTTTTGAGTTCGCGAAAGAGCCGTCGGCCTTGCCCCAGAATGTGCGGAACTGTGCGTTCGGGTATTGATCGCTTATTTCCTTGTAATAGATTTGAAAACCGTTGGGTTGCTCGGTGAGCAGGCCTTTGTTGGTGGTGGCATCTATGACTGTTCCCGATATGCCGGCGTCGGGGGCATCGTAATTGTCAACTTCGCAGGCGGTCATAATGATGGCCATGCAGAGGATGTATAATATGTTTATCAGTTTCATATAAATCTTTTTTTTTGATGGTTAATAACCGGGATTTTGAACGAGGTTGCCGTTTTTGGCGATTTCTGCGTCGGGGACTTTCAGGTAATAGTACTTGGGGTCGAAGGAAATCAGCTTGGTATTTGATTCCTGAGTGTCGAGTACGCGCAGGTAGTAGGCTTGTTTATCCCATACGTAAATCGGCCATAGGATTTGCGGGGCGGTATTGTCGTATTCCTTGTGGAAAGTTCGCCAGCGCCGAAGATCCCAGTAGGTTTTACATTCCCATATAAATTCCATGCGTCGCTCCTTGCGGACGTCGTTGAGGGTTACGGTCGAGAAGACTTTGCCTGAACCGGCTCTTTTGCGGATAGCGTTCATGCAGGGAACAGCATCGTTCGGTCGTCCAAGTTCAACGGCTGCTTCGGCAATGGTGAGCAGCACTTCGGTGTACCTTATCTCGACCATTGGTGTAACATCCTTGGAGCCTGAGGCTGTGACATCGTTGCGAGCCATGTTTTCATCGGGGTATTTGACGCAATAGAAGCCGGTGGATGTGGTATTGGTGTGCCCCATGCCGCTTTTTCCCTGTATGGTCATGTCGCCGTACTTGTCGTCGAGGTTTGTTGCCGTTTTGACGTCGCCCATGTTGAAGGCAGCTCCATCGACGAACTTGCCTTCTTCGAGAATGCCCTTGCGGATGTCGATGATTTCGTTTTTGTAGACGCTCATGGGATATGCGGTTATTGCCTTGAAGCGTGGCTCCATCTCATCGAAGGCGTCGGCTGGTGAAGAATATAAATGTTTGCTGTAATTGGCGTCTGTGCCGAACTTTGCGTCCCAGTCGACCGGATTACCGTCGATGTCATCAAACTGCTTTACGAAGTCGAGCGTCATGTTGATGTGCATGGCGTAAGTTCCCCCAAGCTGGAAGGGCAAACAGTTCGCGCTTAATATGGGAGAATTGACTCCGTACTTGAAATATCGGGCGAACATTGTTTCCTTGTTTGAGGAGGAGACATCCTGATACATTTTGCGATAGTTTTTCATTGCGGCTTCGGGGCTGTCTGGATTGGCGCCGTAAAGTTCGTATCGTCCGCTGCTTTCTACTGCTTTTGCGGCAGTCCATGCGGTATTAAAATATTCTGTTGCTTTTGCTGTTGGAATACCGACAAGTCCGTTTTGCGCGGCGTGATGTCCGGAGTAAGAAGCAAGTGTTTCGGCTCCGTATTTTGCAATAGTGCCGGCTGTGATTGCGACCCGTGCCTTGAAAGCGAGAGCTACGTATTTGTTTACGCGCCCCTGTGACAATCCGCTGTTTTTATCGCTAGTTTCGGGAAGGAGCTTGATGGCTTCGTCGAGGTCCTTGAGGATAAAGTCGTAGACTTCGACTTCCTTGCTACGGGGCAATTTCAGTTCTTCTATGCTTTCTTGCGGATAGTTCAATACGCGGTCAACGATAGGTACGCCTCCGTAATTCTGTACTAACCTGAAATAGCAGAAGGCGCGGACGAAATATGCTTCGCCCATCCATGCGTTGGCATAAAGTTCGTTGAACTGGCTCTTGTATTTAGGAAATTCCTGCAAGAAATAACATGCGGTACGTATGGGAGTATAATCCCACCATCCGTTAGTAGCCTCGTTAATCATCGCAGCATTCTCAATAGCTTCCGGCAGGGCGTCGAAAGAACTCATATCCATTCCGCGAGCGCCGTAATCCTGACGATCGGTCATGGGCATAGTCCGGTAAAGCTCCGCAATGTAGGCGGAAACGCCCGCTTCGGACGAGAAGAGGTCTTTGTCCGTCACGATATTCATCGGAGGAACGTCGAGCGTGTTGCAGGAAGAAATCATTAGTGCAACAGCAGCTATAATATAATGTATATTCTTCATCACTTTCAGTATTTAAAATTTAACATTGACTCCAACCGAGTATGTGCGGTTAAGCGGGTATTTGCTGCCGTTCTCAACTTCGGGATCTCCCAAAGGCATGTTGGAGAAGGTGAGCGTATTGTAGGAGTTGACGAATAATCTCAATCCGTCAATCTTTGCCTTTTGCAATAGTGCCGCAGGGAAAGTATATCCGAGTTCGACACTTTTCAGTCGCAAATATGCCGTGTTCCATGCCCAGAAGTTTGATTCCCATAGATTGAAGTTACGCTGACCGATGCCGTAATAAACCGAGGGGTATTTGCCGGGCACCCATTCCTGCCATTTGGATGGATTGCTTTCATCGGCTCTATGCCAGCGGTCATAGTATGCAGTAAAACCGTTTATTGATCTTGCTCCGAAACCGGCGTATGCGTCATCACGGTCATCACCTACGCGGAAGTTTCTCCAGGCCATTCCTGCTCCCTGGAAGAGGATATTGAGATCGAAGCCCTTGTAATCCGCTCCGATGCTGAAATTGTAGTTCAGTAGCGGCTTTACTCCTCCGTCATAATTAGTGTTGATGGCAATAGGGTGGAGGTCATTGTCGTCAATGATGCCGTCGCCGTTCCAGTCCTCGAATTTTAAATCGCCGGGATACATGTAGGAGTTGGCATTAGTAATGACGGGGCCTTGGAATATCTCGTCGAAGGAAATGTACTGGCCGATTTGGTCGCGTCCCCAGATGATTTGATCCCAGCGTTCGGTTTTCTTGTTTCTCCATTTGTCGTAGGAATCAAGAGCGGCGGCTTCTTCGTTATGCTTCAACATGGTGCGGCTCATGAAAATTCCTCCGGAAAGATTGTATCCGAAGTCGTTGAGTTTGTTGCGATGCGATAGCGTTATTTCAAATCCGTCCGTCCGCTTGCTGTTCAGGTTTTCCTGCGGCATGTTTGCTCCGACTACGCCGGGCAAGGCTTCTGCGCGAGTAGCCAATAATCCGGTCTGATCGCGGCGATAAACATCGGCAACAAGTCCAAGCTTGCCGTTCCACAATTCGACGTCGATACCGATGTCGCTCATTGTGGATGTCGACCATGTTACAAGTTCGTTAGGTATGCCGCGCGATGTGGCCGAATTAACTTGTGCATTATCGAAGAGATAATAGTTGGCGGCATAGTTATAGCCGGTCAGGTATTGATAGGAAGATGTTCCCTCGTCGCCGGTTTGTCCCCACGATGCTCGCAGTTTGAGATTGTTGATAAAGCTGATGCCGTCCTTGATGAATCCTTCTTCCGATATGCGCCAGCCTGCGGAAACAACAGGGAAGAAACCCCATTGATGTCCGGGAGCGAATCGTGATGAACCGTCGTAACGGAAGCTGAACTCGGCAAGATACTTTGATTCGTAATCATAAGTAAAGCGGCCGATGAATCCCTTGTTGGCATAATGAAGAAGAGTCTCCCTTGCCTCGGTTGTCTGGTCTGCATCGCGCCAGTCAACCCTGCCGGTCAATTGGTAGGTCATTTCACCTGTGCGGCTGGCTGCAAAGAGCTGATCGACGGACGTGAGAACTACGGCACGCTCGGCCCCGAAGTTGTCGGCCTGCCGGTCGCTTTCTTCATAAACAAGGCTTGCGCCTACGGTGTGAACTTTGTTGAACGTCTTATTGTAGTTCAGCGAAAGCTGGAGCAATGATTTCTCCTCGCCTACCCACAAGCGCGACATTGGATTGTAAGTATTGATGTTCGGAGTTCCGTTCGCTTCGTAAGTCGTATATGCGTGACGGAAGATTTTCCATTCGCCTTCGTCGTAGTCATAACTGTACATTCCTCTTGCAGTCAATCCGTCGATGCCGGGTATTTGATATTCGAGGGCAAGGTTGGTCTGGGCGATGCGCTCCTTGTTCCAGTTATATCCGCTTTCGGCACGGGTGAGCATGACGGGATTGGAAGAATGAGGTTTGTTCGGATCGTTATCGACATATTCGGGATATATCGGTGGCGCTCCGAAAACTCCGCGGCTCATAACGCGCCATGTTCCTTCGGGCTGCTGATGGCGCTGGTCAGTCGAAAGATTAAGGAATACCTCTGCCTTCAGCCGGTTGGTAAGCCTTGCAGTAACGTTGGAGCGAAGGTTGAAGCGGTTGTACCATAGCGTTCCGCTCTTGAACCATCCTTCTTGGTCGAAGTAGCCCATGTTTACATAATAGTCGATCTTGTCCGTGCTTCCGCTGGCTCCGAAGCTGTGCGACTGAACAAGCGGATTGTCCTTGACGATAGCGGCGAGCCAGTCGGTTGATGTTTTCGTTCCGTTTTCGTATTCCGCAAAGTGCGACGGCTGATAGGGCAGCATGGCGGCTGTCGTGGCTGAGCCGTTATTGGCAGCTTTCTCGTTGGACATGCGCATGTATTGCGTTGCGTCCATAAGCTCGGCATTGAGCATCATGTTCTGTACGCCGACATAGTTGTTGTACTCGAAGCTGAACTTCTTCTTTCCGCCGCCTTTCTTCGTTGTGATAAGGACGACGCCGTTGGCTGCCCTTGATCCGTAAACTGCGGCCGAAGCATCCTTCAATACTGAGACTGATTCTATTTCATTCTCGTCCAGGCGAGCCATATTGTCGCGTGGAACTCCGTCGATGACAATCAGCGGTCGCCCCATTCCGCGAATATTGAAGTCGGTATTGAACGTTCCCGGCTCGGAAGACTTTTGATTCACCTTCACGCCGGTCATGCGTCCCATCAAGGCGTTCTGGATGTTTCCCGTCTTTGTTTTAATCAGCTCCTCGTTGGTCAGCGCGGATACAGCCCCGGTCAGCGTCGCCTTCTTTTGCGTACCATAGCCGACAACGACAACGTCCGATAAAACATTTTCATTCTCAACCAGAGTTACCTTAATCTGCTGCTGATTGCGCACAGGTATTTCCTGCGTGGCAAAGCCGACGTAAGTAATAACCAGCACGTCATTAGGATTCACGTCCAACGCAAACTTGCCGTCCATGTCGGAGATAATGCCCTTCGTCGTGCCTTTCACAGATATGTTCGCACCGATAATCGTTTCGCCCTGCGCATCGACTATCGTTCCGGCTATTCTCCTTCCGCCCTGCGCGAACAGGAAGAAGGGAAGACATAAAACACATATTAATAAGAGCGCTTTTCTAAAGCTGCTCATAATCATTGAATTTATGATTTTATTCATGATAATAAATTTCTAATAATACATTTTCACTCGTTTACTCTTTACTGCGGTTTTTAATTCTATCCAAATTTCGGGGATTGGTTTTTCGGTTATGTCTGTTTACTGGTTCATTCTCATAAGCTCATTCTTCTAATTTTTCAACATTCAGATTATTGCACAAAAAATGAAGAGCAAATCGTCATTGGATTGACGCTCGCTCTCCCATCAAGCAAATAAGGACTTCCTCCAACATAAATACACCGCCTCGCAAGCATTTATTGTTTGAGATGCTTGCGAACGGCCATATTTTGCATGTATGATTGTGAAATTCGTTTTTCATGTCCCTACATAGATTTAATTGTTTCCAGTGGCAAATAAACACTATCGACAGGAAAAAAAAGCCATCCTAAATCGACATTCGTATGCTCAAAATCGACGAGTTGCAATAATTCAGTCAGTAAAAGAGCGGTCAGTTATTTTTCGGGAAGCATGGCGTACATAAACGAAGACCCCAACTTTTTCCGTCTGACGGTTTCGTAACTATGCGAAAGCCCCAACCTCTTCCGTCTGACGGTTTCGTAACTATGCAAAAGCTTCAACCTCTTCCGTCTGATGGTTTTGTAACTATGCAAAAGCTCCAACCTTTTCCGTCTGACGGTTTTGTAACTATGCAAAAGCTTCAACCTTTTCCGTCTGAGTGTTTCGTAACTATGCAAAAGCTCCAACCTTTTCCGTCTGATGGTTTTGTAACTATGCGAAAGCTTCAACTTTTTTCGGCGGATGGTTTCGTAACTATGCAAAAGTCCCAACCTTTTCCGTCTGATGGTTTTGTAACTATGCAAAAGCTTCAACTTTTTTCGGCTGATGGTTTCGTAACTATGCGAAAGCTTCAACCTTTTCCGTCTGATGGTTTTGTAACTATGCGAAAGCTTCAACTTTTTTCGGCGGATGGTTCTTCATGAGGTTGAACCCGCGGTCCTGGCAGTATGGGAGTTTCATGCCAGATGAGACCGTCGTGCGCCTGATCATTCAAGGAATAAAAACGAAGACACGGAATGGCGAAGGTTGTGTGGGGGTTGCTTCGCGGCTCCGTGTCTTTGCGCTGGGGGGAGGAGAGGGATTAGTTCCGATGGGACATCTTTTTATTGGTAGCCTGGGTTTTGAATAAGGGTAAGGTCTCTGTTCAGTTCATCACGATGGATTGGCAGGTAATAACATTTGTCGTTCCAGGTTCTTTTTTCTTCTGTTACGGGTGTGACTGTGTATGTGTAATCCCATCGGGTTTCATCGTGTTCGTACCTGGCTTGTTTGCCGACGCCGGGTTTGAGGGTTGCGGTTACTTTTATTCCGTTGAGGCTGTTCAGGCCGGGAGCATCTTTTCCGAGCAGCCATCTGCGGATGTCCCAGTAGCGATGTTCTTCAAACATAAATTCCAATCGACATTCTTTTTGGAATATCCTGGTTAGTTCATTTTTGTCGGTCGTCGTTACCGTCGGGAGATTAACTCGCTGACGAAGCATGTTGAGATATTTCCTGGCTTCGTCCAGTTCGTTCAAACCGATGCAGGCTTCGATATAGCATTTGATTACTTCGGAATAACGGATGAAGGGGAAGAGGCAGTTTATTCGGTTTCGATGGTCATCGCTCGCCGGGTGTATGAACTTTTTCAGGTAATAGCCTGTATAACCGGCGTTCCATGTTTCTCCTCCTCCTGTTCGTGTATCCATGCCGGAGTAATATTCCGATTCTCCTTGAGCAGGATCGGTTTGGTAGTATCCGGTTTGGATTGTTCCTGTCGGTTCGACGGCAGCATAATCGGTCGGTCGTTGGATCCATTTCATGCCGTCGTGCAAGATGGAGGCATAGAAGCGTGCTTCTCGCTTTTTGTATGGAGCGGCCTTGTGCTCCGGGTTAGACCAGCTAAACTGCGTTCCATCTTCCATGTCATAAGCGTCAACAAGGTCTTGAACGGGAGTATTTCCTCCCCAGGCGTGATAGCCTGAAGGTCCGTTGAATATTGGCATTTTTGTTCCGCTTTCATCTTTTGTGCTGATGAAGTAACGCGAGAAAATATTTTCTTCGTTTTCTTTAGAGAAAGCAGCCCAAATGGCTTGTGCCTTATCTTCGTTTGAGAGTCCTTCTCCTCCATAACTTGTGAGTCCGTGTCCCATAGGGTTGTCCATAAGAGCCTTGGCGGCAGCTTTGGCGGCTTTCCATCTGTCTTCGCGCGAACCTTTGGTGTAGAATATCAATTCTTTGTTTGCGTATGAGGCAAAGATTGGGACTTTGGCCGTTGCCGTAGCCTGGTCGTGAAGGTCGCAGGCGGCATCGGACAATACTCGTGCTTTGAGGGCAAGTACGGCTGCAAGAGTGGCGCGTCCTTTTGCTGTATTGGCGAACGTTCTTTCTTTCAAAAGCTCTGCGGCATTGTCGAGGTCTTTTACTATCTGGTCGATACAATCATTGTAAGATGAGCGCGGCAGACTGAAATCCGGGTCGGTTGCCTGTGTAAGTCTTAACTGGAGTGGAATACCTCCATAGCCTCTGGTAAGTCGATGGAAGAAGTAGGCTCTGAGGAAATAAGCTTCGCCTTTAAGTTGCGTTTTGTAGCTCTGCTCGAATGTTGCCTTATCCACGTTTTCTATAAAGTCATTGCACGAGCGAATGTTTTTATATAATCGTTCCCATTGATGTCCGCTTTGAGTTTTTCCGAACCATCCGATGTTGGTTTCCGTTATAGCGCCAGCATTTGTTTCGCGAAATTCCCTGCCGTGTACAAACATGGCTTCGTCGCAGGCAGAGGCTTGTAGTTCTTCCGTGAATCCTGCATCTTGAAATGTAAAATAGATGTCATACATGTATGCTTCCGCCAGGACGCTTTCTTCCCAAAGTGCGCTTGCCGTTATTTCCGTTTGCGGCGACGTGTTCAGGAAATCATCATTGCAGGCGCTTAAAAGCATAAGTGGGAGAAGAGCGAGAATTATTTTTTTATGTTTCATATCCATACTTATTAAAAGGTTACAGTAAAGCCAATATTAAATATTTGAGGCATGGGAATCCGTGTGCCGTTAGCTTGTGCCATTTCCGGATCCAGGTCTTTTGATGGAGAGAACGTCATTAGGTTTTGCCCGTTGGCGAACACTCTCATGTAGGAGAAATACTTGGTCTTATTAACAATGTTCTTAGGAATAGAATACCCTATTTCCATGTTTTTTAATCTCAGGTAGCTGGTACTCTGCATCCAATAAGTATTTGAGCCTGCTGCTGTGCCGTCCCAATAAAATTCTCCACGTTTATGCAGGCGTGGATGTTCGCTGGTTGGGTTATCGACCGACCAGTGATTGTCGTAAACGGATTTAAGATAGTTTCCTATTTCTCCTGAATCGAAATAGACTTTAGCCCAGCTGTCTGCTGCTCCCTGGAAAAGGAAGCTCATGTCAAACTGTTTCCATTGCAGAGTTGCGTTTAGTCCGTAAACCCATTTCGGTTCATTGTTTTTGTCCATGCGTACTCTGTCGTCCGGTGTAATTATTCCGTTATTGTCAACATCCTTGAATTTCATGTCTCCCGGTTGCAGATTCGCATCGCTTGTAATGCCGCTGTAATCCGGACGATGTTCTTTATCATTGATTTCATTCCAGTCTTTAAATACTCCGTCGAAGATGTAATAAAGGTCTGTGTTCATGGGATGTCCGGTTGATTTTTGCCAGTCTTTGGCTCCTGCGGCTTCGTCCCAGAATATAATTGTGTTCTTTGCATATCCACCGGTAGCAGAAAGGCGGTAAGAGAAATCTTTGCCTATTGCATCATTCCATTCTACTTTGAAGTCGAATCCAGTATTGTTTACTTTTCCGATATTCTCTGCGGGAAGAGTCAATCCTGCAGTTTGCGGAACTGAGGCATTTCTTCTCCAGAGGATGTTGGAGCGTCTGTTTTTAAAATAGTCCGCTTCAAAATACAGCCTGTTGTTAAGCGTCCGCCCTTCTATTCCTATGTTCATGTTTGAGGCGACCTCCCATGTGATATTATTATTTGGGAAACGGCTGGCGCGAAGGCCTTGCTTGTCTTCATTGTTGATAATATATCCCCATTCATAATAATAAGTTGCCAGGTATTGATACTCCTGCAATTTATCGTCAAACCATACCTGGTCGTTACCCATCTGCCCCCATGAGCCGCGTATTTTGAAATAATCCAGGAAAGAGAGTTTTTCTTTCCAGAAAGGTTCTTCGGAAATACGGTATCCGACCAATACGCCGGGGAAGAATCCATAACGTTTATCCTCCGGAAACATGTATGAAGCGTCATAGCGCCAGTTAAACTCTGCGAGATACTTCTCCTGATAATTGTAGGCTACACGTCCGAAGTAATTCAATCGCGCTCTTTCCCAGTTTTTTTTCCAGTCGCCGCTGCCGTTGGATTTTTCCTTATCGCCTCCGGCCTTAAATATCTGTACTGCATTAGATATGAAATATCTTCTGGAAGCTTCGAAGTAGGAGTTGTCTGCCAAATCTTTTTCCGTGCCGGCAACGACTGCAATGCTATGATTTCCGAATTTCCTGTCGTAGTTCAAAATGGCACTTGTAACCATGTTGGTTTGGTCTTCGGAGAACATATCTAATTTGGAGTCTGGCGAGGAAGGATAGCTTAATGCTTTCACCAGCTTAGGCGTAACGCCATCGTCTTCATAAGTTTTCTTATCCCAGTCATACAAATACCAGGCTTGGAACCATTTCTTTCGGTGCTGGAGATATTTGTCATAAGAAACGGTCAGATTAAGTTTCAGTCCTTTAATCCAAGGCTGAGATATTTCCAGATTGGCATTAGTCTGAATATAGTAGCGTTTATCCCTGTCATATCCTGTTTCGCTTGATGCAGCTATTACAGGATTACGTCCGTATTCTTGCGCAGGCCCAGGTAATCCGTTAGGCCAAAAGCCAGGATCTGTCGGACGTCCTCGAACGGTAAACCACAATATGTCGCCTGCACCTTGACTGGGGAAATTTCTGTTTTCTTGTCGCCCCATCAGATTAACGCCTACCTTCATCCATTCGTTTAATTCTGCGTTCAAGTTGATGCGCAAGCTGTATTGTTTATAATCGTTGGCGGAATTTTTCCAGTAGCCATCTTGGGATGTATATCCGAAACTGGCAAAGTAGTTCGACTTGTCTGTTCCGCCTTCTATCGTTGCATTATGTATGCTTTGAGGAGACCAATCAGCATAAGTTTCTTTGAACCAATCCGTGTTGGGGTATC
Source organism: Tannerellaceae bacterium (assembly GCA_031257015.1). Lineage (GTDB taxonomy): Bacteria > Bacteroidota > Bacteroidia > Bacteroidales > Tannerellaceae > DFXE01. The sequence goes on from JAIRPK010000041.1 coordinate 25,516, forward strand.
TCCAAGGGTCGGAACCATCCTTATACTTTTGTATTTCTTCAGGAGTTTTCCACAATGTTGGAGGAGGAGCTGACGGATTATAATTGGGTGATGTCGGATTAACCATTGCACTATTCACAATCAACTCATTCCTCATCTCTGCATATTGAGCGGCATCAGCCATTTTTGGCAACATGCCCGGACGCCCCCATCCTTGGTTGAAAGAATAGGAAAGCTCCGGCTTTTTGGATGCTTTTCCTTTTTTTGTTGTTATAAGGATAACTCCGTTGGCTGCACGGGCACCATAAATGGCTGCAGCTGCATCTTTAAGCACTGACATGTTTTCGATTTCGTTTGGATTTAAGCGTTCCAAACCTCCTGCTCTTGCCGCAACACCGTCAATAACAACAAGAGGATCATTATTTCCTAAAGTGTTCGAGCCTCTGATGCGAATTGTTGTTTCATCATAACCTGGTTCGCCGGAGCGCTGAAAAGTGACAACGCCCGATAATCGGCCTGCGATAGCGTTAGAAAGGTTTGCCGTAGGCGTCTTAACCAAGTCCATTCCTTTTACTGTTGATACGGAACCAGTAACAGTTTCTTTTCGTTGTGTCCCATATCCAACAACAACAATCTCTTCCAAGTTCTTAGTGTCCTCTTTGAGGATTACGTTTAATCTACGCTGACTGCCGACGGTAATCTCTTGTGAAAGGAAACCCACATAAGAGAAGGCGATGACAGATTGTGCGCCTGGAACCTGAAGCGTGAAATTCCCGTCAATATCCGTGACCACGCCTATGGTAGTTCCCTTCACTTGTACGCTCACGCCGATTAAAGGCTCGTTGTTCGTGTCTGTAACTTTCCCCTGTATGGAAATGTTTTGAGCATAGAGAGAGGTCGTACATAATAATAAGAATAAGGCAATAATGCCTGCAATACGTCTTTGCATACTACATGTTTTTGAATGTTTGTTTAAATGATAGAATCTCATGTTTATTTAATTGATTAAAAATAAGGATGTAACAAAAAGGCGAGATACTGATTTTCTCCCTTTAAAATGATAAAAAAAACGTCATTTTACATAAGCTTAATATTTTAAGTATTAGACAATTATATTCTGTTTTTTCTTGTCAGTTTAAACGTCCCTTTTCACTGACAATTTTTTAGCTGTTTTTCCTTTTTTTCTTCACTGGCTCCATTTTTCTTAAAGTGGAGCTTAAACCGTGTTTTTCAATTTATTCCATATTGTTGTTGGAATGTTGTGCTCTTCTGACAACTTATGCTAAACTGTCATTTTCATTGTCAGTGAAAACGGACGTTTAAATTGTCAATGCGCAAATATAAAATAAAAAAAACATATCGAAGGATTTTTTATATTTTTTGTTCTTCGTCATGTATAAAACAACTTTCTGAAAAACCCCATAACGCTTTCCAGAACAACGATTGTGAGTTTTATCAAATGTAAATTTAACCGTTAAACTCAGTTTCAGCCGTGCGGTCAGTAAGATTCCGAACGCAGTTGCTTTCGGAGCTGTGACGGGCTTTGCCCAAACTGTTTCTTGCAATATGTTGTAAAATGTGCCGGAGAGCTGAAGCCATACTCTTTAATGATAGCACTGAACGGAGTTTTGCTATCGGCAAGTCGCGTTCGGATATGCCGTGATTTTTGTTTAAGCATCCAGCTGTACGGCGAATCTCCGAAATAGTCGTTGAACTTGCGATTAAACGAACGAACTGACATCTGGCACATGATGGCCAGCTCCTCCACAGTCTTTACCTCCATGTAATGCTGTAAAATGAACGCCTTAAAGTCCATGTTTTTGTTGAGCATAGGCGAAAGGAAATGTGCAATCTCCTCCTTAGTGTAAAAGGCTCTCATGATAAGAAAGACCTCCTTCTGCTTAATTGCATGGAGATGCTTGCACTGAATCTTATACGACAAATAATACTTGATGCTGTCCAGAACATTCTGCATTGCCTCACGGATTTCGAGTTTATCCAACACAGGAGGCCCGTCATACTCCTTGCGCAATGTCTCCAGCGCCAATTGATCGCAAAGCGTAAACTGATTGTCAAAGCTAAAAGCAATATAGTTCAAATCGGACATTGCTCGCAGAGTAAATTCTGCATCTTGAGGAATGAAAACCATCTCACCGGCTTTACAAAAATAATTCCTGAACTCGTTGCACGATACCATGCAACTCCCTTCTTGAAAGAAAAATATGTAATCGAAATATTTGTCTGTTGAACTGTATGTCTCGTCCTTCAACAGCTCCTTTATACAGAATCCTATGTGGAAATCAGATACGTAGTTTTTACAGGAAAGGTGTTCTTGTGGATAAAGTAATTTCATATTACGGATTATAAGAAAAAAATGTAAATATTAATTATCTATGACTTAGAATAAGAATCTGCTACAAATGTAGCAAGTTTTTTTTACCTGCAAATCAGCCATCTTGTTTTATTATACATTAATATGTAAAGAAGTACGCCTCAAAAAGTGGTATATTACGGCCAAATTACAATCAATCAAAGCAGTCTCCCTTTACAAAAAGAACAGAAAAAACATGTCCGACGACTTTTTGTAATGCGCCAACAACTCTAAAAATGGCTTCACCGTTTTAAAGAAAAAGATTTAGGAATTGTGTCTTCAAAAAATAAAGAATGGTTATTATATCTGTTTCCTGTTAACATGCTCCGTTTGTGCGACCTGAAATGGCAGCATCATTTGGCTTTACACTGCCTAAAAGAAACAATTATAATGGCGAAAAAACGGATGAAAAAACAAACAAAAATTAAACACTGACAGAATTTCATCAGCAAAAATTTTAGAAACAAAAAAGAACGGTTATAAATCAAATGCAATTAGTAGTGAAAATCATCTGACCTTTTCAGCAACATATAAACCAGCAGTTAAAAATGCAAATACAAGAAAACTTCTAAAAAAATGCTTTTTCTTCGTTACGTTGGCAAAATGTTTATCATCTAAAGTGAATTTTGCTTTTCATCTGTCGTGAGCCTTGAAAAAACATATTTTTAGAAGTTCCCCATTAATAATTAATCCTTTTTAAAGGCCTTGAATAAAATCACAAATCGTTGTCGTTTTTACCGAATGACTATTCTTTCACTTCGAGGCGTTCGCCGGCACTGTTGACTATGCTGCGATAGTAGCTGTCGTCATAGCCGGGGAAGTCTGGATAAGCGGGCTGGCCGTAAGGATTGCGTTGGAATTGACCGTTTTGTTCTTTCTTGACATTGCCGTCAATATATTTCACGAGAAGGTATTCGCCAAGCTGTTTCCAGCGTTCGGTGGCTTTGTCGGCGGTTGTTGTGCTGAACCATGTGAGGAAGCGGCGTGCTTCGACGGGACTTTGCGTTAACAGTTCCTGTGCGGCTTTGTCGATGGCGGGGAGGGTCGTTTTAAAACCGTTTTCAAGTTCTTGCTGGACTTTGCGTATGTCCTGGATCATGAAGCTGTATTTGGAGTAAGCCATGTTGGCAACCCAGTTGTGTATCCAGAAGGCGGAAGTCCATGAGAAGTTGTACATGTCACCATTTCCAACTCGGAAACATTCCGGCGAAGCAAGTATGGAGCTGTACAATGGTGTGAATACGGCCATGTCCGCATCGTCAACCCCGAACCAGAGTATGCCGCCGATTTCGTCAGGTAGCCAGTTTCGCATTTGCGGGACGATGACGAAACCTGTCTGTTGAGTAGCTATTGCACGTTCGTTCAGGTATGTTTTGCCGTCCACCTTGAAGTGCATCGGACGCCAGCGGTATGGAACTTTGTATGGGCCGGCGCCGGCATCAATGGTCATATCAAGGTCGGTGCCTTCGTAATGGTCCCGCATGTTTTGCTGTACGTCCTGGACAGAGAGTTTTCTGTCAGGCTTTATGTAAAGAGGCATAGGAGATTTGCTTGCGTCGCCTTTAATGAAGTCGCTGTATTTGTCCATTGTTTTATCGTATTTGCGAAAGAATGACCATACGCGGGCTTCACATCCTCTCAGTCCGCCGAAATCGTATGGATTATATGCTTTGGCAAAGCTGAAATCCTTGTCGGCTCCGTTAAAGAATCCTTTGTCGCGGGCGAGCTTCACGACGTCTGGCGAGTACATGCAGTTATCCTTGTCGTTAAAGGGAATCTGTTGTATTCGAGCCTGATTGGCGTGTGCGGCTATGCAATCATCCGGGATGCGTATGGCTACCCATACCGCGCCTTTGTTTCCCGGTCCTTTCCCGATCATTTCCATGATCCATGCTTCATTCTTGTCAGCTATTGAGAATGATTCACCGGAGCTGTGATAACCATATTCCGCGACAAGATCAGTCATAGTCCGTATAGCCTCGCGTGCAGTCTTCGAGCGTTGGAGGGCAATGTAAATCAGGCTTCCGTAATCAATTATCCCGGTCGTATCGACTAATTCCTCGCGTCCGCCCCATGTCGTTTCGGTTATTGCGACCTGGTATTCGTTCATGTTTCCTATGACGGAGAATGTTTGTTCTGCCTGGCGTATTTGCCCCAGATGCTTGCCGGTGTCCCATTCTGCTACGTCCAGCATCGTACCTTTTGGCCAGACTGCAGCCGGCCAGCGGTATAATTCTCCGTAGAGGGTGTGGGAATCTGCAGCATAACTGATTATTACAGATCCGTCGCTAGAGGCTTTTTTACCGACTAGCAAGTTTGTGCAGGCAGTAGATTTAATTCCGCCTGTAAATATGGTTGCTATGGCAACCAGCATTGTAAATCTTTTATTCATTTTTATATAAGTATTATGATTATTTTTCTTGATTTGTTATCCAGAATGTTTTTTACTTTTTCCAAACCTGTCTTCGTGTTTCGACTATTGTTTCAAGCTGGAAACCTGCACTAAAGTTGTTTTGTTTTCCTTTTGGTATTCCTTTATTTGATTCGCTGTCGCAGCTGGCCTTGTTGCGAAGCCGACGTTTTGCGACGAAATGAAATGATACGGGTTTGCGGATCTCCATTATTGCTTTTGTTTATCGCAAAAATAGAGATAATCAAGGAGATTGGTCTGTTTTTATATTTTAATATTGGTGGAATTAATATGAAGCCTGTTTATACATGAATTTCCGGAATCCGGGTCTGAAAAACTCGTGGATTTGTTAAAAGACCTCACTCTTGCTTCCCCATGCGCCCTGCGGCGGTGGCGATTACTTGTGCGGGACTGTCCGAAGATCATTTCAGAGTCCTTTCATTAATCCGGAGTTGAAACAGGAAGGCAAATCTCCTCTGATTTTGTGGATTTCAATGCTGCTAAAGCCGAAATTGATTCTCCGAGAATCACGTTTGATTCTTTGAGAGTCGCCGTTGATTCTCGGAGAGTATATGATCGATTCTCCGAGAATCACGTTTGATTCTCGGAGAGTCACCGTTGATTCTCGGAGAGTATATGATCGATTCTCCGAGAATCACGTTTGATTCTTTGAGAGTCACCGTTGATTCTCTGAGAGTCACGCTTGATTCTCCGAGAATCACGTTTGATTCTTTGAGAGTCACCGTTGATTCTCCGAAAGTCATTTGAGGCGTTCCCGGCAGCAAACAAGACCTTCGGAAGATATCCGAATATAATTGGAACTTCAAACCGGCTTGTCGGAATATCAAGCTTGCCTGCCGGAGAGTCAGAGATTATTTTCAGGTTGATGTTCTCCGAGCGTTTCGCTATCAATTTCATTATCGTCGCAGGCTTTCCCGAACTCCGCTTTTGATGAAACATAAGACAAAATAGATAAGGGAGCAAGGGTAAACTTCGTTTTTTGTTACCTATATATATAGACAGCAAAATAAAAATGATAAAGCAGGAAATAGAACAGATAATCATCCGCCACCTCTCCGGAGAGGCTACCGGCGAAGATACCGTCCATTTGTCCGAATGGCTGGCTTCCGACGACGCTAACAAGGCCTCCTTCCTTAGGTATAGCGCATATTGGAACGCCAAGGTGGCCATATCGCCCGAATGGGACAAGGCTGCGGCATGGGATAAGCTGGCTGCGCGGATAGCTGTGCCGAATCGGTCAGCGGCATTGGGCGGTTGGCGAGTGCGACTGGCTTATGTTTCGGCAGCGGCGGTTATTGCGCTTGTCGTTGCCCTGTCGGTATTCATGTGGATGAATAAGAACGGGGCTGGCGCTGTCGAACATTATTCCTTCCTGTCCGGCAAATCTGTCGCCAATGTAACATTGCCCGACGGCACGGAAGTATCCCTTAACAGGAACAGCCGGCTGACTTATTCAAGCGAGTACGGGAAAAAGAGCCGCGAGGTGGCGCTCAATGGCGAAGCCTATTTCCGGGTTGTCAAAGATGCTGCGAATGAGTTTACGGTGAATATGGGCGAGAATAAAATTGTCGTGCTGGGAACCTCCTTCGATGTGAATTATATACCCGAAGAAAACATTCTTACCGCCACCCTCATCGAGGGCAGCATCCGCTTCAAGACGCAAGACCAGGAAGTAATCCTGAAACCCAACCAGCATCTTGCATACAACAACCGTGAGCGACAGTTAAGCATCAGCGTCGTGGAAAGCGAAATCATATCTGCATGGAAAGACAATCTGATAAAATATAAATCCATCGCCTTCGCCGAGTTCACATGTATGCTTGAAAAGCAATACGGAGCTGAAATTATCATCAACGACCCTGATTTAAAAAATAGCAGAGTAAGCGGAGCCTTTGACGCTTCCCTGACAATTGAGGAAATCCTTGATATAATGAAGGCGACCCTCGATTACGAATACAAGAAAGAGAATAATAAATACGTGATAACTAAAGAACCGTTAAACCCTTAAATCGCCAACTTATGCTGAACCACTTCATGTAAGCCATAAAAAGAGACCGGCCGCTCCACACGGAGCAACCGGCCTTATGAAGAAGAATTTTCACTCTTCGGGAATACAAATGCGAATAAAAATTCCCGACTAGTGAGTAACAAAAAAAATCCTTACAAAAGTATTATAAATATCCTTATCTCCTTAAGAACGTTCCATAGTGACATGAAAAAACCGATTAGCATAATGTTTATCGTTTTATTCTCCTTCTGCGTCTCCATTGATGCCATGAGTGAAGAATATGGCAACGTCACCAGGCTGTCCATTGTCTCTAAGAATGTCGCCCTTGTCCAAATCTTTAAAAGCATCGAACAGCAAAGTGAGTTCCTTTTCAACTACATGGACAGCGACGTCTGCGACATAATCGCCAGAGTGAACATCCACAACGGCACTATTCATGAAATCCTGGCCCAAGCCTTGAAAAACACCAACCTCACCTACTCCATAAACGAACGACACATAGCCATCTTTCGGAACCATAAGCCTCAACAATCGCCCGTCAAGATAATCACCGGCTTTGTCTCGGATGCAAATGGCCTCCCCATTATCGGAGCGAACATAGCTGAGAAAGGAAGCGCCAACGGCATAACCACCGGAATAGACGGCAGATTCACTTTAACCGTCGCCGACAAGGCAGTACTAATCGTTTCCTACATCGGATATAATACCCAGGAGATAGTTGTCGGCAACAAAAGCCATTTGCAAATCATCCTTGTTGAAAGGACGCTCGATATAGAAGAAATCGTAGTCGTCGGCTATGGAACTCAACGAAAATCCGACATAACAGGATCCATCAGCGTCACAACCGCCTCCGATCTCCTTGCAAAGCCGCAATTCAACGCCCTGGACGGACTTAAAGGAAAGGCTGCGGGAGTAAACATCCTTTCAGCGACAGGCAACCCGTTAGGATTAAACGGCAGCATGTCACGCATCATAATCCGCGGAATGAACTCATTATACACCTCTTCCGATCCCCTGTTCGTCGTGGACGGAGTCCAGATGTCAGACTTCCATTATCTGAATCCCAATGACATTGAGCGTATCGAAGTCTTGAAAGATGCCTCAGCCACGGCAATCTACGGCGCTCGCGGCGCCAATGGCGTAATATTGGTAAGCACAAAAAGAGGCAGCTCGGACGAAGGGCGCACCACCGTCGCCTATAACGGATATATAAACATCGGAACCCTGGCCAAAAAAGTAGAACTCATGAACGCCGCCGAGTTCGTTGAAATGGAAGACATCGCCTTTGCCAATCTTATTAAATATCCTGCCGGTCGCAAAACGTTAGCCGACAAAGGCATCACGGAATGGATGCCCCGCCGCAGCGATCCTTTATTCTTCGACGCCAATGGCAATCCCATCTACGACACTGACTGGCAAGATGCTGTAACACGCGACGCCATTTCCCACAATCATCAACTAAACATCCAGTTCAGGAACCAGACCGCCGCCTTTGGAGCCTTCCTCAACTACTCCGACCAGGAAGGCATCATGCTTAATAACTATGCCAAGCGCATTAACGCCAAGCTCGCCTGCGATGCCAAACCCCAAAAATGGCTGGATATTAACGTCAACCTTCTAGTGAATCACACCTGGGGAAATACAATTGACGATACCGGCGGAGGGGCACGCCGCAACATGTGGGAAATGCCGCCCATCATCCCGGTAAAATTCAACGACGGCCGATGGGGCGTCACCAATTATCAAACTCAATTGGATTACAACCTGGAAGGCATGGCCAACCCGGTGCAGGAACTCGAAACAGCCATCAGAAACCGCAACCACACGAAAATATTCGGCAACCTGGCCATAATCGTCCATCTGGCCGACGGATTAGACATTAGAACCCAGCTGGGCGTTGACTACAACATCGGAACAAACAAGGATTACTTCCCGACTGATTTGCTTTATGTCTCGGCGCCTCAGGGAAGAGCTTTTCTCAGTAATACTACCGGCATGTACTGGCAGGAAGAAACCTGGTTGAGCTATAATAAAACATTACGGGAAATACATCGCCTGAATGTAACTTCAGGCATGAGTTGGTCAGAATCCAATACCTTCAGCTTCAACACCGGGAATGTAGCCAACTTCTCCTCCGACCGCTTCCAGTACAACAACCTCGGCGCAGGAGCCACCCCCTCCGCTCCAGGCTCCAACTCATCCGGCTGGGCAATAAACTCATATTTCGTCCGCGCCGGCTACACCTTAAAGGATAAGTACATGGCAACCGCAACGCTCCGCATGGACGGTTCCTCCCGCTTCGGAGCAAATCACAAATACGGCCTCTTCCCATCCGTCGGCTTAGGCTGGAATATCGCCGGCGAAGACATCCTGAAAAACATCCCCTGGCTCAATAACATGAAGCTCCACGCCAGTTTCGGCCGAACCGGCAATACAGAGATTGACGTTTATCGCTCAATCTCCATGATGTCCGCCGGAACAACGCTCTTAAACGGCGAACGCGCCCCCACATCACAGATGAGCAGAATGGCCAACCCCGATTTGGAATGGGAAAAGACCGATCAGTTTGACGCCGGCATCAATCTCATCCTCTTCAACGGCAAAATCAGCCTGGACATGGATTTTTACCACAAGAACACCCATGATTTGCTCCTCGAACGCCCCCTTCCCTTTGAAACCGGCTTCGCAGGCGTATATCAAAACATGGGAAGAGTGGACAACACCGGCATCGACCTGCTTCTCACTACCATTAACGTGGAAACCAAAAACTACGCATGGGCAACAACCCTCAATTTCAACCATAACAAAAACGAAATCAAAAAACTCGGCGAAAACAACGAGGACATCATCATCAGCGCAGGCATCGGCGACGGCCAAATCATCCAGCGCATCGGCTATCCGCTGGGCAGCTTCTACGCACAAAAGCGCATCGGAACATGGAGCGTTGCCGAAGCAGAAGAAGCCGCCAAAGCTCCCGGCGTACAAAGCCCCGGAGAAGCAAAAAAAACTGCCGACCGGTACATTCTCGGCAACGGCATCCCCAAATATTCAGGCAGCCTGATCAATCGCCTCAACTACCATCAGCTTGATTTAACCATCGACCTCCAGTTCGTTGCCGGCGTCAAGACATGGGAAGCCTACTGCGGCGCAATCCTCGACAGAGCCGGCGTTGCCAACGGCCTCCGGATGATGTTGACCGACGGATGGAGGGAAGACAGGCAAAACACCATGGTACAGCAAATCCGCCACACCACTCTTGCCGGCCAAAGCAGCAATGCCGACTCCTACTGGATTTCAGACGGCTCATACCTCCGCGGAAACCTGCTCCAGTTAGGATATACCTTCAACAGCAAGCAACTCGGCAAAAGAGGCATAACCGGTCTAAGGCTAAGCATAAGCGTAAGCAACGCCTTCCTTATCCATTCCGGGACCTTCCGCGGCTATGATCCCGAAAGCTCCACCAATACCGGCAAATGGGGACAGAATATCTACTTCTACCAGTACCCCGGCGAACGGGATTACGCCCTGGGCGCATCCATATCATTTTAAAACTAATTCCACATCAGCATGAAAAAACTGCCCGCTCTGACAATCGCCTTCTGCATCGCCTTCCTGGCCTCTTGCGAGGAATTTTTGAAGGAGACCCCCAGGAGTGATATAGCCCAAGATGAGTTTTTCGCCTCCCCCGACGATGGTTTTGCCGCCGTCAACATCCTGTACAGAAAAGGATGCCTCGCATTGATGAGTTCCAGCTCATACATCGGCTCGCAATACATGTATACAACCGGTTTCAGAACCGGATTAATCGACAACCCCGGCGGAAGAGGAAACAACCCGGTCATAGCCAACATCCAAACGCTAAGCATAAACCCCGTAACCGACAATAACTACATCCAAAGCCTCTGGTCAGGCCCATACGAAACCATCGTCCGCAACGCCAACTTCGCATTGGAGAACCTCCCCGACTGTCCCGGACTGACCGACGACCAGCGCAGGCAGCTCATCGGCGAAGCGGCCTTCTTCCGCGCCCTGAACTATTTCTACCTCGTCCAGACATGGGGAGCCGTCCCCATCGTGCTAAAATCATACAGCGCAATCGAGGACATATACACGCGAAGATCGTCCGAAAAGCTTGTTTACGAACAAATCATCAAGGATATAGACATCGCCCTGGCCGCCGGACTGCCCGACAAGCCCATGCCCCACAACGGATTCCGCATATCCAGAGGCAGCGTCCTCGCTTTGGCAGCCGACGTATGCCTTAACATGGCCGGATTCCCCGTCAGCGACAAGTCCAAATACAAAGATGCGCTACGATACGCCGAAGAACTCATCAACAACCCCAGTTACGCCCTCATCCGGCACGGCGGAGACATGAAAAATCCCGACAGCCGGAGCAACAGCGCATATAACATCCTCCGCACCTCGGATGTCGAAAAAGAATACCTCTTCGTCCGCGAATACGACGCCGTAATTGCCAACGGCGGAGAGAAACCCGCATGGTGCCTGCCCTTTGAGGCCAGTTCCTGGGGCTTTAAATACCCCGTTTACATCAATGCCTGGAACCCGCACCCCATACTCCACGCCGCCTACGACCCGGTGAACGACCTCCGTTACCAGGAGAAGCAATACTTCCACAGCGCCTGTACCGACGCCAACGGAGTGGAACACAGATTTGAAAAAATCGCCTACTTCTGGTGGGAAGAGGAAGCCCTCAAAGTCACGCAACGCTCCGAAAAAGACCTGACCATCTACCGCCTGGCCGAAATCTATCTCATCGCCGCCGAAGCCATCGTCGAAGACCAGGGAAGCATAACCGCCCAGGCCGCCGGATATTTGGCCGCCATCAAAGCGCGAGCCTCACTCAACAAAGATTTTGACACCATCAAAAAAGAACTCATGAACATGACCCCAGAGCAATTCATCAACGAAACGCTTGCCGAAAAAATCCGCGAAACACTCTTCGAGTTCAAGCTATGGAACGACATCGCCCGGACAAGAAAATACCCCGCCATTGACGCTGAAGGCAACTTCCGCTTCGTGCCGCTGATTGGAGCCATGAATCCATGGGGAGCAACCTTTACGGAAGACAATCTCTACTTCCCCTTGCCTGACCAGGTCAAGCAACGCAACCCGCTCATCACGGAGCCGCCACTGCAATAATTAACATCTTCAAAAATATCAACATGAATAAACAGTTTATCAAAGGAACAATTCTCATGGCGGCAGCCCTTCTAGCCCTGCTGCCCGCCATTGGCCACACGGCCGAAAGAAACCCCATGACCATCTGGTACGACAACAAGCCCGGCGAAGGCTGGACAGACCCGCTTCCCGTCGGCAACGGCCTCATCGGTGCGCTGGTTTACGGCAAGGCAAGCAACGAGCGCATCGCCCTGAACGAATCAAGCTTCTGGTCAGGCCGTCCGCACGACTATAATGATCCGGAGGCCGGCAAGTATTTCACGCAGGTAAAAGACCTCATCTTCGCCGGAAAATTCAAGGATGCCGAAAAACTGGCCGATGAGAAGTTCTACGGCAAGCCCGTCGGCCAGCAAGCCTACGAACCCCTGGGCGATCTCCGCATGATCTTCTACGGCATTGACGAAAACGAAGTCGGGAACTATCAAAGAGACCTCGACATGGAGAACGGCATCACCTCCGTATCCTTCGCCTACCGTGGCGTCAAGTATAGAAGAGAAGTTTTCGTTTCATATCCCGACCGCATCCTCGTAATGAGAATCACCGCCGACAAGCCCGGCCACGTATCCTTCGACGCATGGCTCGACAGCCATTTTAAGGACAGGACTATTGCCCAAAACGGGCAGATAACCCTCGATGGCGCATGGGAAAACACCATACCCCACTACTGGTTAATCGGTGATATTGGCGCAGAAAAGGGAATGGCCTTCCAGACCGTCGTTCAAGTCCGCAACGAAGGCGGAACGATAGCCTCCCGCAAGGACAGGCTCGCCATCCGTAACGCCGATGCCGCCACACTCATCCTCTCCGCCGGCACCAGCCACATAAACTATAAGGACATAAGCGGCGACCCGTCCGCAAGGAACCAAAAAGTCCTCGCCGACATCGCCGGGAAAGACTACGCTTCCCTTCGCCAGCGCCACACTTCCGATTTCAGTTCACTCATGAGCCGCGTTGCCGTCATCACAGGCGATGCAACCCGGAACGAGATTCCCGTCAACAAACGCATAGCCGCCATCAACAACGGCGAGACCGATGCCAACCTCGAAGCTCTCTGTTTCCAGTTCGGCAGATACATGCTTGTCTCCTCCAGCCGCAAAGGAGGCCAGCCCGCCAACCTTCAAGCCATCTGGAACGAGCGTCTCTCACCCCCCTGGGGCAGTAAGTACACCATCAACATCAATACCCAGATGAACTACTGGCCTGCCGAAGTAACCAACCTCGGCGAATGTCACGCCCCGCTCGTTGAGATGGTCAAAGACCTTGCAGAGAACGGGCGCAAGACAGCAGAGATATACTACAACGCCCCAGGGTGGGTCACTCACCATAATGTTGACCTGTGGAGAGGCACTGCCCCTGTTGACGGCGCCCGGTTCGGCCTCTGGCCGGTAGGAGGCGCATGGCTCTGCCAGCATCTGTGGGAGCGCTATGCCTTTACAGCCGACAAAGAAGTTCTAAAAGAAATATACCCCATCCTCAAAGGTTCCGCCGAGTTCCTTTCCTCCATCCTCGTCGAATATCCCAGGTACGGATGCCTTGTAACCCCCGTCTCCATGTCGCCCGAACACGGCTACTATACCGACGATGGCAACACCATGTCCTATCTGTCCCCCGGCCCGACGATGGATATAGCCATCATTCGCGAACTCTTCCCCCACGTCATCGAAGCGAGCAGGATTCTGGGCGTTGACGCCCCCCTCCGCAAGCGCCTCGAAGCCATCATGCCCAAACTCCCGCCCTACAAGGTCAATCAGCTGGGCTACGTACAGGAATGGATAGAAGACTGGCGCCCACAAAGAGGCGGCCACGACGTATCCCCCTACTTCCCCTTCTATCCCGGTTCCAGCATCCTTCTTCACAGGGATAGCGACATTGATCTCGTCAAGGCCTACACTTATTGGCTGGAAGCCCGCGGCCTTCGCGGAGGCGGCTTCCCCGGCTCATGGAACATCTGCATGTGGGCGAGGCTCGAACGCGGCGACAGAACAGGCGCATTGATGCAAGCCGCCGTCGCCGCCAACGCATCCCACTTCCTCCGCCAGGGAACCGGCGCCCAGGTCGATGCACCCTTCGGCTTCACCGCCGCCGTTGCCGAATCCCTGATTCAAAGCCATGCCGGCGAAATCAGTCTCCTTCCCGCCCTTCCCTCCGGATGGGCTGCTTCAGGCGAAGTCAAGGGCTTATGCGCCAGAGGAGGCTACACCGTCAATATGAAATGGGCCAAAGGTCGCCTTGTCCGAGCCGAAATATTCCATCCCGGCGGCGGCTCCTGCAATGTCCGCTACAATGGTCGAGTAGCGAGAATCAACGTCCCCAAAGGGCAGCCTGCTATTTTGGATTGATAATCAAGAATTAATAATTTATAATTTTCCTTTCCTGATATGAGATTCATCATTGAAAATGTTACTTTTGACAGCTGAAATGTTGACGCCAACATCGGCCATGCTGCCCCCAACATTGCCGATGTCGGTCTAAACATCCGTAATGTTGCCCTCAACATCAGGGATGCTGCCCTCAACATCCGCAGTGTTGAACCCGGCATTGTCGATGTTGCCTCCAACGTGAGGAATGTTGCCCCCGGCATCCGCAATGCCGGACTGAACATTACCGATGTTGCCCGCGTCAAGAGGAATGTTGCCCGCAACATCCACAATGTTGGACTAAGCATTGCCGATGTTGCCCGCGTCAGGAGAAATGCTGCCCGTGCCATCGCCGATGCAGAGCTGAACATCGCCGATGTTGCCATAAACGAGAATAATGTTGAACTAAACATCTGAAAAGGGAAATTCTCAATTTGAAATTTAGTGTTCACCATGAGTACAAGAAAAGTCCATATCATGATAGCCGCGGTAATGATAGCGGTCGCATCTCACGGAGAGGTCCGTGCGCATACACATATATTTGACAAGAGTTCCCGCTACTTCTTCGACGGGTCAATTTCCAGGGAAGTGTTGGAGAACTACCTTGATCGTTCCGTTACCGCCGGCTATTTCCTTGTCCCCGGAACCCCGGAGAACTACCTCTTTCCCTTTCGCGAAGACGACATACGCATGATTCAGAACATCGGCGCCAAATTTGTAGGCCGCGCCATCTATCGCTGGAGCGAAGAGAGCCGTTTGGCCGATCCCGCCTTCCTGGAGTATGCCCGCCGCCTGATTGTCCGTATGCACGAGCATGATCCCGAAATTGTTTTCCAGGGGTGCTTGTTTGAACATGTGAGCGGTGATGTAAACAATCTGAAAATCCCCGGCTGGGTCTTCCATGCTTTCGGCAAAGAAGACGAGAACCGTAACTTCAATGTCGAAGATATGATTAAACGTGCCAATCCTTCGGACGATATTCTCATGCGCAGCGGTCGCAATGGTGCAATCCGTGGCGGCACGCCGATGATCAACAATACCGAGACGCAATATTGGTTCTATTATCTTGCAAAATCCTATATCGACATTGGTTGCGAGGCCTTCCACCTTGGTCAAGTCGAACTCATCGGGCGCGACGACCCCGACAGGAAGCATTATTCTGCCTTCCTTCAAAAAATCCGCGACTACGCCGGCGAACATGCCCGCCGTCATTACATACTGCTTGACGGTCATACGCCCAGGGGCGGCTTCGTGAAAGACGGTGTTAGCCTCCTTGACTTTAATTCATTCCCCCTTCGCATAAAGGAAGTCGTCGATAAGCCATTGGAAGGCATCCTCGAAGAAGGTCACAGCGACGGGATTTTCGGGAAAAGCCTCGGAGCTGTTGCGCCCGGCGGCTGGAAAGCAGAGCACATGCCCTACCTTGTCGAGTTCGACAATTTTGGCATAAGCAGGGAGGCCGGTAAGGAAACCGTTGAAGACCCGTTCTGCTGGGGATATGACGACATCACATGGTTCGCCATGCAGACGGAGGAATATCGCAACAAATGGCTGTGGTATGCCTTCGACTGGCTTAGGAAGACCGACCCGAACGGTCATCTTCAAATGTGCGTCATAAGAATGATTTCCGGCCCGCTGGGAGAAACGTCCTACCGTTCCTATTTTGCCAACACCCGCAGCGTTGCCTGCCCCGTCGGCTATTCTCAGGAGAATACTATTAAGGAGATATGGAACACGCGCTTAAAATGAAACGAATTATTCAAAAACTAACTCCATATTTATTTTGCGTTTCGCGCAAAAGGCCATTGTGTATAGTAGAGACGCGATGCGTTGCGTCTCTACGTGGCCTTTGCCCTGGACGCCGGAGATGTGGGATCGGTTTTTGTCGGAATATCTTAATCAATAATTAAAAGGAAAAATATTAATATGAAATTGAGTTTGTTTTTCATTTCATGTCTTCTCCTCTTCTGTCAAGCCTGCACCAGTAAATCGGGTTATGAGCACCCCTTCCGGGATCCCGACTTGTCCGTTGAAGAACGGGTAAATGATTTGGTCAGTCGCCTGACCGTTGAGGAGAAGATTTCCCAGATGTTAAACAATGCCCCAGCCATCGAACGCCTGGGCATCCCTGCTTACAACTGGTGGAACGAAGCCCTTCACGGCGTCGCCCGCAGCCCATACCCCGTTACGTCCTACCCGCAGGCAATCGGCATTGCCGCGACCTGGAACGAGGCTGCTGTCCATCTTATGGCCGACTACATATCGACCGAAGGCCGCGCCATCTATAACGATGCCTCTCGTAAAGGGAATGTTGGAATTTTCACCGGTCTAACCTACTGGAGTCCGAACATAAACATCTTCCGCGATCCGCGCTGGGGGCGCGGCCAGGAGACTTACGGCGAGGATCCTTACCTGACTGCCCGCATCGGCTCTGCATTTGTGAAAGGCATCCAGGGGGACGACCCCCACTATCTCAAAGCCTCGGCCTGCGCCAAGCATTTCGCCGTCCACAGCGGCCCGGAGTGGAACCGCCATACGTATAATGCCCAGGTCACGGTTCATGATCTTCGCGACACTTACCTCCCCGCCTTCCGCGAGCTGATAATGGAAGCCAAAGTAACCGGAGTGATGTGCGCCTATAATGCTTTCTTCGGCCAACCCTGCTGCGGGAGCGACACCCTGATGATGGAGATATTAAGGAAGGAATGGGGCTTCGACGGATATGTCACATCCGACTGCGGCGCGATTGATGATTTCTACCGCACGCATAAAACTCATGCCAACGCTTCCTCATCCGCTGCCGACGCCGTCCTTCACGGAACCGACTGCGAATGTGGGAACTCCACCTACAAGGCATTGGCCGAGGCCATTGAATCAGGGCTGATAACCGAGGCGCAAATCGACATATCCCTCAAGCGACTTTTCTCCATTCGTTTCCGATTAGGCATGTTCGACCCTGAAGAACGTGTTCCCTACTCCCGGATTTCCCTCTCCGAGCTGGAAGCCCCCGCCCACAAGTCTCATGCGCTTGACATGGCTCGCCAGTCCGTCGTCCTCCTCAAGAACGAGAATAACCTCCTGCCGCTGAACAAAGGCAAAATCAGGAAGATTGCCGTCGTCGGCCCCAATGCCGACAGCAAAAGCGTGCTGTTAGCCAACTACTACGGCTATCCCTCCAAGGTTATAACCCTTCTGGACGGCATCAAGAGCAAAGCGCCTGAGGCCGAAATCATATATGACAAAGGCGTCAACCTGACCGACGACTACGTTTTCGTATCCGCCCTGCGCGACGAGCTATTCACTTTCGACAACCGGCAAGGCTTCAACGCCACTTACTATACCAACCTGAAGATGGAAGGCGAGCCTGTACTCACGCGCCATGAGCCAAAGCTCGACTACCAGTGGGGCGACGGTCAGGAGATAGCCGAAGGCCTCATAGCCCGACAAATGTCCGCCATCTGGAGCACCGTCTTCACCGCCGACGAATCCGGCGAAGTATGCTTCGAGATCAAGGCCGACGACTGGGCAGAGCTTTACATCGACGGCAAAAAGCAGGATAAAATCGGCAACATCAATGCCTATTACCCTCTTACCGCAGAGAAGAACCGGCAATACAAGCTCGACATTCATTACAGGCAGCACGCCGACAATGCAGAGATAGCCCTCGACTACGGTCGCCTTAAACGCACCAGCCCCAAAGACGTCGCCAACCGCGTAAAGGAAGCTGACATCATCATCTTTGCCGGCGGCATTTCCTCAAAGGTCGAAGGCGAGGAGATGGGTGTTCAGATCGACGGCTTTAAGCAGGGCGACCGCACCTCAATCGAACTCCCCTCCGTCCAGAAAGCCCTCCTCAGGGAACTTGCCGGCACTGGCAAGCCGATTGTTTTCGTCCTCATGACCGGTAGCGCGATAGGCTTGGAATGGGAATCGCAGAACATCCCTGCCATTGTCAACGCCTGGTATGGAGGGCAGGCCGGAGGTCAAGCCGTGGCCGACATTCTTTTCGGTGATTACAATCCCGCCGGTCGATTGCCCGTAACATTTTACAGGAGCACGGCCGATCTGCCCGATTTTGAGGATTACAGCATGGAAAACCGCACCTACCGCTATTTCTCCGGCTCCCCCATTTATCCGTTCGGCTACGGATTAAGCTATACCACCTTCCAATACGACCAGCTTGCGATAGAAATCCATGATGGCGGCCAGTCCGTCAACGTATCCGCCATCGTCAAGAACACAGGCGTGAAGGACGGCGACGAAGTTGTCCAGCTCTACGTCGCAGGGCAGTCCGGTTCTCCGGCTCCGATTCGCTCCCTGCGCGGCTTCAAACGCATCAATATTAAAGCCGGCGAGTCCATTCCGGTAACATTCCACCTGACCGCCGATGACCTGTCATTAATCGACGAGCTTGGGCGCTCAAAGCTTATGCACGGCCCCGTCGAGATTGCTGTTGGCGGCGGCCAGCCCTCATCCGCTCTATTATCCTCCCAGCAATGCGTCCGCACGGAGATAACATTGGGCAACGACGATATATGAAGCGAGCGCATCAGCCAATTGCTATTCCAAAGCATGAGTAGATGAAAACCTTTTGATTTTCTCAAACTCCATAAAGGTCATTCTCCCCGGAGCAACAGCAATGCAGTGTAGCTCCGGGGAGATTTTGTATTGAGCCGGCCTGTTGGCCTGCAAGTCGCCAAAACAATCCTGCCCTTCACCCAAAAAGGCGGCTGAGGAATTAAACCATGGATTTATAACCAAGTCTATTTTCTGTACAATTTCTTAATTAAACATATTATCATGCAACACAGAAAAAGCATTGCGTTAATTTTATTCCTCCTCATCTCCATTAATCTTTTCTCCCAGCAACGAGCCGGCAATACCGTAGAAATAAAAGGCATCGTTTTGGAAAAAGCCAACCGCGAACCCGTCGAACAGGCGACCATCCGGCTGCTAACCGTCAAGGACAGCTCGCTGGTGACGGGAACCATAAGCGGAAAGAACGGTAGCTTCTCCCTGAAGAACATCCGCACGGGGAATTACCTCATCCAAATCAGTTTCGTGGGTTTTGAATCCATTTATCAGCTTCTCCAAATATCAGGCAAGGTGAACCCCGTCAATCTCGGCAGAATCGAAATGTCCGACGCCGCCATACTCCTGAAAGAAGCAGTCGTCATCGGCAAGGCTGCCGAAGTGCAAGTGCGCAATGATACGCTCGAATACAATGCAGATTCCTACAAAGTTCAGGAAGGCGCCGTCCTCGAAGACCTGGTCAAGCGTATGCCCGGAGCAGAAGTAAGCAGCGACGGGAAGATCACCGTCAACGGTAAAGAGATAAAGAAAATCCTCGTCGATGGGAAAGAGTTCTTCTCCGATGATCCCAAAGTCGCCTCCAAGAATCTCCCCGCCAACATGGTAGACAAAGTCCAGGTCGTCGATCGAAAAAGCGACATGACCCTAATGACAGGCTTCGACGACGGAAACGAGGAAACCGTCATCAATCTCGTCGTCAAGCCCGGCATGAAGGAAGGCTGGTTCGGCAATGCCATGGGCGGATACGGAACTAAAGACAGATACGAAGGCAATGCCGTCCTGAACCGCTTCGTGAATAACGACCAGATAACAGTGATGGGAGGCCTCAACAATACGAACAACCTCGGCTTCTCCGATTTCGCTTCATCCATGTTCCAGGGCATGGGAGGTGGAGGTATGCGAATGATGTTTGGCGGCGGGGGGAGCGGCGTTACCACCTCGTCCAACGGAGGATTCAACCTGAATAAAGAGTTTAGCAAGACGTTGAACCTTAATGGCAATCTGCGCTACAACCATACCGACAATATGGCCATAACCGAAAGCGGAACACAAACCTATTTGCCAAATGATATAACAAAATTCACCAACAAAACAGACCATGGCTCTCGCATTAATAACAATTTCGGCGCCAACATCCGTATGGAGTGGAAACCCGACACCATGACCAATGTCATCTTCCGCCCGAACGTCAGCTACAGCCAAAGCAACACAATTCAGGACGGAACATCACAGACCCGAATGGGGCAGGGGCGTGATATTAACACCGCAGATTCGTTGAGCGACGTTATTTCCAAATCCAACTCCGACGGCAAGGGTCTCTCCCTCTCCGCTCAACTTGAAATGAGCCGCAAGCTCAATAACAAAGGACGAGTGCTAAGCGTATCTCTCTCCGGAGGATTCAGCAATACCACCGAGGACGGCTCGAACTACTCCAGCTCGAACTATTATGACGGGACGCCTAACAGCCTCATCGACCAGCAATATCATTACAAGAATGATAACTATAACTATCGTGCCTACCTCTCGTATGTCGAGCCGCTGGGCGGAAACAACTTCCTCCAGGGAACATACAGCTTCAGCCAAAGACATCAACAATCCGACCGCCCTGTCTATATCGCCGATGAGAGTGGAGCCTACACAATCCCCGACACAAGTTATATCCAAAAGTATAACTATGACTTCACAACCCAGCGTGCAAGTCTCAGCTTCAAGGGCGTAAGAAAAAAATACAACTATACCCTTGGCGCCAATATCGACCCCACTGACAGCAAAGGAGAAATATATAAGGACGGACGTATAGCGGAAACAATCTCCCGTTCAGTACTTAATTTCTCCCCAATGATGCAGTTCAACTACCTTTTCAGCAGGCAGTCCAACCTCCGGATTGACTATAACGGGCGTGCAAGCGAACCATCCATGTCACAGCTCCAGCAAGTCCGCGACGTAACCGACCCAAACAACATCGTCATCGGTAACTCCAGACTCAAGCCCAGCTACGCCAACACACTGATGATAAACTTCCGGCGCTTCATCCCCGAAAAGCAGACAGCCTTTATGGTCATGGCCAACGGCGGATACACACTTAACGCCATAGTAAACGATGTTACCAACCTCTCCGGCGGCGCCAAGCGCACAACATACGCCAATGCCGACGGGAATTATAACGCCAATCTCCGATTTATGATGAACACGCCTATCCGCTACAAAGACAGGTTCTCCAAGTTCTCCATCAACTCCATGACCTTTGGCTCATTCAACAACACCAACTCCTTTATCGACGCGGCAACCAGCACAACCAAATCCCTGATGCTGTCCGAACGAGCCGGTATCGACTATCGCTCGAACTTCTTCGACATCGGCGTGAACGGGAACATTTCATACAATAACAGCCGCAACACCCTGCGCCCCGACGACGAAACCAATACGTTCAACTATGGCGTCGGAGGCTCGACAGCCATCTATCTCTACAACATCCTCCCGTCCATCCCTCTCGCCATTGAAAGCGATATAACATACTCCGGGAACTCCGGCTTCTCCACCGACTATTCATTAAAAGAGACCATGTGGAACGCCGCCATCAGCTCCAAGGCCATCCCAATGCTCAAGGGAACCGGAACATTCCGCCTCAAAGTTTACGACATCCTCCAGCAGCGGAGCAACATATCCAACTCATTCTCCGACAATGTGTACTCCGAGTCACGAACCAATACGCTCACCAGCTACGCCATCCTCCACTTCATCTATCGCTTCAGCATCTTCAAGGGCGGCGCCAACATGCAAGACGCCTTTGGTGGTCGCCGTCGCTTTGAAGGCGGCGGTCCCGGAGGCCCCCCTCGCGTAGGAGGCCCAGGAGGGTTGCCCTTCTGAGGAGGCTAACTCAAAATCCTCAACACATCAACGCCCGGCGTACACGGACATATCTCCACATCGGAATATTCCAAAGTACGCCGGGCGTATTCTTTCCATTCCACAAAAACGCCATCGCCCCCTTTACAAAAAGAACTAATTGCAGCCCACATCGCCCAGCCCTCCAACCTCGGACAAAACAATCCGGCGCCTCAAAAACATTTCCCCGCATAGTGGAAAAATACAATTTGTGTTAAAACAAACCATCCCCCAAGGTGGGACGATGCGATCCGGCCCCCAAACATACCTTCCCCCATGGTGGAACAATACGATCCTGGTGCAAAACATACCTTCCCCCAAGGTGGGACGATATGATCCGGCCTCCAAACATATCTTCCCCCATGGTGGGACAATATGATCCTGGTGCAAAACATACCTTCCCCCAATGTAGGCTAACATGTTTTTGCACCGGATCATACCTTCCCACGATGTGTGCCAATATGTTTCAAGTTAAAATCATATTGTCCCACCATGGAGGACGATATTTTTTCCATTAAATTCATATTCGCCCCTCTTTTGGCACAATATATTTTTAGTTTAAATCATGTTTTTCACGCTTATACGCCAATATATTTTTTGCTCCATTTATATTCTCCCATTTTGTAAAACAATCTGTTTTTATGCCGGTTCATATTCGTCTATTACGGAAACATATCTCAAGCGCCTCGACTGCAAATTGGAGAATAGAGAAAACCAATATCCCATTTTTATGGAAATCACCAGTATCCGTCGGAGCTTGTTTATGTAAAAAATAGAATTATCTTTGTCAACCATAAAAGGAGTAATAATCGTAATGAAAAAAACTCTTGCAACGAACAAATTAATTTAATATACTCAAAGCTATGAAAGCAAAGATGTTTAGTTTCTTATCTATTTTTTGTTTATTCCTGCTATTCTGTAATGGCGGTACTGAACCATTTGTGAATGAAAGTGAGGAGACGACAATCTCCGTAAGTAAATTAACGCCGTAAGAGTTTGCGCAGTACCTTGTAAAAGATTTCCAATTAGCCAACAGATGTTTCTTGCAACATGGATAGATACAATAACGTTCCTGCGGGAAAAGATTTGTACAGCATGATAACAATCCGGTATGCTTCAGCGCAGGAAGCGTTCGACACGTCGTTTGAAAGAGGTTCAAACAATTCCATAAAGGCCGGGAATATATACAATGATTTAGCTGATTTCAACGGCATTAATCATCCTTTATTAGGGCAGGGTTTTGGATTTACTTTCAACGAGCCTCCCACGATTCGTGAAGAGTTCGACCTGACATTTACGGCGTATAAACATGAAGATACTTTTTTCACTAAGGTTGTTCGCATAAATTACTATTGAATTTAAACGCTACCCTACATATTTTTATATCGGTAAACGGGATTAACCATCCCGTTTTTTTTATTCCTTAAAGACGCCTGAGTATTAAACTCGCATGAATTTTGCAGGAAAAACGCCTGCCGCAATCGTGCATCAAGATGAGATGAGCGGCGACAGCTTTCGTCATCATTCTGCACCGGCATCTCCTAACGCTGCAACGTTCCTGTCACGCTCATCGGACAGTACGCTCCGCCATTCTCAAAACATTTCCCCGCATGAAGAAAAAACTTAATTCATGTTTTAAAAATATATCCCCCAAGGTGGGACGATGCAATCCGGCCTCCAAACATACCTTCCCACATGGTGGAACAATACGATCCTGGTGCAAAACATACCTTCCCCCAAGGTGGGACGATATGATCCGGCCTCAAAACATATCTTCCCCCATGGTGGGACAATATGATCCGGGTGCAAAACATACCTTCCCCCAACGTAGGCTAACATGTTTTTGCACCGGATCATACCTTCCCACAATGTGTGCCAATATGTTTCAAGTTAAAATCATATTGTCCCACCATGGAGGACGATATTTTTTCAGTTCGCAACATGTTTTTCTCGCTTATGGTACGATATGTTTCTGCTTCGGATGTTCATCGTCGTCGCTGTAAACCAGGCTGCGTTGTCAATAAAAAGGCTTGTTGTCCGGAGGAGGCGGATGTGATTTTATGCACAATTGTCCATGAATCCTGTATGGCGAAAGTGTGGTGCGACGAAGGCGTGAATGTATCGGATGGAGGCCTTGGAAAGCTAAGTGTAGAGGGCTATTGTCAGTGAAAACGGTCGTTTATTCTGCCAATAATTTGCCACTTGAGACTTTTCTCGGTCTTGGTGCGCAGGTATATATAATGCTTAAAAAATCAGAGGGGAAGCCATTGCATTTGCGATTTTCTTTTTATTTTCGCAAAGCCTTTGGAACGGGCAGAATAAACGACCGTTTTTTTTACCATGTATGCGAAGGCGATATTATCGCAATACAGAACGGTAAATATCTAGTTTTTAATTAATGTCTTATCGAATTATTGTTGAACTTTAAAAAAGATGTTTATGAAGAAGTTAGCTTCTCTTTTGTTAAGTCTGTTATCAGGGATTTTGATTGTTTCCGCGCAGCAGCCGTCGAGAGTTACCGGTACGGTCGTTGCGTCGGAGAATGGAGAGCCGATCATCGGAGCATCCGTAATTGTAAAAGGAACGACAAACGGCGCAGTTACGGACTTTAACGGCAGCTATACGATCAGTAATGTCGAGCCTGGGGCGACATTGTTGGTGTCCTATGTCGGCTATCTCCCGAAGGAGGCCGTCGTCGGCAATCGGACGGTGATCAATTTCGAGCTTGTGGAAAATACTCAGGCTCTGGAGGAAGTTGTTGTCGTAGGCTATGGAACACAGCGAAAATCAGACGTAACGGGTTCGATTGCCGTGGCTACGGCGGAGGATATACTCAAAACCTCGTCGTTCAACGCCCTGAGCGGATTAAAAGGCAAGGCATCTGGCGTGAATATCTTCACGAACTCCGGCCAGCCCGGCGGCCCGACGAGGGTGATGATTCGCGGTATCGGCACGATAAATTCCTCGTCCAACCCGCTCTACGTTGTTGACGGAGTTGTTATGGAGGATTTCCAGTATTTGAATCCGAATGATATTGAGCGCATCGAGGTGCTGAAAGATGCTTCCGCGGCTGCAATCTATGGCGCTCGCGGCGCAAACGGCGTATTGCTCGTTACTACGAAACGCGGATTGACCGGCGATGGAGTGCAGTTGAGCTATGGTGGATATGTGGGTATCGCCTCGCCTGCCAGCAGGATGGAGGTGATGAACTCTGCCCAGTTCATGGAAGCGATGCGCGTCTCATTTGAGAATGACCGGAAATGGTACGGCGGAACACAGACCTTCAGCGTGAACGACCCTCGATTGTTCGATGCCAGCGGCAACCCCCTCTATGACACTGACTGGCAGAAGGAGGCAACGCGCACGTCCATATCGCATAACCATCAGTTGTCCATTCAGCAAGGAGGTAAAAACTCATCAGTCGGAGCCTTTCTGAACTATACCGACCAGCAGGGCGTGATGATAAATACATTCATGAAGCGCATCAATGCCAAGCTGACTTATGATGCACAGCCGAAGAGCTGGATTTCGACCTCTATCAATCTGCTGGTCAATCATACGTGGCAGAATGATACGGATGAGGGCGGAGGTTCTCAGGTCGCCCGTCGCACGATGATAGAGATGCCGCCGATATTCCCTGTCAAATGGCCTGACGGAACGTGGTCGCACTCACAATCGACGGATGATTTTTCATTCGAGGCGATGGCTAACCCGGTTCATTTGCTTAGCAATCAACAGAGGTTGAGGTTGAGGACGCAGATATTCGGTAATGCGGCGTTGATATTTCATTTGGCCAAGGGTCTGGACTTTCGCACGCAATTCGGGGTTGATGCGCATCTTCGGAAATGGAAGGAGTATTATACGAATGATCTGATTAATATTTCCTACCCGAACGGCTATGCCTACATGAGCGACACGCAGCAGCTCTACTGGCAACAGGAGAATTTCCTGAACTATCTGAATACCTTCGACCGTCATCGAATCTACGCCACCGCCGGACTGACATGGCAGCAGCGGACTTATGCAAATTCCACCACGAACGGCATATCCGGCTTTACGGATAATTTTTACGGATATAACAACCTTGGCGTAGCCACCAATCCGGGAGCACCAGGGTCGAGCTGGGAGGAATGGTCGATGAACTCTTATTTTCTTCGCGGCTCTTATACATATAATGATAGATACATGGCGACATTAACGGCACGCATGGACGGTTCGTCCAAGTTCGGAAAGAATAACAAGTACGCTTTCTTCCCGGCGGTCGGCATCGGCTGGTTAGTCTCTAATGAAGATTTCATGAAGAATATAGCTATCATTGATCAACTGAAGCTACATGCGAGTTATGGAGTAACGGGCAATTCGGAGATTTCGCCTTACCGCTCTTTGGCCATGATTTCCTCCGGAACATACCTCATCGACGGCAGTCGTCAAGCTTATTCCTACGCATCACGCCTGCCCAATCCGGATTTGCAGTGGGAGAAGACAAATCAGACAGATATAGGAATAAACTTAAACCTGTTTGGTAATCGACTGAACTTTGACGTGTCATATTATTACAAGCTAACGACCGATTTGCTGCTCGATCGTCCCGTGCCACATTCAACAGGTTACTCATCCGTATTTGACAATATTGGTTCCGTCTCCAACCGCGGTATAGACTTTATGTTGAACACTGTTAACATAAAGACAAAAGAGTTTGAATGGACATCAACCGTGAATCTGAACTATAACAGAAACAGAATCGAGAAGCTCGGCGAGAATAACGAAGACATCTTCCCAGACCCCTCCTGGGTCTCAGGCCCGCAAACCATCCTGCGCGTAGGAGAATCAACCAGCTCGTTCTGGGGATACGAACGCCTAGACGTATGGACGCAGGAGGAAGAGGCAGAAGCACTCGCTGCCGGCTTTCGCGTAGGGCAGGCCAAGCGGTCAGTCAATAAGAAAATCCTTGGCAAAGGGATTCCCGATTTAACGGGCAGCTTCATCAACACATTTAATTATAGTAATCTGGATTTAACGATTGATCTGCAGTTTGTCACCGGCGTCGAAATACTGCAACAATTCTCGCACTCAGCAGAAGACCGCTTCGGCTATACAAGCGGACTGGCCACAATCCTGACCGAAGGCTAT
This sequence comes from Tannerellaceae bacterium, assembly GCA_031257015.1. Lineage (GTDB taxonomy): Bacteria > Bacteroidota > Bacteroidia > Bacteroidales > Tannerellaceae > DFXE01. Next base: position 52,692 of record JAIRPK010000041.1, read on the forward strand.
AACGGAACAAATCCGAATACGATGGTGCAAGCCGTGCGCAATGCAAATCTGTCAGGCCAGAGTTCAGAGTTGGATTCCCGCTGGGTCTGCGACGGTTCCTACCTGCGTGCAAATGTTATCCAGCTCGGATATACATTCGACCGGAAAATGCTGAAAACTCTCAATCTCTCTGCCCTTCGCATCTATGCCGGCATGAATAACGCCTTTGTGCTTCACTCGAAAGACTTCCGCGGCCTCGATCCGGAAGGGACTTCGCAGGGAGATCAGCAATGGGGGCAGAATATGTTCTTCTATCAATATCCGAAACCAAGGACTGTCCTGGTGGGTTTAAATGTGACTTTTTAATACTAAGAAAAGCTTTATGAATATGAAAAATACAGTTATAGCGCTGACCGGCCTCGCTTTCTCGCTGGTCATATCTTCCTGCAGTGACTTCCTCGACGAAGAGCCTAAAAGCAACCTTAGCACGGAGCAAAACTTCTCCGCCCCGGCGCACGCTCGCAGCGCCGTCAATGGCTTGTACCGCAAGGGCGCACCCATGTTCTATGCCGACGGAGGAGTTTATATGCCTCAGCGGGCGACCCATGGCGGTTTCCTGTCAGGCTTTTTCGATAATGAATACAAGGGACAGGAAGTCCTGTGCGATTATTCACAAAAACTGGCCGTCACAGCTGCCAATTGTGTTAACTACATAGACGGCGTTTGGGACGAGGCCTACGGGGCAATATCGCGGGCGAACGAAGCAGTCAAGAAAATACCGGCCACACCAGATCTCTCCAATGACGAACGAAGCCGCCTGCTGGCTGAAGCCAAGTTCTTCCGCGCCTTTAATTACTTCTATCTCGTAAGATATTTTGGAGGTGTCCCGCTTATTCTCGAAGCTTACGAATCTCTCGATAATATGTACGTTGCTCGCGCCACCGAGCAGGAAGTATATGCTCAAATTGTAAAAGACTTGACCGAGGCCATCCCCGGACTGCCCGCAGAAGCTTTCTGCTCAAACGGGCATCGCATCGGGAAATACACTGCGGAAACCGTCCTTGCCCATGTCTATCTGCAAATGAGCGGATTCCCCCTGAAGGCTAATAACTATGCCGCTGCTGCTACTGCCGCACGCGACGTAATCAACAGCGGCAAGCATCGGCTGATTGCCAATGGTGATACGCCTGAAACCAGTGCATATAATGTTATACGGACGGTTGACGATGACCCGGAATATATATGGAATATCGAATTTGCAAACGGAATTTCGACCTACAACGGACGGATTCAGACCAGCCTCCCCAATATTGCAGCAACATGGAGCGTTTATAAATATTCGATTACCAACAATGCCTATCGCCCCGTTAGGGAATACATGAATGTTTACAATAAAGACAAGGATCTTCGCGCACAGCAAGGACAATTTTTCTCCTATTCCATTACTTATGTAAAAAATGGCGAGACGATTACTTATACAATTCCCGACGACAAATCCCCGGCGGCACATATATGGTATGAGGAAAATGCGGCATTGAATACAGGAGATTGCGATAAGGACTTTACAATATACCGTTTCGCCGAAGTCCTGCTCATTGCTGCCGAGGCCATCGCGCAAACCGAGGGTGTTACCGCCGAAGCTGTCAAATATCTCACCGACGTCCGCTCACGAGCCTATACAACAACTGAAAGGACGGAGATCGAAAACGAACTCAACTCCCTCTCCAGGGAAGATTTCGTTCGCCAGGTATGGGTAGAAAGGATGCGCGAGCTGGTCTTCGATTTCCGTATCTGGGACGACATTCGCCGCACCCGGCTATACCCCGTCACATCGACGGACAATCCCGGCGCTGTTTCATGGGTAAACCTTGTCGGCGCTGTTAATCCATGGGGGCAAAAATTCCAGGAGAAACATCTTTTATGGCCTCTTTCGGCAAACGAGATGCAGCGTAATCCTGCTTTAGTTCAAAATCCTGAATACGATTAAATTATCAGTCCAAGCGAATTGGCCGCGTGGGCTTATAAATGAGGAGGGCTTCCCAAACGGGAGGCCCTCTGTTTGTTTGGTGCAAAGCCGCCTCCTTCGTGGATTGAGAGTTGAAAACTGCGGGCTTTTAACCGGACTGCGTGGAGTGTTTTTTTGACTTGCGGGGATGAGGATTTTGTCAGAGGGGAGATGTTTGCAACAACGGCTGTAATATGCGTGAGCAAGAGGGTATTTCGCGAGTTTTGCCGGTATGAAAAAAAGTGATTATCATTGCATTAAAATTACGCAAAAATACAAATAATGAAAGTCTTAAAATTCGGAGGAACGTCTGTCGGCTCCGTAAAAAGCATACTTAATGTAAAAAAAATTGTAGAGGCCATCGACGGGCCTGCGGTGGTTGTTGTTTCAGCCCTTGGCGGCATAACAGACAAGTTGATATATACATCGGAGCTTGCGGCTAAGGGCGATTTACTGTATGAAAAGAATCTTTCGGAAATCATTTCTCGCCATTTGGATATTATAGAAGGCGTTATTCCTGATAAAAAACTCCGCGCCGAGCTTCAGAAGCATGTTATGAACCTACTCGATGAACTTGGGAACATACTGAAGGGTGTTTACCTAATTGCCGATCTTTCTGCCAAGACGTCGGATACGATTGTCAGCTATGGGGAGCGCCTCTCATCTCTCATTGTATCTCATGTTATCAACGGGGCGCAACTGTTTGATTCCCGGAAATTTATTAAGACGGAAAAACAGTTCGGCAAGCATATTGTGGATTTCAATTTGACAAATCGCCTTATTCAAAGTACGTTCGGAACACTTCCGAAGGTGTCTCTTGTTCCAGGATTTATTTCTTCCAGCCGTGATAATGGTGAGGTTACGAACCTCGGTCGCGGCGGATCAGATTATACGGCTGCAATTTTGGCTGCCGCCCTTGACGCTTCGATTCTGGAGATATGGACGGATGTTGACGGCTTCATGACAGCTGATCCGCGGGTGATCAGCTCGGCTTACGTCATCGACCGGCTTACTTTTATCGAGGCTATGGAGCTATGCAATTTCGGCGCGAAGGTTATATACCCGCCAACAATATATCCCGTTTATCACAAGAATATCCCAATTCGCATTCTCAATACATTCAATCCCGATGCGCCGGGCACATATATTTCCAGGGAGCGTTGCACGGAGACGGGGAAGTCCATGATAAAAGGCATTTCATCAATAAATGATACCTGCCTGATTACGGTTCAGGGCTTGGGCATGGTCGGAGTGATTGGAATCAATTACAGGATATTCAAGACGCTGGCTAAAAGCGGCATAAGCGTCTTCATGGTCTCCCAGGCCAGTTCGGAGAACAATACGACATTTGCCGTCCGCAATGCGGATGCCGAGCTTGCCGTCTCAGTTCTAAATGAGGAGTTTGCCTTGGAACGCTCTCAGGGGGAAATCATGGATGTGACGGCCGAGAAGGACTTGGCGACGGTTGCGATTGTGGGCGAGAACATGAAGCGTACCCCAGGCATAGCCGGCAAGCTGTTCGGAACGCTTGGAAGGGCTGGGATAAGTGTGATAGCCTGCGCTCAGGGGGCTTCGGAAACTAATATCTCGTTTGTCATCAGCCTGAAATATTTGCGAAAGGCTCTGAACTCAATCCATGATTCATTTTTCCTGTCGGAGTATAAAGCCCTGAACCTCTTTATTGCCGGTGTCGGCACTGTGGGGCGTAAACTTTTGGAGCAGATATGCAATCAGCAGTCCACGCTTCTTGAGCAAAACAGCCTTAAACTTTGTGTCGTTGGCGTGGCTAATTCAAGGAAGCTGCTGTTATGCCGCGAAGGCCTCAATTTGGAAACCTGCATAAGCGATTTGAAAGAGAAGGGCGAGGACAGTTCTTCCGCTCATCTGTGCGAGGAAATCCTGAAGATGAACATTTTTAACTGTGTCTTTGTTGATTGCACGGCGAGCGACGATATTGCCGGAATATATGAAGATTTGTTAAAAAACAACATCTCCGTGGTTGCAGCGAATAAAGTGGCTGCATCTTCCGGCTATAATAATTATTTAATGTTAAAAGAGACGGCTCGCCAGCGTGATATAAAGTATTTGTTTGAGACAAACGTTGGCGCCGGCCTTCCCATAATCAATACGATCAACGACCTTATCAACAGCGGCGACCATATTTTGCGTATGGAGGCGGTGCTTTCCGGCAGCCTGAACTTCATTTTTAACACCATAAGCGCCGATGTGACGTTCAGCCGTGCCATACGTATGGCCAAGGAAGCCCGTTATGCCGAGCCTGACCCCCGAATCGATCTTAGCGGCGAGGATGTTATCCGCAAGCTGGTTATTCTTTCTCGCGAGGCTGGCTATAAGGTTGAGCGGAAGGATGTGAAGATAAATCTCTTCATCCCTGAAAAATATTTTGCCAGCTCGCTGGATGATTTCTGGAATAATATAAGCGAGCTGGACGCCGAATTTGAAACGATGCGCAAGCGTGTCGAAGCCGAAAAGAAACGCATACGCCTCGTGGCCAGCATGGACAAAGGGAAATGCGAAATAGGTCTTCAGGAAGTGGATCGGCTTCATCCGTTCTATGAGCTTGAGGGCAGCAACAACATTATTATGATTTCCACCGAGCGCTACAATGATTATCCGATGATCATCAAGGGCTATGGCGCCGGTGAGGACGTTACGGCTGCAGGCGTTTTTGCAGACATCATCTCAATAGCAAACATAAGATAATCATGAAGTATATAATCATCCTCGGCGACGGAATGGCCGACGAGCCTGTTGACATCCTTGGCGGGAAAACGCCTCTGCAATATGCGCATACGCCTTGTATGGACATGCTGGCATCATCCGGCTCATGCGGATTGCTTAAAACCATCCCGGCAGGATTCCATCCCGGCAGCGAGGTGGCAAACATGGCCATACTGGGTTACGACCTTAACCGCGTTTTTGAAGGCCGCGGCTCGCTGGAGGCCGCCAGCATGGGCGTGGAGCTGCATCCTGGCGATATGGCCATGCGCTGCAACCTGATAAACGTTGACGCTGACGGATTAATTCAATCTCATACCTCCGGACATATATCGACCGGCGAGGCGGCTGTGCTCATCAAGCATTTGAACGATACTCTCGGCACAGAAACGGTGAAATTCCATGCCGGCGTTTCATACCGCCACCTGCTCGTTCTGAAAGGCGGCGACAAGCGATTGAACTGCACTCCTCCTCACGATGTCCCGCAGCAAGCCTTCCGCCCCCTGCTGATAAAACCGGAATCCGCCGATGCGGTCGATACGGCCGAGCTTCTGAACAGCCTCATCCTGAAATCACAGGAAGTCTTGAGCACACACCCCCTCAATATCCGGCGGGAAGCCGAGGGCAAGCCTTCCGCCAATTCCATTTGGCCATGGTCGCCCGGTTATCGCCCGGCCATGAAGACGTTGAGCGAAATGTATAATATAGGCAAAGGTGTTGTCATATCCGCAGTCGATCTGATACGTGGAATAGGCGCATACGCCGGACTGGAAATAATATATGTAGAAGGCGCGACCGGCCTCTATGATACCAACTACGAAGGGAAGGCGAAAGCCGCCGTCGATGCCCTGAAGACACACGACTTCGTCTTTCTTCACCTCGAAGGCATAGACGAAGCCGGCCACGAAGGCAAGGTCGATCTCAAAATAAAAACGATTGAAGACCTGGATATGCGCATCGTCCGCCCCGTTTACGAAGGCGTGAAATATATGGACGAGCCGGTATCCATCGCCGTTCTTCCAGACCACCCAACACCCTGCGCCCTGCGTACTCATACAGCCGAGCCGGTTCCCTTCCTTATATATAAACCAGGAGAAGCGCCGGATGAAGTCAAGACCTTTGACGAGCGCTCTGTCGCCGCCGGCAAGTACGGATTACTGGAGGGCGACCGGTTTATCAAACAATTCCTTGATTATAAATAGAACATGAAATATTACAGTACTAATAAAAAAGTTCCGCCGGCATCGTTGAAGCGAGCCGTCATGAAAGGACTGGCAGACGACAGAGGATTATTCATGCCTGAAAACATCGACTTGCTGAAGGATTTCGTAGTGAGCGATATGCAAGACATGTCCTTTCAGGAAATATCCTGCATCGTAGCCCAAGCTTTATTCGGCGACGACATCGACCGTGATACGCTGGAAAATATCGTTAACGATACGCTTAACTTCGACGCCCCCGCTGTCCATATCCATGATAATATATACGCCCTGGAGCTATTCCACGGCCCCACGCTTGCCTTCAAGGACGTCGGCGCCCGTTTCATGGCTCGCCTGCTGAACTATTTCGTTGAGAAAGAGAACGTAAAGGAAGTGAACGTCCTCGTCGCCACCTCCGGCGATACCGGCAGCGCAGTCGCCAACGGATTCCTGGGCGTAGATGGCATCCGCGTCTTCGTCCTCTATCCCAAAGGCAAAGTCAGTCCTGTACAAGAATGTCAATTCACGACGCTCGGCCAAAACATCACCGCCCTGGAAGTTGACGGAACGTTCGACGATTGCCAGGCGCTGGTCAAAACCGCCTTCATGGACGGGGAGCTGAAGAAAGCTCAAATCAAACTGACATCGGCCAACTCAATCAACGTCGCCCGCTTCCTTCCCCAATCATTCTACTACTTCTACGCTTATTCCCAGCTGGACAGGAAAGGCAAGGCCGACGAACTGGTAGTAAGCGTCCCCAGCGGCAATTTCGGCAATTTATGCGCCGGCCTCATTGCCTATTGGATGGGATTGCCAATCAAGCGATTCATCGCCGCCGGCAACAGCAACAGAGCCTTCCGCGAATATCTGAATACCGGCAATTACGCCCCGATGCCTACCATAGCAACCATAGCAAACGCCATGGACGTAGGCGACCCAAGCAATTTCGCCCGGATAATAGATTTATTCAGCATTTATCCCAATCCATACCAGGCAATAAAGAAACGCATCAACGGATATAACTACTCCGACGCGCAAATATCTGAAACAATGAGAACCGTCAGCAGCAAGTACGGATATATCCTCGACCCTCACGGAGCATGCGGCTACCAAGCCCTGGTTGAAGACCGCCTGACAGAACGCGAAACCGGCCTCTTCCTCGAAACCGCTCATCCCGCCAAGTTCAAAAGCGCAGTCGAACAAATAATCGGTCGCGACATCGAAATGCCCGCCAAGCTCCAGGCTTTCATGAAAGGCGAAAAACAAAGCGTGAATATCAGCAAAGACTTCACTTGCTTCAGGCAGTTCCTTATGGATACGCTAAGCAGGTAATTGCCGCCGCGCTTCACCTCACTGTGCCAAACGGCCCTCTCCAAGAGGGCCGTTTTTTTTTGCTATGTATAGCAAAAAAGAAAGCACTTCTATTGAAAAATCAAACACCGCTGTTTAAAAAATCAAGCACTATTGCTTAAAGAATCAAACACTATTGTTTAAGAATTTAAGCACCGCTGTTTAAGAAATCAAACACTGCTGCTTGACAGCTCAAACACCGCTGTTTGAAAAACCAGGCTCAGCAACCGTTTCCTTAAATAAAACGGCGCGGGAAAATCTTCACCTTGCCAAGGTCGGGAATCAGCCATATTGAAAAAAAATCACTTATTTTGCCGCCAATAAAATACAGCAGATATTTTATTAAGGAAATATATTTCAGGAAATAGGACAACGGACTCTTGCTCAAAAAGGAAAATTATATTCACGTTATTAACATCAATATCTTCATTATTTAATATGAAATCAATTCTAATGTATCTAACCGTCGGCGCAGTATTCCTCCCTGTTTTGACGAAGGCGCAGATAAGCAATGTGCGTGTATTCCCGGAAGGTGAACGGACAGTCATCGTCTATGACTACGCCCGCCAGGATGAGGCTATTGACGACGTCGTCGTCACTTACACAACCGGCAACGGCTCTGAAAAGCGCGTAGCCAAACAGATTAGCGGAGATCTGCGAAACATCCGCCCCGGCTCCGGTAAACGCATCGTGTGGAGTTCGCGTGCCGAGGCCGGCGATGTAAAACCGGAAAAACTAAACGTCCGCCTGACGGGCGTCCGCAATAAAACCAAGCAGGCCATGTGCAACGACAACATTAACATGGCAGACAATTATTTCAGGAATAAAGACTATACCCTGGCCGTAAATTACTACGAAAGCATATTGAATTGCGCCTCCTGTAACTGCAACACAAAGGATGTAGCCTACGCCTCCGACCAGGTCAGGATTGCCCGGCAAAGAATGGAGCCATCGCGCCCTCCGGAAAATGTTAACACAAGGCCTGCTTCATACAGCTCCGAGCCGCAGCGGGTCGTTCAGCAACGGCGAATACCTGCAGCCTATCGTCCGCAGGAGAATCTAATCGTCTCATATCTCTACGATATGCCCATGGCTGTTGATGCCGGCGGGATGCACGGCGTATCGGTGCTCCTTCTGCGCAACAGCTGGGACATCGGCGGATACGCCTCATTCCGCACAACCTCCCACTTTTATTCCCCGCAAGACAACATGTCATACTATACGAACGAGAAATACGCCTACAATTATGGGCTTAGCCCGACAGCCACTACCCGGCGATACTCCTGGCTTTTCTCCGCCGGAATAACGCGAAAGGCGTTCTCTATCGAAAATACCTTCATCTTCGCTTACGGCGGCATCGGCATCGGAACAAACAACGCCGCCGTGAAATATAACGTCACAGAAAAGGGCTATACCTCCCAACGCTGGGTAAGCGACGGAGGGCACAACCTCGTCTTCAGCCCCGAAGTCGGAGCAATTGCCGACCTGAACGACAGGCTTACCCTCATGGCCGGCATAAAATTCCCGCTTTCCGTAACCAAGTCCGAGCTGCTGGAGAAAAAGAACGGCATCAGCCTTATGCTTGGCGCCGGGATTCGGATAAAATCCCTGCGACATGATTACAACCGCTTCCCCGACACATATATAGCTTATGCAATGGATATTCCCGCCCTCCAGCCATCCGAAAAACTCCAAAGTATGAACTTCATCGGCTTCTCCATCGGGCGAATCGGCTACGACGGGCTTGGGGCTTACCTCTCGGCGCGTGCGAACCTGCTGCTGTTTAATTCAAAAAAAGTCGGCGACCTGAACGACTATGCCTTCTATCGCGGATTGTCCGACTACGGCAACGCTTTCATCACAGGCGGCGTGACATGGATGTATTTCTACGGTGGCCTTGGCATTTCTTACCAGAAGGAATACAAATCCTACATGGTCAACAACACCGCTATATGGAACAGCCAACGGAGCGATTTCGGGATATGCACGGAGTTCGGCCTCAACCTCCGCCTGTTCGACAATGTGCTGTTGCGCGGCGGCATTACCTTCCCAGGATTCAAGTTAAGCAGCGAGGATAACGAGTTCACGATGGGGTCAAACAAAATGTACTACTCTCTTGGCCTCGGCTATGTCTTTGCCTCCGATTTTTAAATCTTATGGTTGCTTTTGCCCCGAACTGGGAGTGGCAAGCGGCGCGGTTCAATTATACATACTGATTTCATGTTTGAACAAACAAGTCTTGATAAACGTTGAGGCATTGTATTTTAATCCTGTTTCTTCGAGCATGGATAGAAATTGTGCATCATAGACATTGTTCTACGTCATAGAATACCCACCTTCCGCACCAGTGCGCAGACTTTTTGCACCGGTGCGCGAACTTTCCGCACCGGTGCGCGGACTTTCTGCACCGGTGCGCGGACTTTCTGCACCGGTGCGCGGACTTTCTGCACCGGTGCGCAGACTTTCCGCACCGGTGCGCGGACTTTCTGCACCGGTGCGCGAACTTTCTGCACCGGTGCGCGAACTTTCCGCACCGGTGCGCGAACTTTCCGCACCGGTGCGCGGACTTTCCGCATTAGCTCGCGAATACTTGGCGCACGCAATAAAGCTCACGGAAATAATCCGGGTTCTATGATTCGGAGATTCTTTTCTTGATTCGCTTGCGGTTCTCATTTAATGTGAAGTTCTTGAGCCTTGAAAATACGCGATTGTATTAATAGTTGTTTATAACAGCTCCCGCACTGATTTGTATAAAAATAATTCAATTTGAAAAAACATACCTTTATGTCTCAAATAATCAATAAACGCAATACATAAATGAAAAAGATACTCTTATTAATTCCAATCCTGCTAATTGCAATATGCGCCGAGGCCACCGGCTCATTCTCCGTTACCAATCTCCGTTGCGAGTACATGCGCGACCCGCTCGGCATTGACATTTCCCATCCACGCCTGAGCTACGAACTGCTTTCCTCCGGAAAAAACAGAATACAGTCGGAGCGCCATATACTGGTGGCTTCCTCGCCTGCTCTGCTCGCTCCGGGAAAAGCCGACGTATGGGATAGCGGCATCGTTCGCGACAGGGAGACGAATCA
>JAIRPK010000065.1 GCA_031257015.1 Tannerellaceae bacterium
CATTCTAAAAACATCAAAATCGACGTTCCCAGAGTCAATTTTGACACTAAAAGCATCAACGCCGGTTCTCCGAGTGTCAAATTCGATGCTTTGGAAGTCAAATTCGACACTAAAAGAATCTATTTTGATTCTCAGAAAGTCAAATTCTTAGCCTTTATGGATTTTATACTTGGCATAAGCAATGTTAGCAATTTTCCCGTCGAGGCGTTTAAAGTTTATATCTTTCTTCTTGCCGTAAAAACAAGGACGGCCAAGATGTTCACTTTCAACCGCGTCATCAATTCCTGTAATAATTTCACTGCATAATTCAATGGCTTCGTCAATTATAATTTTAGGAACTGCCAACAAACTATGACCTCCCCACATAACTTCAAAATAGGGTTGGAATTGTTTAAAACGTAAAAGACTTTCCCGATATTCCTCAATTGATGTTGAGTTTGGAAGGAATAAAAGTGTATTAACATTGCAGGCATCTCCTGAAAAAATAATTCCACTGTCACTATCCAGCAATACAATTGTTCCTGTGGTGTGTCCGGGAACTTCAATAACTTCGATATTGCGTTCTCCCAAATCAAAAACAAAACCATTGTAAACGGGAAAAGTTTTCATTGGCTTGGCAACAGCAAAATCACTTTCCAGAAGTACAATATTTTTCCCCGATTTTTTTTATGCCGTTTTTAACATATTCTTCCCGCAAAGTTTCTTTTTCATACATGAGAGAAATGTCGTTAGGGTGAATATAACATTCATCAAAGTTAAAATTACCGCCCGTATGATCTACATGACCGTGAGTATTCACGAGGGTAATAGGCAAGTCTGTTAATTCACGGCAAAAGGCGCGTAAATTTCCAACCCCTAACAGGGAGTCGATAAGGAGCGCCTTTGTTTTTCCTTCCACTAAATAACACAATTCATTTCCCAGTCCAATGATAGCCATGGTATGCGGGGCGATTTCCTTAGTGGTAAAAAATTTTGAATCCATATTATCCTTCCGTAATAATTGCTTAAACATGATACATAACGCTATTACAGCATATCGCATAATTCCCATGTACCGCAGAGATACAGATGTGTTTTTTTACACGCATAGCGTCTATATACATGCTATGGCGGAAAACTTTCATTTGTAAAAACCGTTTGACAAAGCTGAAAATAATATTATAATATCTGCGCCTTGCCTGCAAACCTTTTATTTTGAAGGAAGTTTGTCGATAACCCGCCTGTAATCTTAAATTTATCTGTCATAATCCTTGTCTTTATATAAAATATTTCTCTGCAAAAGTACATGAAATTTTTGAATCTATAAGGAATTGAATAAGAAAACTTTCCAAAATGATTTTCCCGCAATACCCGAAGCCGTGCATACTTATTTTATAAATAAAAATAGAGCTGTGATCGCTAAATTACTCATCTCTCCTACCGATTTTTCCATTGAATCCGGCGGCTACGGCAGCGAAGTGAGCCTGCATAATTTCCCTGTTATCCGTAAGCGAATTACCGTTCAATGCCGAAAATCCCTGCTCAACGCCACTCACCGTCGACTTGCAGTGAAGAGCCTCTTCATAACGCTATGAAGAGATCGTTCATAACACTGTGAAGAGTCTCTTCATAACGTTATGAAGAGACCGTTCCGACAGATTGACCAGAAAATGTATAACCTGCAATCCGAAGTGGAAGCATTTATCAGGGAACATTTTGAAAAACGCTATAAACAAAATAAATAATCCCGCTAATTGTTAGGATTGATGGTATTAAACGCTTTGAAAATACTGCTTCATAACAATTGCTGTTTCAAATTCCCGTCAATATCTTGCGATAATTGACGAGAATTTGCTACCTTTGCCGAAAATTTCATTATTAAATATGACTGCGGCATTGAACATAAAGGAATTAAGCAAGCGATTCAAACAATCCAAATTGTCGGTATGCTTGCGGCAAAATCAGGGCAATGCAAATTTTGATGTGCTTAGCAGGGGAATTATTCAGGTTAAGTCTTTTATTTTTTCCGAACCGTTTCATTTGGAAAAAGCGATTACATACGCTGCTAAAACCGCTTATCTTGCTGCGATTGTGAAGTATGGCAAAAATGAAATTATCCGTTATGCGCCGGAATTTGTTGTAACTGATCTGCTTATTACCTCACCAATGATTACCAAACTGAACAAGTTGAAAAAGGTCAACAGGGAAGCGTTTTTCTATCTGCATCAAATTTCAGAAATGATAAAAGGGTGATTTTCATAACCTCAAAATTCAATGCTTGTTTGCCTGTTTGTTCCGTCCGGAAAGTCAATACCCAAATATTGCAACGTCTCTTTGTAGGTTATTCCGTTGTTTGTCATCTGCATAAAATGTTCATAAATATTAGATTTGTGTTCTTTGAGATTTCCGATTTGAAAAGGAACTGCAGCCATGAGCTTTCCGAATGACTTTATAATAAATATGAAATCGCTGCTGGGTGATGAGTTTGATGCCTTTCAAACAGCTATGCAGCAGACGGAATCTCCGGCAAGTATTCGCCTAAACCGGGGAAAGACGGCGGGAATCTGTATGGATGCTGAGGCTGTCCCCTGGTGTGAAGGTGGTTATTACCTGCGCGAGCGAGCTTCATACACGTTTGATCCGGCTTTTCATGCAGGTGCATATTATGTTCAGGAAGCCTCGTCGATGTTTTTGGCGCATGTTGTCGCTTCGCTAGTTCAAGAGCCGGTCAGATGTTTAGACTTGTGTGCAGCGCCGGGGGGGAAGGCGACGCTTTTGTGCGACATGCTGCCTGATGGGAGTTTGTTGGTATGTAATGAAGCAATTCGGAGTCGTTGTACGGTTTTAGTCGAAAATATAATTAAGTGGGGCAGTCCGTCTACTTTTGTTTGCAATAATGACCCGTCGGAGCTTGGACGATTAGTAGATTTTTTTGATGTAATTGTAGCCGACCTTCCCTGTTCAGGCGAAGGCATGTTCCGAAAAGATCCTCAAAGTGCGAAGGAATGGAGCACTGAGCATATTAAATTTTGTGCCTCCCGTCAACGCCGAATTATCTGTGATGTATGGAACGCTCTTCGTCCAGGTGGCATACTTATTTACAGTACATGCACATATAATGTTGAAGAAAATGAGAACAATATCCGCTATATATCGGAAAATTTGCACGCCGAACCGTTAAACATTCGCATACCGGCAGAGTGGGGCATCGCAGGAGGAATTACAGTCGATACTCCTTCTTGTCGCTTCTTTCCGCATAAGGTAAAAGGTGAAGGTTTCTTCCTCGCAGCTTTACGTAAATCCGGTAACGTCGATGCTGCATCTTTCGTTAGAAAGGATAAATGTCGAGGGAAAACGGTTTACCAACAAGCTGCCTGGCTTCGATGCAGTGAACGCTTTAGATTGGAAACAGAAGGAAAATTTCTAAAGGCGTATACGCTTAAACATTATAATGATTGTATGTATTTAGCAGATAAGTTGCGCATGGTTTATGCGGGCATTCTTTTGGGGGAGCAGAAGGGGAGGGATTTTGTTCCTGCTCATGCGTTAGCAATGAGCGTAATGCTTGATGTTGAACGATTTCCCGTTATTGACGTGGATTGGGAGACGGCAATCAGCTATTTGCGAAAGGATGTGATTTTGCCGGTTGGCGCGGCAAAGTGTTATGCTTTGCTGATGTACAAAGGGCTGGTGCTTGGATTTGTAAAGCAATTGGGTGAAAGATCTAATAATCTATATCCGTCGGAGTGGCGCATCAGGAGCCAAAAGAAAGTGGAAAGCCAACAAATATTTCCGCTTTTAACTGTTCGTTAGCTATATTCTGCTTTTTTGTTGGGGAGGAAGGCTGCGATGAAGCCAAGGAGAGGCATGTAGGCGCATGTGTTGTAAACGGCTTCGATTCCGTATTGGTCTGTAAGATGTCCTAGAACGGCGGAGGCTATGCCTGCGATGCCGAAGGCAAATCCATAAAATAGACCGGAGATGAGGCCTCACTTGTAGGGAAGCAATTCTTGGGCATAGACGATAATGGCTGGAAAGGTGGAGGCAATGATTTGTCCTGTGAGGAAGGTAAGAACGATGGTGAAGGTCAGGCTGGCATGGGCCATGAGCAGGGCAAATGAAGATGAACCAAGAATGGATGCCCAGATGACGTATTTGCGTCCGATGCGCTCTCCGACTGGGCCGCCGATGAGGGCGCCTGCGACGGTGGAGACGATAAAGCCGAACAGTATGATTGGGGAGGTCTTGATGATTACGCCGAATTTTTCAATAAGGAAGAAGGCGTAGAAGTTGCTAAGGCTTGCGGTATATATGTATTTTGAGAATATGAGGAGCAGGAGAATAATGCTGGCGAAGGTGTTGTTTGTACTAGTGACTTATGGGGATGACGGCTGTCAGGGCGACAAGGGCAAGGAGGGAAAATTTAACTAGGTTGTGGCGGCCGTGTGTGGCTATTCGGAGGGCAATGATAAGTGGGCTGAGAGAACTGCCTATGTTGCCGACAAACTGGGAAAGGTATTGCGCGAAACCGCGGCGGTCTCATGCGGTCATGGAGGTGAGCCGGGATGCTTCAGGATGGAGAATGGAGGAACTGAGGCCGATGAGAAAGACGGCAAGGAAGATGAGAGGGAGAGTATTGGCATAGGCGAGGACTAGGAGACCGCAGAGGGGTTGGAAGATGGCGGCGGCAATCTGGTAAAAGAGTGTCATGGTTCCTATTTGGCAAGGTGAGAGGAGGTCGTGCCTTGGTATTGGATAGAAGAGGGCTGTTAGTATGGACTGGAGAGCATCGTTCATGCAGTGGGCGATAAGAATGGGTAGAATGGTTGAGGAGGTGACGGACTTCATAGATTGGAATCGGATGGCGCTTTTTTAGAGGGTTATACCCATTTGCTGCATGAGGAAGGTGGCGTTCATGTTCTCGGCAACTCCCTGACGGAGGAGGTAGGTGAAAGAGAGATGGTTGTCGATAATGTCTGCTTCAAAGCAGTAGTTTTGGATGTTTTCCGGGAGTTTTTGTTGAAGGGTGGCGAGGGCAAGGTCGTGGGTAGCGATTATGCCGGAGGCGTTGAGGGAAATGAGTTGGTTGACAAGGGCAAAACTGCCTTTTTGTTTGTCTATGGAGTTTGTGCCTTTCAGAATTTCGTCGAGGATGATGAATAGTTCATGGCCTTGGCGCAGGAGGTCGATGATTTTTTTCAATCTTTTTAGTTCGGCAAAGAAATAAGATTCGTTGCCAGCGAGGGAGTCGGATGTGCGGAGGCTTGTTGCCAGTATGCTGGGATAGAAGACCATTGATTGGGCGCATACGGGAGCGCCTGTGCTGGCGAGAAGGATGTTTATGCCGATTGTACGGAGGTAGGTGCTTTTTCCTGCCATGTTGGCGCCTGTGATGATGATAAATGTTGGGCAGTGCGCTATGTTTATATCGTTTCGGACGCAGGAATCGCAAGGGATGAGCGGATGTCCCATTTTCTGTGCTGAAAGTCGAAATTCATCTGCTATTTGTGGATATGTATAGTCGGGGTGATTGAATGAAAAACCGGCGAGGGAGGCGAGTGCGTCGAAATGGGCTAAGGCTTTGAACCATTCAGCTGATTGTATTCCGTAGTTTCTGTTCCATTGTTCGATGGCGATGGATGCTCGGATGTCACGAAGGGTGAAGATGTTGAGTAATGCACCGGTGATTGTTGCTCTTTGGTCAAGGATTCCGATGTAGGAGGATAATTTGCGGATTGCTTGAGATGCAGCTGTTCCGTGGATAGACAGGTTGGAGCGGAGGGTTGAGAGGATATGCGTTTCAAAGGGAGTGGCTTCGATTATTTTCATCAGACTGGAGTAGGCTGTGAAAATTTTCTCCATATTGTTAACTGTACGGTGAAGTTTGTTGATTTTTTTTATCCTGCAATTGGCTATAATGGCGCTAAGGAAAAAGATATAGCCAGTGACTGTCGGAGGGATTAAAGATGTTGCGGTTCCGATAAAGATTGCTATCCAGCCGGCTGGAATAATCTTCGAGGCTAATGCCCAGAATTTATTTCCGAAGGCTGTGGGGATGAGTTGTTCAAGGCCGGTGGGTGCGCGATTTTCTTCTTCTTTCTGGAGCATGATGTGTCCTTCAACATAGAAGTGTTGCCGCAATGGCGTTAGGTTGGAGAGTTCGTTAATGGAGGCTTGGCGTTGGAGGATGTCGGTCTTGTTTGTTAATGGTTGGGTGAGATAGCTGGCTAGTTGTTCCTTTCCAAGTATAGTTGTTGTTCTGTTGATTGACTGGAAGAGAGAGTGTGTACCGAATATGTCAAGGTCGTGGCTGAAGGCGTGTTCGCTGTCGATGTATTCAGAGGCGCCGTCGAAGGAGGAAAAATTGCAGGCCAGGCTTTTGATTTCGTTGTTGCAGAGTTGTTCGAGAGTTTCGTTGTATGTTTTCTTTTTGGCTAGTTTTTCGTGGTATATCATTAGTATTGTGAAAGTGATGGCGGCAGCTAAACTTATTTCGCCGAGTATTAGAAGGCCGTGTTCCCAAAACATCCAAAGAGCGGCGATGGCAGCCAGGACTATTAAGAGGCGAATAGTACCCAGCGCATGTATTTTTTTTCGTAAGTGAATTATTTGTCGGCGGCAGTCGCTGATGTTTTTGTTATAAAAGGCAAAAACTTCTTCCATCGCTTAATGTTTGCTCATATAGGAGCGGATGTTGTTCGAGCAGGCTGTTTTATATTGGCCACGGTCGTCTGTATAGATTAAAAAGTAGTCTATGGATGGGATTCTGGAGGCTGTTTCGATGGCTTTTTCTGCGCCCATGACCATGAATGCGGTAGCGTATCCGTCTGCGGTCATGCAGTCTGTGGTTATTATGGTTGCGCTTAATATGTTTTGTGCGGCGGGGTACCCTGTTGATGGATTAATCGTATGAGCATAGCGTTTGCCGTCTTTTTCGTAGAAGTTGCGATAATCGCCGGAGGTTGCAAGGCCGCATTGTTTGCATGGGGAGAAGATTTCCTCTATTCCGTCGTTGCTGCCTATTGCAGCATTGTCGATTGGTTTGTTTATGCCTATGCGCCAGCAGTTGCCGGCTTGGTTTATTCCTTTCATGGTTACTTCGCCGCCTATCTCGACCATGTAATTTTCTACGCCGTTGCGTTCGAGGAGACTGGCAATAACATCACTGGCGTATCCTTTGGCTATGGCGGAAAAGTTGAGCATGATTCGAGGATCATCTTTTATGACGGTGCGTCCGTTAAGATGTATTTTTTGCCAGCCGACGAAGGTTTTTATGCTGTCTATCATGGCTGGCGTTACGCTGTCCATTTTATTGAAGCCGAAGCCCCAGAGGTTGACGAGGGGGGCGACGGTTGCATCAAAGGCTCCTTGGGTTTGAGCTGAAATTTCTTGAGAACTGTTAAAAACAGTGATGAACAAATCGTCAGCATCGACGGGTTCGTTTTTGTTTATTTTGGAAATAATGGAATTAGGATTAAATGGGTTGAGGGAAAGGTTGAATGTTTTAAACTCTGCTTCGATTGAATCGGTTAGTGGAGTGTTTGCTTCGTATTTAATCGTATATAAAGTGTGGAAAATCGAGCCTCTTTCTTCAAAATATTGTTTCCTGTCTTTACAGGCGCTGAAAAGGAGGAGGCAAATGGCGAGAGGGAATATAATGTTAAACTTTTTCATGGTCTTATAGCCGGATTAATATCTCCTCCATTGCTTTGCGTTTCTTGGGGGTTGTTTCAAACAAGGTGGCTTCGGAAGGGTAGCCGATGGAAATTATTATGAGTGGTTCTATATTGTCGGGGAGGTTGAGGGAGGATTTTATAAGTGGGGCGTTAAAGTGACAAATGATGCAGGTTCCGAGCTTGACTTCCGTGGCCGCCAAACATATTTGAGCGCAGGCAATTCCGGCATCTATGTCTATATGGTCTTTGCCGTCAGAAGGGCGTTTCCATGATTGAGTGTGGTCGCCGCATATTATTATGAACAATGGGGCGGTTTTAGCCCATTCTCGCGGATAGGATTCTATTATTTTGCGGATTGTGTCGCTGCCTTGGGCTAGAATGAAGCGCCATGGTTGGTTGTTACATGCGGATGGGGATAAGCGGGCAGCCTCAAGGATATAGTTGATCTTGGATTCTTCAACGGGAGATTTGGAATAATTGCGAATTGAGCAACGTTTGCGAATAATGTCTAACAGGTTCATAATTCAGATTCGATTTGATAGTTGTTGCGTCGGGGGGAATTTCTGGATATTAGTTCTCCTAGGAAGCCGGCGAGGAAAAGCTGGGTGCCGAGAATCATTCCCGCAAGCGAGATATAGAAAAATGGTGAATTAGCTACCAAAGGGCGCAAGTCGCCAACGAGAATAGAGACTAGCTTCATGCTCAATACATATAATAAGGCAACAAATCCGATAAGAAACATCACGCTCCCCAACAAGCCAAAGAAGTGCATGGGCTTTTTTCCAAATTGGGAGGCGAACCACAGGGTTATCAAGTCTAAATAGCCGTTTACAAACCTGTTTAGACCGAATTTTGTTTGGCCGTACTTTCTTGCCTGATGTATTACGACCTTTTCGCCGATTTTGTTGAAGCCGGCTATTTTAGCCAAGTAGGGTATGTAGCGGTGCATATCGTTATATATTTCTATGTTTTTGACGACAATGCTTTTATATGCCTTTAAACCGCAGTTGAAATCATGGAGGTGGACGCCGGAGAATTTCCTGGCCGTTGCGTTAAACAGTTTTGTGGGCAGGGTTTTGGATATGGGATCGTAGCGTTTCTTTTTCCAGCCGGATACGAGGTCGTAGTCTTCCTCGGTTATCATGCGGAAGAGGGCGGGTATTTCTTCGGGGCTGTCCTGGAGGTCGGCGTCCATTGTGATAACGACTTTTCCAAGGGCACGCTGGAATCCGCAGTGAAGGGCGGGTGATTTGCCGTAGTTGCGGCGGAATTTTATGCCGCGGACGTTGGGCGATGTTTTTTGGAGTTCTTCAATTATTTCCCACGAGTTGTCCGTGCTGCCGTCGCTGATGAAAATGATTTCGTATGTGTAGTTTTCCTTGCTCATCGTTTTGATAATCCATTCGTGGAGTTCGGGCAATGATTCTGCCTCATTGTATAATGGGATGACTATTGATATGTCCATGAACTTATTCGGTTTTGTTCGTTTTCTTGTACTCCGATTCTACGGCGAATCTGCATTGTATGGCGGCTATCGGAATGGAAAGGATTATGCCGTAAATAATGTTGGTGATTATTCCTTGAATTGTGTATTGTATCGGTGTCAGTCCGGCAATTGTTGATATTACTTCGCTTTCTACTTCCGGGCTAACGTTCATGTTTTTTACGAATATGCCGACTTGCTCTATTATTGCCGACATGTATTCGGGACTTGCTATGTAGCGGTAAAAAATGTATTGTGGGATTGCTTCTATAAGGCTGGCGAAAAAGTAGAGGAGTATGCCAAATTTCCATGCCAGGGAGAAGCTTATCTTTCCGCCAATTACTACTTTGTAAATGCTTGTCAGCATATAGGCATATGCAATGGTAACTGGTGCAAGTATAATGCTTGAATAACTAAAGAGGGGAAAGAATGTCCCGATTATAAATAATGTGTATTTGAATATCCAAAAGCCGCCTAATTGCAATCCTTGCAGCATCGCCGCTTTTATGACCTGATTGTTTTTTTCTTCCATGATATTTAATGAAAAATGGGTAAGCTTACTACATCGCGCCGCTACAACCTGCGTACCCTTGCTGCGGTCAGGCCCTGGGGGAGTTCCGAGGGAGCTTGCCGTGTAGGACTTACCCGGTGCAAAGATATGTTTTTTTCGGGATATGCAAATTATTTTTCGGATTTGTTTGCTTATGTATTTTATGGAGGGAGTTGCTGGAGGCTTTGCTTTGCGTTTATTTCTTGGGGTAGCTGGATATTGTTTTTGCCTGGGCTGGAAAGTTTTTTATGTTGTCTGGCGAGGATTTCTTTTTCGCCTGAATGGTTATATGTGGCAGAGGCGTCCCTGCTTTGCGCCCCGTTCTTCCATGCGCTTCTCGATTTTGGCTGTTATGACGTGGTTTTTCATGCCCCAGCAGGGGGCGATTAGCAGATTGGACGGCGATTGGGAGATAAAGCGTTCCACGGCGATGCTGGGGGGTAGTCGTTCAATGAAGTCTATGGCCAGATCAATGTATTCGTCAACGCCGGGGATGTAAAATTGCTCCGGTGCGTCGGCGTATTCTTGTGCCATTTTTGTGTGGCGTATGATTTGGAGCTGATGGAGCTTGACTGTTGCAAGGGGGAGGCGGGAAATGGCGTCGGCGTGCGACAGAATCTCTTCGCGTGTCTCGCCGGGAAGGCCGAGGATGAGGTGAGCGCCGACGAGGAGGCTGCGATTGGCAGTGCGGAGTATGGCGTCTTTGGATTCATCGAATGTATGGCCGCGATTGATGCGCACAAGTGTCCGGTTTAAGCTGCTTTCTACGCCGTATTCGATCATTACGAAGCGGTTTTGCGAGAGATTTGCGAAATAGTCAAGGAGGTTTTCGGACATGCAGTCCGGACGGGTGCCGATGATGAGGCCGACGACGGAGGGGTGGTGGAGGGCTTCTTCGTAGAGGCTGAATAATCGCTTTTCGTCGCCGTAAGTATTTGTATAGGATTGAAAGTAGGCTAAATATTGCATTGCGGGATATTTGCGGGAGAAGAACTCTATTCCTTCCTGCATCTGTTCGCCGACGCTTTTGCCCGTAAGGCAGTATTCTGGACTGAACGTTTGGTTGTTGCAATATGTGCATCCGCCTTTTCCCTTACGACCGTCGCGATTGGGGCATGTAAGGCCTGCATTTATGGATATTTTTTGCACTTTAGTCTGAAAATGTTCTTTCAAAAAGGCTCCGTAATCTTTGTATCTGCTCATATTGTTTATTCTAATTTCGGAGGACGAAGATAGTAATTTATATTGGAATATTTTTCTTCCTGGAAAAGAATTTTTTAAGGCTGTTTTTAGATTTTATTGGCTTTATATTGAATATTTTATATGGCTTTATTTTTTAGTTTATTTTTATCTCAGGTATTTGATACTTATACTTATTTTATTTTAATGTATTTCGCTTTGTTTATTCAATGTTTTTCTTGATTCTTACAGTTCATTTTTTTTATTGAGGTTGATTAGACTGATTTTTTAATCTGTCGGATATTTTTTTATCGGTCTGCTTTTGTTTGTATAATCTTCATTGCAATTGCAGGGGAGCGGTGTCTTGTGTTCTTGTCTTAATTAGTTTTTTGTTGCCGGCATCAAAAAAAATATTTTTCCGGAAATAGACTGGCTGTATCAGCTTGCTGATGAAATCAGGCAAGGTTTCGTAACTTATTGTATTCTCGTTCTTTAAAGGGTATTTAGAAAGAAAAAGTATTGCCTGAATAATCGGATTTCTGTCTTCCCAAACTAGTTTTGGGGATTCCCAAATCGTTTTTGGGAAGTCCCAAATCATTTTTGGGGATTCCCAAATTGCTTTTGGGAAGTCCCAAATCATTTTTGGGGATTCCGAAATTGTTTTTGGGAAGTCCCAAATCGTTTTTGGGGATTCCGAAATTGTTTTTGGGAAGTCCCAAATCGTTTTTGGGGATTCCGAAATTGCTTTTGGGGAGTCCCAAATCGTTTTTGGGGATTCCCAAAATTGCTTTTGGAAACAGCAAATTTTGATTTGGAGATGCAAAAATAATATTTTTTTAGTTTAATCCAACATCTTGTTTGTTTTTTTTCGGTCGCTAGTGGTTTTAATGCAAAAAAAATCATTTGAACATGATTTGAATAACGAAACAATCTTGGTTGCCGTTAAAATGTTTATCTTTTGCAGGGATTATTATTTGGTTTAATTGAGAATAATTGAGTAGCGAGATTGATAAATGGATAATCTTGTTATTTTTTGAGTTTTTTTATACTTAAATCAGGCAAGAATAAGGTTAATATGTTTGATGTTTTTTTTGTTATTGCAATTGGGTAGTGTAGCGTTTGTTTTTGGTATATATTTAATATATAAAGCTTTATTTTAATCGGTTTTTAATTCGTTTTTTTATTAATGATGCTGTTTATTCTTTCGTTTCATGTACGTGAAATGAAAATAGGGACACTGGGATTAACGGATATGTTAACCTATTTGAGAAAAAAGCGGCGGTAATAGGAAAGGCAGAGCGTCGTTAGCGGAAGGGCGATTATCAATCCGACAAAGCCGAGGAGAGAACCCCAAATTGAGAGGGACAAAAGGATTATTGCGGGGTTCATTCCCATTGCCTTGCCCATGATTCGGGGGATGAGGATGAGGTCTTGGATACATTGGACGATGACCAGGACGATTATTCCCAATCCGAATATTATCCAGAAATTCTGACCTGTCTCGGCGGCTTTTAAAAGGCTTAATAAAATCATGGGAATGAGGCCGATGGCTTGTAAATAGGGGATGAGGTTGAGAAGGCCAATAAAGAGGCCGAGCGTGACGCCGAGGGGGAAGTCTATAATCCTGAAGCCAATGGCCAGCAGGCTTCCGACGATGAGGGCGATCAGCGACTGGCCGCGAAAATACCGGTTCATGCTGCTCTCAACGTCTATGGCAAGCTCCAGGACGAAGGGGCGGTATTTGTCGGGGATGAGTTTCTTCCATCCGTTGGCAATCTTTTCATAGTCGAGGAGAATGAAGATGAAATAGAGGAATATGACAAAAATGATGGCGAGGCTTATGATAATGGAAACGGTGTTTGTGAAAAGATTCCACAGCCGGGGGGCGACTTCTTTAACGAGGCTGCTTAGACTGTCTTTGCTTAGCATGTCAATCGCTCGTTCCAGATCGAGGTTGTTCCATAAATACTCTTGCCATGCCTGGGGTATGAACGGGATATATGTTGAATCGGAGGCCTTGCGCATGAGAAGGATCGTTTTTTCGGCTTCTTCGGTTATGGATGGAATGAGCAGCATAAGCAAAGAGCTGATGAGGATGAGCAGGGAGAGGAGGACGGCGGAAATGGACAGGGGGCGGCTTTTGAATTTTAATTTGTACTGGAAAAAACGGACAAGTGGCTGCATCAGATAGGCTAAAAGCCAGGCAATAAGGAAGGGGAGAAGGGCATTTTTCAGCAGTGCGAGAAGATAAAGGGCGCCGGCAATCAGCAATGCGCTGAAAAGGATGCGGGCGGCGCGATCGAAGGTGAACGGTTTGTCGAACAGGGGAGGCATGGGCATAGCTATATTATTTGTTTTAAATTTGTGTTCAACAAAGTTAAATGATATATTATGAATCGCAACAGTTTGATTTTTCTTTATTTTATTTGTCTGACTGTCTTTGCGGATGCGCAAACGCCTCCGGCTTTAAGGCGGTTTCTTGCGTTGAAGTCGCTTGCCGGAGCTTCGGTTTCGCTAATGGCCAGGGATGTGGCGAGCGGGGATACGTTATATGCCTACGGAGAACGCCGGGAACTGACGCCGGCTTCGGTAATGAAACTTGTTACTACTGCCGCTGCACTGGAAATTTTGGGGGAGGAATATCGTTATTTGACTTCTGTTGAGTATGACGGGGTTATACGTGATGATATTCTTGATGGGAATATTTACATTAAGGGCAGTGGGGATCCTACGCTGGGTTCGGCGCATTTTTCTCCTGATCGTGAATCTTTTTCTCCTGATGATAATACGTTTGCGCCGCAATGGGTGGATGCGTTGTTGAGGGCGGGGATTAAAAACGTAAAAGGGAATGTGGTGGCTGATGAGAGTGTTTTTGATTCTGAGGGTATTTCGATGAAATGGTTGAGCGAGGATCTTGGCAGTTATTATGGGGCGGGGAGTTATGGGTTGTCGGTTTTTGATAATTTATGTAAGATATATGTTGATGCCGGTGCGGTTGGAACGAAGCCTGAACTGGCGACTTGCGTTCCACAAATGCCGGGTCTGTGTTTTCATAATTATTTGACTGCGGCGACTTCGACGGCTGACAGTGTTTATGTTGTCGGGGCGCCTTACTCGAATGACCGTTATTTGTATGGTATTGTTCCGGCGAATACGAAGCGGCATGTTGTTCGGGGGGATATTCCTGATCCTCCGTTGTTTTTGGCTACGTATATATATATGTATATGCAATCGTCGGGGATTGGTATTACCGGTTCTCCAACGTCTTTTCGTATTTTGAGCGAGAGTAATCAATGGCGACCGGGGGTGAGGAAAAGAATTGCTGTTACGCAGTCGCCATCTCTTCGTGAAATCGTGCGCGTTGTTAATGAGAGGAGTCATAATTTGTATGCCGATGCTCTGTTTAAAACTCTTGGGCTTTCTTATTTGCCAAGGCAGGGAGAAAAGGTGTCGTCTTTCGGCAAGGGGGCGAAAATTGTTCGCGAGCATTGGGCGAAGAATGGTATGGATGTATCTTCGCTTTGGATGTTTGACGGTAGCGGACTGGCTATTACGGATAAGGTGACTGCCGGCTTTCTGTGTGATTTGCTGACGTATATGGCGGTTAAATCTCCGCAGTCCGAGGCTTTCGTTTCTTCTTTGCCAATGGCCGGAATGGAAGGTTCGGTGCGGAATTTTCTTCGCGGGTCTGCTCTTCAGGGAAAGGCTCGGCTGAAAAGTGGGGGTATGAGCCGAGTTCGCTCTTATGCAGGTTACATTGACAAGGGTGGGAAGAGGTATGCTGTGGCTGTAATCGTGAATAATTACAGTGGGGCTGTTCAGGCGATTGTGCATGATTTGGAAAATCTTTTGCTTGAGCTTTTTTAGTTCTTTGTCAGGATATAAGCATCTTTGTTATCAGTCGGTGGCCTTCTGGTTGTTTTGGAATTGTGGAGCGGGATGAATATAAAGAGTGGGTGGGAGAGATAAATTTATCGGGGGAATGTATTGAGTTGTTAAAAAATATGCCTGGTTTTGGCCTGTAAACTCGAAAAAAAATAACTATCTTCGTGCGAAATACGACTAAAGCATGACTCAATACCATCATATAATAGAATCTGTTCCTAATTTCAGCGAAGGGCGCAACCAAGAGACGGTGGAGGAAATTGTTAATGTTTTCCGAGCGAAAGAAGGCGTAAAGCTTTTGAATTACAGTTGCGATCCGGATCATAACCGAATGGTTGCAACTATTGTCGGCGAGCCGGCTGCATTGAAAGCTGTGATAATCGAATCGGCAGGAAAAGCGATTGAACGGATCGACCTGAACTTGCATCGGGGGGAGCATCCGCGAATTGGGGCTGTCGATGTTATTCCTTTTATTCCAATAAAAGGGTGCACGATGGAGGATGCTGTTTCCTTGTCGAAAGAAGTTGGGAGTGAGCTTGCCTCAATTTACAAATTGCCCGTGCTTCTTTATGAAAAATCAGCCTCGGCTCCGCATCGAGAGAATCTGGCCAACGTAAGAAAAGGAGAGTTTGAAGGACTGGATGCAAAGTTCCTTCTTCCAGAATGGAAACCTGACTATGGCGAGCCAATAAAGCATCCTACGGCTGGAGCAACGGCTGTCGGCGCAAGGAAACCGCTAATCGCCTACAACGTTATCCTCGGAACGGACAGACTAGACATAGCTGAAAGTATCGCAAAGAGAGTTCGGCATAGCAGTGGAGGACTTCGATGCTGTAAGGCTATGGGTGTCGAAATGAAACAAAAAGGTCTAGTGCAGGTTTCCATGAATCTTACAGATTATTCGCTTACGTCTGTTTATCAGGCTTTCGAGATGGTGAAGATGGAGGCGAACAGGTTTGGAACTCCGGTGATGGGGAGTGAATTGATCGGGTTGATGCCGTTGGAGGCGTTAGTAGATGTGGCAGCGTATTATTTAGGATTGGAAAACTTTTCCGTTAATAATGTTTTGGAGTACAAACTCAATTAAAAAAAATAAATTAAGCTTATGGGAAAAAATAAAATACTCAAGTTTGATGAAATCTCAGGCTTCCCGCACGTCTTTCAATATCCATTTGCCAAGTTGCAGGCTGAAGGCTTTGACATGAAGGGCGTTTGGAATGAAAACTTTTTCGGCAATACGAATCCTATTGTTCTTGAATTGGGATGTGGCAAAGGCGAATATACGGTCGGGCTAGCCCAGGCATTTCCTGAAAAAAACTTTATCGGCATTGACATTAAAGGAGCACGCATGTGGAGCGGGGCAAGAGAATCTTTTAAGGCGGGAATGACCAATGTTGCTTTTCTGAGGATCAATATTGAGCTGATTGATTCCTTTTTCGCGCCTAATGAGGTTGATGAAATATGGCTAACCTTTCCTGACCCGCAGATGAAAAAATATAATAAGAGATTAACTTCAAGTCCTTTTATGAAATTGTACAGCCAGATTATGAAGCGCAATGGCCTAGTGCATCTGAAAACGGACAGTAAATTTCTTTATTCTTATACGCTGGAAATGTTGAAGGCTAATCAATTGCCGATTCTTCATCGAATTGAAGATCTTTATCAGTCGAATGAAGTAGATCAATTTCTGAATATAAGAACCTTCTACGAGCAACAATGGCTGGCACGAGGGATAACCATTAAATATATCTGCTTTGTTTGCGAGCATAGGCGGAATTACATAGAGCCGGAAATTGAAATCGAATGGGACGGTTATCGAAGTTTTAATCGTGGCAGACTTAACTCGCTGAGCATGGGCGGTGCTTCTTTATCTAATACTAATGATGCAAATGAAAGTATATCCTAAACTTATCCTCGAAGCTCTCGAAAAAGTTCGTTATCCAGGTACTGGCAAAGACATAGTTGCCCTCGGTATGGTTAACGATGACATCCGAATAGATGGTAACTCCGTAAGTTTTTCTATCTCCTTCGACAAGCAGAACGATCCGTTCATAAAATCGGTAATAAAAGCTGCAGAAGCGGCAATAATCACTTATGTAGATAAGGACATTGACATAAAAGGGCGTATAACTGCCGTTGCCCGACCGAAGGTGCAGCCTGTTGCTGCAGAAATATTGCCTGGTGTTAAGCATATCATTGCCGTAGCCTCAGGGAAAGGGGGAGTAGGTAAAAGTACCATAGCTGCGAACCTTGCTGTTGCTTTTGCCGTAAAAGGTTATAGTGTCGGATTGCTGGATGCTGATATTTACGGGCCGTCTCAACCTAAAATGTTTTGTATGGAGGATGTTCGCCCGCTAAGCGTGAATGTTGATGGGCGAGACTTGATTGAGCCGGTGGAGAATTATGGAGTAAAGCTTCTCTCCATTGGCTTTTTTATTGAGAAGGAAAGCGCTGTGCTTTGGCGTGGACCTATGGCCGGCAATGCGTTTAAACAATTGACGGAGGAGACGGACTGGGGAGAGCTGGATTTTCTTCTTATCGACCTGCCTCCGGGTACCAGCGATATTCATCTGACAATGGCGCAAACATTGAAGTTAGCTGGAGCTATTATTGTGACTACTCCGCAGGCTGTTGCTCTGGCTGACGCGAGAAAGGGGTACAGTATGTTTGTGAATGATAAAATTAATGTCCCAGTCCTTGGATTGGTCGAGAATATGGCGTGGTTTACTCCTGCTGAATTGCCGGAAAACAAGTACTATATTTTCGGGAAAGACGGAGGCAAGTTTTTGGCTGAACAACTTGGCGTCCCGTTACTCGGACAGATTCCTATTGTTGAAAGTATTCGGGAAAGCGGAGATTCGGGGATGCCAGTTGCATTGGAACCTGATAGCGTAACCGGTGCTGCTTTCCATTTTTTGGCGCAAAGAATAGCCGAGCGTCTGGCTTAGCTCGCAGTCCTTAGTTTTCAGTTATCTGTTGTTACTTTCGAGTAGGAAATGGAAGGCTAATGACTGTAAATTAAGAATGCCACAATTCTGATGGTTTTGTCCGGTTTAAAACGCTAAGATTGACATCTTCTCCAGTTCGTATGCCGGATTGAAGAAGTCGTTCGGAAATAGTTTTGTATGCTAATTCGGGAAGATTGTTGTCGCCGCTAAGGTGACATAGCCAGATGTCTTTTAAATGGGGGCTGTAATGATTGGCCAAATATTCGGCGGTCTCTTGATTGCTTAAATGTCCCATCGAGCCGCCGACGCGCTCTTTAAGTTGCTGGGGATAGACGCCATGTTGAAGCATGTCAATGTCGTAGTTCGCTTCAATTACCAGATGGTTGGCGCGGGCTATGTATTTGCTTGCCGTGGGCGTGATGTACCCCATGTCGGAGGCAAAGACGAATGTATGGCCGGGCGTTTCGATGAGATAGCCTACGCAGTCGCTGGCATCGTGAGGAACTTCAAAGGCCGTGACGAGGAAGCTGCGGATGGCGAACTCTTTTTCCTTTTCAATTATAACGTATGATGAAATCGGCGGATGTTTTACATATACGCTTTTGTTTATCCCGGCGATAACAGGGCGGGTGGCATATATCGGAATATTATACTTGTCGCTCAAACTACCGACGGTCTTTATGTGGTCAGAATGGTCGTGGGTGACTAGGACGGCGTTTATTTGACTTATATCCAAATCCATGTCTTTGAGACTGCGACGGATATGGCTGAAGGCAATTCCGGCATCTATCAGTAAATGGCAGTCTGGGAGGCCGAGGTAGTAACAATTACCATGGCTGCTGCTCCTCATGCTAAGGAAAGTTAGTTTCATGGCCTGTTAAATAGAGGGGAGGCTAATCTCCCCGACGAGTGAGCGGTTAAGGTTCTCTTTCACTTCTGCGACGCTCATGCCTTGGCCGAACAGGTACATCAGTTTGACGACAGCGCTTTCAGCTGTAATGTCATATCCGCTAACGACGCCTGTTTCGAGCAGTTCGCGACCGGTCTCGTATCGCTGCATTTCGACGCTGCCGCCAAGGCATTGGGTAACATTTACTATTACGATGCCTTTTTCGATAGCTTCCTTAATAAGACGAAGGAATGTTGCTGCTCGTGGTGCGTTACCGCTGCCGAATGTTTCGAGGACCATACCTTTTAGTTCCGGAATATTTAATATGTGTTCGACAACATTCATTGTTATTCCGGGAAAAAGCTTCAGGATGGCGATGTTATTGTCCATGCTGTAATGTGGCCGAAGAGGGAGATGGCCGGGGATGCGGTTGATATATTGCTGCTCATACCGGATGTGCACGCCGGCGCTGGCTAGAGGCGGATAATTGAAGGAACG
The DNA here is from genome assembly GCA_031257015.1 of Tannerellaceae bacterium. Taxonomy (GTDB): domain Bacteria; phylum Bacteroidota; class Bacteroidia; order Bacteroidales; family Tannerellaceae; genus DFXE01. The sequence goes on from JAIRPK010000065.1 coordinate 19,088, forward strand.
GAACGCGCTGAAATTGTTTGCGCTTATCTTCCGTGTCCGATTTCCGCGGAGGAGGGCGTTCTCGAAGAAGATGCAGACTTCCGGCACGAGGGGGAGGCCGTTCTCGCTTGCGGCGGCGATTTCAATTGCAGTGATGAGGTTCTCCTTTCCGTCGGTGCGGAGTACGCTGATCGGCAGTTGAGAGCCTGTGAAAATAACTGGCTTGCCGAGATTTTCGAGCATGAAGCTAAGAGCGGAGGCAGTGAACGACATCGTGTCCGTGCCGTGAAGAATGACGAAGCCATCGAAGCGTTCATATTCGGTCGAAATAATCCGCACAAGTTCCTGCCAGCCTGCCAGCCCAATGTCGGACGAATCAAGCGGTGGATTGAACTGATACGTCGATATTTTGTGTCCTAGTTTCTGGAGTTCGGGTAAATTGTCGTGCAGGTGGCTAAAGTCAATCGATTCCAAAGCGCTGGTTTCGGGATTTTCCCTCATTCCGATCGTTCCGCCTGTATAGATTAGGAGGATGGAGGCTTTTTCGGATGGGAATTTTGTATTTGGTTGCATGATGATATGTAAATGTTTTGTTCCGTATAAACGTTTTACGGGCAAGCGGCAATGAATTAGGCGGTTCCTTGTCCTGTGATATGCCGTTTTGTCGTCTTTGCCTTGCAATTAATGGCGATTCCCGGAATCAGTCTTTTCCGGAGCTTTCGGATGAAGGGCTGAGATTTTAAAGTGATTTTCGTTTCTTGAGTATAGCCTGGTGGCGGTTGACGATGGCGGTGTTCTGATGGATGTTTGCGTTCATCACTTGTGCAATCTCTTCAAGGATGTTCAGCTTGTCGGCGTCAACAAGCATTTCGGACAGGGTCTCGACAGCTGTACTGAATTTGGTTAACGCCTTGCTTGTCTCGCGGATATGTTGAGTTGCGTTCCCTTCTTTCATCCGCTCGTAACGGATTTGTGCACGCTCAAGGTATTTACGTTGAAACTCCGTGGTGAGGGCTTTGAATGTTTCTATGTGCCGAGTAAGATGCAGCGCATCAATATGATCCTTCATCTCCGGCTCATCAAGCTGGGAGAGCAGTGCGGAAATTTCTGCGGACTCGGCCTCTGATTCTGCTCGCTCAAGGCGTGGGTGTTGCCGGAGGATGTGCATCAGCTTTGAAGCGTGGGCAACCTCGTCTTCGAGCGTCGAGCTGACAAGGATGTTCTTAACGGCGTGAACGATTAACAGGTATTCCTTGTCACGATTACGCTCAAGCCGAGTGATGTCTGGCGTCAGCTCATACGAGCGTGGACGATTGTACGTAGCATAAACCTTGTTGAGCAAGTGATTGAACTCGTTCCACGGCTCACTCAGGAGCGGCAACTGCTGCACAAGTGGATCGACCCTGTCCCTCGTCGTCCGGAAGAACTCAACGGCCTGACCATGGTGCATTAAAAGGCATATTTTACTGTGTCCGGTAATTTGTATCATAAACGATGTCTTAAATCTTTCAATTTTAATAGCGTTACTGTGATTGTTTAATTATTTTAGATGCAAAAATATATGTTTTTATTTGTTATACAAAGATTTCTTATTTAATATAAGATTATTTTATTTGTTGAATGAATATGTTTTATTTTACACAATATATTTTAATTAGTTGTGTTAATATATGTAATTTTTATTATAGTCATTTTATTGGTAGTTTATATATATGTAATTCTACATAATATGTTTTAATTGAAAAAATAACTAGCGATTATTTTATATAATGCTTTTTAACTAGTAGTACGAGTGAATTTAATTTTGCAAATGATGTTTCAATCGACGGAATTTCCTCTTTTTGGAGCTTTGCAGGACATATTGCTGAACAGTTGGCTTCCCGAACGAGTATTTGAGAGTGTCATTGTGTGGAGTTGTGTCTGCTGTTCCGTTAAAAATGGCAAAGGATGTGCGTGTGCAGTAAAAAAACAGTTTCGGCAATAGATGAATCAGGGGGGGGCGTCTTCAATATTTTGCGAGTTTGCTCTAACGCTAAAGTTCTCCTAGTAAAAAGCAACGCAAATTTGTTTATCTCTTCCACGGGTGAATGTTGAATATTCCAGTCTTTCGGATCGGAATTATGTTTCTTTGAATCATTCCGGACGGTATTAACCGCTGGAAAATTAAAGGGCTTTGAATATTAATCCGATTGATACAGGCCGTAATTCCGGTTAGGCGTAAATACATGTTGGCAATCTTGCACTATATGCACGTGAGGAGGATGTGATTGTATTGGATGCCGGATTTTTTATTTATAAATAGAAAAAGCGGAATTTGATTTCCGCTTTTTCTGTTAGATGGAGTTCAATGTTATGTTATTCTCCAATCCATGAAATAATATAATTTCCTTTGTTTTGAGGAACTTCTGGTAATTCTTCATACCGTCCCTTTATTCCAAGTTCGATGCAGGTTTGTTCAAAATGACATAGGGCGATGCCGGCGTCGATGGAGGAAAATCCGTAGGAGAAGCTTTTGTAGAAATGGAGGCGGCTGTCGTTGAGGATGACGCGCCAAGATTGGGTATTATTGGCGGACGGGGCGAGACGAACCATTTCTAATGGCAAGGCATACTTTCCAGCGTGCGATTCGGACAAAGGGCTGTTAAAATTGTTTAGAAAAAAGAGCTTCCCGAATGGTTTGCGCGAGGCATGATGGCGCTCGCCTCCGATGATTTTTTCAACTAATCTAACTTTTTCGCTGCTGAATCCAACGGGGGATACTATCCTTAGCCGTTCATTTGGAGAAAGATTCACCTGACTTTTAAAATCCTTGCGGCTGAACGAGCCGCCGAGCCAGCATGTGCCCAGTCCCATGGCTGTGCAATGAAGAATGGCTTGTTCAAACATGTAAGCAGCGCCGACTTCGGCTAAATGGCCTTCTTCGTAAATTAATGCGAGGAAATCAGTAGCGCCCTGAATGAACCCGTATGTGCCGAGCTTTAGGCGTTCAGATGGATTCTTGGCACATGTTATCAGCGATATGCGGGCTTTGGAACCGAATGGGGCATTGAGGATTCCCATGCTATTTTCCAGTTCGGTACGCAGAGTTTGTCCCAATGGCTCGCTGGTGTAAGTACGGACAGATTTCCTTTTCCGGATTGTTTCTATGATGGTCATTATGATTTATTTGACGAGTTTTAGCTCATTTACTAGTCGTGGGCATTTCCCCCATTTTTCGATCATGTAAAGGACGGCTCGGATATCGACGCCGATGCAACGCTGAAGCGCAGGTTCAAAGGCGATGTCGCCGCTCATGGCTTCCCAGTTCCCGTCGAAGGCCAGGCCGATAACGCGGGCGTTTTTGTCGAATATCGGGCTGCCGGAGTTGCCGCCGGTTATGTCGTTGTTGGTCAGGAAGCAGATGTTCATTGTTCCGTCGTTGTTGCCGTAATCACCAAAGTCGCCAGTGCGGAGGAGGGACAGGATTTCGGGCTGGACGTTGAACTCGTCGCTGTTCGGATTGGCCTTTTCGAGGATACCTTTTTGAGTTGAGTAATATTCGTACCAGGTTGCGTCGGCAGGTTCATAGCCTCCTATTGAACCGAAGCTTGCACGCATTGAGAAATTGGCGTCGGAGTAAAATGTTTTGTTGCTGTGCATTTCCTGAAGACCTGCGAAATAGAGCCGTTCGCCTTTGCTGATGTCTGCAGCGGAAGACAATATTTCCTGTTGAAGCGACAGGACGGCGACGAGAATGGATTGGCTGAATTGGACTACGGGATCTTTTTCCACTTTCGTCGTGCTTTTTGGGTCTTTTATGAGCTTGATGACTTTATCATAAGATGCTAGTTGTGTATTCTTGTATAGGTCGTTTACATATTTAGCATAGTCTCCTTTATATTTCTTTTCCAGCGTTCCTTTTTTATCGTATATATCAGGTAAATATTTAAAAGGCACTTTTTCTTGCGCTATTTTTAACATTTCCGGCAAGACTGTTTTGTCGAGTGTTGGCTCGTAGTCTTTGAAGAAGGGGTTAACCTTGTCTTCTATGAAAATGTTCAGTTCTTCTTCCGTAGAGCCTTCTTTGTCGAAGCCAGATAGCGTCCTTGCGAAGCGAACAAGTTCCGCGCCGTTGATTAATGCTTCGCTAAGATATGTATAGGCGTTCACTGCTTCATTGTTGGATGTGTATCCTTTTTCTATCAGGCCTAGAGCCTCGCCGTATTTTTCTTTTCTCCCGTCGTTTTCGCTTATCCATTGTAAGAAGGCGGCTTCTTCGGCTTGTTTGCGTTTGATGACGCCGAGTTGTTCGAGGCCTTTGTTCATGCCTATGGAATTTTTCCAGTAATTTGAACTGCTTGCATATTTAGATGAATATTTTATGCGAACGGCGGCGCTGGCACGCATGGCTTCCTTCCATATATTTTGTTTTATTCCGCGCACTTCGATGCGTGGGATGTTTGTATCGTTCATTCGTTGCTGCACGCCCCAGGAACGGAGGTAACGGTTTGTGCTGCCGGGAAAACCGATAGTCATGGCGAAGTCCTTGTCCCGGTATCCTTGGAGGGATATTTCGGCTACGTACTTTGGATGGTAGGGTTGGTTTCCGGCATTGTATTCGGCTGGCTTATTTTCAGGGCCAGCATAGACGCGAAAGACGGAAAAATCGCACGTGTGTCGTGGCCACATCCAATTATCTGTGTCTCCGCCGAATTTTCCCATCGAACTCGGAGGAGCGAAAACCATCCGGACGTCACGATAGACGTCGTAAACGATGAGAAAATATTTGTTGTCACTGTAAAATGGAATTACGCTAGCCCATGTATATGGACTTTTGCCCACGGCGGCGCTGATGACTTTCCCTGTAGAATCGGCTTTTTGCAGGCGTTCGCTTTCGGTTGTGCAGGTTGCTAGCTCGGCGTTTATTTGGTCGCTGACGTCCGTCATTTCACGAAGATAGCGGACGCTAAGACCGGGAACGGGTTTCTCGGAAGCCTTATCCTGTGATATAAAACCGTTTTTGAGATAGTCATGTTCGACGCTGCTTAATTGTTGTATTGCTCCGTATCCGCAATGATGATTTGTGAAAATCAAGCCATCTTCGGATACGGTTATGCCGGTGCATCCGCCGCCGAAAATCACTACGGCATCGCTTAGCGATGGCTTTTCGTCGCTGTACAATGTTTCATGTGAAGGGATAAAACCAAGTTCTTTTAGCCGGTCTAAATTTTGTTTGTTCAACTCTTTTAATACCCACATGCCTTCGTCGGCATGGACTAATCCTGCTGATAAAATGTACAGTAGGGTGATACAGATAATTTGTTTTATTTTCATCTTAATTTTAAGATATTATAATTTGTTATTTGATTTTTCTTTTAATCATATGTATCGGAAAATCTCTTTTTATGGCAAAGACAATGAATACGGTCAACAATGCTGTGCGATATAATAATCGGTATGCAAGAGAATCAATTGTTGGGTATATACCTGCCAAATAAAAAATCGCTGCCAGTACAAAATAAATAAATATAGTTTTTAAATCGTAGGTGACGTGAAACTTTTTTTGCCCTATAAAATAGGATAAAAGCATCATCAGCATGTTGCAAACGAAGGAGGCCCATGCGCAAGCAATGTATCCATATTGAGGAGCATATATTAATATTATGCTAACTGTTGCTACACAGCCACTCAGTGAAAACCATGCCCCCCATTCGGTGCGGTCTATTAGCTTATACCATATCGAAAGATTATAATATATACCGAAAAACAACTCGCCCATCATCACAATCGGAACAACCATTAAACCTGGATAACAATCTTCGGAAACGAAATATTTTAATACATCCAGGTAATAGATTACAGATATGAATATAATGAGGGAAAAAATAATAAAATATTTCATGGCTTCGGAATATGCTGATTTGTCGTTGTCTTTTTTATGATGTGAAAAAACAAACGGTTCGTAAGCGTACCTAAACGCCTGGATGAACATCACCATTACAACGGCAATTTTAAAACATGCTCCGTAAATCCCCAATTGTTCTTTTGCATATTCCTTGTCGGAAAAAAGGAATGGAAACAGAATTTTGTCTGCCGTTTGATTAAATATACCGGCCATTCCCAGAATCAATATTGGAAACGAATATTGGAGCATTTTTCTTAATAAGAACCAATCAATTTTTTCTTTTAATCCTGGGATAATATCAGGAATTAAAAGTAATAATGTAACGACTGTTGTTATTATATTTGATACAAAAACATAACCCACACCGTAATTTGATATGTAAAACCATCCGATTGCTTCCGGCCAATGCTTATTTATATATGGACAAACGATAAGAAAAAATATATTTAATATTATATTTAGAAATATGGATACGAATTTAATATACATAAAGCGTATTGCTTTTCGCTTATGTCGTAAATAAGCGAATGGAATACAACAAAATGCGTCAATGGCAACAACAATTGCCATCATTGACAAATATTCCGGATGAGTTCCATAATTTAACACTTCGCTTAGAGGTTTAATCATGAAAATAACTAACACAGTAAAGAGCACAGACGTACTCCCAACACTGAATAATGTTGTTGCATACACCCTGTCCGGCTTTTCTTCTTCTTTTTTGTTAATAAAGCGGAACAAACCGGTTTCCATTCCATAAGTAAGTATAATCAGCAACAGGGCTACCCAAGCATACAGGTTTGTATATATTCCAAATTCTCCGATATTATCAAGAACGCGCACATACATCGGCACCAGCAGCCAATTAAGGAAACGACCAATGATACTGCTTAGTCCATAAACGGCCGTTTCTTTTGCCAAACGTTTCATTACTCCTGACATGGTTTTACAATTATCTGTTTTCTAATCAAACAAAAATCCCTGGTTGCTGTTCGGCTGTCTCCCCAAATGTGTATAGGCTAATGTTGTTACCTCGCGTCCCCGTGGAGTGCGTTTAATAAAACCTTCTTTTATTAAAAATGGTTCGTAAACTTCCTCAATTGTACCGGGGTCTTCTCCAAGTGCAGTTGCAATTGTTGTTAATCCGACGGGGCCACCCTGGAATTTGTCAATAATGGTTGTAAGCAATTTGTTATCGACCTGGTCAAGTCCGTATTTGTCGATATTCAAGGCTTCGAGGGCGAAACACGCAATGTTTTTGTCAATTTCACCTGTTCCCTTTACCTGCGCAAAATCTCGAACCCGCCGGAGAAGTGCATTAGCGATACGTGGCGTTCCACGGCTTCGCGAAGCGACTTCATATGCAGCCGTTCGCTCACATTTAATATTAAGGATGTCAGCGCTGCGAATAACAATCTGCGTCAGGACTTCTATGTCGTAATATTCGAGGTGCATATTTATACCAAAACGGGCGCGTAATGGACTTGTTAGTAGCCCGCTGCGAGTTGTCGCTCCCACAAGTGTAAAAGGAGACAGGTCGATTTGTATAGAACGAGCGCTGGGGCCTTTGTCTATCATTATATCAATGCGATAATCTTCCATTGCGGAATATAAATATTCCTCAACAATTGGGCTAAGTCGGTGAATTTCATCTATAAATAAAACATCGTTTTTCTCAAGCGACGTTAAAACTCCTGCTAAATCCCCAGGCTTATCCAGAACGGGGCCGGAGGTTACTTTAAAACCTACATTCAACTCATTTGCAATGATATTCGACAACGTAGTCTTCCCTAAACCGGGGGGGCCGTGCAACAATACATGATCCAGAGCCTCATGTCTCATTCGAGCTGCCATCACGAATATTTTTAGGTTTTCTACTACTTTTGCCTGTCCGCTAAAGTCGTCAAATGACAAAGGACGCAGTGCATTTTCGTACTCTCTGTCACTTTCCGGAATCCGAGATTCTCTTATGTTAAATTTTTCTTCCATAATTATATCGCAAATGTAATACTTTTATTTTGAAACAGAAATTTTCTCTGATGGCGGAATGAACTGTTTCTTATTGTTGTGATTAATAAATTCGTAAATAAAAAATATAAATCAATTTTACTAATTATTTATTCTGTATAATTCCCGCAGGAGCTTTAATAAATTCTTTTGGCGCTTATACAGGCCTTTAAGTTTTTTTTATCCATAATTTTTATCATGGTTTGGTATTTTTATTGCCTGATTTGTTCAAATATTTGTTTGCTCATATTTTTATGATTATGCCTAAGATTATTAATACGCCTTCTAAATCTGAATTATTACTTCATATAGTGCAACACAAAAGTGAATTTTACGATATGGATATAATATAGTGTATCAATGATTAATCCAAAGCAAAATAATTGTATATATTTTCTTGATGCAGACCTTTATAATTACTTCGTGCGCTATATTATTTTTGTATTCATTACTCTTTGATTCGTTAATTGTTTTCTAATATCGTGTTGATATAGTATTTAATTAAGACAAGAAAATAAATTATTCAGGACTCCATTCGCTAATGTCTTTTTTTGAACGGCCATAGCCAATATCATATATAATATTCTTTTTATTACAATAACGACAGAATGGCATGGGGCGGGAAATAAAATTCATAATCTCATCAATGTTTTTGGCTTCATATATATTCATGAAATCTTTATCTGTTATTTCAAGATTTTTATTGAAATAGGTATTAAAATATTTTGCATACGGAATAACAGAACATGTATATATTTTACCATTATCAAGCGAAATACAACGGTTAGCGCTATTGCATCGCAGAAAACTGTCGCGTGGATTTTGACATCCGGAAAGATCTAATGGCGAGCATTGCATGGATTTTAATACCGAGCCGGTACTTCCGTAATAATCAAACATTACGCCTTGGCTGCGAACATATTTTTCTATGGCGTCGTGGTTGAGTTTTATGGGGTATTTAGTGACGATAATTTGAATCTTGTTTCGGCGGCAACTATCCCAAAATTCATCTTTTTGCTTTGTTAGTAAAATTCCATTTGTGATAATATTTATCGAGACTGAAGGAAAGTATTTACGGCTTATATTAATGAATGAAATAACATCAGGATGCAGCAGCGGTTCGCCTCCAAGCAATTGTATTTCCTGTACATTTCCATGTGTGAGTTCTGAAATTCTTGCGCAGTCATTCTCAAACGTTTTTATGTCGGCGAAAACTTCGGGTGAGAGTGGTGAAAAGTTGTCACAGCCGCGACAATCCAGGTTGCAATGATCTGTAAGATGAAGATGTAATATTGGAATTAAATTTTTGCGGCGCATATTCGTTTTTGTTATTTTTTTTAATATCGGAATAAGTGACCGGCGATAAAGTATGAATTTGTATGGAATAATTTTCTTTAAAGCATTTTTCATTTTTATATTGTATTGATATTCTTTATAATATTTTTTTGAGTAAAGTTACGAAAATTACTGAACATTACAAATTGAATGTTTCTTTAAATGCTTCCGCTATCAATGCTTGCTTGTATGCAACGGCTTATCAGACTTGTATGCAGCAGGCTATATAAGATATATGTCTATTGGGTAAAGCTGGATTGTGGAGATTTCTAAAAGAAACACAGGTTGCTGCCTGGTTTTGTTTTTTTGAAAACTGGATGTGAAACTTTTGCCTGTCTGTTTTGTGTTGTTGTTCGTTTAAAATATGAAATGTTCGTTTATTAAGAAAAAATGAATGGATTTATGAATAAACAGTCCTTAAAAAATGCGAGTTGCTTTTGCGAAATGAATGATTCGGTTATTTGTTTTGAGAATTTGTGTGTAAAAATATTTTGTCTATTGAATGAAATGATGAATATTTTGAATAAAATAAGTAATAAAAAAGTTGTAGAGATAAATATTTGTTTGAAAATTTCATTATACTTTTGTATTATCAAATGGCAAGACGCTAAGAATGTTGTTCTAGATGTAGAAAAGAAATTTTTCAAGCCTCTAATCAGACTTTAGATTGCCAAAAGCGTTCTTTGACATGTTGAAAAACAATTAAAGTGCGTCGGGAAGCCTTTTTATAACGTTGGATATATTTTTTTTCGTTTCCCAAATCATTTTTGGGAATCCCCAAATCACTTTTGGGAAGTCCCAAATCGCTTTTGGGAAGTCCCAAATCGCTTTTGGGAAGTCCCAAATCACTTTTGGGAATCCCCAAATTGCTTTTGGGAAGTCCCAAATCACTTTTGGGAATCCCCAAATCACTTTTGGGAAGTCCCAAATCGTTTTTGGGAAGTCCCAAATTGCTTTTGGGAATCCCCAAATTGTTTTTGGGAATACTCTCAATTGTTTTTGGAGAACCGAAAATTATTTTTTATTAACAGGAAAGTGATTTTGCTTTGAATAAAAGGCTATTTTATTTTTGTAAAATCATTTTTAGTGAGCCGCAATTTCTTTTTTTTATAGAATTATTTCTTTAAGGAAAAGAGAACTTAACAAGTGAATACAATAATATATTTCAAAACTAAAATTTGTATGAAATATGGCAAAAGAACATGATTGGTTGCCTAGCAACCATGCTGAATTTTACAAAATTTTGCATCTGGTGTACAATTATATTAGCAAGAGTGAAGTGCGCTTGCGATTAGGGTTGGGACCGGAGACTTCGATCGGAGGCGGAGGAGGTGGCGGAATCGGAAGAAGCGCTGATGGCGTTGAAAACGATAAAGCTGAACCTGCAAAGGTCGATCATAATTCCAAGGCCGACACACCGGCTAATCCACATACGGGCCAGGCGATTACTTGGGGCGAATGGTTTGACACGGTGTTTAAGCCGGATATGGATGAATTTGATGCGCTGTATGCAAAAGTAACGGAGCCTAGTGAAAAAACACCCGTTGTTTTTGCTGCTTTTAAACGGATGCGTAAAAAGGTTGACTCTAATATGCGGAAGTTATATAAGGGCGTAATCAGATATAATGTGAATATTACCGATGAGGATCTTGTTGAAATGCACCTCCCGGTGATAAGTAATCATCGCACTTTTTCGGTTGTTCCGGATTCTTACCCGGTTGGACATCCGAAACCATCGTTTGAAAAGATTGTGGATATTGCTTATGTTGATTCGGAAACGAACAGGAAAAGCAAACCTAAAGGTGTACATGGTGCAGAGGTTGTCTGGGCTATTTTGAATACGCCTCCTATTGATCAGACGGAATTACTTCATTCGACTTTTGCAACGGCATCTCCCTGTCGCCTGGTTTTCAAAGGTGAAGATCGCGGTAAAACGCTTTTTTTCGCGCTTCGCTGGGAAAACAATCGTGCGGACAAAGGGCCGTGGAGTCCAATTCAGTCCATCGTTATTCCATAAAAGGCCATTTTAAGGGTACGCCCTTTTTGTAAAACATTTCTGATGTGTGCTTAATTGTTTGTTTGTTGAATTATTCAAATGTAAGGTTGCTTCTGTAAAGAGGAGCAACCTTTTTTTGTTGTAGTTTTGAGTAGATGCGAAAAGAGAATTTTTGAATTGGATTTTGTAGTTTATTTTCCTGAAAAACAAGTTTTTTACAGGATGTGCAAATTTCAATATTTATTTAATACACAATATTTATTCTAATTTATAATATAAAAGCTAGAGGCTGCAAATTTATACAGGTCTCTGTCATAAGTATGTGATTAAAATGGAATCAGATGCTCAGTTTATCTTCTCAACAATTACTCCTGATAAGTTGATTTGTTGTGAATCGTTTATCATTACTTCTGATGCCTATTCTTTCGTGCAGGATATTAGGACTGCACAAAGTAAACAATTAAATAATAAATACTTGTTCATAATCTAGAAATATTAAATTAATGATAATTTAGTATATAAAAATAAAATATTCGTTCTTGAATCATTTTGCTTATTGTATGTGATCTTGTAACTAAAATAATCTTGAAAAATGAGTTTTTTCTACGATTGGTTGGAAGATTGTTGAGAATATTGAAACCAGAGAGAGCTAAAAAGAGTTAGGCGACTTAGGTGGATTGATGGGGAGAATATTTCTGTTTTGTTGCCTGCCGAAATTGATATTATGCTTGTTTTTTATGCTGCATGATATTAACAGTATAAGTTGGCTGTTTATAAACTTTTTGTAATGTAGATAAAATGTATATTTATTTTTGGATGTTTCGGAAAGAGCCTTATATGTTTCTGTTGTTTTTTGCAAAGTGCTGGAATAATCATGCGGTATAGACTTGAACGTGTTTGTGAATGATTCGATTCGGGCAACTTTTTGACAGTATTATTTGTATGGTGGTGAAGAATTATGCTGGTTATGGGGATGTTATGATTATTTGTCATTATGATGGACTGGAAATGCTTTGTGAGCAGAATGTAAAATATTTGGACGGAATAAGGCGGAGCGGTAAAAATTGTCCAGGCAATTTCTTTGACAGGCCGAGCTGGCCGTGTTCTGAAAGAATATCTGCTTGTTTGGGCAATGCGAGAAAATGATCGATTAAAATTTGTATCTGCTGTGCAGCGTTTTTTTCCTTAGCTTACATCTTTGTATTATAGCACGTGCCAATAAAGATATACGTTAAAGATTCTTTATCCTGGATGTGTAATGACGAATTAATATTTATATTTGCAACAAAGCTTTAAACTTATAGCGATTAAAACAGTCTGATAATAATAATAATCAAATAAAAAGAGGAGAAATGAAAATGAAATTTGTGAAATTAACATCCATTATCGCAATGTTGCTGGTAACGGTAAGCCTAACGGCTCAAGAAGAGTTCTATGACGATGTGTATTTCTCTTCCCGCAAGAATAAGAAAACAAAAGTAGAAGAGAAAAAAACAGTAACTAAAGAGCCTTCCCAATCGACAACGGTCGCTTATGTTGCGTCTCAAACCCCGGAGGTTAGAGACATTGATGAATATAATCGCCGTTACGGGCCGGAAGAATACTCATATGACGACAAAGACAAGGTAGTTGTTAAACAGAATGATAACAGAACTTCCGACACTGAATATTCAGAACGAATTATACGCTATCATTCGCCGAGTAAAGTCACTATTACAGGTGCCGATCAAGTTGATTTATATTTAAGTGATGGCTACTATGCTTATGGCTATAATACTGATTATTCCGACGGAGTTGCCAAAGTAAGTGTTAATGTAAATATGGATAGCTGGGGTTGGGGCGGCTGGTATTCCAGCTGGTACAATCCATGGTATTACCATTATAGCCCATGGTATTATTCTTCATGGTACGGGCCTTCTTGGAGATGGGGAGGATTTGGTTATTATGATCCGTGGTATTATTCCAGCTGGTATGGACCATCATGGGGATGGGGATATCATGGTCATTATCACCACCCACATTACTATGATTCGCATCATTACACTTACAAACCGTCGAATTATTATTCCAACGGTCGCTCATCCTCCAACAGTAACGGGAGAAACCTTTCTGGTAACAGCAGCAGACTTAACAGTGTTGGCAGAGCTTCTGGTTCATACAACGGCCGTGCATCCTCACTGCGAAATGATAACAACAGCAATGCGGCAGGCAGAGGCACAAGTGCAAACAGAGGCCGTTCATACTATGATGACAACAGAGGAGCAAGCACGTCAACTAATGGACGTAGCAGCTCTGGTGTATCTGACAACTCCGGACGCACTCGTATTTCTTCTAGCCCAAGTTCACAGCCATCAACCTCATCTCGTGGCCAGGCTGCTCCGGCAGGTAATCGTTCATCAAGCGTCACTTCATCCGGTCGCTCTTCCTCCTCGCCGAGTTATAGCACACCGGCTCCATCCTCATCCTCACAAGGAAGAAGTAGCAGCACGCCATCTTACAGCGGACGTTCAAGTGGTAGTGCAAGCAGCAGTGGCGGCAGCAGCGGAGGCGGGCGTTCATCAGGAGGTGGTGCCCGTGGCAGATAAGAATGACAGAAAAATAATTACGAAGGCAGATTTGATATATAATAGAAAATGAAAAAGATTATTGCATTAGTTTCGGCGTTGCTACTATGGTGTAGCAACGCCATATTTTCGCAAGGACAATTAGACGCATATAAATACGCACAATCCGACATCCTTGGCACAGCACGCTATATGAGCATGAGCGGAGCATTCGGTGCACTCGGTGGCGACATATCTGTAATGAACGCCAACCCCGCTGGACTTGGAATATACGGACGCTCGGAAATAGTAGCAACATTAGATATAAGCTCAGTTGCCGCCACATCAGGCTGGGGAGAAACCAGCAAAGGCAGCAATACACAATTATACTTCGGCAATATCGCCTACGTCAACTACTTCCCAACATCGAACGATGCAGGCGTAGTCTCATGGAACCTTGGCTTCTCATACAACCGGCTCAAGGACTATAACCGAACATATACCTCACGGGGCCTTGGCAACGCACGCTCTTTAACCGACTATGTGGCCGAACGTACCAACAGAGCAGGATACCATAAAGACAAACTCCTTGCTACAAATTCTTACGACCCATACCGCAATCCCGAAATCTCCGACTGGTTAGCCATCCTCGGATATAACGCCGTATTCATCGACGCTTACAAAGACAAGCCGAACAGCTACTTCAGCACATTCGGAAGCCTCGACAACAATGGCGTCTGGCATGACTTCATGCTCCAACAACGGGAACTGACCGTCAAGGAAAGCGGAGCCATCGACCAATACAACATCGCATTCGGAATGAACATCTCAGACTTCCTCTTCCTCGGCGCCGATCTGGCCTTTACCGACATTGATTACCAATATAACTCATCATATAAAGAGAACTTTGAACAATCCAATCGCCTCACCCTCGACAACCATCTGAAAACCGAAGGCTCAGGCTATCAACTCAACGTCGGAGCCATAATAAGCCCATTCAACTTCCTAAGATTAGGCGCAGCATACAACTCGCCAACCTGGTACAAAATGTCCGACACTTACTCCGCAACCGCATACAGCAACACCTACTACTGGGAAAAAGAAATCACCGCCAGCGCTCCGGATTACGACGCCCCCGGCGTGTACGACTACCGCTTCAACGCCCCCGGCAAATGGCTCTTTAGCGCAGCAGCAATCATCGGAAAAACAGCAGCGCTCAGCGTCGATTACGAACTGACCAACTTCCGCCACATGAGCACATCCGACATCGACGGCATCGCAAATAAAGCAACCAACGACGAAATAAACGCGAACTTCCTCCCGACAAATACCCTTCGCGTAGGCGGTGAATTGAAAGTTACCCCACAATTCGCCATTAGAGCAGGAGCCGCCTTTGTCGCCAACCCCATGGCAGCCGAGTTAAAAGACGGCAAAACGGAAGTATTTACCGTCGGCACCATCCCGCACTATACCCTCGACCAAACCGTAACCCACTACTCTGCAGGCTTGGGATACCGCTTCACTCCCAACTTCTATATGGACATCGCCTGCATTGTCAAATCCCAGAAAGAAAAACTGTACGCATTCTCGAATATAATTGATACAACAGAAGGCCTCCCGGCACCTAAACTGGAAACCCCATCTGCGGCATTAAAATCCGAGACTACACGTATTGCCCTCACCTTAGGGTACAAATTCTGATTTTTATTTGTTTCAGTTTATAAACCCTCCTGCTCTCACAAAACATCTGAACAGGAGGGTGTTTTTTTGCCCCCCTCTCACCTGAAAAACATACCTTTTCATTACACTCTCAAAAGCATCTCCCCAACCCCTTGCCGAACACCATATCACACAATATTAACCACAAATACTGCCAGCCCCTAATCCATAATAATATTTACAATAAACAGAAACACAGAACTGCATTAATGACATATACCTATACTCCATAAAAACTGAATATCGCATAAAATCAATACCCAATATTATCCAATATCCAAATCAAAAACTATCCATTATAAATAAGCCATACTGCATAAAATTCAGCCTGATTATCACATAATAACTGCAACAAAAAACATCCAGCACAAACATTAAACTCCATCCATTATAACAGGATATATTTCACAGTATTTATAAGGAATATTACACAGCATTTGCAACAAATTAAAACCGCTATTAATATTAAATACCACAGAATATTTACATCAAATACTGCCCGACAGAGAGCCGCCGACCGATTCGCTGATGAATAATTCAGCACATGCTTAACCACCTGCCATTCAGGCGATTGATAGCCGGCAGATTGTCCCGCTGCTGGAGACCTACTTGAGCGATAGCCGGAATGTTGACCGTGCAGTTGTCGGAGTATGACATGAACAGTTGCATGATCGCCAACTCGCGGGTTGGCGGTCTGCCAACTCGTCGGTTTGCGATGCGCCAACTCGTGAGTTGGCGGTCAAACGACTGTGCAGTTGCGGGAGGTGCAGCTGCGCGGTTGTTGAAGGAGAGGCTGTACAGTCGCTGTGGGCATGTCTGTTCGGTTATGGCGAGCGCAAATGTGCGGCATGAGGGAGGATGGTTGCACGGCAGGATGGAGCATTATTGTGCGACAGTGGCGAGGATGCTCGTGCATTGTTTGCGAGTGCGCCTGTGTTATTTGAAAAAATATTGTTGTGTGATATTGACAGTGATGCTTGTGCTGTGTTTGCGAGGATGCTCGTGCATTGTTTGCGAGTGCGCCTGTGTTATTGGATGGAATATTGTTGTGCGATATGGACATGGATGCTTGTGCGGCTGTGGCGAGGATGCTCGTGCATTGTTTGCGAGTGCGTCCGTGTTATTTTATAAAATATTGTTGTGTGATATGGGCGGGCGTGGCTGTGCGGCGGAGGGGGGCTAGGGCGTGCGGGCGCGGAGGGATGCGATGAAGGGGCGGAGGAGGGCTATGTCTTTTAGGCCGGGGGCGCTCTCAAAGCCGCTGTTGAGGTCGATGCCGGCCAGGTGGGGGTGGTGAAAGTGGAGGATGGCGTCGATGCTGCCGGGATGGAGGCCGCCGCTTAGAAGGAAGGGGGTGGGGCCGTCGTAGGCGTGGAGGATGCTCCAGTCGAAGGTGTGGCCGGAGCCTCCATAGCCGGGGGTTTTGGTGTCGAACAGGTAGTAGTCGGCCAGGCCTTCGTAGGCATGGAGGGGGGCGAGATCGGCGTGAGTGGCGATGGGGAATGCCTTGATGAGGCGGTGGCCTTGCTGCTTGAGTGTGCGGCAGAGTTCGGGGGATTCGTTGCCGTGGAGCTGGAGGTAGTCGAGCTTGCAGGCGAGGGCTTTGGCGTGCATTTCATGGGCGGTGGCGTTGACGAATACGCCTACTTTGGCGGTTTTGAGATGGAGGGTTGAGAGTTGTGAGTCGGGCAGAGTGCAGTGGCGTTTTGAGCCGGGCCAGAAGATGAAGCCTGTCCAATTGATGTCCAGCGATGTGATGGCGAGGAGGTTGTCGATGTGGCGGAGGCCGCAGACTTTGATGATCATTTATTGAAGAGTGAATGGTGAGGGTGATGTGGAGAATTTTGGGCGTGGGAATGGGGGGCGTTTGGATGGGCGATGATGGATGGGGTGGGGGAGATGGGGGCTGTCGGACGGGTGGAGGGCGTTGATTTTGATGGTCATAATGGTCTTTTTGTTGAGGTTATGCAAGGTTGCTTATGAAGGTTGTGAGGGCGTGGCCGGGCTGGTTGGTTTTCATGAATGTTTCGCCTATGAGGAAGCCTCGGAATCCGGCTTGGCGGAGTTCGCGAACGGTTGTGGGGCTGGATATTCCGCTTTCGGAGATGAGGAGTGGGGTGGGGCGGTCTTTCAGGTGTTCGACGAGCTGGAAGGAGGTGGCGACGTCGGTATGGAAGCTGCCGAGATGCCGGTTGTTGATGCCGAGCATGTCGATATTGTCGTTGAGGTGCGAGAGTTCGGAGGCGGAGTGTATTTCCAGGAGGACTTCGAGGTTGAGTTCGTGCGCGAGGGTGGCGAGCGTGCGGGTGGTTTCGACGGTGAGTGTTGCGGCGATGAGGAGGATTGCGTCGGCTCCGAGGGCGCGGGATTGATGGATTTGGTATTCGTCGATGATGAAGTCTTTGCGGAGGATGGGGATGGTTATGAGGCGGCGGGCTTGTGCGAGGTCGGCGAAGGCTCCTCCGAAGAATCGTTCGTCGGTGAGTACGGAGCATGCGGAGGCGCCGCTTGCTTGGTAGGCGGGGAGTATGTCGGCGATTTGGGCGTGGGCGTGCAGCCATCCTTTGGAGGGGGATTTGCGCTTGAACTCGGCGATGATGCCGGTGGGGGACTGGGCTAATGCTTTGCGCATGGAGAGTGGGGTGCGCTCCATGCGTTCGCTGGCCATTGAGAGGAGGGTGGAGAGGGGGATGGCTTGTTTTTGGCGTTCGACTTCGGTGTGTTTGTGGGCGATGATTTGTTGGAGTATGTCTTGCATGGCGGTTGGTTATGTGTTGATTTCGAGGAAGCGTTTGAAGGCTGTGCGTGCGTGTCCGGCGGCGAGGGATTCGGTGGCTTCGGCTATGCAGACTGGGATGTTTTTGTCGGGGCGGATGACGTGTATGGCAAAGGCTGCATTGGCGATGACGCTGTTCATCTGGCCTGTGGTGGCTTGGTTGTTTAGGACGGCGTCGAAGATTTTTGCGGCTGTTTCGGGGGTGTCGCCTCCTTCGAGTTCGGCTTCGGTTGTGCGGCGGGTGAAGCCGAGGGATTCGGGGGTGTAGAGCTTCTCTTTGCCGGGCATGGAGAATTTGAACTCGGATGTGAGGGATATTTCGTCATATCCGTCGAGGCTATGTACAATTCCGTAGCGTGCGCCGCTGTCCTGGTAGGTATAATTGTAAAGACGCAGTAGGGGGAGGCTATATACGCCGAGCAGCTGGCAGTTGGGCATTGCGGGGTTGACGAGTGGGCCGAGCATGTTGAAGAAGCTGCGCACGCCGAGGCTTTTTCGTACTGATGCTACGGCTTTGAGGGCTGGATTGAAGAGTGGGGCGTGGAGGAATGCCATGCGGCTGGCGTCGAGCGAGCGCTTGAGGTGGGATGTGTCGTTGGTGAATCGAACGCCGTGTTGCTCCATCAGGTTGCTGGCGCCGCTTACGGAGCTTGCGCCGTAGTTACCGTGCTTGACGACGTGGTAGCCTGCGCCTGCGACGACGAAGCTGGCGGCTGTGCTGATGTTGAATGTGTTCTTGCCGTCGCCTCCTGTGCCTACGATGTCTATGACTTCATAGTCCGAGAGGTCGATGGGGATGCGCATGTCCAGTAGGGCTTCGCGGAATCCGGCGAGTTCTTCGACGGATATGTTGCGCATGAGGAAGACGGTGATGAGGCTGGCGATTTGTGTTTCCGAATAGTGTCCGGAGACGATTTCCTGCAGTATGCGGAAGGCTTCTTCGCGGCCGAGGTATTGATGGTCGAACAGTCTGTAAAGTGTTTGTTTCATATTTCTTTGATCTTTAACTGGTTTGGGATATTAAAGGAGATGAGTGGATGCGAATGGTTTATTCTCGATTCTTTGCTCTTGTTTCTCAATTATGGCGCAACCAGTTTTCAATTATGGTTTTGCCATTTGGCGTGAGTATGGATTCGGGATGGAATTGTACGCCTTTTACGTTGAATGTTTTGTGTCGGAGGGCCATGATGCGACTGTCTTTGAGGTCTTCGGCTGTTATTTCGAGTTCGGCGGGGAAGTTGTGTCGCGAGACTACCCATGAATGGTATCGCCCGGCGCCGAAGCATGTGGGCAGACCGGCAAAGAGAGTGTCGGGGATGGTGATGCGTATGTCGGAACATACGCCGTGATAGACGTCGGCGAGGTTTTCCAGTTGTCCGCCGAAGACTTCGCCTATTGCCTGCATTCCGAGGCATATACCGAGGATGTGTTTCGTTGGCGCGTATCTTTTTATCAGAGGGAGAAGCAAGCCTGCTTCCTCTGGTATGCCGGGGCCGGGGGAGAGGAGGATGCGGTCGAAGCGGTCGATGTCGTCCATGTTGATTTTGTCGTTGCGATGGACTTCGACGTCGGCTTTTAGCTCCCTGAGGATGTGGAGGAGATTGTAGGTGAAGGAGTCGTAATTATCTAATAGAAGGACTTTCATATTATGCGAATGAGTTTAGTTAATCAGACTTTCTGCCAGGCGAATGGCTTTCTTTAATGCGGCGAGTTTGCTGTTCACTTCCTGGAGTTCGCGCTCTTCATTGCTCTTTGCGACGATGCCTGCGCCGGCTTGGTAGTGAAGGATGTTGCCGCGGCTGACGAACGTTCGGATGGTTATTGCCTGGTTGAGGTTGCCATTGAAGCCGATAAAGCCGATGCAGCCTCCGTATGCGCCGCGATTGTGAGATTCGATTTCGGTGATGAGTTGCATTGCCCGTACTTTGGGAGCGCCGCTTAATGTGCCGGCGGGGAAGGTGTCGAGGTAGGTGCGGACGGGGGTACTGTCGGTGTTAATCTCGCCGCTTACGCGAGAGGTGAGGTGAATGACGTGGCTGTAATGCTGCACTTCCTTGTAGAAGTCGAGCTTGACGCCGTGCGCATTGCGACTTAGATCGTTGCGGGCGAGATCGACCAGCATGACGTGCTCGGCATTCTCCTTCGGGTCGGCGACGAGGGCTTCGGTGCGCTGTTTGTCTATGGCTACATTGCCGGTGCGGAAGGCGGTGCCGGCGATGGGGTCAATGCTTGCATGTCCGTCGATGATCTTGCAGTGAGTTTCGGGAGAGGAGCCGAAGATGCGGAATCCGCCGAAGTCGAAGTAGAAGAGGTAGGGCGAGGGATTGATGCTGCGCAGCGCACGGTAGACCTTGAAGTCGTCGCCTTTAAACATTTGCTCAAATCGACGGCTGAGGACTATTTGAAAGACGTCGCCGCGCAGGCAGTGGCGGATGCCCCGATGGACGTATGCCTTGTAGTCCTCGTCGGTGATTGGCGATGTTTCCTCTCCGATGGTTTGGAAGTTGTATGAGGCGTAATTGCGGTTTTCGATGAGCATTTCCATCTCTTTCAGATGGTCGCTTTCGCCTTCGGTGAGGAGTTCGATCATCGTCAGCTCGTTCTTGAAATGGTCGAAGGCGAGTATATACTTATATAATATGTATAGCATGTCCGGCGCGTCGTTTTCGGCGTGGTGGGATTCTTCAACGGGGATGTTTTCCAGGTAGCGCACGGCGTCGAAAGATGTATAGCCGAACAGCCCGCAGCGATTCTTCTCAGCGCCTTCTATGCGAAAACGCGAAAGGAAGGCGCTGATGGCCTGCGAGAGTTCGCCGGCGCCTTCAGACAAGGATGTATGCTCCGTACTTCCGTCAGGAAATTGTGCCGTGCATGTTCCTCCGTTTATACCTATGCTTGCCAGCGGGCAGAGCGCGATGTAGGAATGGCTGTCTTCATTCCCGTAAAAGTCGGAGCTTTCCAGCAGCACTGATTGGGGATAGATGTCGCGTACTTTCAGATAGATGCTGACAGGGGTGTGGAGGTCGCTCAGGGCTTTCTTTTCGGTTGTTCTAAATGTGTATGTCATAATATTCAAAATTTGTACTGTAAAAGCGTGTGTAGATCTTTGTCGCCGCGACCGGAGAGGATGAGCACGACAATATCATCGCTCTTGAATCCGATTTTGTGCAATGCCCCCAAGGCATGAGCGCTCTCCAGGGCTGGAATGATGCCTTCAAGGCGCGTCAGTTCGTAAGCGGCGGCGAGGGCTTCGCCGTCCTCTACGGGGAGAACTGTGGCGCGTCGGGTTGTGGCAAGGTGGGCGTGCATCGGACCGATGCCGGGATAGTCCAGCCCGGCGGAGATGGAGTATGGTTCTTCAATCTGTCCGTCGGGCGTTTGCATGACCAGCGTGCGAGAGCCGTGGATGACGCCTCGCCGCCCAAGCTGTATCGTTGCCGCGCTCCGACCGGAATCGACGCCGTCGCCAGCGGCCTCGGCAAGGACGATTCGGACGCGGGTGTCGTCAATGTAGTGGAATATACCGCCGGCGGCATTGCTTCCTCCGCCTATACACGCGATGATATAGTCCGGGTGCTCACGGCCTTCGGCTTGTTGAAGCTGCAGTTTTATTTCCTCGCTGATGACCGATTGAAGTCTGGCAACCATGTCGGGGTAAGGATGGGGGCCGACGGTCGAACCTATTATATAGTATGTGTCGGACGGGTTGCAGCACCAGTCGCGTATGGCTTCGTTTGTCGCATCTTTCAGCGTCTGGTTGCCGGATACGACAGGGACGACGCGGGCGCCGAGCATTTCCATCTTTTGCACGTTGATGTGCTGCCGCTCGACGTCGGTTTTGCCCATATAAACGACGCACTCCATGTTCATCAGGGCGCAGACGGTCGCTGTCGCAACGCCATGTTGTCCGGCTCCGGTTTCGGCGATGATTCGTGTCTTGCCCATTCGTCGGGCGATGAGTATCTGGCCGATTGTATTGTTAATCTTGTGCGCCCCTGTATGGTTGAGGTCTTCTCGCTTGAGGTAGAGGCGGCAATTGTAGCGTTCGCTTAGCCGTCGCGTAAGGTAGAGCGGCGACGGACGGCCTACGTAATCGCGCAGCAGCTGGCGGTATTCGCTGATGAAAGACTCGCTTTCCATTATTCGCAGGTAGTTGGACTGAAGCTCCGTTACGCAACGGTGAAGTATTTCGGGGATGTATGCTCCTCCAAATTCGCCGTAAAAGCCATTCTCGTTAATTTTATAAGTATCCATTTTTTTGTATCTGTATCCTGTTAATAATCATCAAAAAGGCCTGCTGCAAGTGCAACAGGCCTTTGGGTTTTCCCAATCTCACAAATATTTGCGGTCTATATTCCTTACATTCTATTGAGGAGAAGTAAGCTGCGCCACCAATATTTGTTTGTTAGACTCATCAATTGTACTTTTTTATTGAATTTTTAATTTTAACATTAGCACTACAAAGCTATGTATTAGTTTTGATATGGCCAAAAATAAACTAAAAAAAACAGGAGAGATGCAACCTTGATTGCACCTCTCCTGATTTTTCCTGTCGGAGGTTTATCCTATTCCTCCTCCCGGAGGCGTTTCATCCCCGTCTTCTTCCCCATGCGATTTTTGATGTATATAAGTTTTTCTAGCATGATCGATAACGGAATTGATGATAAAAAAGCATTTCTCAAATATTGCACGCTGGGCCAAATCTTTCGTTGATGCTTCATTGGATTTGTACAGGGCTTCGAGCGTATCGGTAAAATTTTTGAGAGCCTCGTCTGTCGCGGGGCGGGCGTCAGTTGCCGAGCCGAGTTCCTTTACTTGCCGGTATTCTTCGGCGCGTTCGTTAAATTTTACATTAAACTCTGTGTTGGCGGCGGTCAGTTCGTTAAGGAGCGCCTGGAGCTGGAGCGTGATGACGGCGCTTCTGTGCTTGTTTGAATTTAAGTCTTCGATAAGATTGATGATGTCGGACGTTTTGGCCTCATAGTTTAGGTGGTGAATAGTCCTGTAAGTTTGAAAGACTTCGGTCTCCAGCATGTCGGCGGCCTTGCGTTCTGCCTCTGTCATGCTTTTCAGCCTCATCCTGACAAGCGCGGCCATCCCGGTCAAAAGGCTTATGCGCCAATTGTCCAGCTCGACTATCTGCTTGGTTTCAAACAGCTTGTGATGCTTGTAAGCTTCGTCTTCATGATTAAATGCGAGCACAAGCTTGTTCCATGATTCCGTCAGGGCGGGTACTTGTGAAATCTCCTGCTGCAAACGGATGCGAAGGTCGTGTACAAACGCATAATGGTTGCTGATTGAAATATCTTTAAGCAACTTGGCGTACTTTTCTATTTTGAAGTTTGTCATTTTAATAAAATTCTAAGATTTAATTCAATACTGCAAATGTAACGCTTTTATTAATTACCAGAACTGTATGCTCAAAAAAAATATTTGGTTATTCATCTCGAAAGGTTTTTGTTAATGAATTTCATGATGAGTGTTTTCCGCCAGGGGGAAATCGTCCCGAAAATTTCATGAGCAATTCCCCGCAGGTGGAAAACGTTCCGACAAAAATTTTGAGCCTATCCCTCATGGGGGAAATCGTCCCGAAAATTTCATGGGGCATTCCCCGCGGGTGGAAAATGTTCCGACAAAAATTTTGAGCCTATCCCTCATGGGGGAAATCGTCCCGAAAATTTCATGAGCAATTCCCCGCATTACGGGCGTGCGCCGTAAACGGATTGCAAATATTCTTACAGGTATGTTTTTATAATCTAAGGGGTTGAGAATCGGGCGGATAGAGGGGGGATTGTCCCTGGCAGAAAAAACGTCCGTTTCTTTTTACAATATTCTAGCGTTTTCGGGGCGAGCAACAGTTTTATATACTGCATCATGAAGAAGTTGGAATACAGGGCGATAAGGAATATGTGAAAAATATTGGAAAACTGTTTCATAATCAAAAAAAGTGGTTATTTTTGTGCAAAAGAAACGGACGTTTAAACGTTCAATGAAATCAATCGAAGAAAAATTTGTAACACTTGAAATTTAATGCTTATGAGTAAAACAAATCAATATTTCCAGAATGATTCTCAACAGGGGGGCCTCCAGGAATTAGACTTTTAGGGGCTTGCAGGGTAGGGGAAAGCGCTGTTTATTCCGGCAAACGAGCTTTTCGCCAACGGTGCATAACGAAGAAAAGGCTATTTCAGGGAGTTCCCGGCGGTGCTAACATCCGTTGAATATTGTGTTAATCCTTTATTGTTAAACTTTTATTTCAAAAACCAATGTAACGAAGCATGAACAAGAGTAATTTCAAACAAATGATGGGGAAGGGCCTTACCATAGCGGTCTTCTTCCTGATTACAACCGCCGTGGCGCTTGCGCAGACAAGTACTGTTGCCGGAACAGTTACCGATGAGGCGGGCGAGCCGCTTATAGGCGTGAACGTATCCGTCAAGGGGACGACCAACGGCGCGATAACCGACATCAACGGCAAGTATCAGCTCCAGCAAGTCGGTATGCGGGGCGCCCTCGTTTTCTCCTACGTAGGCTTTATAACGCAGGAGGTCAACGTCGCCGGCCAGCGAACAATCAACGTTAAGCTGAAAGACGACACTAAGGCTATCGAAGAAGTAGTTGTCGTGGGTTACGGCACGCAGGCCAAGAAGGACATTACCGGCTCTGTTGCGGTCGTCTCCACGGAAGATTTGCAGGAAATCCCCGTAGCAACTTTTGCTGAGGCTCTTCAAGGTAGAGCTTCCGGCGTGTATGTTTCCTCTTCCGGCGCTCCGGGCGCTCCGACAACAATACGTATTCGCGGCGTAGGCTCAATCAACGGCTCTGACCCGCTGGTGGTAGTTGACGGGGTGTCGAATGTTCCGATTGATGCTGTCAATCCGAACGACATCGAATCGCTCCAGGTTCTTAAAGATGCGTCTGCAACTGCTATCTACGGCGCTCAGGGAGCTAACGGCGTCATAATAATCACTACGAAACAAGGACAGAAGAACGGCAAGATACGTATACAGTACGACGGCTTTACCGGCATAGCAAAGATGGCGAATGACGGCTACGATGTTCTGAACGGCTGGGAGGCCATGGAGTTTGAAGCCATGGGCATGATTAACATGCGCGACATACGCAAGCTGACTCCCGCCGCTCATGCACAGTTCGGCTCTTTGAAGCCCGACGGAACGCTGACCATGCCATACGCCATAAAGCCTTCAGGCCTGTCGAAAGACCAGGTCATAGCGCAGTTCGGAAGCATCGACGCATGGATCAACTCCTATCGACCGAATGCTTCAAACTCATGGGCGAGATCGGCTTACTATCAAATGCTTGAAGACGGATACTCGGAAGAGGAAGCCCGTCGCGGTACAGACTGGTACGGGGAAGTTGTTCAAACGGGCAAAATTCAGGACCATCAGCTTTCCGTTCTTGGCGGAAACGACAAAGGAATGTATTCCATGGCTGTCGGCTACTCGTCACGCGAAGGAACTTTTTCCGGCTCGGCTTTCGAGCGATATTCAATGCGCATTAACGCAACGTACAACCCAACCAAGTACTTGACTGTCGGGCAAAACACAAATCTGGCGGGAATGCAGTTCTCCGGCGACCGCGGCATACAGGGCGAGAGCACAATCTATGCAAAGACATATACGATTCAATCCTGGGTGCCGGTATATAATGTAGGTGGAGACTTCGCCGGCTCGCAGGCGCCCCTGGGCGGCAGGGATGTTACTTCAGTCTCGTTGGCGTATGCGCAGAAATATGACTCAAACCGCATGTTCCGCGGGCAGACAGCTCTCTTCGCCGAGGTGAAACCTTACAAGGGGCTGACGCTTCGCACTCAATACAGTGTGCGCCTTAACGGAATGTGGAATGTAAACTTCAGCCCCATTACAATCATGACCAACAAGGAGGGCAGCTCCAACAACTCATTGGAAGAGCAAGCTCAATGGTTCCTTGACTGGCAATGGACGAATACGGCCACGTATGCCACGAAATTCAAGGATGACCACAGCATTACAGTGGTCGTCGGCTCCGAAGCCTTGAATGACAACGACGGCAGACGCATAACTGCCACTCGTATTAACTATACGTTTGAAGATGATCCGAATACTCATATTATTAACAATGGCGCAACGAACAACTCCAGCAACACTGGTTACATGAACTC
The DNA here is from genome assembly GCA_031257015.1 of Tannerellaceae bacterium. Lineage (GTDB taxonomy): Bacteria > Bacteroidota > Bacteroidia > Bacteroidales > Tannerellaceae > DFXE01. The sequence continues at coordinate 45,488 of JAIRPK010000065.1, forward strand.
GCATACGACGATGTTCGGCCTCTTCGGTCGCGCCGACTACTCTTTCCAGGGCAAGTATCTGGCCTCAATTAGCGTGCGCCGCGATGCGTCCTCGAAGTTTGGAGCGCTGAATCGCTGGGGGACGTTCCCTTCCGCATCAGTCGGATGGCGCGTATCGGATGAAAGCTTCATGGCATCGACGCGGAAATGGCTCGACGACTTGAAGTTCAGAGCCGGCTACGGCACAACCGGCAACTCGAACATCGGCGCATATAATTATGCCTTCCAGTATGCCACGGGCGACGCATATCTCTATTCCATCACCGGCTCTGACAGTCAGGTTGCTGGCGGGTACCACGTTTCCAACCTCGGCGATGCGAACGCGAAATGGGAAACCGTCCGAAGCATGAACGTAGGCTTTGACGCAACGGCGATGAACAACCGCCTGACTGCCAGTATTGAATGGTATATCCGCAAAACGACCGACATGCTTGTGCCGGCTAACTGGTCGGCATTGGCCGGCAACGCCACGCGCCCGCAGATCAACATCGGCGATATGGAAAACAAAGGTTTTGACGCCAGCATCGGCTGGAGAGACCGCAAAGGCGCCTTCCGGTACAGCGTAAATGCCAACATCTCGACTTATCGCAATAAAGTGCTCAAGCTTGGCTCGTCCGACCTTTTCGTCAGCACACGTTTGAACAACGTCAGCATTACCACCGTCGACCAGCCTGTCGGAATGTTCTACGGCTACAAGGTGCTGGGCATTTACAAGAGCGAATCCGACGTAACGGGATACAAGGATGCCAACGGCAGCACTGTTATCCCCTTCGCTGCTCCGTCGAGCAACTTCAATCCTACGGACTATGTCGGTCGTTACAAGCTGGAGGATGTTAACGGCGACGGAAAAATCACCGCTGCCGACCGCACAATCATCGGCAATCCTCATCCAGACTTCACCGGAGGTTTCAATATCAATCTCGGATATAAAAACTTCGACCTGGCCACTTATCTATACTATTCCGTCGGGAATGACCTCTACAAGCATTATATGTTCTACACTCATTATGGAGCATTGCAAAGCAATTACAGCAAGGACAGGATGGAAAACTCGTGGCATCCGACGAACAATCCCAACGGCGTCTATCCTCTTTGGGCAACCTCTGCACAGGAAGGCGCCGAGGCCGGCAACGAGTCGAACTCCATGTACGTTGACGATGGCTCATACCTCCGCATGCAGACATTTACGCTTGGATATTCCCTTCCCAAAAACATTCTTAAATATGTTGGCCTGGAGCGAATCCGCATTTATGGCCAGATTTCAAATGTCTTCACGCTCACGAAGTATCCCGGTCTTGATCCTGAAGTTCGCACAGTCGATCCGAACGATTCCGGACGCTCGTTTGACCGTAACAAAGGCGTTGATTTCGGTTCCTACGGAATGCCCCGTCAATTCATTGTCGGTATAAACCTCTCCTTCTAAAAAGTATGAACAATGGAACAAATGATTAAAAACAACCGCATGAAAAATATACTTATATACGCAGTAACAGTTGGCCTTGTCGGTCTGGCTTCCTGCTCCGACTTCCTGAATGTCCGCCCCGTTGGCGCAGTTGACGAATCCACGCTGCTTAGCAGGGAAGGAATTGAAATGACTGTTGTTGGCATGTACGCAAAATTGCATAACACTGATTATTTTGAAGCGACGCTTACCAACTATGCCTACGGCGACGTCATGGGCGGTAGCGCGAACAAAGGCTCGGCCTATTCCGACCAGCCGGCGTTCACTAACCTGGAGATATATGCCTTCACGCTCGACAACTCCTATCTCTTCACGAAGTGGAAAAGCGTTTACAATGGCGTATTCAGCGCCAATACTTTAATTAATATGGCTGACCAGATCAAGGGCGACCTCTCCGCACAAGCCGGACAGAGCCGGGATTATTACACCGAGGTAGTTGCTCAAGCCAGATTCTTTCGTGCTTTCTGGCACTTTGAAGGTATCAAGCTGTTCGGCGCTGCCATCCCATATGTGAGCAATGCAGACCTGCTGGCAAGCGTCAATCCCAAAATTTCCAACGTTGATGAGTCGGGGAAATACATCTATATATGGGACAAGGTAGAAGAGGACTTCCAGTATGCTTTCGACAATCTTCCCGATGTATGGGAGAACGATCGTGGGAAGGCCAACAAATGGGCGGCGGCCGCTTTCCTTGCCAAAGTAAAGATGTATCATTCGTCGCCTTACAACGGAACGAACGCCACAGCCAATAAATGGCAAGAAGTGAAGTCGCTCCTCGAAAACGTCATGGCCAACGGCAAAGACAATAACGGCACAAAGTACCGTCTATCCGAAACATACGAAGAACTCTACGTTGCCGGCAAAAGTGACTGGACGGGCGAATCAATTTTCGACATCCAGCTTGCCATCTCCGGTACGCAGACGAACACAAATGCTGTCAACGGCGGCCCGCACATCGCCATGAGTGGCGCACTTGGCAATAACGGCTGGGGATTCTACCAACCTTCATATGACTTGGCTAATTCACACATTGTTGATGACGCCGGCCTGCCTCTGCTCGACAAATCATATCAGACAAAAGCGCCGCTCACTACTTTGGCGGAAAAAATCGTAACGACAGATCACGTTGCCTATACAGACCCGCGCCTTGACATCAGCGTCGGACGTTTCGATATTCCCTACTGGGACTGGGGCATCCCCGGATGGAACGCCAGTGCAACTGACCTCAGCATCGACGGTTGGATACGCGAGCCTAGCAATGGCGGCCCTTATCTCAACAAGAAAAATATCGGCAAGCAAGCTGACCGCGGCAGCCTGAGTGTCTCGACATCTGCCGGCTCGACAGCCAAGAACTATCATATCATCCGATATGCCGACCTCCTCCTCTGGTATGCTGAAGCTCTCATTGAAACAGGCAATCCCGCCGGTGCACGAGAGTACGTCAACCAGGTGCGAGCACGTGCCGCGAACAGCTATGTCAAAGCAATAGACCCCGCAACACTGTTTGAAACAACTTCCGAATACCGGATGGACGACAAGGTTAACAACAAAACCGGAGAAAATGCCGCATCCAACTATCGTATCGGCCTCTATCCCGAATCACAGTTCGCAAGTAAGGAGAAAGCCTTGCAAGCCTTGCGATTTGAACGAAAAATAGAGATGACGCTCGAAGGTCACCGCTGGTACGACCTCGCCAGATGGGGAATAGTTGCCGACGAACTTAACAACTTTGTCAGCTACGAAAAAAAGTATCTTGGCAAATACAACAGTTCGAGCTATCAAGCTAAGTGGGTTACAATGCCGATCCCAAATCAGGAAATTCTTACCATGCAAGGTGTCCTGGTTCAAAACGAGAACTGGAAATAATCAACAAGGATCAATGGATATGGCTTTCCCCAAGGCCAGCCAACCGTCCGAAAAGGAGCGCGTAACTGCAAATGCGTGCTCCTTTGTTTTTATATCTCTGTGCCGTTCCGTACGCAGTTGTAAGAACTGTTTCAAATGGACGCAGGAGGCTTCTGTGATGATTTTGCATTAATACAAATGTTCGCGGAATACGTCCTGCATAAAGGATTTAATTATCAATCCTGAACTTATAATATTTCTCCCTCTCTAACACTTCCCTGACATAACGGTAAACTCTGCGCCCATTAAGATGCCCGAAAATGCAAAGTGAATCTGTATAATAAACAGAATCGCTTTTGAGGAGTATGTAGTAAGAAACGCTGCCATCCCAAACGTCGGGTGAATCACCATACTTCTCTGCCAGGCGACAAGCATCCTGAATATGTCCGAGACCGGCATTATATGCTGCAAGAGTAAATTTGACAAGCTGGAGACTATCACTCACATGGGAAAAACCTTTGCGAAAACGACGCAGTACTTCAACTCCTGTTCTAACATTAATTCCCGGATGGAAGATTTCCTCCATCGGGATGTCGAGAGCGACAGCCGTGCGCGGCATAATCCCCATTAATCCACATGCACCGGAACGTGAACGAATAGTGTCTATAAAGTGCGACTCCTGATAGGCAAGCGAAGCTAACAATGTCCAGTCCCAGCCAAGATCGCGTGCATGTTCCATAAATATGGAATCGAACGGGGATATACATCCTGATCGGAGATTTTCAAGCGAGCGAACAGACAATTTCCTGTGAATATTGTTCCATCGTCGTTTGGTTTGATAATTGCGACAATTGCGAACTGCGACTTCGCGTTCCATTTCATTGCAAAACTGTTCGTCTATTCCTGGAGTATTGCAAGCGTCAAGAGACAATAAAACAATTAACGGCAGCAGTATGTACAGCGTTTTATGCTTCATTAAAAGTTCGGCGAATCAAAAGAGCAACATTCTCTACATGGTGAGTATGAGGAAACATATCTACCGGCTGTATTTTACATACTTCATAATCGACGGCGAGAAGAGCCAGGTCACGCGCTTGGGTTGCGGGATTGCAACTGACGTAAACGATGCGTGCCGGGGCTGAGAAAAGGATAGCCTTGATAACATCAGTGTGCATTCCGGCGCGAGGAGGATCGGTAACAATAACATCTGGATAACCCTGCTCGGCGATAAAACCTTCAGTGAGGATGTCTTTCATGTCGCCGGAAAAGAAGGTGGCATTGCCAATATTGTTGAGAGCGGCATTTGCGCGAGCATCTTCAACAGCTTGCTCCACATACTCGATTCCAATCACTCTGGAAGCCTTGTCGGCAAGGAAACAGGCGATTGTCCCGGCTCCGGTGTACAGATCATAGATCGTTTCATGTCCTTCAAGAGAGGCAAAATCTCTCACGACTTTATACAATTGATAGGCCTGAAGACTGTTTGTCTGATAAAAAGATTTCGGACAGATGCGAAAGAAAAGATTGTCCATTCTCTCGGTAATGTATTCATTTCCCTTAAAAAGATGAGCCTCTAAATCGGCAATATTGTCATTGCATTTTGTATTAATGACAAAAAAGATAGAGGTGATTTCCTCAAATTTGCCTGAAATAAAATCAAGAAGCGCATCACGCTTTACTCTGTCGTCGGCAGCAAAAACAAGGATTATCATCAGCTCGCCGGTAGTGGCTGAATTGCGAATAATAAGATTTCGCATAAAACCTTGTTGAGAACGCAAATCAAAGAAATCGTAACCGTCGTGAGACAGGCAATAGTTCTTTATTGCAATGCGAATACGGTTGGAAATATCGTCCTGAAGATAACAATTATGAATGTCCAACACTTTGTCAAAACGTCCGGGAATATGAAAGCCGAGGCCGTTTCGATCAGCTATTTCCACATCCGCCAATTCATCTTCGGTCAGCCATCTGGAGGAAGTGAAAGTATATTCGAGTTTGTTGCGATAACGTTGTGTTAAAGATGAAGCGATAATGGGGCGTATTTCTCCAATTTCAACCTTGCCAATACGCCGAAGACTATCTTCCACTTGCGATGCCTTGGATTTCAGTTGTTCATCATAGCGAAGGTGTTGCCACCGGCATCCGCCACAGATGCTGAAATGATTGCAAAAAGGAGTTTCGCGTACTGGTGAAGGCGTATTTACTGCGACTATTTTTCCTTCGGCATAATTGCTTTTTTTCTTTAATAATTTGATGTCTGCAACGTCGCCTGGAGCACCGAAAGAGACAAAAATAACCATTTCACCATCTCGTGCGATAGCTTTTCCTTCGGCGCCTACACCGGTTATGAGAACGTCTTTTAGCGTTGGTAATATTTTCTGTTTGCGAGTCATTATTATGATAGTTTTGGACAAAGATAAAAAGAATTTTACCATGCACGAAAAATGTTTGCAGCCAAGTGAATGATTGGCAGTATTTATAAGAAATAAAAATTCTGGTTTTTCCATAATTTAATAAAGTTTTTTTTCGTCTCTCTTATCTTTTAATATTTATAATATATGTCCGAATAAGGTCTCCAAATATTCTTATTTTAGGGATAAAAAAGCCAATATATTTGTTGAACGGTAGAAAAAATGGCGGAACTTTAAAGATACAATTGAGGGGGAATAAAACAACCGGATGATATTGACGGATAGTTAAGCCGGGCTTGTATTGTTAATCCGGGTTCAGGAATTAAACAGATATTTTCTGAATGAGGCGAAATGTTCCTCTCGTGAGACGTCTGGAACATTCCTGATGACTTTCCGGACATCAAACTTGATTCTCCGAGAATCAACGGGGACTCTCAGAGAATCAAACGAGACTCTCAGAGTGTCAAGCGTGACTCTCCGAGAGTCAACCATATACTCTCGGAGAATCAAACGTGATACTCGGAGAATCAACCGTGACTCTCCGAGAATCAAACGTGATACTCGGAGAATCAACGGAGACTCTCAAAGAATCACGCGAGACTCTCGGAGTGTCAAATGTGATGTTCGGAGAAGCAACTTAGGCTCTTTCTGCACCGAAAACTATAAAATCTGAAGTGGGAGACGCTTGCTATCACAAATTGAGGTTGCTGGAATACCAATCCTCGATGTTTTTATTATCATTTTTCCCACATATAGAGCATAATGTCTCCCGGATCGACCGTCATCGTATTGGAATAGGCATTTGCCGGAACGATAGTTCCATCTTTCAGGATGCGCTTTGCAGAATCGTCAAGAACTGTTGTCAGGCGCATGGCGTCATTAATGCTTGTATTGACGATTACGAGGAATTGGCGGGCGCCTTTTTCAAGAATGGAGACGACTGCACGGCGATCTCCGGTTTCGATTACCTTAATCCAGTCCGGCAGTTTGTCGATGCGGCGGGTTTGGGAAAGAAGGGTTTGGCCGACATGCCATACGGAGACGACTTTTGAATTAAGGAAAACGCCGGCGATATTCCGTATCTCTCTATTCACCTGCTTTATGCGGTCATAAACGTCAGTGCGCCGTCCATCATAGTCAATCGGCGAATGGCTGAAGTCCTGATTCGGCCACCAATAGGTAAAATACTGAAGTCCCTGTGCTCCGTAGGCAAGGTTACTGAACATTTGCAATCGCAATTCGGCAATTGTAGGAACGGGATAATCATAATGCGAGGTCGCAAGCGCAAAAGCCCAGAAGGGACGGTCGCTGCACAAGCGTATTTCCTCCAGGTTTGCGTACCAGTATTTATCTACTTTTCTATTTGCACCGTTATCGACGAGCTTTATTGGATAGTGGTCGAAGGAGACAAAAGGCACGGGCACTTGCTTAACAAATTCGTTTACATATTCCTTGTATGTCTCAATGCCGTAGTGCTTGGCCATTCCTTCATTATTTCCCCATTCCGACGTATTGGGGAAAAGGTTGATATAGCAATAATGCTTCATGTCCACGGACTGTATTTTCCGGACTAATTCACTCAAAGTTGGGAAGTCTTTGACGTTCGGTTCGTCTTTGAGATAATAACCGGCAAGTCCCTGATGTTTCATCAGTCGTTTAACTGTATTCTCCGTATCGTTAAACAATTCCGGACAGTTCACCATAGCTTTGACGCCGGCTTTATGCGCTGCGTCGAGAGCTTTTTCGGCAGCGTTGATGCTTGAATAATGTGCAAGATTGATATTAATACCGGCTTCTTTCAATTCGATAAACCGTGCGACGCTTGTTGCATTTTCCTGAATACCCCACCATGCAACGATGGGTATTTCTTCTTCCTGTTTCAATCTTTCTTGAGCTGCGATATTGAAAGTAAGTGCAGCAAAAATGGCTGTAAATAATAAATGCTTCATGATGTTAATTATTTAGTTATACGATATAATATATTCCGAAGTAACTGTTACCTGGTTTATGTATTTAATGTTACTGTTGGAGGTTGTTTTCCATATAGATATATGAATGTTTTGTTACGATAATTTTTTTTCTGTATACAAACGGTGGCAGGCGAGTAATTTGATTAGGAATACAAATGTCTGTGAAAAATAGAGTGAAAGAAATGCAACTATTACCTGCTCCAACCACCATGCGTACCGTTCGGCACACGGCAGTTCTCGAATATACAGGAGCGTGCGATTTATAATAATCGCTGAAGAAGATATAGCCGGCTTTTCTCAAACGGTCGTTTGTAATGGTTGTGGCAAGTAAGACCTCGCGTTGTAAAATCCATAACTTTCGCCCCATCTAACTGCAACATTTACACCTCAATCGCGTCCTTCAGATTTGCTATCGTGGACAACTCCCTTGCCTTTGTCTGTATGATTTATTCACACCGCACTAAAAAGAATAGCGCAAGAGACCACCCCAGCGCTATTCTTCTCAACTGCAAAAAAGAACTTACACTCCGCTGAAAGCAGAAAATCCGCCATCAATCGGTAGCACGACGCCCGTAATAAAACTCGCTGCATCGCTGCAAAGGAACTGCACCGCGCCGTTCAATTCCGTTATATCGCCAAAACGTCCCATCGGTGTCTTGGCCAAAATTTTCTGGCTGCGTTCCGTAAGCGAGCCATCGGGATTGATCAACATCGCCCGATTTTGATCACCGATGAAGAAGCCTGGAGCAATCGCATTCACCCGTATTCCATCCCCATACTTTTGCGCCATCTCCGTCGCCAGCCATTGCGTGAAATTGCTCACGCCCGCCTTCGCCGCTGAATAGCCCGGAATGCGTGTAAGCGCCGCAAAAGCAGCCATCGACGACACATTAATAATACAGCCCGCTTTCCGTTCCGCCATCACCTTGCCGATAACCATCGACGGATAGACTGTACCATTTAGATTCAAGGAAGTAACCTTCTCCCAGTCGGCAATTTTCATCTCATGGAAGTGACGGTCAGGATTAATCGTTGCGCCAGGCATATTCCCACCCGCGATATTGAGCAAAATGTCTACGCGCCCCCATTTGTCGATCACCTGTTCAGCCAATTTCTCAAGGCTTTCCGGATCAAGCACGTTGCCAGTGATGCCGATAGCCTCGCCACCGGCAGCCCTCAACTCCTCAACCCTCGTCTCCAACTGTTCAGGGCGAATATCGGTCGCAACAATTTTAACTCCCGCCTTAGCCAGGCTAAGTGCAATGCTGCCGCCCAAAACGCCGCCGGCGCCCGTAACGATCGCCACTTTGCCTTCAATGCAAAATAAATTATCCATTTGTTTATACTTTATTTATAATGATTTACGGAGGACAAATATATTAAAACTTGAGCGGCGAATCCCTTTTAGCTCCAAAGACATGGATGCGCAATTCAAAAAAACAACTCGCACCGTTCTGCCGCCTGTCCCCTCCCTGTCAAAAACAACTGCCACGACAGCCCTAATCAACTCGCTTTCGCCTCAAAATAAAATAATATATTTTCATAAACATCAAAAAATGACCTAAACAACTGTACCTATGCAAATTAACCTTGTTTTTCATCGTTTAATCCGGTCTGAAAAATGAAATTGATCGTTCTGGTGAAAAAATAGTTTTCTCCGCGAATGAAATAATGAAAATTTCGTTGATCTTCATGAAAACTTCCAAACTAATTAACATATATCTTTGTAGCGATAAATTTTTATAACAAATAATAAATAAATGAACTTATGAACAAGCATATTTTTTTCATTGAAAAAAGAAAACGGCCAAGCGCCACAGTAAATCATCTTGGAAGATCTGCCAAACGTCAAAAAACATTAGGCCATCGCCGCGGAACATTTAACCATTCTCTCGGAAGTATCAACCTTCCCCTCGGAGAAATTATGCCTCTCTGTGGAATTTCCCAAAATCTCCACAGCACAATCGAACTTCCCCTCGGCATGTTCGGAAAACTGAACAGCAACATCGGAAAATTCCGCGGAAATTTTGAACATTTTCACGGAAAATCCGAAAATCTCCATGGAAATTTTGAACATCTCCTCGGAAATTCCGGAAATCTCCACGGAGATTTTGCACAACCCCACGGAAATTCCAAAAAACTCCATGGAAATTTTGCACAACTCCGCGGAAATTCTGAAAATCTCCGTGGAAATTTTGCGCAATTCCACGGGAAAAACGAGTTTTTTTGTGAGAACAGTAGAATATCCCATTCCGTAACCCTTTAAAAAACAGCACTATGGACTGGGTTCAAGCAAACCACTCATCCTTTTGTGATCAGGTAAACCAAACGGCCAGGGTTTTAAACACGCCGGAGTATCGCCAGTTATTCGGCCTTGACTTCATCAGCAATGACGGAAGCGGAGGAGGTGGCGGTATCGGTAGAAATGAAGAGCCGATTCCGCGCCTTGTGATGAAATCCAATACAGGCGCCTGGTTCGACGACGAATTTTTGCCGTCAGTAGCTAACTTTAATTCGGCCATCGAAAAATGGAAGGACGTCGGCAACCGTACGCCCCGCATTACCGCAGCTGTACAAATCGCCCGCGAGGATTTGGAACCAAAATACCGGAAACTCTACGGGATGCTCAAAAGCAGCCTGGCGGCTAATAAGGAAAACTTTGCCGCGATGGGGCTGCCATGGAACGACGGCAAGCAACATTCACAGCCGGAGTTGCCTCACTCCTACCCCGCAGCGACGAAGATGGATTTCCCCACTCCGAACGAAATCGCCGTTCACGTCCGCGACCAAAACAGCGACAGGCGCGGCAAACCTGCCGGTTATCATGGCGTAGAAATGTTGTATGCTATTCTTGATCACGAGCCTACGAGCATTTCGGAACTTGTCCACTCGGCCTTTTCAACGACGACGCCCATTCGTCTCTCGTTTGACTTCTCGAAGAGAGGCAAAGTGCTCTATTTCGTTCTTCGCTGGGAAAACAAACGAGCACAAAAAGGACCGTGCAGCGACTATTATCACATATTAATACCTTAATATGAGGCAATAATGTAGAAGAAACGTAACAAATTCGCAAAATTAAGTTTACTGCAAATAAATTAATTAATGTTTAATTTTTCATTGAATATGAAAGCAAGGTTATTATCAGGATTTCTTATCGGCCTCATTCTCACCGGGATGCAGGCCTGTACACAGGAGACGCTTGTCTCCGAAGGGGGGGACGAAAGTATTGAGTATTTATTAACGAACAACACCATTAAATTCTCATCCAAACAGCTGGTTAACAAGGCTTCAACCCGCACTTCCGAGGATGGAAACAGTTGGGAAACGGGTGATCTTATCGGCATCTATATGTTAAATGGCGCAGGTAACTACAACGATTCCGTAGCCACTATCACAACCGGCACCACAGGCAATACGGAAGCAGAGAATCGGAGGTACCGAGTTACGGAGGACGGGAATTACATGGTTCCTGTCATTTGGGATTCGCCCGACCAGGCGATACTTTATCCGACAGGTGCGACAAGTTCCCCAAGCACGTACCGGATGAAGTTTATAGCTTATTATCCTTACAAGAGGAGCAGCTCTTCTGCCACAACGACAGGGGTAATCCGTTTAGCCAACGGTGACGCCATTTATCCTATTGATGTTAGCAACCAGGATGATCCTGCGCTTATCGACTTGCTCTATTACCAAACTCCGCCTGATACCGCGCATTACTTGACGGAACCACGAACTACGGTAGATTTTGAGTTTAAACATGCTCTTGCGAGAATTGTTATTAACGTGAAAAAAGAAGAGGACGCGCAAATCAGTACCCAAGGCATGACGGCAATTCTTGACAGAACGTCTCCCAGGGATTCGTTCAGCCTGGCAAAAGGACAGCACAGATCTCTTTCGGGTAAAGCACCGTTCTATATGCAAGGCATTCCCCCAGAACCAGGATATGACACTGCATATCAGGCAGTTGTTATTCCGCAGCAATGGAATACTCCTAAAGTAAGCTTCTTTGGCGGCACTAACAGGAATTTCAACTGGGACATAAAAATACCGGCGGCTGCAGGTTCTCCCACTCCAGAGGAAGAAGATATTATTAATAATGGAATTGAAGCCGGTAAGCTATATAAGTTTAGTCTCACGATGAAAGGCCATAAAGAAAGTGTGCAAACTGTTTCTATTTTTCCGTTAGATGCCTTAGAGATTATACGCAATGAACCTGATTCTGTAGGTGAAGCTCCAGATTCAACTATTATCAACTACGTTCTCCCGAAAAACATGGACACGATGAGAGTTGCTTATATACCTATGGGATCATTTGAGATGGGTAATAATTCAGTGGTAGTTCATGGAAGCGTGCCAGCTACGTCCCATAAAGTTAATATAAATCGTGGATTTTTAATGGGACAAACACCAGTGACGAATCTGCAATTTGTAAAATTTCTTAACTATGCTAAGACTTTGCCCTCGTACAGTTATAGTGCTAATACAGTAAAAGCAAATATACATAGTTTGGTAGAAGAAGCGCCAGAAGAAGCCGTGACATTATATTATAATGGAACAACGAGCAATTTTACCAATGGAGGGGGAAGGATAAGTTTTGACAGCCAAAATACAGCAAGTGTGGCTTCAAGCGTTAATAATCATCATCCAGTAATGAATGTTACATGGTATGGTGCGATGGCTTATGCCAGTTGGGCAGGTGGCAATTTGCCAACGGAGGCACAATGGGAATATGCTGCCCGCGCCAACCTTCTTTCCTCATGGCCTTATTTAGATAAAACGCTCAACGGAGCGACTATGACGACGGCTGGAGGATATGCTTGGGCAGCTAAGACTATTGGTACAGTCACAAGTCCAGTTGGTGCATTTGCAAGCACTCCATTACGCACTAATCATTTTGGCTTGTATGACATGTTTGGAAACGTTTGGGAGTGGACACGGGACACATATAATGTAGTTGAAGATTATCCATTAAGTGATGATGAAACTTTAGAGCAGATCAATCCTTGTGTTAAAAAAGGAGACATAACAACAGGGATACATCCGCTCCGTGGAGGAAATTATCATACACCTGTAGACAAACTGACCATAGATTATCGTAATCTTAGTCCACTTTTTACATCTGAGTATTACGGTACGAGTACAGCAGCGGATACAACCAGAGCTTTCGGCTTCCGCGTTGCCTTCCATGCAGACGAAGTGAATTATGTTTCAGAACCTCAGAATGAATAAGTTGTCTTATATAAAAGGATTTAAATCAATGATTAATTGAGTAAATGATGATAGAACAGAAGTCTCGCCTGCGAAGGTGGGACTTCTTTTAGTCATGAATTGAGAAATCAAAAAAAGTTAGATCATGAAAAAGATATTATCAGAAATATTAATCGGCCTTGCATTAATGTATTATTTGCTGGCTTGCGTAACGGAGACCCCCGTGTCCTTCGGCGAGGAAATCCCGAATAATCTTTCCGGCGAAGTAGAAGCAGTAAAGTTTTCGTCCAGGCAATCAGCAAGCAAATCGTCCACCCGCACCACAGAAAACAGCCAATGGGAAGAAGGCGACGCCGTTGGCATCTACATGCTGCGAGACGCAAGCGACGACATTGACAACAGCAACTTTATCCAATATATGCTGTCCTCCAACAAAAAATACGTGGCAAATTTATCATCCGGAGAAGCCGAGTTCAAACCTGCCACACCCAACCAATTGATAATCTATCCGGAAAACCATGAAATACCATTACGATTCATAGCCTATTACCCGCACAGCAATAACGTCTTTAACAACTACTGCACTATTGATTTGAGCGACCAGAGCAACCCCTCGGCCATCGACTTCCTTTACAGTCGAAACGCCCGAAATCATACAATAGACCAAGGAACAGTGAATCTCCATTTCAAGCATATTCTCTCGAAAGTCATCATTAATATTCACAAAGAAGAAGGAACAAAGATCAATACCTCCAACATGCTCGCCTATATCCAGGGTGCCTCCTCCGTCGCCAACTTCAACCTCGCCGACGGCTCCTTCACCACCACATACACTCCGGGAGAAGGTTTTCCTCTCCTCGGCATAAAAGCCACGGCGGCGCCAGCCTCACAGACGAACAGCGTAATGTCAGATACAGCCTTCCAAGCCCTCGTCTTCCCAACAGACAATCTTAGCGGCATCAAGTTCGAGTTTGTCAACAACGTGACCTCCTACTCCTATTCTCCCAACGATCCCCAAAGCAATATCACCGAATTTGAAGCCGGCAAAGTCTATACTTTCTGGGCTAAACTGAATCTGCCTGACAGCATGTTAATCATTGAATCAGCCAGCATTACCGATATGGATTTGATTACACATGAAAACGTTGGTATAGCCGTCGCAGATGCAGGAGATTATCATAATTACGTATATCCTAACCGCAAAGATTCGATGCGTGTCGCTTACATTCCAGGCGGAAAACAATTCACAATGGGACATAGTCCAGCGCATAAAGCAGATAAATACACCATTGCTACACCTCACGAGGTGATTATCAGCCGAGGTTTCCTCATGGGGCAAACGCCGGTTACAAATGCACAATATGTAAGGTTTCTGAACTCTGGAGATATTAAAATTACAGTGACTAACAACAAAAGATATTTACAGGCGAATACAGATTCTCTGCTAGGCACCACCGCAGGTCTAGTGAATATATGTGACACATACACAGGTGGAACATTATGTAGTCGGATAACTTTTAAAGATGGCATAGCCTCCGTATCAGGAACATACGCAAACCATCCTGTATATAATGTCAGCTGGTACGGTGCAATGGCATACGCCAAATGGGCCGGTGGCAACTTACCAACCGAAGCACAATGGGAATACGCTGCCCGTGGAGATGCAACGTCTTCTTATATAGATGGAACCGACAATGGCTCAGATATGGCTCAATACGCATGGTATGGTCAAGGAACATCTGGAGGCAAAACCAACCCTGTGGGCATGTTGAAGCCTAACAGTTGGGGACTATACGATATGTTTGGCAATGTTTGGGAATGGATTCGAGATACTGTTACCATGGGAGAAGATAGCGAAGACGCCGATTATCCTCTTGATGTACCGGCAGATATTCCAGTCGAAGACCCTTGCACCCATGCAACTAAAGGTACGCTCATCCACCCTATTCGGGGAGCAAACTGGACAGGACATACAAGCGATAATAAAGGCAAACTTGCCATAGAGTTCCGAAATTCAGTCACAAAAACCACTTCCAATTATACAGGAGGACTTGATTATGCACTTTATGTAGGCTTCCGCGTCGTCTTTCATGCTGACTGATTCGATGTGAATCTAAATTCTATAATAATTAAAATTCTGAACAAGGAGCGCACTTCACAGCAAGTTGCGCTCCTTCTGCTTTAATCAGGGGGAGTTGAAAAATTCATTTTTTTGCTATCTTTGCACTCCATTTTACATCCATTGCACCGCATCCATTATGGTGCATCACTATTTAATAATAACATTTAAATTTTTAATTATGAAGAAAAAAAGGATTTTCTTATTTTTCGTCTTTCTCCTTGGTATAACATCAGGATGGGGACAAACGTGGAAATTAACAGAAACATTAACAGCTACGCTTCGCGACAGCACATTGAGTATTAACGGAACAGGCGATATACCGGACAATCTCGAACTCTGGAACGAAGCTTCTACCCGCAATCGGATCCTGACAATAGAAATGGAATCAGGAATAACAGGTATTGGCGCAAAGGCTTTTGCTCAATGCTCCAACCTTGTTTACGCAAATATTGCAAACAGCGTAACAAATATTGGTGATTCTGCGTTCTTCCAATGTAGCAAACTCTCATTTGTCAATATTCCTCGTGCGCTGACACGGATTGGAGCCTTCGCTTTCGGAAGTTGCTATCAGCTTCCGTCTTTTACTGTTCCTTACGATGTAAACCGGATTGGTGAAGGGGCTTTTGCCGCTTGTCGCGCGATAGCCTACTTTGAAGTCGATCCTTTGAACGAGCATTACACGGTTGTTGACGGCGTCCTTTATAATAAGGATAAAACTCTCCTGCTTGCCTATCCTGTGGCGAAGACAGACGTTGTATTTACCGTACCTGACGGCGTCGAGGCAATCGGGGAAAGCGCATTTACAACCAGTGGGAATCTCACCGAAGTGAAACTTCCGGATAATCTGCGAAGGATTGGAAATGGGGCTTTCGCCGGATGTTTATCCCTGACCGCCATTAATATTCCTGAAAATGTAATCATGCTGGGGCATGATGTTTTCAACAGTTGCTGGAAACTGGCCTCAATTAATCTTGGACATGTAATGGCCATCGGCAATGGCGCCTTCATGTGGTGCCGCGCACTTACATCTGTCGATTTAAGCAGTTTGAGAAGCCTCGGTGATTTCGCCTTCTTCTATTGCGAGAATCTCGCTTCCATCAAAATCACATCTTTATTGGTAGAAATAGGAGTGGAAGCCTTCGGCAAATGTTACGGATTCACAGGCTTTGACGTAGATGCCAACAATCCCAATTACGCCTCCGAGAACGGCGTCCTTTACGATAAGGAACAAACGACATTGTTGATCTACCCTGCACAGAAAGAGGCAGAATCCTTTACCGTCCCCTCTACAATAACAACCATTGCCGCCTATGCGTTCAATGGAAGCACAATCAACTCCGTCGACCTGTCGAATGTCAAAACTATCCAACATGATGCTTTCCTGAACAGCCATTTAAAAAGTATTGATCTCACCAACATCGAAGGAATCATAGAAACCGCAACCTTCTCCGGAAGCAAGGAACTCGCATCTGTGAAAATCCCTGAAACAGTAACGGGCATTGACAGTCTTGCCTTCGCCGGCTGCACAGCTCTCGCCTCTGTCGAAGTTGCAGCCATGACGCCCTATTCTTTGCCAGCCAATGTATTTGATGAAGTTGATTTAAGCAAAGCGACTCTTAGCGTCCCCGCCGGAACGAAATCCTTATATCAGTCTGCCGACGTCTGGAAAGAATTCGGGACAATTTCCGACGGACAGACTGTTTCAAATGAAGGCGTTCATGAAAATATACACATATATATAAATGCCGGCTCCCTTTATATCAACAGTCCGTCGGCAGAGACTTTTGAAGTCTATACAACTTCCGGAGCGCTAATCTGCAAAGGCATAAAACCTGCAGGCTACACCGTTACAGCATTGAATACTTCGGAATTTATCCTGATTGTCAAAGGCAGTTCAGGTTGGATTCGTAAAGTCGTAACCAAATAATATTATCTTATTCCATAAGAGAAAAAAACATTAGCAGCGCTTGGAAATACAAGTTGCTGCTAATGTTTTTTTTAGACGGAAATACTATTACCCACGCAACCACATCAACCTCTATGCCCCACAACTATTTATTAATGGAATATCCCACAACCACATCCTCCGCATTGACATCGACTTTAACCCGACAGTAGAGAAAACCGTCTTCCTACGGTTTTTTCGCAGGATAAAATTCATGGATAATTGAATTTCATATCCTTAATATTGAAGCGAATTATCCATGCACGTCTCACATCTTTTTTAACATCTCCCTCAATAAGTTTCTTTCATGTTTTTAAGCTTCGAGAGTCTCATTTGATTCTCCAAGAGTGTCGCTTGATCAAAGAGACAAAAGCGAAGAATAATTCATGACCGTATTGTCTTCGGGATTAATTCTGCATAATCCCTGCTCGGTTCCCACTCACAAAAATCCATCCGGCAAAAGGATACTGCAAGCATAATCGGAATTAAGTCCAGACTGCTCCGTTATCTTCAGTACTTTCTTATCATTAATATTATACATCATTCCTTCCCCGTTTGTGTATGTCCAAATATTATTTTGATTTTCCCCCGATCCAGATGTCCCCGTCCCTGTCCTTGAAAATGTCAGTCGCAACCGGATAAGCGTTTTTTTAATAACACTTTACTTATCCTTGCTCAAAGGGACGATTAATGAACTTGCATTGACTGATAAATAATAAAAATAAAAGATGAAATAAACAAATCTCATAGTTCAATATAACAACTGAGAATATTATATGACAGATTAAGATATTCAGGATTATTACGAATAAAATATAGAAACACACGCAGATTATTTACACTTATATTTAATCTGATTATTGCCTTTTATAACCTGAATTTAGATTGGAAATGATTTTCTCAAGAATGGTATTATCAGAAAAAGTCATCTCTTTAATGTCTGCAATTTATGGCCATGATACAATAATATACAATGAATAACCTTTTTTCAAAACGGGAGATAGAATTTAATGCTTGGAGCTATGATTTTTATAAACACAATGAACTTCGCAGGAATAAATGAATGATACCGGGTTGATGAGCACGGGCCATCCAATCGTAGCGTAGTGGAAGCTCAGAATGTAGAGCTTTGAATGATTAGGTTAGAGGCAGTTTCCTTTAATAGATAACGTCGCGTGACTCTCCGAGAATCAACGGAGACTCTCAGAGAATCAAACGTGACTCTCGGAGAGTCTATGATCGACTCTCGGAGAATCTCGCGTGACACTCGGAGAATCAACGTTGATTCTCGGAGAATCACGCGAGACTCTCGGAGAATCAAGTGTTGACTCTCGGAGAATCAAACGTGACACTCGGAGAATCAACGGAGACTCTCGGAGAATCAACGTTGACACTCGGAGAGTCACGCGAGACTCTCGGAGAATCACGCGAGACTCTCGGAGAATCAACGTTGACACTCGGAGAGTCACGCGAGACGCAGGGAATATGCGTTGCCGCCCTGAATAAGTCGCATGAAAATTTTGTCGAAAGACTTTCGATAATAATCAATCCTTTCGCCCCTCTCCGTATTGCGGAAAAGCAAGCTTAATTGCAAGTGAGGATCTTGAGAGAATAAGCATTTACGAATAGAAGATGACGCGGACAAAGACGGAAACGATTCGCATTGCTCCAATTATAGCCATCGGCACGTTGAACAGTCATCGCGTAAAGATTCTCCTCCAATAATTTACATGCTGAAGGACATGCCAAACCGCACGGGACAAACCTGCGGATATTACATACTCACTTAAGCTTCGGGATATTGACATATTCAGAGATGAAAAAGAGAAGAGGAAAAGAAGTTTTTTACATGTCGCTAACTTTTTAAGTACATAATTTTTATAATTTAAAATCCTTAAAATGAGAAGCTCGATTATTTTCATGTTTTCTTCTTTATTAAAAAGAATTGATTATTTTTGTCCTGCAAAACAATAATTTAAGTATAAAAAAATCATGTCTGGTTTGAAGCGCATAAAAAAAGCTTTGGTTTCGGTATATTGTAAAGACGGTTTAGAAGCAGTTGCAAGAAACCTTTATAAGAACGGGGTATCTTTCATTTCAACAGGAGGGACAAAGGCGTTCATTGAGTCATTGGGTATTCCATGTAAGGATGTGGAAAACATAACGGGTTATCCGAGCATCCTTGGCGGTCGCGTAAAAACATTGCATCCTAAAGTTTTTGGAGGAATACTTTCCCGTCGAGAAAATGCTGAGGACGCCGCGCAATTGTCCGAGTTCGGAATCGAAGAAATAGACCTTGTCATCGTTGACCTTTACCCCTTTGCTGAAACATTAGCATCCGGCGCAAGCGAAGAAGACATAATTGAAAAGATAGACATAGGCGGCATTGCACTCATCCGGGCTGCTGCGAAAAACTACCGTGACGTTCTAGTGGTAGCGTCTGACGCACAATATTCACCGTTGCTCCACATCTTGGAAAAGAAAGGTGCGGAGACAACGCTTGAGGACCGCCACTGGTTTGCCAAGGAAGCCTTCGCTGTATCATCAGGGTACGACTCGTCGATATTCGCGTATTTTGATAAAGGCGAAACCTCCGCCCTGCGTATATCGGTTGACAACGCAATGACGCTCCGTTACGGCGAGAATCCTCATCAAAGCGCACGTTATTTCGGGGCTTTCGAGAAGATGTTTGACCGTCTCCACGGCAAGGACATATCCTACAACAACCTGCTGGATATAGATTCTGCAACAAGCCTGATAGACGAATTTGAAGAGACGACCTTCGCTATCCTAAAGCACAACAACGCTTGCGGGATAGCGAGCCGCGCCACAGTTGCAGAGGCTTGGAAGGCAGCCTTAGCGGGAGATCCCGTTTCAGCCTTTGGCGGCATCCTTGTTACCAACGCTGCCATAGACCGTGAAGCTGCGGAGGAGATAAACAAAATATTCTTTGAAGTCATCATTGCTCCCGATTATGACGCGGACGCCTTGGACGTCCTAATGCAGAAGAAAAATCGCATAATATTGATCCGCAAAAAGACCATCTCCCCCACGTTACAATACCGCTCACTCCTAAACGGCGTACTGGTACAAGACAGAGACCTAAGCACAGAGAATGTCACCGAAATGCACGTCGTCACCGAGGCTGTTCCCGACGCTCGTGAGATGGACGATCTAGTCTTCGCAAACAAAGTAGTCAAGCACAGCAAGTCAAACGCAATCACGCTTGTAAAAGGAAAGCAGCTTTACGCAAGCGGCATAGGTCAAACATCTCGCGTAGATGCCCTGAAACAAGCAATAGAGAAGGCCAGCGTGTTTGGGTTCGATCTGAATGGAGCTGTGATGGCCTCTGATGCCTTTTTTCCCTTTCCTGACTGCGTTGAAATGGCTGACAAGGCAGGTATTAAAGCGATTGTTCAGCCCGGAGGCTCAGTAAACGACCAGCTTTCGATAGATTATTGTAACAAGCATACCATAACAATGGTAAAGACAGGAGTTCGCCATTTTAGACATTAACAACGTATTCAAAAAAAAACTTTTACATGGGAATATTATCTTTAACGCAAGAGATCGCTATGGATTTGGGTACTGCCAATACCATTATCATCTGCAACGGGAAAATTGTAGTAGATCAACCTTCAGTCGTAGCTTTGGACAGAACGGACAAAGTAATAGCCGTAGGGGAGAAAGCCAGACAGATGCACGGCAAGACACATGAGAAAATTCGCACCATTCGGCCATTGAGGGACGGCGTGATAGCCGACTTTTTCGCTGCTGAGCAAATGATACGCGGCATGATAAAAATGATCGATTCAAAGAATCGCTGGTTCTCCCCTTCCCTTCGGATAGTGGTCTGCATCCCCTCCGGCAGCACTGAAGTAGAGTTAAGAGCCGTCCGCGATTCAGCCGAACATGCTGGCGGTCGTGACGTATATATGATATACGAGCCTATGGCTGCTGCCATAGGTATCGGCATTGATGTCGAAGCTCCGGAAGGAAACATGGTTGTGGACATTGGCGGAGGCACCACGGAAATAGCCGTTATCTCCCTTGGCGGTATAGTATCAAACAAGTCAATACGCATAGCCGGCGACGATCTGACAGCCGACATCATGGAATATATGCGCCGTCAGCATAACGTAAAGGTAGGCGAGCGGACGGCGGAAGAAATAAAAATAAACGTAGGTTCTGCCCTGACTTTCCTGGATAATCCTCCTGAGGATTATATCGTTCGCGGCCCGAATCAGATGACTGCCCTCCCAATGGAAGTTTCGATTTCCTATCAGGAAATCGCCCATTGTTTGGAAAAGTCTCTTTCAAAGATGGAAGCCGCTATTTTAAGCGCATTGGAGCAAACTCCGCCTGAATTATACGCCGACATTGTTCGTAACGGGATATATCTGGCTGGTGGCGGCGCCCTAATGAGAGGATTGGATAAGCGGCTCACTGAGAAAATCAACATTCAGTTTCATGTTGCGGAGGATCCTCTTCATGCTGTGGCAAAAGGAACCGGGATCGCATTAAAGAATATCGATCGTTTTAACTTCCTGATACGGTAATCCGCCGTCTGCCAAATTATGCGTAAACTTCTCGACTTCTTGATAAGCAAAGTACACTGGTTTTTATTTGCCTTGCTTGAAGCAATCGCATTTATGCTTGTTTATCGCAACAATGCCTATCAACAAAGCGTAATGTTCAGCACAGCCAATGTTATTTCAGCCAATGTAGTTTCCGTCGGAGGCATGATTGGTTCGTACCTGAATTTGCGCGAGAAAAACCGTGACCTTGTTGAGCGCAACGGCCAATTGGAAATAGAGGTTCTAAAGCTGCAACGACAGTTGGAAATAATAATGGCCGACACCTTGACATTCCGCGCATACTCAAACAGCAGTACGAAGTCATTCCCTTACGACATAGAAATAGCAAAAGTGGTAAACAATAGCGTCTCCTATCTGTCTAATTACATTACGATAGATAAAGGACGCCTAGATAATATTGAGCGTGATATGGGCGTAATATCCGAACATGGTGTCGTAGGTATCGTATCCACTGTCGCTGAACATTTCTCAGTTATAATTCCCATTCTTAACCCCAAATTCAGATTAAGTTGCAAAGTGTTAGGAAGCGGATACTTTGGCTCCATGAGTTGGGACGGGAAAAACACACAGTACGCGAAGCTGGACGAACTGCCTCGGCATGTAGATTTCAAGGTAGGTGATACAATCGTAACTAGCGCCTACTCCGCAATTTTCCCCGAAGGCATAATGATGGGCGTAGTTTCATCCTTCGAGAAGCAACACGACGACAATTTCTACTCTCTCAAAGTAAAACTCTCAACTGACTTCACTAACCTGAACATGGTGATGGTAATCAAGAACAACCACAAGAATGAGCAGCAAAGTGTAGAAAAAGATTCTAAAGGCAATGATTAATATCATACGTGGCACACTGTATTTTGTCACTCTGTGCTTAATTCAAGTTCTTGTTCTGAACAATATCCACTTTCTGCGTCTGGCGACTCCACTTTTGTATGTATATTTCATCATTAAGCTGCCAGTAGGATATTCGCCCGTACAAACGCTATTTTTATCCTTCCTAATGGGAATTATGATCGATATTCTGTCTAACACGCCGGGAATGCACGTTGCAGCATGTACTCTAGTAGGATTTATTCGCCCCAAAATGATACGTCTTTTCAAGCGAGAGAATTTGCCGGATAACATAGCCCCATCCTTTAGTTCTTTCAGTTACGGCAGTTTCGTGCGTTTTGCAATAACGCTCGTAGCCATACACCATCTTTCACTATTCCTAATCGAATCACTTGCACTTTTTGACATTTTATATTTTTCCATCCGGTTCATAGCCGGAGTGCTAACAACAATAATTCTTATTATTATAGTAGAAACCTTTCATAAAACTCCCAAACGAGGTGGCGACTAATGTCAAATACGACCTGGAAAGAAGACGCTACATCCTTTCAGGCACTGTTCTCATCGTTTCTTTTATATTCATAACCCGACTTTTTTATCTACAAGTAATCGACAACGAGTACAAAATGTGGGCGGACAGCAATGCGTTCCTAAAGAAAACATTATACCCTTCTCGAGGAATGATTTACGACCGAAACGGAAAACTGCTTGTTTTCAACCAGCCTGCCTACGACGTTATGCTAATAATGAGCGAAACAAAACCTTTCGACACTCTGGATTTTTGCAGCTCTGTAAGAATAACAAAAGTGCAGTTTGACAAACAAATTGCCGAGATAAAGGATAAACGCCAAAATCCGGGTTATTCTGCATACGTCCCCCAAGTATTCATGAAACAACTTTCCGCTCAGGACTATGGTGCATTACAGGAAAAACTATACAAATTCCCAGGTTTCTATATCCAAAACCGCACAATACGTGAATATTCCTACCCTAATGCAGCTCTTCTACTTGGGAACATTGGTGAAGTCAGCAAACAGGATATTGCTGGGGACAACTACTATGTCCAAGGAGAATATTCCGGTCGTTCAGGCGTAGAGCGCTCTTATGAATCAACCCTCCGCGGAGAAAAAGGCGTTGAAATCCTGCTTCGCGACGCCCGCGGGCGAATACAGGGGAAATACGAAAACGGGAATTACGACCAGCCGCCCGTCTCCGGTAAAAACATCAAACTCTCTCTAAATATAGACTTGCAGATTTTAGGAGAGGAACTTATGAGCAATAAAGTCGGCAGTATCGTAATGCTCGAACCAGCAACAGGCGAAATCCTCTGCATGGTCTCCGCTCCGTCTTTTGATCCAGGAATATTGGTAGGCCGTCAGCGAGGACGCAACCATGCCGCATTGGAAGCTGACCCACTCAAACCACTTTTCGATCGCTCCCTTATGGGAACATACCCTCCCGGATCAACCTTTAAACCGGCCATGGGACTTATATACCTTCAAGAAGGAGTAATAACGACCGAAACACATTACTCCTGCATCGGCGGCTACCCTCTTCTGGGAGCAAAACCTAAATGTCACGGCCATCCCTCGCCCCTCAGCATCATTCCCGCCATTGCCACATCCTGCAATGCTTTTTTCTGCTGGGGCCTGCATGATATGATTGACAACCGTCGGCGATATAGTTCCGCACAAGAAGGACTCGACGTATGGCGCGAACATCTAAGAGGAATGGGATATGGTCGGCGACTGGGGATTGACCTTCCCGGCGAAAAGTCAGGACAAATTCCCAACAGCAAAATGTACAACCGCTTATATAAAAACCGCTGGGTTTCAAGTACCATCATCTCCGTAGCAATAGGCCAAGGCGAAGTTCTGGCGACACCCATACAAATGTGCAACCTGGCCTCCACCATCGCTAACCGTGGCTATTTCTACACTCCTCATATCGTACGCGAAATAGAAGGAAGCACATTAGATTCCATTTATATGGAAAAGAACTACACCTCAATTGACAAACAGCATTACGACATCCTCGCCCAAGGAATGAGAGCTGCCGTCACCGGAGGTACCTGTCGTGGCATAGCGCTCCCCAATATCGAAATATGTGGAAAAACCGGCACCGCCCAAACTCCTTTCGGAAAAGACAATTCAATTTTCATCGGCTTCGCACCATATAATAACCCCAAAGTAGCAATTGCCATCCTCGTTGAACATGGCGGATTCGGCGCATCAGTAGCCGTCCCTATTGCCAAACTCATGCTCGACAAATACTTCAACGGCGAAATATCCCCCGAAAACAAATACCTTGAAAACGATTTTAAGAATCGAGTAATACTTCCCAGAAATGCCATATAAAAAAAGTTCAATCTGGAGCGCCCTCGACTGGTTCAGCATCCTACTCTACATTACCATGATCATCAGCGGATGGTTCAGCATTTGTGGCGCAAGCTACGAATTTGAAAACGTCGGATGGTTCAATCCCAGCGGCAGGCCTGGTTCTCAACTCATCTGGATTGCCCTTTCCTTCGTCCTGATTTTCATAATCCTGATGATGGACGGCAACTTCTTCAACGTGTTTGCATACGCTATATACGCCATAGTTGTATTCGTACTCATACTTACCATTTTCATTGCGCCTGACATCAAAGGCTCGCACTCCTGGCTTGTACTTGGCCCATATTTGCGCATACAGCCCGCTGAATTTGCCAAATTCGCAACAGCGCTAGCTCTGGCCAAATTCATGAGCGCCTACGGCTTCAGACTAAAAAGCCTTAAAAATTACGCCATCGCACTTTCACTTATATGCTTTCCCTTCATCTGCATCCTGCTACAAAAAGAGACCGGCTCAGCTCTCATATTCATGGCCTTTTTTCTTATGCTCTACCGCGAAGGGATGAGTGGATATGTTCTCCTCGCCGGCATCAATGCCATAACATTCTTTGTCATCAGCCTGAAATATTCTGAAAGCATCGTAGGAATCACCCCTCTGGGCGAAATGATAACACTCGGCCTCGTACAAATCATCACCGTCATCCTCGGCTGCATCGTCAAGCCCAATTCACTTCAGACAAAAATATTCATCGGCATTACCGTCGGCACATACACCCTGGCATACATCGCATCAGAGTTCATCCCCATCAATTTCATCTGGGTAACATCAGGATTGCTGATAGGAACAATCGGCGGCCTCATCTTCCTTGCCATAAAGAATTGGATATATAATTATTTGCTGGTCATCCTCTTTGCCGGCATCTCCGTCGGCTTCATATATTCGGTCGATTACGTTTTCGATAAAATGTTGGAGCCACACCAACAAACACGCATAAAAGTATCCTTAGGCCTGGAAGACGATCCGCGCGGCGTCGGTTACAACGTTAATCAATCAAAAATAGCCATCGGCTCCGGCGGCTTTCTCGGCAAAGGCTTCCTGAACGGGACGCAAACCAAGCTGAAATACGTACCAGAACAAGACACCGACTTCATCTTCTGCACCGTCGGAGAAGAAAAAGGCTTCATGGGATCCTCCATTGTAATTATCCTTTTTACTATTTTCATCATCCGCCTCTACATACTTGCCGAAAAACAAAAAACAGTATTCGCACGGATATATGGATACTGTGTCGCCTCAATATTTTTCATACACGTACTGATTAATATCGGAATGGTGACAGGCATTACGCCCGTTATCGGCATTCCACTCCCGTTCTTCAGCTACGGAGGCTCATCACTTTGGGGCTTTACTCTGCTCCTGTTTATATTTCTTCGCCTGGACGCTACACGGAAAGAACGTTGACGCTTCAGAACCCTCAAAAAAACATCTATTCTTTCAATTGCATGATTTATTCACACAATTCAGGCAAAGGAAATAAGAGCTAACTCCATCGCCCTTACAAAAAAAACAGCCTGCTATTATGAATCTGTCCATGAATAATATTGCTTGCAGAATCGAATATGTCCAGGCAAGGCTTATTGCCCCGTCAGGAATACCGGCTGATGCGAATTTTGTTGACTGCATCGGTCGTTTGTTCAACTAGCGACGTTTTGTCATTTTTTAATAGACTCTCATCATTACTGTTAGTGGGCAGGCGTCACTAACATTAGTGGAATGTCGTCACCAATGTTAGTGAGATACCGTCACTAGCGTTAGTGGGACATCGTCACCAGTGTTAGTGGGCAGGCGTCACTAACGTTAGTGGGATGTCGTCACTAGTGTTAGTGGGATACCGTCACTAGCATTAGTGGGACATCGTCACTAATGCTGGTGGGATGTGTTACCTGCGTCGGCAGAGGTCTGGCGCCATGGAGGATATTCGGAAAGCGTCTCATATAGCCTGTGTTCGGGGTAAACGCGGTGTTTGCATTTTGTTGAGGCGAAGGATGTGTTTGTGTGTGGCGGGAGGGCTTGATGTGTTTTTCGTGGCGATTGCTTTGCCCCGCACGGGGGGAACGGTGGCGTGCGGGGGTGTGATTGACGGATTGTCTTTTTCGTTGGTTAATTCTTCCAAAAGCGTGGCTGGAGGAGGGTGAGGACGGTAAATAGTTCAAGCCTGCCGGTCATCATGAGGAATGACAGGATCCATTTTGATGCGGCGGGCATGTCGGCGTAGTTGCTGGCGGGGCCTTGGCGACCGAGGCCGGGGCCGATGTTGCTGATGGCGGAGACGGAGGCGGCCAAGGCTTCGTCGAAGGTGGCTCCGTTGAAGGCGAGGGCGAGACTGCCTAGCATGATGAGGGCTATGTAGATGAAGGCGAAGGCGAGGCAGCGGTGGACGTTGTCGGCAGTGATGACGTGGCCGCTCATGCGGACGTGGAGGATGGCGTTGGGGTGCATTTGCTTGTTGAAGACATTGGAGAGGTGCTTGCTGACGATGACGAAGCGCCCTGCCTTGAAGCCGCCGCTGGTGGAGCCTGAGCAGCCGCCTATGAACATGAGGATGAGGACGAGCATCCAGAAGAAGGCTCCCCAGGGGAGGTAGTCGTCGGTCATGAAGCCTGAGGAGGAGGAGATGGCCATCACCTGGAAGGTGCCTCGGCGGATGGCGCTTTCGATGGTTGCCCAGTCGAGCGGGGCGCCGGGCGAGCGGTGGGCGAGCAGCCAGAGGGTGGTGATGGCGGCGGCGGCGAGGATGAGGAGCGTGAAGGAGCGTAGCTCTTCGTCGTGGAGGATTTTGTGGGGGGAGGCTTTGAGGATGAGGAAGTACAGGAGGGTGACGTTGATCGAGCCTACGAACATGAAGAGGATTTCAATGTATTCGATGTAGGCTGAGTCCCAATGTGCGATGCTGTTGTTCTTGGTGGAGTATCCGCCGGTGGAGACGGTGGTCAGTCCGTGGTTGATGGCGTCGAAGAGGTTCATGGGGCCGAGCCAGAGGAGGAGGGCGATAACGGCGGTGAGGATGAAATAGACGCCGGAGAGGCGCTTGGCGACTTGGGTGACGCGGGGGCGAAAGCGCTCGTGGCCGATGCCGGTTCCGGTTGTTTCGGCTTCAAACATTTGTGAGGCGCCGCCGCCGAAGAGGGGGAGGAGGGCGACGGTGAAGACGACGACGCCTATCCCGCCTTGCCACTGGAGGAGGCTGCGCCAGAAGAGGATGCCGTGCGGGAGGGATTCGATGTCTGTCAGGATGCTGGCGCCGGTGGTGGTGTAGCCGGACATGGTTTCAAAATAGGCGTCGGGGATGCTGCTGATGTAGCCGCCGATGTAGAAGGGGAGCATCCCAAGGAAGGAGAGGCTGGCCCATGTCAAAGTGACGACGAGCATGCCTTCGCGGTATCCGGCGGAGTGCTCGTCTGCCTTGCGACCCAGGGTGAAGAAGGTGGCGCCGACGGTGAAGAGGATGGCGCTTGAGATGAGGAAGGGGGGGAGGTCGCCGTCGCCGTAGTGGAGAGCTACGAGGCTGGCCAGGAGCATGAAGATGGTCTCGATGAGGAACATGGTTCCGAGCATCTTGAGAATGAAGCGGATGTTTAGCATTTTAGTAGAAGTATTCGTCCAGTTTGCGTATTGCGGCGTCGAGACAGAAGACGATTACGCGGTCGTCGGCCTGAATCTGGGTGTCGCCTTTGACCAGTATTGGCTGGTTGTCGTGCATCATGCCTCCGATGGTTATGTCGGCGGGAAGGTGGAGGTCTTTTACTGGCTTGCGGGTTACTTTGGAGCCGGGGCGGGCGATTAGTTCGGCGACGTTGGCGTTGGCGATGGAGAGGATCTTTACGTTGGTGATGTCGCTGTCAAGGAGGAATTGGTAGATGTATCCTGCGGCAATGCGCTTTTTATTTACGACGGAACCGATGTCCATGTTTTCGGCCAGCGGGATGTAGTCGAGGTTTTCTACTTCGGCTATTGTTTTGACAACACCGCCAAAGCGTTTGGCCGTAAGACATGCCATGATGTTGGCGCTTTCGTTGTCGGTCAGGCCGACGAAGGCTTGGGCGTCGTGGATACCTTCCTGGATGAGGAGATCGACGTCTCTGCCGTCGCCGTGGATGGTAAGGACGTTGCTGGGAACTATTTCTGCTATGCGATGGCATTTTTCGCGGTCGCGCTCAATGAGTTTGATGCGGATGTTGCCGGGGAGAAGCTGGCAGGTGCGGATGGCGATGCGGGTGCCTCCTATGATGAAGACTTTCTTCACTTCGGGATTGCCTTTGCCGGCTTGGGTTTGGACTTCTTTTACAAAGTCTTTCGTCGTGGTGAAGAATACGGTATCGCCAACCATGATGGAGCTGGTTCCGTTGGGAATGAAGATGTCGTCGTCACGCTTGATGGCGGCGATGTGATACGATTTGTCGCTGCCGGCCAGCTCGGAGAGGCGGAGGTTGACGAGGCGGGAGTTGCCGCGTATCTTGACGCCTACCAGGACGAAGGCTCCGTTGAGAAGCTCGCGATACTGACGGGTCCAGGGGCGGCTGATGGCGGTGGCTATCTCTTCGGCTACGAGTATTTCCGGGTATATCATTGCCGAGATGCCCATGCTTTCAAAGAACTCGCGATTCTCCGGGCGGAGGTATTCAAAGTTGTTTATGCGGGCAAAGGTTTTCTTTACTCCGAGACGGGAGGCAAGCATACAGGCTGTTATGTTCGTCGATTCTTCCGGGGTTACACTTACGAACAGATCGGCCTTGCCTGTTCCGGCTTCGCGGAGATCGCGGAAGGAGACGGGGTTGCCAGTCATGGTGAGTAGCTCTTCGTTTGAGAGGGCGCGGAGGCGTTCTTCGCTGGTGTCCATGAGAATGATGTCCTGCTTCTCTTTTGACAGGAGCTTAGCGAGGTGGGTGCCGGTTTCGCCGGCGCCTGCAATTACTATTTTCATACGGTTTGCTTAGTTAATTTCTTCTATGATTGTCTTGGCTATATGTTCGGCGTCGAGGCCGTATAGTCGGAATAGTTCGGGTATGGTTCCATGCTCTACGAATGTGTCGGGAATCCCCAGGCGGAGAATGTGGGGGTGATAGTTATGGTCGGACATAAATTCGATGACGGCGCTGCCTAGCCCTCCATTTCGGACGCCGTTCTCCAGTGTTATGATGTGTGTATGTTGCTTACCTATTTCGTGCAGAAGGGCTTCGTCGATAGGTTTGAGATAGATCATGTCATAGTGGGCAATGCTGGCTTTGCCGTTCAGGAGGGATATGGCTTTGGTTACTTCGTTGCCGATTGGGCCTATGGAGAGGATGGCAATGTCTGAGCCGTCGGCAAGTTTGCGCCCTTTGCCGATTGGGAGGAGTTGCATGTCGTTACGCCAGTCTTTCTGCTCGCCTTTGCCTCTGGGGTAGCGGATTACGAATGGAGCGCTTGTCCCGTAACAGGCGGTGTACATTAGATTGCGCAGGTGCCATTCGTTCATTGGCGAGCTGATGATGAGGTTGGGGATTGGGCGGAGATATGCAAGGTCGAATATGCCATGGTGTGTTGCGCCATCTTCGCCGACAAGACCGGCGCGGTCAAGGCAGAGGATGACGTGCAGCTGTTGAATCGCTATGTCGTGTATCAAATTGTCGTATGCTCTCTGCATGAAAGAGGAATATATGTTGCAGAACGGGATCATTCCTTCCTTGGCAAGGCCGGCGGAGAATGTGGCGGCATGGCCTTCGGCAATGCCTACGTCGAATGCACGGTGAGGGTAGGCTTTCATCAGGTGAATCATTGAGCATCCCGTAGGCATGGCGGGGGTTATTCCTACAACCTTGTCGTTTGTGCTGGCGAGTTCGACCAGTGTATGACCGAAGACGTCCTGATACAGTTGGGGTTGCTCCAAGTTCTCGTTGACAAGGATGCGCTCGCCTGTCTTTTTGTTGAACTTGCCGGGGGCGTGCCATTCAACGGCGCTCTCTTCAGCGGGTTTGAATCCTTTGCCTTTCTTGGTGCGCAGGTGGAGAAGCTTGGGGCCTTTCATGCTTTTTATGTCATTCAGGATGCGGATTATGCCTTCAACGTCGTGACCATCCGTTGGTCCGAAGTAACGTATGCTGAATCCTTCAAAGAGGTTGTGCTGACTGGTAAGCAGAGCTTTGAGGCTGTTGTTAAAACGAAGGATGAGGCCTTTACGATTGTCGTTGATGAGCTTTATTTTTCGCAATCCGCGATAAACGTCATAGCGTAGCTTGTTATAGGGGTAACTGGTCGTGATGTTGACGAGATACTCGCTTAGAGCGCCGACATTTCCGTCTATCGCCATATTGTTGTCGTTAAGTATGATTAGAAGGTTATTAGGATTGATCGACACGTTGTTCAATCCCTCGAATGCGAGACCGCCAGTCATTGCTCCGTCGCCGATAACAGCGATAACATGTCGCTCCTCGCTTTTTAATGACGAGGCTACTGACATGCCCAAGGCTGCGGAAATGGAAGTTGAGGCATGCCCTGCAATGAAGGAATCGTATTCGCTTTCTGCCGGTGACGGGAAGCCGCTGATGCCTTTGTATTTGCGGAGCGTAGGGAAAACGTCGCGCCGGCCGGTAAGTATCTTGTGACCGTAGGCTTGGTGACCTACATCCCAGATAATACGATCGTAAGGAGTGTTGAATACATAATGCAGGGCGACGGTCATCTCCACTGTACCGAGGCTGGCGCCAAGGTGGCCGGGGTTTTCAGATAATACATCTATTATATACTGTCGCAACTCGGCGCAGATGTTTTGCAAATCGCTCTGGGGAAGGACGCGGAGGTCGTCTGGCGTATTGATGGAGTTCAATTTTACTTCTTTCTGGTGCTCTGTCATATATGTGATTGTTTTAGCGCAAAGGTATGAATTTTCTGATTCGGAGACGGTTGCAAGTACGGCGCCCTGCAACTGTTGCGAACTGCTGTATAATTTCCTTTTGTTCAGTTCTGAATGGTTTGTTCATCAGGCAGTTGTTACAGCTTCTTTGTGCACAAGCTCCTTGAATTAAGGATTGGAAGTAATATGGAGCGTAGAGAAAAACAGGCTGGTGCTCTGAAAAATTATTATGAGTTTGTGTTTGGGGCAAGCAGGCGGAATTTGATGTTCCGAAAAGCATGTGAAGAGGAGTGGAATGTAGCGGTTTCACACAAGTTGTCAGAAGCATTTTACATAACAATTCTGTTTGGTCTGGACATTTTCGGAAACGTCTTGTTTATCCAGAACTAAGGTAATATCGGTAATAGACAAATTATCTACAAGGTCAAGTTTTAGTTTTGTTGTTAAGCTCTTGAATACCTGTGATTCAAGAGTGATGACTGTTAATTCCATAAGGGGCTTAACATTTGCTGATGTGGCAAATAACCATACCTTTGCATTGATAAAAACAATCTATTTTTAACAAGTAAAACTGTAATAATTTATCTTATGTGGTTAATAAATTCATCAATTGGAAGAAAGCTTGTCATGAGTATGTCAGGTCTTTTTCTCGTGCTGTTTCTTCTGTTCCATGTTACGATGAACGTAGCTGCTGTATTTTCAGCGGAGGCTTATAACACTATATGTTCGCTTCTTGGCGCCAATTGGTATGCTGTTTTGGGAACACTTGTGTTAGCGGCCGGTTTCGTTGTACATCTGGTCTATGCCACGGTATTGACCTTGCAGAATCGCAAAGCCCGTGGCACTGATCGTTACGCTGTCAGTACTCGTCCGAAGAATGTCGAGTGGGCATCTCAGAACATGTTTGTCCTTGGGGTAATCGTGATTGGTTTCATTGTTCTCCATTTTACCCATTTTTGGTATCACATGATGTATGCCGAGCTAAGTGGTCATGAAACAGTAACGTTGAGTGGCCAAACGATTTCCACTCACGATGGTGCGGCCTTCATTCGCTACTACTTCAGCAATCCCATAATTGTAGTATTGTACTTGATCTGGTATGTGGCCATCTGGTTTCACCTTACTCATGGTTTTTGGAGCGCTCTTCAGACCGTCGGTATCAACAACACACTGTGGCTTAAACGCTGGCAATTTATTGGCAATATATTCACGACCGTGGTCATGCTTTGCTTTGCAGCCGTAACCCTGTTCTTTTACATCAACAGCCTCTTTTTCAGCGAAGGCTACGTCGACTTACATCATCTCATTAATAATTAAGAAGAAAATATGTCAACCATAAATTCCAAGATTCCACAAGGCTCATTATCCGATAAGTGGAAGAACTACAAAGATCATCAGAAGCTTGTTAATCCCGCCAACAAACGTCGTCTCGATATAATCGTAGTCGGCACAGGTCTGGCCGGAGCCTCTGCCGCCGCAACTTTGGCAGAGTTGGGATTCAACGTACTCAACTTTTGCATCCAGGATTCCCCCCGCCGCGCTCACTCTATTGCAGCTCAGGGCGGTATAAATGCAGCAAAGAACTATCAGAACGACGGTGATTCCGTGTATCGTCTTTTTTATGATACGATAAAAGGTGGCGACTATCGTGCTCGTGAAGCCAATGTATATCGACTGGCTGAGGTTTCCAATTCAATTATTGACCAGTGTGTTGCGCAGGGCGTTCCTTTTGCTCGTGAATATGGTGGCCTTCTTGACAATCGCTCTTTTGGAGGCGCACAAGTATCCCGCACATTCTACGCTCGTGGGCAAACTGGGCAACAATTACTGCTCGGTGCCTACTCCGCCCTTAGCCGTCAAATAGGTCTTGGTCGTGTAAAGATGTACAAGAGACATGAGATGCTGGATGTTGTAACAATCGACGGACGCGCTCGCGGTATCATAGCCCGGAACCTTGTCACCGGTAAACTTGAGCGTTTCGCCGCTCATGCTGTCGTTGTTGCCACCGGAGGCTATGTCAACACATTTTTCCTATCAACAAATGCGATGGGGTCAAACGGCTCAGCCGCATGGCAATGCTACAAGAAGGGGGCATGGTTTGCAAACCCATGTTACGTTCAAATCCATCCTACTTGCATCCCCGTTCACGGTGAATTTCAATCCAAGCTTACGCTTATGTCCGAATCTCTCCGTAACGACGGTCGTATTTGGGTGCCGAAGAAGAAAGAAGATGCCGAATTCATCCGTGCAGGCCAGCTTAAACCTACTCAGATAAAAGAAGAAGACCGCGACTACTATCTCGAACGACGCTATCCTGCTTTTGGTAATCTTGTCCCTCGTGACGTAGCCTCACGAGCAGCCAAAGAACGTTGCGACGCCGGCTATGGAGTTGGCAGTACTGGCCTTGCCGTATATCTGGATTTTGCTGAAGCGATCAATCGTCTTGGTCGTCATGTCGTAGAGCAACGCTATGGCAACCTTTTCCAGATGTATGAGAAAATAGTTGACGACAATCCTTATGAAACGCCGATGATGATATTTCCTGCCCTGCATTATGCTATGGGTGGTTTGTGGGTTGACTACGAACTAATGACTTCAATCCCCGGTCTGTTCGCAATAGGCGAAGCCAACTTCTCCGACCATGGTGCAAATCGACTTGGAGCCTCTGCTTTGATGCAGGGTCTCGCCGATGGATACTTTGTCCTTCCCTATACAATACAGAACTATCTTGCCGACCAAATTCAAGTTCCTCGTTTCAAGACTGACGCTCCGGAATTTGATGCAGCTGAAAAGTCTATCGAAGACAGGATCAAAAAGCTAATGAATATCAAAGGCAACAGATCTGTTGACAGTCTTCACAAAGAACTCGGCCATATTATGTGGGAGCACATAGGTATGGCCCGCAACTCCGAAGGTCTGAAAGAAGCCATCACCCTTCTCGGCAAGTTGAAGCAGGAATTTTGGAGCAACGTCCGTATCCCAGGTGAAAGCGCAGACTTAAACATTGAGCTGGAGAAAGCCCTGCGTCTTGCCGATTTCATCGAAATCGGTGAACTTATGGCACGCGACGCCTACAATCGAGAAGAATCCTGCGGTGGACACTTCCGCGAGGAATATCAAACACCTGAAGGCGAAGCTCTGCGGCGCGACGATCTCCTCTCTTATGTATCTTGCTGGGAATATAAAGGCGATAATATCGAGCCTGAACTCCTGAAAGAAAATCTTGAATATGAATTTGTAGTACGCCAGCAACGGAATTACAAGAATTAAAACAATTAACGACATGGATAAGAACATAAATATCACCATTAAAGTATGGCGCCAGAAAGGCCCCAAATCCAAAGGCTCATTCGAGACATACAAGCTTAACAACGTCTCCCAGTCAAGCTCCTTCCTTGAAATGCTCGACGTCCTTAACGAACAACTAATCAGCGAAGGTAAAGAGCCGGTCGCTTTCGACCATGATTGCCGCGAAGGGATATGTGGGATGTGCTCATTATATATTAACGGACATCCACATGGCCCTGACTCTGCCGTAACAACTTGCCAGCTCCACATGCGCAAGTTTGAAGACGGAGCAACAATAACCGTTGAGCCGTGGCGCTCTGCAGGATTCCCCGTCATCCGTGACCTGATGGTCGATCGTTATGCTTTCGACAAAATCATTCAAGCTGGCGGATTTGTATCCGTCAACACCGGAGGCGTGCCTGATGCAAATGCAATACCCATTTCCAAGAAAGATGCCGACCTGGCTATGGACGCCGCTGCCTGCATCGGTTGTGGGGCTTGTGTTGCCGCCTGCAAGAACGGTTCGGCCATGCTGTTCGTTTCCGCAAAAGTCAGCCAATTGTCGCTTTTGCCTCAGGGCAAGGTCGAGGCTGCCCGTCGTGCCAAGGCCATGATAGCAAAAATGGATGAGCTGGGTTTCGGTAATTGTACTAACACACGTGCCTGCGAAGCCGAATGTCCGAAGGAAGTATCCATATCTAACATCGCCAGACTTAACCGCGAATTTATCAAAGCTAAGCTCGCAGATTAGGCGATAGATTTCGGCAGTTTGTCGGGAATTGCTATCATTTGAGCAACATTCCCATTGTAAGGCTCCCACGTGGAGCCTTACCTTTGTCGTATAAATTCTAATATTTAATAAAATAAACAGATAATGGAAACAACAAATCAAGAAACAACGGATTCTATTCCGGAGAAATGCAACAAATGCAGACATCAAGGCAAAGCAAGCTGCAACAGATGTCAATATCGGGACAAGCATAAACAACACTATCACCATCATCATGGCCTGGGAACAACCGTCCTTGCCATACTGCTCATTATCGCCGGCCTCACCATGCTGGGGCATAATCTTGGGTGGATTAACAATGATGTATATCGCATTATTATGTCATGGCCAATGATTTTGATAGCCATGGGGGTGCTATCATTTTTCAAAAGGCAACATATTGCCGGCATTATCTTCGTCTCCATTGGCTCATATTTCCTGCTCTTCCGAATCATTGGAATAGAAGGCGACCAGATGAGGCATTACTGGCCAATCATGCTTGTATTCATAGGTATAACCCTCATTTTCCGGCGGCATCATCACCGTCACATACGTCCTTGGACGAGATTTAGAACCTGTCGGCATGGCGATGCGAAAGAAAAGGTAGAGGACGGATTCGTTACCCTTGACGTCAGCTTCGGTTCCACTAAAACCATTGTCATGGATCCTGTTTTCCGCGGAGCCGACATTGACTGTTCCTTCGGCTCTGTTTCGCTTGACCTTAAACGTACTGTTCTCGAAGCGCCAGAAACGATCATTGACATCGACATCTCTTTCGGAGGAGCTGAATTGCGTCTTCCCTCATCATGGTACGTCGTCGTGCAAAGCAACAACTCTTTTGGCGGATGCGAAGACAAGCGTTGGCTCAGCGGCGAAATCGACTACGAGCACAAGCTTATCATTCGCGGCAACCTCTCTTTCAGCGGCATAGAAATAAAAGACTGACGGCATCATGCAGCAGAATCCCCTCTTCACATCCAGGCGCACGCTTGTCGGCAGCCTCCTGCTGTACATTTCAACGCTGGCGGCGCAAGCAGCTCTTCTTGCTTTCTACGGTGAGCCGGGTATCCTCATCGCCTTCGTTGATGCCGGCATTTTCATCAGTCTTCTTGCTGCCGGAGGGATAGCCACATTCTTTTTCTTCGCATACCTGCGTGTCTGGCAGGCACAAGCTGTCGCCTCGTTCACCATAATTGTTCTCTGCCTCTGCGTATGTTTTGCCGCTGTTGTTCTCGCCGGACTCGAAAGCGTAGAGGGTTTCCTTTGCACACTCCCGCTCCGTCTTCTCTGCGGGATAGCTTCCTGGACAATCCTCATGCTGTGGTATCGCATCCGCATATATGCCTCCGAGCAGCAGTCTAAAGAGGAGTTGTCTGTCATCGCTCCTGCTGTCGCTCCATCCGTTATCCCCCAGGTCGAATACCTTGACCGCATCTCCGTTAAAGATACCGGTCGCATTAACATCGTTCCGATCAAAGACGTTCTGTACATTCTTGCCTGCGGCGACTATGTCACTCTCGTCACTCCCGCCGGTCAATTCATCAAGGAGCAAACGATGAAATACTTCGACACTCATCTTCCTCCGGGCGCCTTTGTCCGCATCCATCGTTCAACAATTGTTAATACGGAGCAGATTCTCCGTGTTGAACTTTTTGGAAAAGACAACTACAACGTCCGATTGAAGAATGGCGACAATCTCCGCGCCAGCCTCGCCGGATACCGTCTCCTGAAGGAACGGCTTAATCTTTAGCCATCATGTTGCTTGTCTGCACGTCGGAGTTTCAGCAAACACAGTCCATTCACCGCTTAACCGATAAAAAATGATACATCTTGAAATGAACCTCGTCAAAAAGCTTGTTGTCAAGTTTTGCTTCTTCTGTTTTCAGATGGCTCCGGATTAATATTCTGTTCTGAATATCTCGTTTGATGCTCCGAGTGTTTCACGAGATGCTCCGAGTGTCTCACGAGACGTTCCGAGCGTCTCATGAGATGTTCGGAGCGTTTCACGAGACGTTCTGAGCGTTTCACGAGATGCTCCGAGTGTTTCACGAGATGCTCCGAGTGTCTCACGAGATGTTCCGAGTGTCTCACGAGATGCTCCGAGCGTCTCACTAGACGTTCGGAGCGTTTCACAAGATGCTCCAAGCGTTTCACGAGATGTTCCGAGTTTTTCGCGAGATGCTCCGAGCATTTCACGAGACGTTCCGAGCGTTTCACGAGATGTTTCGAGCGTTTCACGAGACGTTCTGAGCGTTTCACGAGACGTTCTGAGCGTTTCACGAGATGTTCGGAGTGTCTCACGAGATGCTCCAAGTGTTTCACGAGACGTTCAGAGCGTTTCACGAGATGCTCAGAGCGTTTCACGAGATGTTCCGAGCGTCTCACGAGATGTTCGGAGTGTCTCACTAGACGTTCGGAGCGTTTCACGAGATGTTCGGAGTGTCTCACGAGACGCTCCAAGTGTTTCACGAGACGTTCGGAGCGTTTCACGAGATGCTCCGAGTGTTTCACGAGACGTTCTGAGCGTTTCACGAGATGCTCCGAGTGTTTCACGAGATGCTCCGAGCGTCTCACGAGATGTTCCAAGCGTCTCACGAGATGCTCCGAGCGTTTCACGAGATGCTCCGAGCGTTTCACGAGATGTTCCGAGTGTCTCACGAGATGCTCCGAGTGTTTCACTAGACGTTCGGAGCGTCTCACGAGATGCTCCGAGTGTCTCACGAGATGCTCCGAGTGTCTCACGAGATGCTCCGAGTGTTTCACGAGACGTTCCGAGCGTCAAGGTAGATGTTTTTGGGGGCTTGCTTGAAGTTGGGAGCTTTTTTGAAATAGAAAATGCCGGCTAACTATTTTTTGTTTTTGTCATGCAAGCTGTAAAAAGCATTTCATGTAATAATTCTGTTTGGAGCCGGACAGCAATGAGCTTGTTCATGTCGCCGGGCGTCTCTTTTATGGAAATAGTCGGATTGTTTCGCACTTTGGTTAATATATTCGCCAGCTTTGTAAAGCTATTTCAGAAAGTTGATTTTCGGAGAACGTCGAAAATCTGTAATTAAATAAGGCACGAAGGTATACTCCTTCGTGCCTTTGCATTTATTTCTAATTGATTTTGCAGGGATGTTAATACCCTGTATTCTGTTTTAGCTTGCCGTTGGCTTTAACAACGTCGTCGGGATTGTAAGGCATGACGATGTGCACGGCGGGGTTGAAGTTGCGCGTGCCGGAGCCTTCGTAGTCAACTGTTGCTTCTGTCCATGGGCTGTCGGGGTTGGCGCGGTCTTCGTAGTTACGCACTTTTTTGGGTGCGCGGAGGGCGTCCCAGTCTTCCCAGCGTTTCAAGTCCATGAAGCGGTCGGTGTATTCGCAAGCAAGTTCGCAGCGGCGTTCGTGCTTGAGGTCGGCCATTGTTGCGTTTGAGTATTTATTGTCGCCCAGTCCGGCGCGGGCAGCGATGATGTTCAAAACCTTCGCCGCGTCTGCTCCCCTGTTCATCATGATGAGGGCTTCGGCTTTGAAGAGCAGGGCTTCGGCAAAGCGGAAGAGCGGTATGTTCAGGTCGGTGAATCCGTCGCTGTTTGATGATACGTATGGCGAATGGCCAACGCCGGCATCGTCCACTTCGCCAAAGCGATAGGCGTCCATGTATTTGGCAAGCATGAATCCGGATTCAAGGTCGGACTCGGAATAGAAGCGTCGCGTCTCGCCGAAGAAAGTGAACTCGTCTCCATATTCGAGCATGGTGGGATAGCGGCGCTGGTCGCCTTCGACAAATTCGTTGCGAAGTCCGAGTGTGGGCTTGAAGTATCCCCAGCCGTTTATTCGTCCCCAGCCTTTGTTTTCGAGTGGCACGCAGGCGATATAGACGCCGGCGTTGGTTGCTGCCGAGCAGTTGATTGACCAGATATGCTCCGAATCCCAGTTGTGGGCGATTGTGAATACGTCGGAGTATTTGTCTATCAGTTTGCATTGGCCTTCGTTTGCGATGCGGTCGACAAGCGCGGGTATCAGTTCCCATTTAGACTTGTCGTGCTGCGCCCAGTAAGCGTAGGTTTTCACCATGTAAGCCCATGCAGCGGCACGGTGCGCCCGTCCGTAGTCGGCTTCGGAATAGTCTCTGAAGAACGGAAGGAGTTCGGCAGCCTTTTCAAGGTCTTCGATGATGAGGGCATAGTTGTCCATTACCGTTGCTCGCTGCTGTGGCGTTCCGTAAGCATAATTCTCGTAGTCTTCGTAGCGGTCGAAGGGTACGCCGTTGTCGGCGCGTCCGTAGCGATATGCCCAGAAGAAATGGCAGAAGGCACGCATGAAATAGGCTTCGCCGAGGGTGCGGTTCTCGATGGCCGAGCGGCTGCTCTTTCTCAACAGGCTGGCGACAACCCAGTTTGCGGACGAGAGGGAGTTGGCCAGCTGCTCGTTGAAGCCGTTCACTTCGCGGCCTTCGTAGGTGAAGTTCACAAGGCGATACAGCTCGGCGCTTCGTGTGCGTCCGTAAATCATGTCGTCGCCGCCGCCGGCAATCTCGTACATGAAACTGCGGCCAAAGCCTTCGTCGGCGGAGTTGAATATGTTGGCATAGACCGATGCGATTGCTGCCTTTGCGTCCTCGTCCGTCTGGAAGAAGTTATCCTCCGACAGCTGCTTGTCCGGCGTAAAGCTCAGCCAGTCCGTGCAGGAGGCGAGCATCATTGCTATTGCAATGTATAAAGCATACTTTTTCATTGTGTTTAGTATTTTTTATGCAGTGGCGAGTTTGGTACCCGCCACTGCATCATTATTATATCAATATCCCGGATTCTGTTTCAGCCTGCCGTTGGCTTTAACAACGTCGTCGGGGTTGTAGGGCATGACGATGTTGACGGCGGGATTGAACTCGCGTGTGCCGTCTTCATTCGTATTTTCCCATGTTACCGTCATTTCCGTCCAAGGGCTGTCGGGGTTACTGCGTTCTTCGTGATGGCGAACTTTCTTGGGGGCGCGAAGGGCGTCCCAGTCTTCCCAGCGTTTCAAGTCCATGAAGCGGTCGGAGTATTCGCCTGCGAGTTCGCATCTGCGCTCGTGCTTTAGGTCGGCCATGGTTGCGTTCGAGTATTTCTTGTCGCCCAGTCCGGCGCGGGCAGTGATGATGTTCAAAACCTTCGCCGCGTCTGCTCCCCTGTTCATCATGATGAGGGCTTCGGCTTTGAAAAGCAGGGCTTCGGCAAAGCGGAAGAGCGGTATGTTCAGGTCTGTATATCCGTCGTCGCTGCGTGATACGTATGGGGAAATGGCGGAGCCATTTTTATATTCCCCGTAGCGATATGGTTCGAAGTACTTGGCAAACATAAAGCCTGATTCGAGGTCGGATTCGGAATAATATCTCATCGTATCGCCGAAGTAGATGAACTCGTCGCCGTATTCAAACATGGTTGTTGCGCGTCGCTGGTCGCCTTCGACAAATTCGTTGCGAAGTCCGAGCGTGGGTTTGAAGAATCCCCAGCCGTTTATTCGTCCCCAGCCTGCGTTTTCAAGCACTGTACATGCTACGTAGACGCCGCCGCGTGTTTGCGAAGAGCAGTTGATTGACCAGATATGCTCCGAATCCCAGTTGTGGGCGATTGTGAATACGTCGGAGTATTTGTCTATCAGCTTGCATTGGCCTTCGGTTTCGATTTTGTCTACCAGAGCGGGTATCAGTTCCCATTTCGACTTGTCGTGCTGCGCCCAGTAAGCGTAGGTTTTAACCATGTATGCCCATGCTGCTGCGCGGTGCGCCCGTCCGTAGTCGGCTTCGGAATAGTCTCTGAAGAACGGAAGGAGGTCGGCTGCCTTTTCGAGGTCTTCGATGATGAGGGCATAGTTTTCCGTTACCGATGCCCGTTGTTGCGGCGCTTCGTATGGATAATTCTCGTAGTCCTCGTAGCGGTCGAAGGGTACGCCCTGGTCTATTCTTCCGTAGCGGTAAGCCCAGTAGAGGTGGGAGAAGGCACGCATGAAATAGGCTTCGCCGAGGGTGCGGTTTTCGATAGCCGAGCGGGTTTGCTTTCTCAAAAGGCTGCTGATTACCCAGTTTGTTTGTGCAATGACTTGGTTCAGCTGTGAGTTGAAGCCGGTTATCTGTCCTTCGCGTCCGTCGTAGCGGAAGTTGCAGGTTTGATAGCCGATGCCTTCGGGTACGCGCCCGATGATCATGTCGTCGCCGCTTCCGGCAATTTCGAACATAAAGCCGCGTCCGAATCCTTCGTCGGCGTCGCCGAATACGTAATGGTAGAATGTTGCTGTTGCTGCCTTTGCGTCGTCGTCGGTCTGGAAGAAGTTATCTGCCGACAGTTGTTTGTCCGGGGTAAAGCTCAGCCAGTCCGAGCAGGAGGCGAGCGTCATGGCGAGCGCCATCATTATATATATACTGTACTTATTCATTTTAATTCTGTTTTATGGCGACTGTCCTGCGAGGCGCCTTCCGCGATCATGCACAGCCTGCTGTGGCGATCATACATAGCCTGCTGTGGCGGTCGTACACAGCCAGCTGTGTGTGTCATACACAGCCGGCTTTCACGATCATACACAGCGGGCGCCTTATGTAGGGGTGCAACGCATTGCGTCTCTACGGTGGCGTTGTGGCATATATTGCACGCGGGCGTTGTGGCGATGGGCGGGTATGCGCTTTCGGTCGGTCTCCGGTTCATAATTAAATTAATAGGTGAGTTTTACGCTTAATGAGACTGTTCGCGGAACGGGGTATGAGCCGCCGTCCATTCCCTTGCCGCCTACTTCGGGATCCATTCCCGTGTATTTGGTGAAGGTGTAGAGGTTGTCTACGCCGAGGGTGAGGATGAGCGAACTCTTGCGGTCGTTGAAATACGTTGCCTTGCGGATGAGCGAGTTGGCGTCGTAGCTCAGCGATATGTTCTTGACGCGCAGGTAGGAACCGTCTTCGATGTACCAGTCGGAATTGGTAGAGAAGTTTTGGTTCGGGTCGTTAAGCGAGATGCGCGGGATGTCGTTCGTCTTCGGGTAGGCGTCGAGGATGCGATCCCAGCGGTTGAAGCTGGCTATTGCCTCGTTGAGCAGGGTGTATTTGGAGGCGTTGTATATGTCCGCGCCCTGTACGCCTTGGAGCATGAAGCTGAAGGTGAAGTTTTTCCATGTTGCTCCGGCTGTCAGCGCGTAGGTCAGGTCGGGGAAGTAGTTGCCCATATAGACGCGGTCGTTGTCGCCGATTTTGCCGTCGCCGTCCTGGTCGATAAACTTCAGGTCGCCTGCTTTTGCGTTGGGCTGGATGCGGTTGCCGTCTTTATCGACGTATGCTGCGGCTTCGGCATCGCTTTTGAATATACCGTCGGTTTTTACTAACCAGTAGGTGTACATTGGGTCGCCTTCTCGCGAGCGGAAGGGTGCGTGTGTGGCGCGGAAGGTGTCGCCCCATCGCCAGTCGTTCTTCTTGCCCGTTTGCGGATTGATTTCGCCTATGTCGGAAATCTTGTTGGTGAGCGTTGCCAGG
Organism: Tannerellaceae bacterium; assembly: GCA_031257015.1. GTDB lineage: Bacteria > Bacteroidota > Bacteroidia > Bacteroidales > Tannerellaceae > DFXE01. Next base: position 88,676 of record JAIRPK010000065.1, read on the forward strand.
TTGCCGCTGACGAAGTAGGAGATGGCTCCGACTTTGTCGTTCCAGCCGGCGGTAAGCTCGATACCGGTATTGGTGATTTCGCCTGAATTGACCTGCGGCGGATTGAGGCCTGCATATTGGGGCAGTCCGATGGGCTGACTCTGAATCAGGTTATAGGTGCGCTTGTGGAAATAGTCGGCAGAGAGGGAGAGGCGGTTGCCGAGCAGTTCGAGGTCGATACCGCCATCGGTTTGTTCGGACGTTTCCCACGTGAGGTTGGCGTTATATGCTCCCGGAATGGTAACTGTATAGCCGATTTGCGGATTGTCGATGCCGAAGGGTCCTCCGCGTCCGTTCAGTCGCCAGTATCCGATGCCCGGTCCGGGGCGTTGTCCCATCCAGCCGATTGAGCCGATGTTACCGACCAATCCCCAGCTTCCGCGCAGCTTGATTAAGTCCACGCCGTCAATCTTGGGCATGAAAGGTTCTTCGGATATTTTCCATGCGGCGGTAAAGCCGGGGAAGTCGCCGTATTTCTTGCCCACCGGCAGTCGTCCGGCATAGTCGCGACGGAAGGAGGCGGTGAGGAAATAGCGGTTGTCGAAGCTGTACGATGCGCGTCCGATGAGGGATACGTTGCGGTCGATGCCGACGGCGTCCTCCGGATTATTGTAGGCGCTTGCCGAGCCGAAGTAGGTAAGGTTGGGCGTTTCGAGATTGAATCCGCGTGCGCTTGCGCTGAAACCTGCTGCCGTGTTTTCCTGCGCTACGGTTGAGAGCAAGGCTCCGACGGTGTGCTTGCCGAAGGAGTTGTCGTAGTTCAGCGTGTTCTCTGTTTCCCAGTTCACTTCCCGTCCTGCGCCATACCTCAAGCTGTTGTCGTTGTTCGGCTTTCCGGGTTCAGGGATACGTGGAGTGAAGGTTTTCTCCCAGTTATAAGCGAGATAATAGGTAAAGCGGCTTGTGAAGCGCAGCCCCGGCACGATGTTGCTTATTTCGAGGAAGGTGTTGCTTCTGAACCGCAGCGGGAGCTTGTCCTGCCTGTCCGATACGAGTCCGCGCAATGGGTTCTGTATATCTCCGTAGATGTCGGCATAGTTGCTTCCGTACTGTTCTGCATACGCCGGGTCTTTGGGCGCTGTGCCTCCAAAGGTTCCGTCGGAATAGTAGGGGACGGCGCTACGCGGGAAGTAGAGCGCCCGGAGGATAACTCCGTTATAGGCGTCGCCCGTATCCGCTCCACGACTTGAGGAGGTCGAGACATAAGCGTCCTCGCGAATCTTCACCCATTTGTTCAGCTTGTAATCGGCATTGTAGCGCAGCTGGTACTGTTCGTTGAACGTGCCGAGCAGCGTGCCTTCGTTCTTGTCGTAGTTGAACGAAAGGCGGTTGCTGAACTCTTCCGATCCTCCTTGCAGGGCAACGGTATGCCGCTGGTAACTACCGGTGCGGAAGATCACGTCCATCCAGTCTGTCCGCGTCTCTTTGATGTAGGGGTTCTTCGTTACGTCCCAGCCGGCCGGTACGTTCTGCCCTATCTCGCCGTATGAGAACTCGCGCAGCTTGCGCTGTTCTTCGATAGTGAGCGATTGCGGCAGGTTGGTAGCATTGCTGAAGCCGTAGTTGCCGTCGTAGCTGATGGAGGTTTTTCCTGCTTTCGCCTTCTTTGTGGTGATGAGGATAACTCCAGCCGAGCCGGACTGCGCACCGTAGATTGCGGCAGAGGCGGCATCTTTCAGAACGACGACGGATTCTACTTCGTCGATGATGTAATTACCGTTCGGCACTCCGTCGACTACGACCAGAGCGCTCTCGCTTGCGCCATAGGAGCCGGTGCCGCGAATATTGATCTGTAACGCCTTTGACGGGTCGCCGCCATCGTTACGAATGGTAACGCCGGGGATTTGTCCCTGCAACATACCGCCGACTCCGTTCATGATCGGGCGATTCTTCACAATGTCCAGACGCTCGACCGTTCCGATGGACGCCGAGAGGTCGGCCTTGCGAGCCTGTGCGCCATAACCGAGCACGACGACTTCGCCAAGCGTCTTGGTGTCCTCAACCAGACGGATAGTGATGGGCGTTTGAACGCCGACGAGAACTTCCTGCGTCGTATATCCGATGTAGGACACAAGGAGTCTCGCGCCTTGAGGCACAGTAATGGAGAATTTCCCGTCGACGTCGGTAATTGTTCCGTTGGTCGTACCTTTCTCCATGATGTTAGCGCCGATGATAGGTTCGCCGTTTTCGTCGAGAACCGTACCGGTTAAGCGCTTACCCTGCTGCTGGACGACAGGCGAGGGGCCTTCGTCTGCATACGCAACACTGAGCGAAAGACATGCAAGCAATGCTCCGCAGATGATCATTCGCGTCATACTTCTATACGCCGCGCAATTTTTATGCACAGCGCTTGACTTTAAGAAAAACATTCTTCTTTTAAACATAAACTGGTATTAATAGATTTTAAATAATAACCTTTCGGGAAAAACACAAATCCCGAAAAGTATGCGATAAGTTTTTATATAGATTAATACAGTAGCGACACTGCAATTGGTCTTCGCGCACGATTGCACGAATAACAAATTTTTGGAAATGCCGGCACTGGTGTGTCTCTCTAAGAGAAAAGATTTATTCGCTAAACATTTATTGTTAAAAATATTCGCGAGTGTGCTGCATCTAAATGTGTCATTGAACATGGCTTTCATGCTAATTCTAGATTTATATATTTATGAAGACAAAGAAATGGGAAATAATCCACAAGCGCAATTCCAAAATCGATATTCGTATGCACAAAGTCGACGAGTACTACTACTAGATTGAGATTTTTCTTTTACAGTCTTCTTCGCATATTGTAGATGATGAATTTTTGGAATAGCAATATCCTGATTGTTTTGTGGCGTTTTTTGACTTTCATTACATGTTTAAAGCGACAATTATATTGGAAAACATATTCAACGAACCGTTGCAATGTTACAAGAGCTTGAAAAACGTGTCCGACGAGCTTTTGTAATGTTACAAAGGCCTGAAAAACATGTCCGACAAACTTTTGTAATGTTACAAGAGCTTGAAAAACGTGTCCGACAAACTTTTGTAATGTTACAAGAGTTTGAAAAACATGTCCGACGAACATTTGTAATGTTACAAAGGCCTGAAAAACATGTCCGGCAAACTTTTGTAATGTTGCAAAAGTTCGAGGGACATGTTCAGCAAACTTTTGTAACATTACAATGAACAGAAAACACGTCTGTCTGAGTTTTGAATCCTTACATCAGGTTGAAAAAGTATATTGGAAAGGTAAAGTTGAAAAGATGCGGGCATTTGCGTTTGGGCGGGCAATAATAAAATTTCCAATTATCTTTGCAGTCAATTAACATCTGATAAAATGAACAGTTTATTTACTGATTTACATTATAAAGAAAAACTAAACTTCTTTAACAATTTCCCGGCAGAATGTTTTTCCTCTCACGATGCCGTTCTTTTGCTTGTTGCAGTAATTTGAGAACCCAACGAAACATAACAGAAAGTAATAACACCTATCACAAATGAAGAGAATAGCAATCATTGGCGCAGGCCCGGCAGGATTGGCCGCAGCTTATCAGTTATCGAAGAATGTCGACAATGAAGTCCATGTATTTGAATCAACGAACGCTCCGGGCGGCATGTGCAAAAGTATTCGTCTATGGGACACTACGGTGGACATCGGGCCTCACCGATTCTTTTCTTATGACACGCGGGTTAACAACCTTTGGCTCGAAGTTGTCGGAAAGGACTACAAGATGGTCAATCGCCTGACGCGCATCTTTTATCGTAATCGTTTTTTCTTTTATCCGATTCAGGCTTTTGATGCTCTTCGCAAAGTTGGCCTGCTTACTGCCGCGCAATGTCTTTTCAGCTATTTGAAGCAGAAAATATCGCCGGTTGAGCAGGACGGTTCGTTTGAGACATGGGTGACAAGTCGTTTTGGAACCAAGCTCTACGAGATGTTTTTTAAAACGTACAGCGAGAAGCTTTGGGGCGTTAAGTGCACTGAACTGGACAGCGACTTTGCGGCTCAACGCATTAAAAAACTCTCCTTGTCTGAAGTTGTGCTTGGTGCGCTTAAAGTAAAGAAGAACGAGCATAAGACGCTGGTCGATAAATTCGCTTATCCGCTTGAAGGTACAGGTATGGTTTATCGTCGCATGGCTGATTTTGTGGAGTCTCGCAGTGGAAAGCTTTATTATGATGCGCCGGTTCGTAAAGTTGTAGTTGAAAAAGGGAAAGTGACAGGTCTTGTTCTTGAAAAAAACGATGAGGTTATTCACTTTGACGAGGTTATTTCCACGATGCCTTTTACTGATTTACTGTCGCGTATGAGCGACTTGCCGGAAAATATTCGGCAATTGCTTAAGACTCTTGTATATCGGAATACGGTTATGGTTTATCTTAAAGTCGAAAACAGCAATTTGTTCGAGGACAACTGGCTTTATGTTCATTCCTCTGACTTGCAAATGGGGCGCGTGACGAATTTCCGAAACTGGATACCAGAACTCTACGGCGATCGGACGCATACGATTCTTGCTCTGGAATACTGGTGTTACGACGAAGATGAGTTCTGGAGCCTTACTGACGAGGAATACATCCGCCTGGCCGAAAAGGAAATACGCAAAGCTGAACTTGTTGGAAACAGTCCTATTACTGCCGGATATGTTTACAAGATTCACCGTTCCTATCCGACGTATCACCGTGGATACAAGGACAATCTGAAGCCTTTGGAAGATTATGTTGACGGCATTTGCGGTTTGCAGTGCATCGGGCGTTACGGAGCATTCAAATATAATAATCAGGATCATTCGCTGCTGATGGGAATGTTGGCCGCCGAGAATATTAACAATAAGGCTGGGCATAACCTTTGGGATGTTAATACGGATTATGATTCATATCAGGAGAGTTCGCTGATTACTGAAACCGGATTGGAACGGAAACCATAGGCATTAGTTATTTTAGTTTCAAATAAAAAAAAGAGCGTGTACATGTTACTCGCTCTTTTTTTTGGTAAAATAATAAAGGGAACTGTTCTGCGTATCGCTGAATTGTTCACAGGCGCAAAGAGGCAAACGGGATTGGCTGGCCGGTTGCGATTGGAACTAAATTCTTACTTATCTTTGCGGCATGTTAAATATACCGACGCAAAAAGCGTTTGCAAAAGGGTTGCAGACATGCCGGAGAATTCTTCGGCGCTATGGTTACGGTATCCACTCGCCGTTTGTTTATTATTTGATCACGAAGGTTATTACCGAGCGTGCGCGATTTTATTGTTTTGACGAGATAGAAGCGTTGCGCAGACGGTTGCTTGCGGATTCGACAAGGATTGTGGGCGATGGGAGACGGACTTGTACGGTTGGGCATATTGTTGCTCGCGAGGCGATTAGACCAAAAGTGGGAGCGTTGCTGTTTAGATTGACGAACTTTCTGAAGCCTGAAAATATTTTGCAGATTGGGCCGACGACGGGACTTTCGACGCTTTATCTTAGTTCATACAGGTTAGGGCTGCGGTGTGTGGCTGTTGAGCGGGAGACTGAATTTGCATCCCTTGCACGGAGCGTTCATCGGCAGGCGCGGGTGGAGATAGAGCATTATACTGGCGATTATCGTGATCTTCTACCTGAGATTTTGGCAGGGATTCGCAGACTTGATTTTGTTTATTTGAATGTTTGGCGAGAGCCTTTGTGTCAGTGGATATTTGATGCTTGTCTGGCTTGCAAGCATAGTAATACGGTTGTTGTTGTTGAGGGGATTAGTCGGAATAATCGGATGAGGGCGATGTGGAAGTATGTCCGGACGCATCCGGAGGCGACGGTGACGTTTGACTTGCGCTCGACAGGGATTGTGTTTTTTAATCCGAAGCTTCACAGGCATGATTATAAGATTTATTTTTAAATGTGATACTCAATAATATATAGTGATGAAAAAAAGTACTGAAGGTGTGAATGTGGGCGAATGTCGTGATTCATTGGTAAAGAAAAGCGGGATTTATACCAAGACTGGTGATGCGGGGAAGACGGCGCTTGTTGGTGGTCGGCGGGTGTCGAAATGTGATGTTCGTGTGGAGGCGTATGGAGCGACGGACGAGCTGAATGCTTTTATCGGATTGCTTCTTGCGGAGGGGCTTACGGAGGATGAGCGTGCGTTTTTGCTTTTTGTTCAGAATCGGTTGTTTAGTCTTGGCGCGTATTTGGCGACAGATCCTGATGGGACGTACCGTTCGCCGGGGCTTACGCAGGAGGATGTGCGGCGGATTGAGGGTGAGATTGATTATGTAGATCATGTTTTGCCGCCTATTCGGTGCTTTTTGCTTCCTGGCGGATGTCGCACGGCAGCTCTTGCGCAGGTTTGTCGCACTGTTTGCCGACGGGCGGAGCGTGAGATTTATCGGTTGCATGAGGAGGCAGAGGTTGAGGGAAATGTTTTGGCGTTTGTCAATCGTCTGTCTGATTATTTTTTTGTCTTGTCGCGGAAAGAATGTCAGCGGAATGGGGCAGAGGAAATAAAATGGGAGTAAATATTTGAGATTAAACGCAAAATATTATTTTTGCGAGAAATTTAATTATTTGAGAAATCGAATACAATGTACACAATTAAAACTCAACGATTATGTATTGGACATTAGAATTAGCATCGAAATTGGAAGACGCTCCCTGGCCGGCAACGAAAGAAGAGCTTGTTGATTATGCACAACGTTCGGGTGCTCCTTTGGAAGTTATTGAAAACCTGAACGAAATGGAGGACGAAGGAGAAATTTACGAATGTATAGAAGACATTTGGCCTGATTATCCAAGCAAAGAGGATTTTTTCTTTAACGAAGAGGAGTATTGAGCCTCATTCAATAATCATGCTGCTGCCTAAGCATAGGCGATGTTCCTTATCATAGATGATGCCGTATTGGCCGGGGGCAATTCCCTGAATTTTTGCGGTTGATTCAATCCGATAGACGTCGCCTATGCGCTTTAATAGCCCCGGAGTAAATTCGGGCGTGTGCCTAATCTTAAATGTTATTTCTTGAACGCCTTCAAATTCGCCCCAAATATCTTCGGTTATGAAATGGAATCCTTCGAGGTTAATGATGCGGCCGTATTGCGTCTGAGGGTCGTAGCCGTTTGATACATATATTATATTATTCTCAATATCTTTTTTGATGACGAACCATGGGCCTCCGCTTAATCCGAGGCCTTTACGTTGGCCGATGGTATGAAACCAGTAGCCTTTATGACGGCCAATTTCCCTGCCTGTTTCAAGTTCGATGATTGCTCCATCGCGACGGCCGAGGTGCCGCTCGATGAAATCGTTGTAGTTTATTTTTCCGAGGAAGCAGATGCCTTGGCTGTCTTTACGCTGGGCGCTGGGGAGTTTCTCTGTGGATGCGATGTTGCGAACTTCGCTTTTAAGTAAATGTCCAATGGGGAACAGTAGTTTTTGTACTTGCAGGTTGTTGATTTGGGCAAGGAAGTCGGTTTGATCTTTAAGCGCATCGCGGGCGGTGGAAAGCCATACTTTGCCGCCAATTTCAGTGGTGCGTGCGTAATGGCCTGTGGCTATGCGGTCGAAGTCTTTGCCCCAGCGTTCTTCAAAACATCCAAACTTGATGTAACGGTTGCACATGATGTCGGGATTGGGAGTGAAGCCTCGTTTGACGGAGTTGATGGTATAGCTGACGACCATGTCCCAATATTCTTCGTGAAGAGAGACTATTTCAAAGCGGCAGCCATATTTTCGGGCAATATAGGAGGTTATTTCAATATCTTCCTCGGATGGACAGTCGATGTAGCCGTTTTTGTCCTCCATTCCGATTTTGATGTAGAAGATGACGGGCGTGTGGCCTGCTTCTTTTAGCAGGTGAACCATTACGGAGCTGTCAACGCCGCCGGATACTAATGCAGCGATTTCCATTTTTTTGCAGCGTATGTGTGGGTGTATAGAAATTCAGCGAGGCGGTTGTCGTCGGGTATTGTTTGTATTTCCTCTGGCATGATGGGTTTGCCTAGATAGACATTCGCTTTCCGGCCTTGCTTGTTGAATGCTTCAGCAGGGATTCGCAGGGTGCGTATTCGCCAACTTATCTTTCCAAGGAAGTAGAAGAAGCGGGAGTTCCGCAGATCAAAATAGACTGGATAGACAGGGACGCTTGCTTTACGGATAAGGCGTATGATGTTGTGCGTCCAGGGGAGATCGCGGATTTCTCCGTTTTTGGAGCAGAATGATATTGCACCTGATGGGAAGAATCCCATAGGGCTGCCTTCATGAAGATGTGCAAGGGACATTCGGATGCCGTTGACGTTGCGAACATTGGGGCCTTGGTTTCCGGAATTGGGCTTGACGGAGATGAAGTTGTCTTTCATGGCGCCGATGTTGGTTAATATGCCGTTAGCCATTACGCGGAAGTCCGGGCGACGGGATGCGAATATGTCGATAAGGATGACGCCGTCCAGCGAACCTATCGGGTGGTTTGAGACGGTAATGAAAGCACCTGGGGGAAGTGTATCAAGGACTTTTGCGTTGTGTACCTCGTAGGAAAGGTTGATTAAAGGGTCTTTCAGTAAGGCGGTTGTAAATTCGGCTCCTCGGAGGTGGCTGTTGCGTGCATGTACGGTGTTTACCTTTTCTATGCCGAGCCATTTTATAAGTTTATTTCCTGTGTAAATGCCTGCCTTGCTTTTGAAGAACGGAGAAACGGCTTGCAGGTAGGCTATATCCAAAACATTCTTTCTCATGCGACAAATTTAGGAAAATTTCGCGCACATTCTTTCGTGTTTGTGTATGGATACGGTTAGAACGAGGTTTAAGGCAAAGGTTTCGTAAAGGAGGTAAAGCCATGTTTCTTCAGTAAACAGGATGATGAAGAGGACGATGCTGCGACCGTTAAATGTCATCAATTCTATTAGCTTCATTTTCTTTCGGCTTTGCTGCCTGAAGTTTGTGCGTATATCCTCCGGGAAGTCGTCACCGTATTTTTCGTGCAGGCTGTGGAGCATGGCTTGCAGTTTGGGAGTGGCCATTTCCTGCAAAAGAGTGTATTTGTGGTAGCAGAGGTAGAATATTTTTCGGAAGCCGGGCTTTTGCTCCTTATGACGGCGTACCTGTTCTGCGCTTTGGAAGTCAGAGCCTTTTTCTTTGCTGATAAAGTAAAGGTGGAGAGTCTTGTAATAATCGGTGATATTGGCTTGAACCAGGTGGGAAAGACCGGAAATTAATGCAGGGGCAAAGAACCAATAGGTGCCGAACTCCCATGACAGTCTTAGCGCTAATCCTGTATAGATGGAGAGAAACCAAATGTCGCCGGCTAAGCCGTCGAGGATGCGCCCAAGGATTGTTTTCTTGCCGGTCAGGCGGGCCAATTGTCCGTCAACGCAGTCGAGTATGTTGGCTATAATCAGAACCAGGATGCCATATATATTATGTGTAATATCGGGGAAGTGGAAGAAGTAGCCGGCGGATGCGCCTATTACGATGGATATGATCGTTACTGTGTTAGGGGAAATTCCAAGAGGTAACAGCATCTTTGTTACTGCATAACCAAGCGGGCGATAGAACGCACGGTCTATTATGTTTTCTGTTTCAATGGACTTCAATGAAGCCGCATACGTTTTGTTATCTTCTTTCATTACTTGTTTATTTATAGGAGTAGCCGCCATCGACAACTATTATTTCTCCGTTAAGGTATTGATTCTCCAACGATAGCTTATATACTTCGGCTACTTCTTCGGGAAGGCAGAAGCGGCCAAGGGCGATCTTGGATTCTATGTTACTTCTGATTTCTGCCGGCTTGGTCTTCTGCCAGTCTGTGTCCACGAAGCCGGGGGCTATGGCGTTCACTCGTATTTTACGGGGCGAAAGTGTCTTTACGAGGTTTTTTACAAGAGCATGGACGGCGCTTTTGCTTACTCCGTAGGAAAGGGATACGGCGTGAGGATATATGCCCATTGCAGAGCCGGTGAATACAATCGAACCTCCCTCACTGATGCTTTTCATCAGACGTTGGAGAAGGAAAACAGGGAAATGGACATTGGCAAAGAAGATGCGCTCCCAGTCTGCCGGCTTTATCTCTTCCAGCGAATCACGGCAGGTAAGCCCGGCGTTGAAGATGATGCCGTCGAGCCTGGTGCCCTCTAATGCTGAATGTATCGTGTCGATGCTGCCACTGTCGGATATGTCGGCACGGATAAGTTTAATGTCTGCCAATGGAGATAACGTACCGGCAGCGGCTAATGCAGCATCTTCGTCGGAAGCCCAGGTTAGCGCAAGGTCGTATCCGGATTGCGCCAAAAGCAAGGCAATGGCGTAGCCGATTCCTTTCGTTCCCCCGGTTATCAGGACTCTTTTTCGGATGGTGGTTTTCACTTTCTTTTAATGCTTGTCGGGGGATACGGATGGTTTTTCTTTGCGGCGCAGCAGAAGCTGCTCTTCGTAAGAATCGTGGATGGTTTTCTTCAGGTTGGAAGTGGAAACCCCCGTGCCATAAGGAAAATAAAAGACTTTTACGCCGAGAGCGTCAAGATAGTCGTACTTCCCATACCAGTCGTCGCCAACAACAAAGGCGTCGATGTTCAACTTCTTAACAAGGTCGGTATGGTCAAGCGAATGTTGCGGAATAACTATGTCGGGAGTTTTGAGGGCTTCGATGATTTGAAGGCGCTCGTGGAACGTGATGATGGGCTTTGCCTTGTAGCTTGTTACCAGCTCGTCAGTACTGACGCCGACGATTAGAATATCGGCCAGACTGCGTGCATAGTTTATCATTCTCAAGTGGTTGTAATGGAACATGTCAAATGTCCCCGAAGTATATACTATTGTTTTGTCTTTAAACATCTTGTTGGATTTTGCTTGCAAACATACACAAACTTGGTTCATTCAACAAATGCGCGGTTGATCAAACCGGAACGCAAGCTTGCACAAGCCTTTTGGCACGCCTGGCGCTGATCTCTATACGCATGGAATGGGGAACTATGTTCATGAAGAACCTTATTGCCGGAGAAAAAGGGTATGGAACAGGCTGTTCTTTTATTCTTCCCCTTTCAGCACAGGAACGCCAATATGATATTTTACTGAAACTACACGAATCACCAATATGCTTAATGCCGAAACAAACTGAGAAAGGGACAGAGGAAGTCCCAGGGTCAGACATCCGCAATAAATTAAGCCGCCAGCAACGCAGGCCAGGGCATAAACGTCCTTGCGGAAAATCAGCGGCTCTTCATTGATGAGTATGTCGCGCATCATGCCGCCGAACGAGCCGGTAATGGTGCCCATAACAATGGCGACCCACATCGGGAATCCATAATCGAGCGTTTTGACGACGCCGACGATGACAAAAAGGCCTAAACCAATGGCGTCGAAGATGAAGAATGTATTGTTTAAATGGATAAGGTGCTTTCGGAAAATAATGACGAATATCAGGGCGAGGCCGGTGATGATGAAATAGGAGGGTTGTTCCATCCAGAAGGGAGTGGCGTTGAGGAGAACGTCGCGTATCGTACCGCCTCCGACGGCTGTGACTATACCGACAACGTAGGCGCCGAACCAGTCGAATTGTTTGGCGGATGCCAGGCGGATGCCGCTGATTGCAAAGGCGAATGTGCCGAGATAATCGCACCAGGTAATGAAGTCTGTCATATTAATTATGAATTATCAAATATAATTTGTTGTTTATTTCTGCATGAAGCGGGCGGCTTGGAGCTTATTAAGGATATATGGTTCTGCCTGCCGTTCCCCTGGACTGTCTGCATAAAACTTTGAGGCAAAGATATGGGCTTTTCCATAAAATAGCATGTTTGTCTGCTAAACCTGAAAAACAAGTCATAATCCGTTCTTGGCCGGTTGCTTGTCATTCGCGCTTCTTGAGTTTTCAAATGACGATCTTCAGTATTCCTTCTCCTGAAAAAGAATTACGAATGAATCGGCGAACAGCTCCAGGCTTTTTGCAACATCGTCGGAGCATCTCGCGAGAGTCTCCGTTGATTCTCCGAGCATCACGCTTGACACTCCGAGAGTCTCCGTTGATTCTCCGAGTATCACGCTTGATTCTCCGAGAGTCTCCGTTGATTCTCCGAGTATCACGCTTGATTCTCCGAGAGTCTCCGTTGATTCTCCGAGTATCAC
>JAIRPK010000042.1 GCA_031257015.1 Tannerellaceae bacterium
ATGGGATTGAACAGTTTCGCACTTTCATTGATAATTTTACCAGCATAGTTTTAGACATGAAATGATGGAGGGGGATTCTGCCGGACGCACTGGCATGGGAGAGAGGAGGCGGCGGTTGATTTTTCAAGAACGGCGTTTAATTTTTCAAATTGCATAGCCTGATTTTGTCAAAAGCAGTGAGCGGCGGCGCAAGCTTTCGGAGCAGCTTAACCGGGATGGGCTGCCTTACGGGCGATTCGCCTCATCCGAAAGAAGCGTGAAGCATGGGATTGAACAGTTTCGCACTTTCATTGATAATTCTACCAGCATAGTTTTCAACATGAAATGACGGAGGGGGATTCTGCCGGACGCACTGGCATGGGAGGGAGGCGGCGGCGGTTGATTTTTCAAGAGTGGCGTTTAATTTTTCAAATTGCGTCGCTTGATTTTGTCAAAAGCAGTGAGCGGCGGCGCAAGCTTTCGGGACTGATCTGCCGGACTGGGCTGCCTTACGGGCGATTCACCTCATCCGCGAGAAGCGTAAAGCATGGGATTGAATTGTTTCGCACTTTCATTGATAATTTTACCAGCATATTTTTAGACATGAAATGACGGAGGGGGATTCTGCCGGGGGCACTGGCATGGGAGGGAGGCTGGGGCGTTTGATTTTTCAAGAGATGCGCTTAATTTTTCAAATTGCATAGCTTGATTTTGTCAAAAGCAGTAAGCACCGGCGCAAGCTTTCGGCGTTGCTTAACCGGGATGAGCTGCCTTCTGGGCAATTCGCCTCATCCGCGAGAAGCGTGAAGCATGGGATTGAACAGTTTCGCACTTTCATTGATAATTCTACCGGCATAGTTTTCAACATGAAATGCAGGAGAGGGATTTTGACTAACGCACTGGCATGGGAGGGAGGCGGCGGCGTTTGATTTTTCAAACAGCGTTGCTTGATTTTTTAAGCAGCAGTGTTTGATTATTCAAACAACGCTGCTTGATTTTTCAAACAACGGTGTTTGATTTCTTAAACAGCAGTGCCGGATTTCTTAAACAGCGGTGTTTGATTTTTTAAGCATAAGCATTTCCCAGAATCGGAAGGGGGTGCAAAATTGTCAAACTACGGCAATGGAACTGTCAAGCGGAAGTATGGGGAAAATGGAGCTGCCGGAGGGGCTGCATGGCGGTAAGCGGCGAATGGAGGGCGGCAGCTGTCATCAACGGTTTAAACTGAAAGTCGGGTTCCGGCCGGCTCTGCAGGAATTTGTGGAAAGCGCTCTGGCGGAAGGGGCAAAATGAAGCGCCGACGGGGGCAATCGCCTTGCAGGGGGGCATAAAAAAAGCCCCCGAATCACTTCGCAGGCTTTTACTTAATCTTTTCACTGTTTTTAATCTTTCTATCAATTCGTTATTACATGAAACTTTTGTGAGCGGTAGGCGAGGCTCGAACTCGTGACCCTCAGCTTGGGAAGCTGATGCTCTACCAACTGAGCTACTACCGCGGTTCGCTTTCCCGCTGCAAATATAATCAATCTTTCTTTTTCGCTAACTTTGATGCAAGTTTTTTAAATATATTAAGCTAATGAACAGACTTTCTTTAATAAAAGTTGGCGGAAAGATTGTAGAAGGGCATGATTCGCTTCGGTATTTATTGCAAGATTTTGCATCCCTTAATGGTTATAAATTGCTGGTGCATGGCGGCGGGCGATCGGCTACGGAGCTGGCGGCAAAGCTCGGCGTGGAAAGCCGGATGGTTAACGGGCGGCGTGTGACGGACGCGGATATGCTGCAAATTGTAACAATGGTTTACGGCGGGCTGGTGAATAAGAATATTGTTGCGGGACTGCAGGCCTTGAACGTGAATGCGCTGGGCTTGACGGGGGCTGACCTGAACTTGATCCGTTCGCGCAGGCGGGCGGTGAAGGATGTCGATTATGGCTTGGTCGGCGACGTGGAGGAGGTGGATGCTGCGGCTCTGGGCGAGCTGGTTCGCAAGAACATTGTCCCCGTCGTTGCTCCTATTACGCATGACTGCGCCGGACAGTTGCTTAACACGAACGCGGATACGGTTGCCGGGGAGCTGGCCAGGGCTTTGGCGGGGAGCTTCGATGTCGAGCTGGTTTTTTGCTTTGAGAAGAAGGGCGTGCTGCTGGACGAGGCGGATGATGAGAGTGTAATCAGGGAGCTTGACCGGCGGACGTTTGCGGATTATGTTGAGCGGGGCATTATTCAGGGCGGCATGATTCCCAAGCTTGAAAATGCGTTTGCGGCTATCGACGCGGGCGTCAAGCGGGTCGTTATTACGCGGGCGTCAGAGCTGCTAACCTCTAACGGAACTGTTATACAATGATGACGCCTGAAAAATGGAAGGGGCATGGCTTTATTCTAATAGCCAACGTCTTTTTTGCAATCAACTTGCCTGTATCTAAATACTTGATTCCCGAACATGTTTCGCCGGAGGCTTTGACGTTGTTGCGTTCCATGTTTGGATGTGCAATGTTCTGGCTCGTCTCTCTGTTTGTGAAGGGGGAGGCGGTCAACCGTAAGGATTTGGGGATTCTTTTCTTCTGTGCTTTGTGCGGATTTGCGCTGAACTCGACTCTGTTTATGACGGGGCTGAATCTGACTTCGCCGGTTGACGCTTCTATCATAGCGACTGCCGGGCCGATTTATGTGATGCTGCTTGCGGCCGTGGTTCTTAAAGAGCCGATTACGCTCAAAAAGGCTTTCGGCGTGTTGATGGGCGTTGGGGGAGCGGTGCTAATGATTCTCACTTCTGCGCAGGCGCAGGCGCATGGCGAGGCTGGGCTTAACGGGGCGGTGCGCATTGTGCTCAGCAACTTGCTGTACTCTGTTTATGTCGTGCTGTCGAGGCCTTTGAGCCAGCGGTATTCGGCGGTAACGATTATGAAGTGGGTATTTCTGTTCTCAACGGTGATGTTGCTGCCGTTTATGTATAAGGACGGGCTGGCGACGCCGGCTTTTCATCGCTCGGCATGGATGTGGAAGGAAATCGGGGCGCTGGGATATGTGTTGATATTTGCGACTTTCATTCCTTATATGCTAATCCCGATGTCGCTGCGGCGGCTGCGGCCTACGACGGTTAGCATGTATAATTACATCCAGCCGATCATAGCTTCGATGATTGCCGTCCTCGTCGGGCAAGGCAGCTTTACGGTATGGAAAATAGTATCAACGCTTTTCGTCTTTACCGGCGTCTATCTGGTTACACAAAGCAAGAGCCGCGAAGATGTCGAGCGCGAAATGAAGCAGTCATCTCAATCTCATATTAAAGAATAAAATAACAAACATGAAACCAATCAAACGTATAGCCGTTTACTGCGGCGCAAGCCCCGGCGCGGAAAAAATATACGCCGAGCAAGCTTTCCTTCTCGGAGCTATGCTGGCCGACAGGAAAACAGGAATAGTCACCGGCGGAGGGAAAGTGGGGCTGATGAACTGCGTAACCAACGGCGCTCTCGAGCATGGGGGCAGTGTAACGGGCGTTCTCCCGAAATTTCTCAATACGGAGAGCCTTGCCCATGAGCACCTTACAAAAAAAATCATCGTCCGTACCATGCACGAACGCAAACAGCGAATGTACGAACTGTCTGACGCTGCTATTGCCCTTCCCGGCGGATACGGAACAATGGACGAGCTGTTTGAAATGCTGGCATGGGCGCAGCTTGGACTGCATGAAAAACCTATCGGACTGCTAAATATTAATGGCTTCTACGACCAGCTTCTTCATTTCCTCATGCGCATGAACTCTGAGCAGTTTCTTCAGGAAAGGCATCGGCACCTTCTTATTGTGCACAACAATGTTGCCGAATTGTTAAGCCTAATCTTGAATTATTGAAGGCGCATCTCTCCACGCTGGCATACGAGGCGGAACTATTCACGTACCAACAGCCTTCCGGACTATTTTACAGCTTTGAAAGCGGATTTTATTCTTGATTAAATAATGCGGAGACGAGAGCCTCAGAATATGAACAACCCGTTTCTAATCTAATGCGAATAAGGGCGAGAGAAGGGCACGCAAATAGTTCCTATTTAATAAATATGCGTACATTTGCCTTGCCTGATGGTGGAAGAATATACATTATTATATATATACAATGCAAGAACAGATTTTTGAAATGGTGGCTAAAACACTGTACGGACTGGAGGAAGTTTTGGCCAATGAACTGGTCGCACTTGGAGCGAATGACGTTCAAACAGGAAAACGAATGGTATCTTTTAAGGGCGACAAGGAGTTAATGTACAAAGCGAATTTCCATTGTCGGACGGCTCTGCGCATACTCAAACCGATATATAAATTTACAGCTGACAATGCTGATACGCTTTACCGGAAAGTGCAGGAGTTTAATTGGGAAGATTTACTTTCTGTCGACCAAACTTTTGCTATTGACACGGTTATTAACTCAGAGGATTTTAATCACTCGAAGTTTGTCGCTTACAAGACAAAGGATGGAATCGCCGATTATTTTAAAGCCAAATATGGCAACCGGCCTACCGTTCGTATCAATAATCCGGATCTGCTGCTCAACGTGCATATTTCGCATAACGATTGCACCATATCACTCGACAGTTCAGGCGAAAGCCTTCACAAACGAGGATACCGCTGTGACCAGACTGAAGCGCCGCTTAACGAGGTTCTGGCAGCCGGGATGATTATGCTGAGCGGCTGGAGAGGGGAGACGAACTTTGTCGATCCAATGTGCGGTTCGGGAACTCTGCTTATAGAAGCTGCCATGATTGCAATGAATATTCCTCCAGGTGTTCACCGTACTTCGTTTGCCTTCGAGCGTTGGATGGATTTTGACAAGGATTTGTTTGAGCAGATATATAATGATGACAGCTGTGAGCGGACGTTCGAGTTTAAGTGCTATGGAAGCGACATCTCGCCTATTGCCATTGATACAGCCCGTAAAAATGTCCGCAACGCCGGACTTAATAAGTATGTTGAACTGGACGTTATGCCTTTCCAGCAATATAGCGATGCTCCCAGGCCGGGAATATTAATAACCAATCCGCCCTACGGCGAACGTCTTTCAATGTATAACCTTATGGAGCTGTATAATATGATCGGCGAAAGGCTAAAGCATGTTTTTGAAGGCTACGACGCATGGGTATTGAGCCATAAGGAAGAATGTTTCCAACAAATCGGGCTTCGGTTCAAAGAGCGATATAATCTTATGAACGGGCCACTGGAGTGCGAATATCGCTGCTATGAAATGTTTGAGGGCACAAACAAGGATTATAAGCGACGGTTTTATAACGATAATGAATAAAATTATGAACATACTCATACTTGGTTCTGGCGGCCGTGAACACGCCCTTGCATGGAAAATCAAACAAAGTCCCAAAACAGGCAATATTTTTATCGCTCCAGGCAATGCGGGGACAGCTGGCATGGGTGAAAACCTGCCCGTTAATCCAAATGATTTTGAGGCAGTGAAGAGCGAATGTCTACGTCATAATATAGATATGGTTATCGTCGGGCCTGAAGAGCCTTTGGCAAACGGAATATATGACTTCTTTCGTAATGACGCTGAATTATGCCGCATTCCTCTCATTGGCCCCTCGCAAGCAGGTGCTCAGCTGGAAAGCAGCAAGGACTTTGCCAAACGTTTTATGCAGAGACACGGAATACCTACGGCTCGTTACGAAACTTTTACAAAAGAGACTGTCGAGAACGCATTTTCGTTCCTGCGCAGTATGCAACCGCCTTACGTACTCAAGGCTGATGGCTTGGCTGCAGGGAAAGGCGTTCTCATTATTCAAGACTTCGACGAGGCTTGCAGGGAATTACGAGAAATTTTCGACGGACGATTCGGTAAGGCGGGTAATAAAGTGGTCATTGAACAATTTCTTGACGGAATAGAATGTTCGGTATTCGCCCTAACGGACGGTGCTGCTTATTGCATCCTCCCTACGGCCAAAGATTATAAACGCATAGGCGAAGGCGATACGGGAATGAATACCGGCGGCATGGGTTCCATATCTCCTGTCCCTTTTGCCGACAAAGAATTTATGAACAAGGTTGAAGATCGGATTATTCGCCCGACGGTCGAAGGTTTGGCCAAGGATGGCATCGTTTACAAAGGTTTTATCTTCTTCGGCCTCATCAACGTGAACAATGAGCCTTTAGTTATTGAATATAACTGCCGCATGGGCGACCCGGAAACGCAATCGGTCATGCCTCGCATCTGCAACGACCTGGTCACATTGTTTGAATCCGTAATAACCGGCTCACTCCGGACACATTCGATAATAGAAGACCCGCGCACGGTTGCCTCTGTTGTCCTCACCAGCGGCGGATATCCCGGAGATTACGAAAAGGGCTTTCCTATAAACATATCTGAACCTGCTGATGCGACCACAGACGAAACACTCATTTTCCATGCTGCAACTATGGCCGGTAGCGGACAAATATGCACAAACGGCGGACGTGTAATGGCTGTCAGCGCCTATGGCTGCGGACGGAAAGACGCTCTTCTAAACGCTTATCGCGCTGTAAACAGGATTAGCTTCAACAAAATGTATTATCGTAAAGACATCGGTTTCGACTTGTAAGAAAATGCAACTCCATAGGCGAATATCTGACGGAGAGGGCGCTACATACATTAATAGCGCCTTTAATTATGTTTTTTTAGGCGTGGTGTCGCTGCTCTTCTGGGGCGCGGGATATATGGAATCCATTGGTTATCCCATTTATGCCACTGCAACATCAACACCGATTTGGGAGGCTGTATGCAGAATGTCGCCAAGCAAGGAGATTACTTACCTGTCAGGAGTTTTGTTGCTTTTCGGCGGAGCGTTCCTTATTCATCAGGCGAATTATATGCTGATCATTATACGTAAAAAGACGTATCTGCCGTTTTTGTTATACATTATATTTATAAGCAGCAGTACAGTATTTTTTCCGCTCACTCCGGCCTCCGTCGGAATCTTCTGTCTAATTTTTGCAATGTCGCAGACGCTGTCCACGTATAATAACCCGCGTGGGATTCTTGGAATATATAACGCGGCTCTCCTCATAGGTATCGGCAGTTTGCTTTGGATACATATCTTATGGTTCGTTCCTGTTTTTTGGTGGGGAATGTATTCATTCAAGAGTTTGAGCTTGCGCACTCTTCTCGCTTCACTTATTGGCTTAGGGACTGTTTATTGGTTTCTGTTAGGCTGGTGCGTATTTACTGATGACTACCGGTATTTTCTTCCATCTTTTACATTACTGGGAAAAATTGCGTTGCCGCATCTTTCGGAGATTAGGCTGATAGACTGGCTTCATCTCTTATGTTTGCTGATTTTAGCTCTGGCAACTGTGCTTCATATAATAGTTAATGAGTATGAAGAGAACATACGTACTAGACATTTCCTGTTTTTTATCATTGCAATAGGGTTGGTATCCTTCGGATTCGCCATTATATACGAGCAGGAAGCAGAGAAGTTTCTTCAGGTTAGTTGTATGCCATTGGCAATTCTGGCAGCGCATTTCTTCAGCACATCAAGGATGAAGCGTATCCATTGGATGTATATCTTTTTCATCAGCTTATTTTTGCTCCTTTCCATATTGCGATCATCGTGGGGCTTCCTCCCGCCGGATATTTGGGGAGATTAATGACGATGGTATTGTTTTCAACGCCGGTAAATATTCAGCCAGCGCCTTTTGACCTGTCTTTCCGTGACAAGATTTTGCTTGCCGGTTCGTGCTTTGCGGAGGAAATCGGCGGACTGTTGACGGAAAACAAGTTTGATGTCGATGTTAATCCTTTCGGCGCTCTTTACAACCCTTTGTCTTTAGACGACGCTCTGCGCAGACTTGCAAGCGGCAAGCCGTATATTCATTCCGACCTGTTTCTGCACGAAGGAAGGTATTACAGTTTTGCTCATCACAGCAAATTTTCATCTGCCGATGCTGATACTGCTCTCAAAATGATGAATGACCGGATTGAATTATCCACTTTGCAGCTGAAAGAATGTAGCCTATTAATCGTCACTTGGGGAACTGCCTTCGGATACAGGTTAAAGAGTGGCGACGGCAAGGTTGTAGCCAATTGCCATAAACTGCCTGCCGAAACATTTATCAGAGAGATGTTGAGCATCGACGAAATCCTTTGCCGCTGGAATTATCTACTGGCATCTCTTTTTGCACTCAATCCGAATCTACACCTTGTCCTGACCGTCAGCCCCATCCGCCATTTGAACGACGGGGCACAGGGCAATCAAATCAGCAAATCAACGCTTATCATTGCAGCCGATCGTCTCCGCCAATCTTTTCCTGACCGAATCTCCTATTTCCCGGCTTACGAGATAATGATGGACGAACTGCGCGACTACCGTTTCTATGCCGACGATATGCTTCATCCTTCACGCACGGCCGTAGAGTATATATGGGAGAAATTCAGAAACTCTTATTTCAGCTCCGAAACAAAAACAGCCTATGACGCATGGCAGCCAATACGAAAAGCGCTGCGCCACGTTCCGTTCAATCCCAAAAGCGAAACATACCGCAAATTTGTAGAACACAGCTTAGCAAAGCTGGAAAGCATCTCTGAAAAATACCCTTTCTTTGATGTATCAAATGAAAGATCTCTGTTTCAATCAATATTAGATAGTTTTTAGCAATATATGGAATATCATATTACAGAAGTTGCAAGCGCAATTGGCGCTATGCCGGAGCAGTGGCGCGACTGCCACATCAGCATCCTTCTCACCGACAGCAGGCGCATTGTACAACCGGAGGCAAGCCTCTTCTTTGCGCTGAAAACGAAAACAAACAACGGACATAAATACATAGACGAACTATACAATCTCCGAGTCCGTAATTTCGTCGTCTCTGAAAAACCCGCTAATGCCACCGCTATGACAGAGGCAAATTTCCTCGTCGTCAAGGATACCATGAAAGCGCTACAAAAACTTGCCATCTATCATCGCAAACGCTTTGACATACCAGTAATAGGCATAACAGGGAGCAACGGAAAAACCATCGTAAAGGAATTCCTCTACCAATTGCTCCACTCAGATTTCAAAATCGTACGCTCCCCATGCAGTTACAATTCAAAACTCGGAGTCCCGCTCTCAATATGGGAAATGTCCGACAAACATACGCTCGGTATATTTGAAGCAGGCATCTCGCAACCTGAAGAAATGGAAGATCTTCGCCCCATCATAGCGCCTACAATCGGAATACTCACAGGCATTGGCGAAGCGCATCAGGAAAACTTTATATCCTTACACCAAAAGTGCATGGAAAAACTCTCTCTCTTCACCTCCTGCCAGGCGCTTATCTATAACTCCGACAATAACCTTATCAATAACTGCGTCGATGCCTCACTTCTCTCGCATCGCACCGTCGCCTGGAGCCGCTACAATTCGGACGCTCCCGTATTCCTGAAATCAGTCAACAAACGCGAAAACGACACAGAAATAATTTGCTCTATCATCGGCATACCAACAAAATACATCGTCCCATTCACCGACGATGTTTCCATTGAAAACGTTATGCACTGCATCACCCTTCTGCTTTATCTCAAAACAACGCTCGCACACGACACGGCTCGATTCTCCAAACTCGAACCGGTGGAAATGCGCCTCAACGTCAGAGAAGGGAACCGCAACTGCATACTTATCGACGACGTCTACAACTCCGACTTTAATTCTCTTGAAGCCGCGCTTAACTTCATGCGCAGCAGGCAAGCAGACAAAGACCTCAAGTCTGTCCTTATCCTATCCGACATCTTGCAATCAGGAACACTCCCCAAATCATTCTATAAAAGAGTCGCAGAACTTGTCAAACAAAAAAAAATAGAACGCATCATCGGTATCGGACAAGAAATATCAGAACATGCGACACTGTTCGATATAGAAAAGGAATTTTACCCGACAACCGAGAACTTCCTCAGCGCTCAACACGACTTCCACGACGAAATAATTCTCCTCAAAGGCTCTCACAGATTCCATTTTGAACGAATAGCCGAACTCCTCGAAAAAAAAACGCATCAAACCGTGCTCGAAGTCGATCTGGACGCAATCACTCACAACTTTAACCATTTCCGCTCTCTACTCCTACCCTCAACCAAGCTCATCGCAATGGTCAAAGCCTTTGGCTACGGAGCCGGCTCCAACGAAGCAGCAAAAACTCTTCAAGAACGCCGATGCGACTACCTCGCCGTCGCCATAGCCGATGAAGGAGCATATCTCCGCCGCGAAGGAATCTCAATCCCCATCATTGTCATGAACCCAGAACAAACCGCCTTCCATACTCTACTTACCAATCAACTCGAACCGGAAATATACAGCCAGCGAATCCTTGAAGCCATCATCAACGAAACACGCCGGCGGGGTATTACAAACTATCCAGTACACATCAAAATAGATACCGGAATGCACCGCCTCGGCTTTCAACCCGGCGAAATAGAAACCCTCTGCCGACTAATCCGCCAACAGTCAGGCATTACAGTCAGCTCCGTCTTCTCGCATCTCGCCGCTTCCGATTCGCCAGACTTCGACAACTTTACCCTCCAACAAATAGCCTTCTTCAGAAAAGCAGCCGACGAACTGGAAGCCAGCCTCGGACACCCGGTTATGAAACATATCCTCAACTCCGCCGGCATCGAACGATTCCCGCAACATCAAATGGATATGGTACGCCTTGGAATAGGACTATACGGAATAAGCGCTGTCAATGCACCACTTCAAAACGTCTCCACGCTCCGCACAACCATCCTCCAAATCAGAAACGTCCCCGCCGGCGACTCAGTCGGATACAGCCGGCGAACCGTCGTCAGTCGCAACAGCCGCATTGCCGTTATCCCAATTGGATATGCCGACGGCCTCGACAGGCGCCTCGGCTCAAATCACGGACAAACGCTCGTCAACAATCGCCTATGCCCTATCGTAGGAAATATCTGCATGGATACAACGCTGATTGACGTCACCGACGTCCCCGCATCCGAAGGCGACTCCGTCATCATCTTCGGCAAAGACATCTCCGTAAGCAACATGGCAGAAAAACTCGACACCATACCATACGAAATCCTGACCTCCATCTCGACACGTGTCAAGCGAATATATACGACGACGAACTAACATACAACCCCCAAACAACATCTTCCGCGTCAACGCCAACTGCACGCATTTAGGAAATAACTCAACAGCTCTTCCGGCACCGGTGCGCACACTTTCTGCACCGGTGCGCTAACCTTCCGCACCGGTGCGCTAACTTTCTGCACCGGTGCGCTAACCTTCCGCACCGGTGCGCTGACTTTCCGCACCGGTGCGCTGACTTTCCGCACCGGTGCGCTGACCTTCCGCACCGGTGCGCTAACCTTCCGCACCGGTGCGCTAACCTTCCGCACCGGTGCGCTGACTTTCCGCACCGGTGCGCTAACCTCCAGAGCTAGCTCGCAAACTTCCAGAGCTAGCTCGCAAACCTTCAGAGCTAGCTCGCAAACCTCCAGAGCTAGCTCGCAAACCTTCAGAGCTAGCTCGCAAACCTTCAGAGCTAGCTCGCAAACTTCCGGAGCTAGCTCGCAAACTCCCAGAGCTAGCTCGCAAACTTCCAGAGCTAGCTCGCAAACTTCCAGAGCTAGCTCGCAAACTTCCAGAGCTAGCTCGCAAACTTCCAGAGCTAGCTCGCAAACTTCCGGAGCTAGCTCGCAAACTTCCAGAGCTAGCTCGCGAACCTTCAGAGCTAGCTCGCAAACCTCCGGAATACGCGACAGAACCCCCGGCGCACGCGACGAAAACTCCGGCGCACGCGACGAAACTCCCGGCGCACGCGACGAAACTCCCGGCGCACGCGACGAAACTCCCGGCGCACGCGACGAAACTCCCGGCGAACGCGACGAAACTCC
>JAIRPK010000063.1 GCA_031257015.1 Tannerellaceae bacterium
ACCGGTGCCGACACTTCCCGCACCGGTGCCCACACTTCCCGCACCGGTGCCGACACTTCCCGCACCGGTGCCGACACTTCCCGCACCGGTGCCCACACTTCCCGCACCGGTGCCGACACTTCCCGCACCGGTGCCCACACTTCCCGCACCGGTGCCGACACTTCCCGCACCGGTGCCCACGCTTCCGGAAATGGCGCGTATGCTTCTGGCAGTGTTGCGCGGAACTGCAGTTGCCGCTCCATCATTCGCCGAGCTGGCTCCAACGCTTGCGGCGACGGAGCGCAAGACGCAAGAGGCCAAGAGCAGAACGGGAGACGGCACGCCGGCGTACTTTGCGCCGGGACTCTCCGGTTTGGCTTGTCGAAAGCTGCAAAGAGTTTTTGAGCAGGGCAGGAAGTTTCTTTTAAATTATCCCATGCCGCTGACGAATGTCCCTTCTGCTATGGCGAATTTTGTTTCGTCTCCCGCTAAATTATCCGGGGAAGGCAATTTTTCGACACGCCCATGGTTTCAGTCGACGGCCTTCGGTTAGCCTCTACGAAAAAAATGCCAAATTGTGATTTTTTGAGGCCGGCAACAGACGACGATGCGCCACCGTGACGCAATTCCCTGCGCCTCCGCAACATCACCAACCATTTTGCAGAAAGAAGCTGACGAAGGAAAAACATTTCTCGACCGCCGCCTGCACATATTTATATATGAGAAAAGCGGGAGGCTTTTTATAAACCTGCCCGCTCCTGAATTTTTGAATCCTGTCCGGGAAAATATCCGGTGAGTTCCGGAAATTAATTTTTTCGAGGGTTGCGCGGAAAACGAAATCGCAGTTCAGACCAGAAAACAAGCATTTCGCTGACGTGGCATAACACTGTAAAAAGATTTTTCAGACATTCCCCAATGCTGTTAGAACTCGATCAATATTCGGAATACCTTTCCCGGATTTTCAGCCCATTTTTCAAGGGCCTCCTGTGCCTCTTCCGGCTGATATACGCCGCTGATGAGCGCCTCGACAGGGCATGTGCCTCGTTTGAGATACTCCATGACGGCGCGAAAATCTTCGGGCATGGCGTTGCGCGAGCCGCGTATGTCCATCTCCTTCATGACAAAGTATTTTGTTTCAAAGGCGATCTCTGTTTTTGCATAGCCGATGCAGACAACGCGCCCGGTGAAAGCCACCTCGTCGATGGCCATGCGATAGGTCGGCGGTGCGCCTACGGCTTCGATAACGACGTCGGGACCGGCATCAGCAGTGATAGCTTGCAGACGTTCGTGGACATTTTCGGTGCGTGAGTTTATTGTATATGCCGCACCGAGCGTTCGTGCCAATGCAAGCTTTTCGTCGTCAACATCGACGGCGATAACGCGAGCGCCCCGAATGGCCGAGCGGACAACTGCTCCTACGCCAATCATTCCGCATCCGATGACCATAACTATGTCTAAATCGCTTACTTCTGCACGGGCGACGGCATGAAAACCTACGCTCATCGGCTCGACGAGGGCAAAGTTGCGAGGGGTGATGGCGGCGTCGGGAATAACTTTCTGCCACGGAACGGCAATGTATTCGCTCATTGCCCCGTCGCGCTGTACGCCGAAGGTTTTGTTGTAGCGACAGGCATTAGGACGGCTGTTGCGGCATGAAGCACAATGTCCGCAGGCGGTATAAGGATTGACGGTGCAGTTCAGACCTGCGCGGAAGACTTCCGGCACGTTTGCGCCGGCGCTTTCGATTATGCCGCCTATTTCATGACCGGGGACGACCGGCAGCGTTACCATTGGGTTGAGGCCTTTGAACGTGTTGAGGTCGGAGCCGCAGAAGCCGACGTATTTAATGCGGACGAGGATTTCGTCATCCCCGCATCGTGGCATTTCCTTTTCGATGACAGCGACGCGACCTTCGGATATTATTTGGATGGATTTCATGCAGAATGACGGTTAGCTGTTTACCCAGGTGTCGCGATAGCCAGGCTCGAAGATGGCCTGTATTTCTTTCAGTATTGTTGCGTCGATGGGCGTTTCGGCATATCTGATGGTTTTGAGGACATTGTCTGGATTAGTGGTGCTGAACAGTGTCGTTGCAATTCTCGGATTGCTGACGGAGAAGCCGACGGCGATCTGTTCGATGGAAACACCTTGCGCACGGCAGTATTCGACGGCTTTGCGAGCAAGACGCTGGAGTGCGGCAGGAGCCGGATGCCATTCGGGAACGCCGCGCTCTGTGAGCAGCCCCATCGAGTATGGGGAGGCGTTGATGACTCCGATGTTGCGCCCTTCAAAATAGTCCAGATAATCGACCAGGGCGTCGTCGTTAAGACAGTAATGGCAGAAGGAGAGTACGCTTTCGACCGTCCCGCCGTCAACATGGTCAATGACATATTTGAAATGGCGGAGATTGAGGTTGGTTATTCCGACATGGCCGACGATGCCGCCTTTCTTCAGTTCAACCAGGGCAGGCAGTGTTTCATTGCAGACTTGCACAAGGTCTGAAAATTCGATGTCATGAATATTTATGATGTCGATATAATCAACGTTAAGCCGTTCGAGACTTTCATAGATGCTAGCTTTCGCTCTCTGTGGAGAATAGTCCCACGAGTTTTTGCCGTCTTTTCCGTATCGTCCGACTTTTGTTGAAAGATAATATTTTGAGCGGTCGATTTGTTTAAGCGCTTTACCCAGTACGATTTCCGCCTTTAAATGTCCGTAATAAGGAGAGACGTCGATGAAATTAATGCCATTATCGACGGCAGTGTGCACGGCTTTGATGCCTGTTTCTTCATTCAGTGAATGGAAAACGCCGCCTAGCGAGGATGCACCGAAGCTTATATTGGAGACCTTCATTCCGGTCTTGCCGATTTCTCTGTATTCCATTTTTTATTCTATGTTAATGATATTACTGATATTTTTTTATTAATCCTTCCATGTGTCCGTTCGGAAGGAAGATACAGGTAGGTTGCCTTCTACGGTAAATATCTCGGAAGGAGATGCGTCGTCAAAAATATAACGCGCCGCCACCGGCTTGGATACGGTTGGTGCAAAGATGTAAACCTTGTTGTTGCGGAGCGTTGCTGTTGCCTGAGTGAAGCGTTTATCGTCGCCGGCAATCTGGAATCCGAGTATCTGTTTGCCGTTGGTGGTGAGTCCGGAGTTAGAGCCGAAAAGTTCAAACTCGATAATCATGAGTTGTCCATTGGTCTCGACCGATTTTACTTCAGGACTACGATAGTGAATGTCTATGCCATAAGTCTTTGCCAATGCCCATAGAGCCATTCGTTCGCCGGCATCTTTCTTTTTAGGCGGATGGATGCAGTCGGGGCTTTCGGCATCAGTAAGGACAGCCATGCCGGTATTAGGGGTTGTTGTCATGAGTTTAGCTTGAGCTTCGCGCAAGAAGCCGGAGTTTCCTCCGCCGCCATATTTGTAGGGAGCAATTTGGCAGTAGTAGAAGGGGAAGTCGCCGATATTCCAGGCATTTCTCCACTCGCGCACCATGCGTTCAAACATTTTTGCATAGAGTTCCGGCTCGCCTCTGTTGGCTTCCCCCTGATACCATATAGCGCCACGTATGCAGTAGTTGACGAGCGGATGTATCATGCCGTTGTAAAGGGCGGTAGGTCGCCACGAAGGCGTATTCGTTTCATCTGCTGGAAATTCGACAGGTTTTTCGGGAATATCTTTAAGCGCGGCGGGCGGCATCCATGTTGGAATCCCCGTGCCTCCCCAGCTGGTGTTTATAAATCCGACCGGTACATTCACGACCTTGTTTATAAGGCGAGCGAAATAGTATCCAGTGGCAGTAAAATTCGGCGTAGTTTGCGGACCGGCAATTTCCCATGCGCCCGCGCAGTCTTCCTGAGGCATACTCTTTGATGCCCTTGTGACAGTGAAGCAACGTATGGCTGCATTGGAAGAATTAAGAATGTCATCCGGACCGTTTTCTATCGGCTGCATCAGGTAGCCCTTCATTGGCATTTCCATATTGGACTGTCCGGAGCAGAGCCAGACTTCGCCTATGAGGACATTTTTCAGCGTGCGGCTCCTGCCGGCGGAAGCGATTGTTATCGTGTAAGGCGTGAAGCCGGCGGCGGGAGTTTGGAGTTTAACTTTCCAGAATCCGTTGGCGTCGCTTTGTGCGGATTGGCTTTTCCCGTTCCATGAAGTTGTTACGCTTACGGACGATTTGGGCTTTGTCCAGCCCCATACGGCTACCTGCGTTTGCTGCTGCAAGACCATATTGTCGCTGATTATTGCAGGAAGTTTGATGTCGGCGCTGATGGGTAGGGAAATTGCCATGACCAGAAGTAAGGCAAAAAGGATGTGTCTTTGGGTTCTCATGTGTTTGATTTTCTACTAATATATTAATGTATAAGCACGAGTGCTTTATCTGATATTTTTTACGATACAGCCGGCGGGGATAACGACTGTGTTTTCCTTTTGATCCCGAAAGATTACCACTGCCAGCGGCTTTTTCCAATCGGCATCCGCAAGCGCTTTGTACAGATCTTTGAGGTTATTGACAATCTTGCCGCCTAAGCCGAGGATAACATCATTCGATTGTAAATAATCGCGCAGATAGGTTCCGTAAGCGGCGACAGAAACGACATATACTCCTCTCTCCGAATCCATCCCCGTTGCCGAGCGTTCGCCGAGACTTTCGAGATTCTTGATCCGGATGCCGTCCCAATTGAGCACCTCTGCCTCCGTATTGGCGGAACTGAATACGGGAACGGGCATCACGGGCTTTTCCGCAATAGCCTTCAGCCGTGGAGAAACGACGCCGAATTTGTTCATATCGAAGTTCTGGAAACCCAGCCTAAAGGCAGCATCCGATTTATCCGATATGCGAAAGTCTCCGGATGCAGGATCGACAAATTCCACTTCCGTGACGGCGGAATGTTCGTCCGTACCATACTGGCGGGCTATGCGGAAGGATGCGCTGTCGGTAAAAATGTTGTAATCAACAAGCGCTCCTTGCGTATCATTTCCCGACGGGCGTTCGTATGGCAGCATAACGATGTTGCGGGTAAAAACGCCGCCGTTACCGCGCAGCCACGCATGACGATAAAAAGTATTATTAATAAGTATGTTATTCTCAACCACGCGGTAATACCCTTCGCGAAGCTTCAACCCGCCGTTGAGGCAAAGGTTGTTGCAGATGTGATAATTGCTGCTGCCATCGTCCAGGTCAATATCCCATCCGCGGTCACAGCGGAAGCGGTTGTTGCGGATAACGGTCGTCTTGCAGGCATCCATCAGCACGAGGTCTTTATGCTCAGTCGTCAGGAGAGAATCAAGCGTTTTGCGTACCGGATGCCAGAAGCGGTCGCGTCCCCAGGAGTTAAAGGAGCCATGGTCGCCGGTCTCGCGTACCGTATTGAACACATCGTTGTGCTCAAGGATATGGCCTCCCCATGCGCCTTCGCTTATGTTAATGCCCGCACGCGGCGTATCATATATGGTGTTATGACTGATCGTTATTGACTTGCACATTGACAGCTCAATGCCGGTTATTTGCTTCTCGAACAGTCCAATCCTGTGAATCAGGTTGTCGCGGACGCAGCAGTCGGCAGGATAATTATCCGTCTTTGGGCCAGGCGCCCGGTCGATTTGTTCGCTGGGAACGAAGTCATGGTAGTTAAAACTCGGCGAACGAACCGCATTCTTGTCGCCGACGAAGCAGATAGCGCTAGCCCCTATGTTGAAGAAGTGCGAGCCTGCAACTTCGCAATCACGATTATAATTGCTAAAAAAAACGGCATTGCCCCCAAGGTTGTAAAGATTGCAGTTTCGCAGTCCGCAAGCCTCTGCCTGCTCGAAAAAGACCGCTGCGCCGCGATGTATCGTCCAGTCGGAGCGCAGAAGCGGCTCATAGTCCTCCATAAACGAACGCAGCGTTTGCGTCAGATTGATATTTTCGAGCATAATGTTCCTCACCCTGCGCCCCGGCTCTCCGCGCATTTCCACGAGAGATTTCATCTGCGGCGCTTCAAAGACAGCCGCCTGTACATCTTCGCCGGCCAAAGGGTAATAATATAATGTGTGCGCCGTCGCATCGAAAAACCACTCGCCCGGCGCATCCAGCTCCTCGAAGATATTTTCCACCATGCGGTTGTTGTCGTCGATGCCGTAAGGACGATTGTTCTGCCACCCGCCTTCCAGCATCAGGGCGCCCTTGCTGTCCTTCCCCGTGATGCGATAATGGAAATCGCCCCAGTCGCGCACGTGCATTGCATGAAGATAGCCGCCGGCCGGATTTTTCCACTTTTTTATTCTCTCCGCCGCCGTTGCTTCGGCCGCCGTCCCATTGAAGCGAATCGCCCCGGCATCATAGTTCGGGTAGCGTGCCTGATGTCGCATCTCGCCGTTGACAAGCAGTACGTCCATCGTCGAAACGCTCTCCACACGCGCTTTCAATATGTTTTTGCCATGCGGCAGCCATTGCAGCCGTTCGAGGACTGCGCTTCCGGCCAGCGTCGCCAGCTCTCCGGGATAAGAGCGGACAGTAAGCGTTTTTTTCGCGTTCCCGTCGGCAGATGTAAACACCAGCGGCGCCGTAAGCCGATAGGTTCCTTCGCGGAGGAAGATAACTGCTTCGCCATCAGCCTGCCGCGCCTCGCTTTGCGCCCTTTCGACGGTGCGGAAAGGATTGTGCAGGCTTCCGTCGGCATCATCGCTTCCTGATGCAGATACATAAAACATCCGTTGCGCTTCGACTGGTTGAAGGGCGATGATTAAGAGGATAATATAGATGTATCTTTTCACTTCGGCTTATAGATTATTATAATAATGGTGTTCCTTCAGGATGGACAGGTTTGCATCAGGACAAAAAAAAAGTTCCGCCCCAAGCTCAAAAGATTTTCCCCCTAATCTTACAGAGCCCTTTGCGGGACGGAACAGTTCTTTATGAAACTTCAAAAAATATTGAATCTTTAAATTCCTTCTTTGTTTAATGTCATTTATTTAAGCTCTTGGGGTGTGCAAATATAGGCATTATTTTTAATTCCAAACAAATTTAGAGAAAAAAAACTTTCCGGAGATATTTTTTTTTGCCTTGCCGGCCTCCGCTGGCCCATTGCCCCGGCCGCCCATGCTGCTGTTGCCGCTGGCTCTTCGGCCTTTGCTGAAGCGGTTTGCAGGCTTGCCGCCCTGGCTGTGGAATGGAGGTTGCGGAGGTGGGAAGCTGACGTGGATTGCCCTGCCTGCTTTGTTGAAAAATTTCTGCGCCGGCTTGTTTTTTTTCAAGATGCTTGCGTTCCAATCTCGGCCAGGACGGGATAAACATTTTGCATCGGCATGTCGGCTGTTTTTCCTCTGTATTTGTACAGTTCCGAATATGGATTTGTATAAATCGGGATGCCTGGTTTGAAAAAATCCGATATGTTCCGGATATTGCGCCGATACGTATCGGCATATTTTCCGGTACGTGTCGGTATTTTTGCCGATACGGGTCGGATGTTATGCCGATACGTATCGGCTGTTTTTAAGCAGGACTGTCTTTTTTTTCTGATTCTTGTTGGAGATTGTTTTGGTTGCGCTGGGAGTTGCGGCTGGGCGCTGATGGGGGTTTTTCTGCGTGATTTTGTAGATGATTGTGCGTATTTGTGTTGGATTGGAGGAATGGTTATGTTCAGGCGGTTGGATATGTGGGTGGATTTTTTTGTATGCGGGGTGGTTTTTTTTTGAAAGAAGAGGCGGGGATATTCTTTTCGGTTATTTTTGCGGGGCGAATTTGTTTTCGCAATATTTTGGAGTTGGTATAATAATATAATGTATAATTAAGATGAAACAAATAGATCGTTTGTTGTTTTTTTCTGCTGTTGCTGTTGGTGCGTCCTTGCTTTGTAGCGCCGGCGCTCAGACAGTGGATGAGTATAAGGATCCGAGAGTTCCGGTTGAAAGGCGCGTCGAGAGTTTGCTGAGCCAGATGACGCTTGAGGAGAAAGTAAACCAGCTGCAGAGCCAGTTAACGTTCCTTCACGAGTATGACAGTCGTAAGTGGGAGGTTGGTCACTTCCGCAATATCGCCCATTTCCTGCACAATACTGCGGCTGGTCCGGCTTCGACTGCGGCTTGCGCCGAGGCTGTTAATGAGGATACAAGGAAAGCGATTGCGGCGAGCCGTCTGGGCATTCCTGTGCTTCAGAATGGCGAGGCGCTCCATGGTGCGCAGTGGGGGATGACGACCTGCTTCCCTCAGAGTATTTCGATGGCTGCATCGTTTGACGATGAGTTTTACTATGCCGTTGGTCAGGCGGTGGCGCGGGAGACCCGTGCGGCCGGAGTGCGACAGGTTTTTGCTCCTGTTATCAATATTTCCCGCGACCCTCGCTGGGGGCGTACGGAAGAGGGTTATGGCGAGGATCCGCACCTTAACGCTCGGATGGGAGTAGCTTGGACGAAGGCTTTGGAAGAGAACGGGGTTGTTGCCAGCCCCAAGCATTACGTTGACAACTACGGCGACGGTGGTCATGATTCCTTTGCGTCCGGATTGTCGTGGCGCACATTGCGTGAGGTTTTCCTGGAGCCGTTCCGGGCTTGCATTGAGGAGGGTGGCGCCCGTTCGATTATGGCTGCATATAATTCCATTGATGGTGTGCCGTGTTCGAGCAATAAGCGTCTGTTGACGGATATATTGCGAGGCGAATGGGGCTTCAGGGGTTTCGTTGTTTCGGATTATAGCGGTATGCCTGGCGTATATGGTGCGCATAAGGTTGCGGTTTCTCATGAGGATGCCCAGGCGCAGTGCTTTGATGCGGGGATGGACGTTGGTCTTGGTTTCGGCGAGCTGGCTTCATATTCTCACTTGCTTGAGCTGGTTAAGTCAGGCAGGGTGTCGGAGGCGGCTGTTGATGCTTCTGTTCGCCGCGTTTTGCGTGTGAAGTTTGAGCTGGGTCTGTTTGAGAATCCGTATGTTGACGTTAAGGAGGCGGAGCGCACGGTTAATTGCAAGGCGCATAAAGATTTGGCTCTGGAGGCTGCCCGCAAGGTTATGACTTTGCTGCAAAACAGGAATGGTGTTCTGCCTCTGTCTGACAAGGCTGTCAAGCGTATAGGTGTCTTTGGTCCGGCAGCTAACAAGGTTAGTACGGGTGATTATTCCGGTCCGAGCGGCGGCCTTAAGGGTGAGTTCCTGCGTGATATGGTTACTCCTTACGATGGCTTGCGCAAGCGCCTTGCCGGACGTGCGGAGGTTATTTTGCACGAGGGTCAGGATGGAGCCGGCGATGTTGCTGCAAGCTGCGACGTGGTTATTTTCTTCGCTGCGATTCAGGAGGGCGAGGGCGAGGATCGCAGTCTGCTGTCTCTTCCGAAGCGGACGATGAAGGTTGCGGAAAGTTTGTCGCACGCGAATATTGTTGATGCCGGAAGCGAGGGGAAGACGTTTGAGCTGGATCAGGAGGCGATGATTGACGAAATCAGCCGCTCTGGTGCGAAGACGATCGTCGTTCTCCAGAACGGTTCAATAATAGATGTGAGGAATTGGGCGAACAAGGTTGACGCTATTCTGGAGGCCTGGTATCCGGGCGAGCGTGGAGGTGTTGCGATAGCTGAGACGTTGTTTGGCGATAATAATCCCGGCGGTCGTTTGCCTGTGAGCTGGGCGCGTCATTCCGGTCAGTTGCCGCTGTATTATTACATCAAACCGTCTGGTCGCGGCTATGGCTATTTGGACGATGATGGGCGTCCGCTGTTTCCGTTCGGCTACGGCTTGAGTTATACGACTTTCGAGTATTCCAATCTTGTTGCGCCTGAGAAGGTTAATCGCAACGGCGACACTAAGGTGCGCGTCACGGTTAGGAATACCGGTGAGCGGAAAGGGGATGCGGTTGTTCAGCTGTACTTGCATGACGAGTATGCGTCGGTAGCTCGTCCGAACAAGGAGTTGAAGGCGTTTAAGCGTGTGACGCTATCTCCTGGAGAAAGTCGCGAGGTTGAGCTGTTGCTTCCCTATCGTAGCTTTGGTTTGTGGGACAGGGATCTTCGCTTCGTTGTTGAGCCGGGTTCGTTCGACATCCTTATTAATACTGATGCGGAGACGAATGTATTGAAGCGGACAATCGTGGTTGATTGATTTAGCAGTCTGTTTAGGTTTTCAGTCATCAGTGTTTGATGCTGAAAGCGTTTGGTTTTGGTTTTCAGTTTTCAGTTGTCGGTAATCAGTCTGTGCGTATTAAATGGAGGAAAGCCGCTAGTTGGAAACTGAAAACTCGTTTTGGGGGTCAAGCCGAATTAATCGTATATTTGCATGAACAAAATCAATAAATAGATAATGAAAAGTTCTTTACACATATTGGGAGAATATACGTTGTTGATGGGCAAAACGTTTACGGCGCCGACCCGCTGGGGGATGTTTTTCAGACAGCTTATGAGGGAAATCTACAAATTGGGGGCGGATTCGCTTGGGATAGTCGTCATAATTTCAATCTTCATTGGTACGGTTATAGCGATACAGATTTCGCTGAATATCAGTTCTCCTCTTATTCCTAAATTCACAATTGGTTATACTACTCGCGAAATAATTCTTCTGGAGTTTTCATCGTCGATTATGTGCCTAATCCTTGCGGGAAAAGTAGGCAGCAATATTGCATCGGAAATTGGGACGATGCGAGTGACGGAGCAGATAGATGCTATGGAGATTATGGGTGTTAACTCGGCGAATTTTCTCATCTTGCCGAAAATCGTCGGGCTGATGCTTTTCATCCCCGTGCTGGTGGTGTTCAGTATGTTTACGGGCATTATCGGAGGTATTGGAGCGAGCTATGCGGATATTAACGGCATGACGCCGTCCTCATTTATATATGGATTGCAGTTTTATTTCAACTCCTATTATATTGCCTACTCGGTTATCAAGGCTTTGGTGTATGCTTTCATTATTGCGTCCGTAGCTTCATATTTCGGCTACAACGTTAAGGGCGGCGCACTCGACGTCGGGAAGGCCAGTACGAATGCGGTTGTTATGAGCAGCATACTGATTCTCATGGCCGACGTAATCCTTACTCACATATTGCTCACATAAGTAGATTGAACGATGATTGAAATAAGAAACATACGCAAGACTTTTGACGGCAGGACTGTGCTGAACAATATCAGCGCCGTTTTCGAGACGGGCAAGACCAATCTCATCATTGGGCAAAGCGGCTCCGGCAAGACTGTGCTTCTCAAATGTATCATCGGCCTTCTCCGTCCGGATTCCGGCGACATTATGTACGACGACGCAGGCATACTTCATCTGCGCAAGCATGAGCTGGACAAACTGCGGAAAGAAATGGGGATGCTCTTTCAGGGGTCGGCGTTATTCGACAGCATGACGGTGCTGGAGAACGTGATGTTTCCCCTTGATATGATTTCGAGAGATTCATATCGCGACCGTAAGAAGCGTGCGATGTTCTGCCTCGAACGAGTTAATCTGCTGAACTCCGAGCATCTTTATCCTTCTGAAATAAGCGGAGGAATGATGAAGCGAGCCGGCATTGCAAGGGCTATTGCGCTTAATCCGAAATATCTTTTTTGCGACGAGCCTAATTCCGGCCTCGATCCCAAAACGTCTCTGCTTATAGACGAGCTTATTCACGATATCACGAAAGATTATCGGATGACGACGGTTATAAATACTCACGATATGAACTCCGTCATCAATATAGGCGAAACAATTGCTTTTATCAAGGAAGGCGTTCTTGAATGGCAGGGAAACAAATTTGAGGTTATAACATCCAACAATCAAGCGCTTAACGACTTTGTCTTCGCCTCCGATCTCTTCCGCAAGATTAAAGACATGGAGAATCAGAAAGAAGGATAGGGCCTTTCCCTGAAAAAGTTAACACCTAAAAAGAGGCAACTTTTTCAGGGAAAAACATCCTTCAAATTTGCCCTCACGAGCAACACGCTTGCCTTCATCTATATGGTTGGCGTTCTGACCTCCATTCAGGATTTGCACCTGTTAGCCGCTATGAACTATGCACGCCGCGCTAAAAAAGAAAGACGGATAAAATATATCCGCCTTTCTTTAAAATTAAAAAACTAACCAATTAATAAATTTAAATATGCACAAAAATTATTCGAGAATCTTTACTCGTATATTACGGAACCATACATCATCTCCATGGTCTTGCAATCCAATATAACCTTCATGGTTTTCACCTCCACAGTTTAACAATAAATCGTAAGCTTTAGGCCAATCCTCCTTATTGAATTTGCTTTTATCCAGCAACTCTTTCCATTGAGGCGTCCACAAATGGTATTCAAGCACTTTTTCATCATTCTGATAATGAACGACTGTCCCCTTAAAAGAAAGGATTCTAGCTTTATTCCATTCGCCGAACGGTTTGGAGTTTTGCGGCTTTGCAGGAATCATATCGTATAGTGAAGCAGACTGTCTATTTCCGTTTTCACCCAACAGGGCGTCAGGATGATTCGCATTGTCTAGCACTTGATATTCAGGAGCGGAAATATATATTGGTTCGTCTGGAACCTCCTGCGCTAAGTAGAATATACCGGAGTTTGAGCCTTTCGCAACTTTCCATTCCAATTCGAGTTCAAAGTTTTTAAACTTCTTGTCGTAAATAACATCACCACCATTAGACGCACCAGCTTCCCCTGCTCCCGATCCTTGTATTCTAAGCGTTCCATTTTCAATAATCCAAGCAGCAGGCAAATCCGGACGATTATAGCCTCTCCAGCCGTCAAGAGATTTACCATCGAAAATAGTTATCCATCCCTCATCGACCTTGGTCACTTCTTCAGCAGATTGTTGCTGTTGGTCAGCTGCTTTTTTGCCGCTGCAAGCAGATAAGAGGAGAGTAATTACACATGCTAGAAATAATAATTTCTTCATATTCTGTATCCTTCTTTATTAGTATTATGAGAAATTACGGCATCGCAGGCAACAACCATCCTGCACGATAGTTATGTTTAATGAGTTCAGAAGCGAAGGCTTTCGCATTGATCGGTTCTGTGAATTTCTTATTGAAAGAAGGATGACCGTCTTTGATGGTGAAGCCGTCGGAAGTGACTATTTTAATTTCTTCGTTGTCACCAATATTAGTGAACTGCATCTTTTCGCCATCCCATTCAAGAACCTTGTTCAACGTTTGCAAACGCACGGCGAGTACACCCATTACAACCATTTCATTGAACGGCCCAGCCTCCGAGAAGTCAGATTTGGTCTTCACCCGGCTAGATGCACTCTCTTTGCAAGCACGCACCCAATCCATTTCATGACTGCCGGTTACGCGACGTTGTGTTTTCGGAACATTTGGCACACGACCGGAAAGTAACCAAGGATTCGCACCGTAGCAACCACAAATCAATGTATCTTTTGTACCATGGAAGATAGTCAAACCTCCACCCGATCCCATCAATTGCTTATTCTGCGGGAATCCAGTCGGTCGATCAGGCATCATACCTCCATCATACCAATGGATTTCCACTTCGGGAAATGCAACCTTCGCCAAATTTTCGCGAGCAGGGTATGTTAATTTAACGTGCTGAGCCTGCGGGGCACAATCGTTAAGCAAGAGAGTGGATGAACCTTCAGCCTTAATTGGATAGCCTAGTTTGAGGGCTTTGAACGCCGGATGCAAAATATGGCAAGCCATATCGCCCAATGCGCCAGTTCCATAATCCCACCAGCCGCGCCAGTTCCAAGGATGATAAATAGGATTGTAATTCCTGACCTTAGCCGGGCCTGTGAACAAATCCCAATCCAGTGTTGCGGGGATTTTCTCTATTTTAGAAGGAGTTTCCAAGCCTTGTGGCCAGATAGGACGATCGGTAGCCGCTTCAACTTTGCGGATCTCACCGATTTCTCCATTCCATATCCATTCACACATCAAATCTACACCTTCGCCGGACGATCCCTGATTACCCATTTGCGTAGCCAAATTGTGTTTAGCAGCAAGTTTAGTGAGCAGTCTGGATTCGTAAACCGAGTGAGTGAGCGGCTTTTGTACATAGACATGTTTGCCCAATGTCATTGCCTCAGCAGCAATAATACAGTGCGTATGGTCAGCAGTGGCAACAATTACGGCATCAATACTTTTGCCCATCTCTTCGTACATTTTACGATAGTCTTTATACTTCTTAGCCTGCGGAAATCTGTCCATTACGCCTTTTGCATACTTCCAATCCACATCGCAAAGCGCTACAATGTTTTCAGTTTTTTCAACAGCGCGAATATTAGCGTTTCCCATTCCTCCTATACCTACGGCTGCAATATTCAGCTTGTCGGACGGAGCTATAAATCCATGACTTTTCCCTAAAATCGAATTTGGGACAATTGTAAAAGCTGCAAGGGCAGCTGAACTTTTTTGAAGAAATGACCTTCTAGAAATGCTTGACATAAATATAATTTTTAAATAGATTAAACTTACCTTATAACAAAGCTCGTTGTTTGTTCATCGGTCTAAATTGTCGCAAATATAATTATTGTAACGATTAAATAAAACATATCTGCTTTTTTTTCAAGTTCTTATCGCTCTTTCTTTAACAAATTCTGTACTATCTCCTCCTCCCCATCATTTGGAGCAGGAATAAGCTTTAAAATTTTCGACACAATGAGATACAGGTTAACATTAGCCATAACAGGCAGCTCAACTCCGCGCTTAAACGACGGACCTGCAGCATAGAATATCGCCTCCATCTCCGGAACAAAATTATCATACCCATGCGTCCCCCCAAGTCGCGGCCGGGATTCTTCCCTGAACTGCACATAGGTGCCTACAGCCGGAACGACAACAATATCCCCGATTCGCGGGTTTTTGCCATAAACGTAACGTTCTGGCAAGTTTTCTTTCCTGTAAACCTTAACGCGAGGAACATTTTGCAGTATGGAGAGCGCCTGCTCCGTGTAGGTCTTCGTTTTAGGATATAATAATGCAGGAACACCATCAAATATGTATTCAAAACTGTCACGAGGGAGATAATCATTCAGATTCACATAATTCTCCGGCAAATAAGTTGCCATGCCATGATCGGAAACGATTATAAAATCAATCTTGTCGAAATGCTCCAGCTTGCGGGCTTCTTCAAAGAAATGCGCCAGCACCCTGTCCAGTCCTTCAATAACTTTAACAACCGAAGCCGAGTCCGGCGTATCCGAATGTCCCGTTGCATCAGGTTCTTCCATGTACCACATGATCAAATGCGGCCTTATATCCTTTGGTAAATTAAGCCAGGCAACGACTGAGTCCGCCCTATTCATATAAGGCACAGACTTGTCATACACCTTGCAGATCGACGGCTGCAAACCCTGTATGCACGCCTCGCTGCCCACCCAGAAGAATGAAGCCGAGCGCACGCCCTGTTTTTCCGCCGTATTCCATATTGGTTCGCCTCCATAAAAGTCCGGGTTTGTAACCGCCTCGTTATCCCCAAGCCTGTACGTCCGTTTTAAGTCTTCAGCATAGAAAAAGTTGCTGATTAAGCCGTGATGATCAGGATGTAAACCTGTTGCCATCGCATAATGGTTCGGGAAGGTCAAACTGGGAAAGCAAGGACGAAAAGCAGCCTTCACGCCCACTTTTGACAGCGAATCAAGCACCGGCGTATTCGCCCGCGACAAATATTCCGTCCTGAATCCGTCCATTGACAATACAACCACATAACGATCCTCTGTTGAGGAGCATGCAACAAATGTTAGCGACAGAACAACTGCCGCTATTATCTGAAGTGAAAGTATTTTGTTCATTATATTTATCATGATTGAATGATTCATATCACATTGTATTTTCTTTAAGGTCTTTTTTGTTGTCTCACCAGGATTCGAACCTGGGCAAACAGAACCAAAACCTGTTGTGCTACCATTACACCATGAGACAATCATTAAAAAACAAAAAATCATGAACTTGTCTGCAAAGAAAAGACATATTTTTTTTCCGTGCAAATATTCCTGGATTTTTTTACTGCTCGCCGCCTCCCCGAACGATCAGCAGGAAATAATTCTTTTTCCCTCTTTGCACCAGTATATACTTGTCGTTAAGCAACTTAGAGGAATCGATCACTGTATCTGCATCCGCAAGTTTTTCCTTGTTAATACTCACACCGCCACTCTGCACAAGCTTTCGCATCTCTCCTTTTGACGGGAATACCTGCGCACGGTCAGTCAACAGTTCTATTGCCCTGACGCCGGCCTCGATGTCCGAACGGGAAACGTCAAACCGCGGCACGCCGTCGAAAACAGACAATAAAGTATCTTCATCCAGCTTGCGCAACGTCTCCGACGTCGAATCACCGAACAAAATGTTTGATGCCTCGACCGCCAGCTCATAATCCTCGGCAGAATGAACCATCGTCGTTATTTCCTTAGCCAAACGCTTTTGCAACGGGCGCAAATGCGGTGCAGCAGCCTGTTCATCCGTTAAAGCTGCCACCTCCTCCTGCGTTAGAGACGTAAAAATCTTTATATAGCGAGCTGCATCCTCGTCGCTGACGTTCAACCAGAACTGATAGAACCTGTACGGCGACGTGTAACGTCTGTCAAGCCAAACATTTCCCGATTCGGTCTTCCCGAACTTTGTTCCGTCGGCTTTTGTTATCAGCGGACAGACGAGAGCAAAAGCTTCGCCGCCTTCGACGCGCCGAATCAGCTCCGTGCCAGTTGTAATGTTTCCCCACTGGTCTGATCCTCCCATCTGCAATCTACACCCTTCTGAACGGTATAAATGCAGGAAGTCGAAGCCTTGCAACAGTTGATAAGAGAACTCCGTGAACGACATCCCAACATTAGAATCGCTGCTCAGGCGCTTTTTCACCGAATCTTTCGCCATCATGTAGTTAACCGTTATATGCTTGCCTATATCCCGAATAAAATCAAGGAAAGAATATCCCCGCATCCAGTCGTAGTTATTCACAAGCTTTGCAGCGTTAGGCTTCGCCGGATCGAAATCCAGGAACCGTTCCAATTGCCTGCGGATACATTCCTGATAGTTTCTCAACGTTTCCTCATCCAGCAAATTTCGTTCAGCTGACTTCATAGACGGGTCGCCAATCATCCCCGTAGCCCCTCCGACCAGCACAATCGGTCTATGTCCCGCCCGCTGGAAATGTTTCAGAATCATAACGCTTACAAGATGCCCGATATGCAATGAATCCGCCGTCGGATCAAATCCGATATAAGCCGACACCATTTCCCGCTGCAACAACTCGTCCGTTCCCGGCATGATGTCATGAATCATGCCTCTCCACTGTAATTCTTCTACAAAGTTCATCTTGTTCATACCATAAATATTATTATGCCCGCAAAGATAATTAGAATCAAGGAAAAACAACCCATTCGATTCCCGCCCCCTCCCTGCATCCCTCCGCCAGATTCGCACAGCCGTCGCCCGTCCCCGTACATCTCGCTTTCAAACAGGCTTTTTGGCCGTTTGTCCGGCACATCTGCGAAGCATACGCATCTAAAAAACACCTGCAATTCACAGCCTCGGTTCACCCGCCTCCGTTTCATTAATGCAAATTTCAGCAGCCTTTTATTCGCATATATTTCGCAAATAAAAATTCGCCTGACGATTATTTACATGTTTAATTAACCAACACTGATTGCATGAGAAAAATAAACACGTTAAAAACAGTCGTGCAAGTTGCAGTAAAAAAAACAACACGTTAAAAACCGCCATGCAGATTACAGGAAGAAAACTAACACGTTAAAAATCATCATGCAAATTGCAGGAGAAAAAACAACACGTTAAAAACTATCATGCAGATTGCAGGAAGAAAACAAATACGTTAAAAACAGTCATGCAAATCGCAGAAGAAAAATTAACACGTTAAAAACAGTCATGCAGTCCGCAGGAAGAAATTTAACACGTTAAAAGTCGTCATGCGTATTTCAGGAGAGTAATCAGCATGAATAAAGTCAAGCAGAGCAGGGCCATGCAAAAACTGAAAACGTTCGCTGTTGAGAAAGCAACGGCGATGAGGGCGAAGAAACCGTTTGAATATCAGAAAATTCACTACATATAGTGATTGACATATAAAAAAGATTGGATTTCCTTTGCAGGCAAATATTTAATATTATAAGAATGAAAGGATTATACGCAATTATTTTAGGCTTGGCGTTTTGTTCCCAGACGCTTGAGGCAGAACCGGTCGATACGGTGAGAGTTTACAGTTTAAACGAGCTGGTGGTCACATCATCGGCTAAAGAGACAAACGATTTGCGCCGTCTTCCTTCGGCAGTGTCAATTATTTCGCCGCAGATGGTGAGCGAGCGCCGAATTGAATCATTGAACGATTTGAGTTCGCTGGTTCCGAATTTATACATTCCAGACTACGGAGCGAAGCTCACATCCGCCATTTATATACGTGGAATCGGCGCCCGCAGCAGTGGACAGTCGATTGGCCTCTATGTTGACAATGTTCCATACCTTGACAAGAGTACTTTTGACTTTGAATTGACAGACATACAGCGCATTGAGGTTTTACGCGGCCCTCAAGGCACGCTTTACGGTCGGAATGCGATGGGTGGAATTGTTAATATCCATACCCTCTCGCCATTTGAGTATCAGGGAGGCCGTGCAAGCGTCACTGCCGGCAACTACGGCACATATAAAGGCAAAGCCTCGTACTACGTCAAGGCAGGCGAGAAATTAGGCATTTCAGTCGGCGGATATTATAATCGTCAGGACGGATTTTTCACTAATATTTTCAGCGGCAAGAAAGCAGACGGCGAAGAAACCTTTGGAGGCAACATCAAGCTGGACTGGCGGATAAATTCACGCTTTCGGGCGGCATATACGCTATCGTCGGAGAAAACTTCACAGGGCGGATTCCCTTATGGCTTTTACAACAGTGAAACCGGCGCGATTGACGACGTGAACATGAGCGACACGTCGACTTACGCCCGGAAAACGCTGACCAACAGCCTGCTTTTGGAATATTTAACCCCGTATTTTTCTCTGACGAGCACAACCGGCTACCAGCATTTCGATGATGACATGAAGATGGACCAGGATTTCTCCCCCCGCAGAGTGTTTACTCTCAACCAGCTCCAGCGTCAGAACTCCATAAGTGAGGAAATTGCCATAAAGAGCCGTAGTCGGAGCAATTATCAATGGTCGTTCGGCCTGTACGGCTTTCATAATGACGCTTATACTGATGGTCCTGTCACATTCCGCGAAGATGGCGTAAAAGATATACTTCAAAAAGTATTCGATGACCTCAAGGCGGCAAATCCAAAGATGCCATTGATACAAGTGATGGACGAGCGTGTTTTCATACCGGGAAATTTCCACACGCCGACGTGGGGCGTCGCCCTGTTTCATCAATCGACCTGCAACAACCTGTTTGTTGACGGATTATCGCTTACAGCCGGCCTGCGCCTTGATTATGAGAAGCAACAGATGGATTATAAATCCACAGCGATGATGAATTTAGGCATGAGTATGAATCCGGCGATGCCCCCGATGGCCATTCCCGGCCTTAAACC
Source organism: Tannerellaceae bacterium (assembly GCA_031257015.1). Taxonomy (GTDB): domain Bacteria; phylum Bacteroidota; class Bacteroidia; order Bacteroidales; family Tannerellaceae; genus DFXE01. The sequence goes on from JAIRPK010000063.1 coordinate 19,415, forward strand.
GACTTCAATGGACGCAAGCGTATCGCAGTCCTTCCTCCAACTGCTTCCAAAGGCATCCGTGAAGTATGCTTTCGATTCCGAAACATTTGCTTATGCAGCCGTATCCAAAGGCTATAAAGCAGGCGGTTATAATGTCCAGATGTCTGCCGATTTGATGCAAACCCAGATGCAGTACGAGCTGATGAAGCAATTTGCCCCGGCTATGGCAGTTGAGCCGGAGCCAATCGACAAGGTTACTGCCTATAAGCCTGAAGAAAGTTGGAACTACGAGCTTGGGCTGCGCAGTGAACTCGTTAAACAGTCTCTCTGGGGAGAGTTGACGGTTTTCTACATGGATGTTCGCAACATGCAGCTGACGAAGTTCGTTTCCAGCGGTAACGGTCGCATCCTGACGAACGCAGGCCGCGCTTCAAGCTATGGATTGGAAGCCACGCTCCGCAGCATCCTTTCCGAAAGCTTCACAGCCGATATTAACTACGGCTACACGCATGCAACCTTTATGGATTATCAGCTGGAGCGCAAGGAAGGCGGTCAAGTCATTTCAACGGACTGCAAGGGCAAGTATATACCGTATATACCTCATCATACTGCCAGCCTCGGCTTGCAGTACAGCAAAAACCTCCGTCGACTGTGGGCTGATCGCTTCATTGCCTCTGCTCAGCTTGGTGGGACGGGCAAAATATACTGGACGGAGCAAAACGACATTGAGCAACCCTTCCATGTTCAGCTCAACGCGAAGATAGGCGCCGTCAAAGGCCCCTTCCGCCTTGATTTATGGGGTCGCAACATAACAGACAGCCGCTATTCGGCATTTTATTTCGAATCATTCGGTAAACCGTTCATACAGAAAGGCAAGCCGCTTCAATTCGGAGTTGATTTAAGCGTCACATTCTAAAACAACCTGTATATACCCGCAAAAGCGGGACTGTATTTCTACGTCAGACAGTCAAATGCGACTAAACTGACAAGAATGAGCGGGAGATCACAATTCATCCCGCTCATTTTTTTCTCAATTCCACAAAATAGTGACTTTATCAAATTTCACACCTGCACGCCGATTGCAGGAAGGAGCATAACACGTTTTTGCGGCTCATGGACGCGGCGAGAGATATTTAAACGATGTTAAAAATCAGTGCTCTGTCAAGTTGCATTTTTTATAAATATAAATATTGCCAAATAAAATATGAGAATTGATAAGTGTCAGTTAGGATAAACATCTTAACTTTGCAGCGTTAATGATAAAAAAAATAAAGAGCAGTATATAGATATAAAACTTCAAATAAAAGATATTTACAGCCAAAACAAGGAAATCGATGTTTTCATAAATATATGTTTTAGTGTGTTGAAAAGAGGTTGCTGTGAAGCTGCCTCTTTCTTTTTTCATGCAGGCGGTTCATTTGGCTGTACAGAAAAAGAAAAAGCCTTGAGAACATGCTGCGCGAAAGTTCCCAGGGCGTTTAATATGCGAAATAAATAATCTTCAGAGCATCTTGACAGCTCCGGCAAAGAAAATAATGCCTGATTTTTTTTCTTTAATAAAGTAAATAAACGGTCGATTGATGATGAAGTCGCGCAATGTCTCTGGGACATTTACTGCAGAAAACGCCATGGAAACGGAAGTGACCGCCGCCGCCTCTGTACCTTCTTCATTAACTTCGATAAATGTTTTTTGCAAAACAAGGCTGACAGATAAGGCTGTGGAGCTTATTTTTGAGAAATCGGCAGTCATGTCTGAAAACATGGCTTTCATTCCGAGCGCCTGCAGATCGTCATTCATCTTCCGCTGATATTCAACCTTAAAACGCGGCATATTGAGGTTTACCGCAGCGCTATGAAGTTCCGCCTGTAAATCCTTCCAGCTTTCAGCATTCATATTTCTCACAAGAGATGAAATTTCAACGCCTTCATCAGGTAGAACTATGAGCATACTGAATGTCCCATTGCCATAAGGGATTTCCACGGCCTGATAATTATCTTTTTCGGCGTATGAACACGTTAATTCCATTTGCATCATCGGCACGACGGAAAAAGAGCGGTCAGCATTGTGGAAGGATTTGTTTTGTGTCTTTCCCTCGTCAAAACGGTATGTCCACGCCCCTTTGAAGTAAAGAGCATTAGTCAGAAGCATTGCTGCATTGCGTATGTCATTTTCCTCAACTATTTTTTTGATTCTGTCATGCGTTTTACCCGCGCACCATTGATTGATTGTGTCAGCCGTTTTCGGAACTTGCATATCCACATTCCGAACTTCAGCATTGAAGAACGTGGAGTTAGTTTCTTTGAATAAAGGCAGCAACGGAAGATGGATGTCTGCCCAGATGGAGTTAGCCGTTTCAAAAGCCACCGATTTGTCGCCTGTCGTCATTAAACTGTCAGTTTTACAATATAGACTGTTTAATTCATCGATCGAAATATTGGCATATCCGAGCGCTTGCTGTATTTCTGTTTGAGTTTTTCCAACAGCGCCGTTATTTAACATTCCAATAGCGAGACTTGCGCTGAACGGGGAGAGCAATATGTTCTTATCCATGTCGTCAGCTTCCACTTCGCGCAGGAGGTTGAATGCAAAGATATTGTTGCGCTGGATGATTTCTTCCTCGACGGCATTAAACGCAAACGGTGACGTTATACCTGTTTCGTTGCTGTTAGTCGGTGTTTCAGGAACATCTTCAGCTTCCAGATCTTTATTCTGCACCGGCAATTCTGGATCCTTATCGGTTTGGCAGGCGGAAATAGAGATTAAAAGTAAAGAGAGAAATAGCAATATCCTTTTCATTGTTTGTTAGGATAAAAAATGTTCTTATAATTTAATAAAAGCGATTGTTATAGCTCCCTGATATGCCTGAAGCCCATCCAGCCAGGATCTTTATCATACCGGTAGACGCAGCCTTTAGGTATTCTGAGATAACCGCGATCAATAGCAGTTCCACGGAAGCAATCTTCATGAACATCCGGCGGTTCCTTGCGGTTTATTTCCACATCAGCAAGGTTAACACAGCCGGGGAATGCCGGATGAAGAATTGTTTCCAGTGCGGGCGGCAATTTAATGGAGACAAGGCCGGCACAATCTGCAAAAGCCCGGCGATCAATGCGCGTTATACCATGTGGGAGTTCAATATTCACAAGGCTGGCGCAGCGTTCAAAAGTTCCGTTTTCGATGGAAGTCAAATTGGGCGACAGCTTGATTAGCTTCAGCTTTTTGCAGTCAATAAACGCCATTGCATCAATAAACGCCACACTGTCTGGAATAACCATAGCGGTCAGCGATATGCAACTGCTAAAAGCCCCCGCACCAATATATCTCAGCCCGTCGGGAAGGGAAATCTTCTCCAGTCTCTCGCAGCAAGAGAATGTGTTCTCGCCAATGCGCAACAAGCCGGCAGGCAAGGATATTTGTGTCAAGGATGTGCAATAGCCGAACGTTTCCTTCTTCAGGTTCGTCAATCCGTCGGGGAAAACGATATTCTCCAGCTTTGAACAATGAATAAAAGCCTGCGGACCAAGATAAGCAAGCGTATGAGGAAGCTCGACAGACGCAATGTTTTCACAGGCTCCAAAAGCATAATGCTCAATCCGCTCAACGCCTGGATGAATGATCAGTTTCTTCATATTGCGGCAGTTGCGGAATGCACATATTTCAATATTTTTCACGCTTGAGGGAATCTCAACTCCCTCCAAGTTCACACAGTCGGCAAATGCTTGTCCGCCGATTGTTTCTATACTATCAGGAAAAGTGATTCTGTGCAGGTTTTTACAAGAGTAGAATGATTTGTCTCCGATATGTTTAAGGCTTGGCGGAAGGATAACGGCAGCAATGTCGCTACGGTTCTTGTATGCCTCTGCATTTATTTCTATTGTTCCGTCGGGGACGACCAGCTCTATCATACAGTAATTAGATGTTGGAGTTAAAAAGACATGAAAACAGGCTTGGAGCAAAGCGATGCTCCTGCCTGTTTATTTCTCGACTATATATCCGAATTTGCCCCAGAAGGAGGATGCCGAGTAGGATTTGCTTGAACCGTTTGGAACGGCCAGTGAAATATAAAGAAGAGGACAATTATCGAATGTCGTAGCATCCAGTTTAGGCGGGCGCTCGGCCTTAATCTCAATCGAATTAAGGCTGCGACAATTACTGAATGCTAACGGCCCAACGGTCATCAAGCTCTGCGGCAACAGGACGGATACCAGGTTGACACAGCCCGTAAAAGCCGAAGTTGCAATGGTCATCACTCCATCCGGCACTTCAATGGTCGTAATCTTTCGACAGCTGGAGAATGCACCGTAGCCCACGCTGGTAATCCCGACCGGGATATTAATGGATTCAAGCGATGTACACCTGCAAAAGAGATCGTTCTCTATGCTCTTCACCGATGCAGGGAGCACAATGGTCGTGAGGTTTATGCACCCGGAGAAAGCCGCCTTGCCTATGTTAGTCAAGCCTTCCGGCAGATTGATGGCGGTCAAACCCGTACATCCTGCAAAGGCCAGATTGCCGATGCTCTTCACTGTCGGAGGTATATCTACGGTTGTCAGGTTTTCACAGCCGTAAAAGGCCATGTCTCCTATTTCCGTGATATTGGAGGGTATTACAACTGATGTGGCCTCTTTACAATTCTTGTACGCATTGTTTTCTATTCGTGCGGGGCCATACGGTATTTGAATCTCTGACATATATATATGTATTTAACGATTTAATGGCCGCAAAGGTACTGAAAACATTTTTAGTAATATAGCATTTTGTCCGATAAAAACACGCCTGTCGAATATTTTTACAACCATCACCGCCCTCTCCCGACCATTGCGCTAACAATATGTCAATATCCATAGCATCCGGCCTCATGCACGAAATATTTCTATCTTTGCCCGCACGAAAAAAACAGGTTCGAATGATTATAGTAACGAAAAAGAAAAACCGCAAATAAATACACATTATATATATGAGAAGCTTCCGAAAAGAACTGTGGTTCAACGCCCATTCGCGCCGCGAACTCATCAACATTACCCGCGACATTGAACTCTGCCTGGCCGAAAGCGGCATCCGCGAAGGCCTTGTATTAGTCAACGCAATGCACATAACCGCCAGCGTCTTCATTAACGATGACGAGCCTGGCCTCCACTCGGACATTGAGCAATGGCTCGAACGTCTGGCGCCCGAAAAACCATACGGACAATACCTCCACAATACCTGCGAAGACAATGCCGATGCACACCTCAAGCGCTCCATCATGGGGCGTGAGGTCGTCGTTGCCGTGACTGACGGCAGACTCGACTTCGGCCCATGGGAGCAAATCTTCTACGGCGAGTTCGACGGTAAGCGTCGCAAGCGCGTGCTGGTCAAAATCATTGGAGAATAATTAATGTATATGCCCATGAAAGACAAGCAGTTTTCCACGCGCCTCATCCATAATGGCGAGACATCTCCCCCTTCCGTTTCACGCAGCAAGTCCCTCCCCATTGCCATGACATCCGTCTATGCCTTTGACGATGTTGAAACCCTCGACCAGGTATATGACCGCTCCGCCCAGGGCTATATCTACACCCGCAACGGCAATCCTGTTCACGATGCCCTGAGCGAGATCGTCGCCTCGATAGAGGAAGGCGAAGCCGCCCTGTCATACTCGTCAGGCATGGCCGCCATATCGCTCAGCATCCTCTCGCACGTTCAGCCCGGCGACCATATCCTTGCCGCCTCGGCTCTTTACGGAGGGACATTCCAGCTGCTCAAGGCCGAGCTGTCGCGCCTTGGCATCACGACCACGTTCGTCAACCCTGTTGATGAGGATTTGACGCCCCATTTCCGTGCGAACACACGTCTCGTCTATGTAGAAACGATAGCCAACCCCACTATGGAAGTCGTCGACCTCCCGCGCATAGCCTCCGTTGCCCATGCCATGGGCGCCAAGCTCATAGTCGACAATTCGTTCGCCACTCCCATAATCTGTCAACCACTGCTTCTGGGAGCAGATATAGTCGTTTATAGCGCTACGAAATACATAGGCGGCCATAGCGATGTAACAGCCGGCATTGTCGTGAGCGACCGTGCGACGATTGACCGCATATACGCCTGCGGCCTGCTCTTCGGACCGACGCTCAGTCCCTTTGATGGATGGCTGCTCGTCCGCAGTCTTCGCACCCTTGAGCTGCGCATGAAGAAACACTCCGACAATGCGCTTCGACTGGCCGAATACTTCCAGACGCACCCGGCCATACTGGCCGTCCACTACCCCGGCCTCCCCTCGTCGCCGACCCGCCCGACAGCCGAAGCCCAGTTCAACAACAACCTGTACGGGGGTATGTTAAGCATCGATCTCGAAGGAGGCGAACGGGCAGCATACGAGCTTCTTCGCCGCCTGGAAACGATCAAGTTCGTGCCCAGTCTGGCCGGCGTCGCCACCTCAACGTCCTACCCCGCCAAGACATCTCACCGGGCGCTTGACGACGGGGAGCTTCTCCGCGCCGGCATATCCAAAGGCCTCATCCGCGTATCGGCAGGCCTCGAAAACCCGGACGACATAATAGCCGACTTCCGGCAGGCATTATCATAAACCGACAAACATTATAAACAATGAATACCAAAAAGAATTTCATCCTCGACACGAACGTCATCCTCCACGACTACCAGTGCCTCGACAACTTCCAGGAGAACGACATCTACATCCCCATCACCGTGCTCGAAGAGCTTGACAAGTTCAAGAAAGGCAGCGAACAAATCCACCATAACGCCCGCGCCTTCGTCCGTGCGCTCGACCAGCTCTCGGTCGGCGACATCTTCAACAAAGGCGTATCCATCGGCCCCGATCGCGGCGAGCTGCACATCGTTACCGGCGACAGTCTGCAGCCGAGCGTCGCCCAGGCCTTTATTGAGCGCACGCCCGACCACCGCATCCTCTCCTGCGCCATAACCATAGCCGAACGCCACCCGCAGATGAAGACCATCCTGGTCACAAAAGACATCAACCTCCGCATGAAAGCCCGCGCCCTCGGTATGCCGGCCGAGGACTATACGACGGACAAGGTTGCCGGCAACAACCTCGTCGAAAGCTGCTACAAGACCATTGACAACGTCCCCCTCCACATGCTTGAGAAACTGTACGGCAGAGCCACATCCGTCTCCATCGACGAACTCAACCTTTCACCCGTCAACAACCAGTGCTACATCTTCCGCAACGGCAGTCAGAGCGCCCTCGTCCGCTACCATGACATTCTCAAAGGCGTCTGCATGGCCGACAAGCGCCCGCCCAAAGGCATCGCCCCCCGCAATGCAGAGCAGACCTTCGCCTTCGACTTTCTGTTCTCCCGCAACATAAGCCTCATAGCCCTTACCGGCAAGGCAGGAACGGGCAAAACACTGCTCGCCCTCGCCGCCGCCCTCAGCCAGATTGCAGATTACAGCAATATCCTTCTAGCCCGCCCCATTGTGGCGCTCGGCAACAAGGACCTTGGCTATCTGCCCGGCGATTCAAAGCAAAAGATAAGCCCCTACATGCAGCCACTGTTTGACAATCTCACGTTCATTAAAAACCAGTTCAGCCCCAACAGCAAAGAACTCCGCACGATTAACGACTGGCAGCAAAACGGCCGCCTGGCCATCGAAGCCCTGGCCTACATCCGCGGCCGCAGCCTCTCAAGTACCTACTGCATCATTGACGAAGCGCAGAACCTCACCCCGCACGAAATAAAAACCATCATCACCCGTGCAGGCGAAGGCACAAAGATTGTCTTCACCGGCGACCTTGAGCAGATCGACGCCCCCTATCTCGACGCAGAAAGCAACGGCCTCGCCTACATGATCGAACGCATGAAAGGCCAGGACATCTTCGCCCATATCAACCTTGTAAAAGGCGAGCGCAGCCAGCTGTCCGAAATAGCCAGCCGATTATTGTAACCCACAACACATGAGCCGAAAAGAATTTAACCTCCACCTGTCGGCCGTCAGCGGCATCCAGCACAACAAGCACCGCTACCGCGCCACGCTCGTCCCCCGCGGCCCCACAAAGCGCCCCGACGATCTCATCAACGACATCATCGCCGGCGGCACAGAGTTCCGCCCCGAAACCATCCGCAACATCCTCGACCTCGCAGCCGCCCGCATAGCCGACTACCTTGCCGAAGGATACAGCTACCAGGACCGCAACTTCCACCACTCCCCCATCGTCCACGGCATCTGGCACAGCCTGACTCCCGGCGCCGCCGAAAAGCAGTCTCACCGCATCACCGTGAGCACAAAGCTCACCCCCTCCATGCGTGCCCACCTCCGCGACGTTAACCTCAACATCCTGGGCGAGAAGCACGCCACAGCCGCCATCGGCCGCATAGTAAGCCTTGCCGGCGACACCCCCGGCGACGCCCTCATAGCCGGCGAATACATCCGCATCACCGGTCGGAAGATAAAAATCTTCCCCGACAGCGACGACCTCGGCGTCTTCTTCGTCCCCATGAACGGCGCCCCCGCAGTTCGAGTCGCACACCGCCTTCACGAAAACCGCAAAGGCATGATTGAAGCCCAGGTTCCCCCACAGCTGCCCCCCGGCGACTACATCATCCAAGTCCGCACCCGCTTCACGGACAATCCCTCCAAGCCTCTCCAGGAGCCGCGCATCATTGAGTACGACTACCCCCTGACCGTCCGCCCGGCCATACCATGACCCCCTCGCCGCACAATGGCTGCCCCTCACCCCGGCAGCCATTTACATTTCCCGCCGTATTAACAGCCAGCATCCCGGAGCAGGCAATCCCCCTACCCCGCTGCCCGGTCGTTGACCATTCAGATGCCCGCCGAACATACCGCCGACCGAGTGGTTGGCACATCGCCAACTCGCCGGTTGGCGCACCGCAAACTCATGAGTTGGCGCATCGCAAACCCGCCGGTTGGCGACATCGTCGACGGACATGCAAGCCCTCAACGACCCTCCACAAGCCGCACTGTCAACCATCCGCATAAATGCACAAGAGACAATCATGCGGAAGAAAAACCGGCAAACATTCCCCATTCCGATATTTGGATTATATTTGTACTCATAAATGCTCAAAGCGGACAGAGGCAATTACAGGCGAAGCCCTTTGCAGAAGCTGTGGAGGCCAGTCCGGAAGAAAATCGAAAAGATCCTGTTCACATACCCGCAAGCGGCGAACAGCCGTAAACATCTACATTTTAATTTATGGCTCGCAAGAGCAGAAGTCATTCATTAAAAATAGTCACAAAATAAAATCAGATAAACAAGTAATCATTACTCACAATAGAAATCATCAAAGACATGAAAGAAAGCGCATTAGAAAAAGCAAGAGCGAACTACTCTCCGAAGATGCCGTCCATGCTTGGCGGTCCGGTCGAGGCGGTCGAGGGCGAGAAGACGCAATCGGTTGCCAACAATGAAGAAATCCAGTCCCTGTTCCCCAATACCTACGGGATGCCGGTCGTAAAGTTTATTCCCTCCCAGGCATCCAAGCCCATGCCCGCCATTAACGTAGGCGTCATACTCTCCGGTGGTCAGGCGCCCGGCGGTCACAACGTCATAGCCGGCTTATTCGACGGCCTGAAGAGCCTCCACGCGGATTCTCGCCTGTACGGTTTCCTGGGCGGGCCACGCGGTTTGATTGAGCATAATTATACAGAACTAACCAGTGATATTATAGATAAATACCGCAATACAGGCGGTTTCGACATTATACGTTCAGGTCGCGACAAATTGGAGCATGAAAAGCAATTCGACGCCGGCCTGGAGATATTAAACCAGCTCAACATCAAGGCTCTAGTAATCATAGGGGGGGACGATTCAAACACGAACGCATGTCTGCTTGCCGAGTATTATAAGAAGAAGAACACGGGCATCCAGGTCATCGGTTGCCCCAAGACAATCGACGGCGATCTCAAGAACGCGCAGATCGAGACTTCGTTCGGATTCGACACTGCCTGCAAGGTATATTCCGAGCTAATCGGCAACATAGAGCGGGACTGCAATTCAGCGCGTAAATACTGGCATTTCATCAAACTGATGGGGCGCTCCGCCTCACATATAGCCCTCGAATGTGCATTGCAAACGCAGCCCAACCTGTGCATCATATCCGAGGAAGTACAACGTAACAACAGCAATCTCGACAACATAGTAACGGAGATAGCCGACCTGGTTGAAGAGCGTTACAACGCCGGGAACAGGTTCGGCATCATACTCATCCCCGAAGGTCTGATTGAGTTTATACCGGACTTTAAAGTGCTCATCTCGGAAATAAACAAACTGCTGGGTGTCCCGGCGAACGCCGAGCAGTTCAACAAGCTGGACAAATCCGAGCGCATGTCTTACATCCAGGGGAAACTATCCCCTAAAAGCGCCCAGTTGTACGCCAGTCTTCCGGCAAGCGTAGCCGCCCAGCTCATACTGGAGCGTGATTCCCACGGCAATGTACAGGTGTCGCTTATTGAGACGGAGAAGCTCCTTTCCGACCTTGTTCGCACCAATTTAGCCGAGCGTAACAACCCTAAACTACTGGAGGCTTTTGCTCCCCTCCATCACTTTTTCGGATATGAAGGCCGTTGCGCAGCGCCCTCCAACTTTGACGCAAATTACTGCTACTCTCTCGGCTATACAGCCTCCCGCCTCATCGCCGCCGGCAAGACCGGCTACATGGCGTCCGTTACGAACACCACTGCCCCGGCATCAGAGTGGGAAGCAGGCGGTATTCCCATCACGATGATGATGAATATGGAATATCGCAACGAGGGTTCAAAGCCCGTCATACGCAAGGCATTGGTTGAACTCGACGGAGCGCCGTTCCTCACCTTCGCCAAGCGTCGCGAGGACTGGAAGAAGAGCACCTCCTACCTCTATCCCGGCCCGATACAGTACTTCGGCCCTGCCGAATTGTGCGACCGCCCGACGATCACCCTTTGCCTTGAGCAAGGCAAGACTCTCGACTGAACAAATGATATGGAAAGAGGCGCACGGATAACCGATGCGCCTCTTTTTTCATGCCCGTATGTGATGTCCTCAGAAGGGCTGCATCCGGAGATTCGGATTAATGGCGAGCAGGTCGTCGATGAGGCATTGCTTGTCCAGCTCCTGAACGGTGACATGCGTCGTCCGCGGCGTATCGTCCAGATGAACAAAGTCAATATTGATTCCCATATTCGCTCCGGCGTCGGAGATGGAGATGAGCCTGTCGGCAGAGATGCGATAATAAGGTGTTTCAAGCACATTGCCGGGGAGAAGCCTGGCTGCACAGTTCCCTTTTTTGAGTATAAACCATGCGGTGACGGACTGGACAATTGCCTGACAGATAATCCATCCGCCGCCCTTGATTAGACATTCAATCCCGGCGGCAATGTACAATGCAGACGTGAAGGCGATGAGGAAATACTTTTGGTATGGCTTGATGATACCACGATAGGAACGATTCATTGCTATTGGAATTTAAGGATTAATCCACATGCTTGTAAAAGAGAGTTTTTCATGCTAAAAAAAATAACGGCACGCCACACGGCATAAAACGTTGGACGTGCCGTCAGGTTAAAGTACAAGTGATTTACATTAACCCAGTAAAATTTCCAGTATCTGAACGGCAGCCTTTGCAACAGAGGTTCCCGGCCCGAATATGGCAGCGACCCCAGCCTTGTAAAGGAAGTCATAATCCTGTGCAGGGATGACGCCTCCTGCGATAACAATGATGTCCGGCCTTCCGAGCTTGCGGAGTTCTTCAATAACTTGTGGGACGAGCGTCTTGTGTCCGGCGGCAAGGGATGAAACTCCCATTACATGAACATCATTTTCTACTGCTTGTCGAGCGGCCTCTTCCGGAGTTTGGAAAAGCGGCCCCATGTCTACGTCAAAGCCACAGTCAGCATATCCGGTAGCGACGACTTTAGCGCCACGGTCATGCCCGTCCTGCCCCATTTTAGCGACCATGATTCGAGGTTGTCTGCCCTCTTTCTTTGCGAAGTCGGCGGCGAGCGCCAAAGCTTTCTGGAAGTCGGCATCTTTGCCTGTTTCTGATGAATACACGCCTGAAATAGTTCTAATGATTGCTTTATAACGCCCTGCGACAGCCTCGCAAGCGTCTGATATTTCTCCGAGTGAAGCACGCAAGCCTGCTGCCTTGACGGCAAACTCTAACAAATTGCCATTCTTACCGGTACGCGCACATTCGGTAATTTCGGCCAAGGCCTGTTTGACGGCAGCTTCGTCGCGTTGAGCGCGGAGCGACTTGAGGCGTTCGACCTGGTCATGACGGACAGCGGTGTTGTCTATTTCGAGAATGTCGATCGGGTCTTCCTTCTCAAGACGATATTTGTTGACGCCCACGATGGTTTGCGCACCTGAGTCGATGCGAGCCTGCGTGCGTGCAGCAGCCTCTTCGATACGCATCTTTGGAAGGCCGGTTTCGATGGCCTTGGCCATTCCGCCCATGCTTTCAATCTCCTGAATAAGTTCCCAGCCACGATGGACTAGCTCATTAGTGAGCATTTCAACATAATATGAGCCTGCCCACGGGTCTATCTCGCGGCATATTTGCGTCTCCTCCTGAATATATATCTGCGTATTTCGCGCAATACGAGCGGAGAAGTCGGTCGGCAGTGCAATAGCCTCGTCCAAAGCATTCGTATGAAGAGATTGCGTATGTCCAAGCGCCGCTGCCATAGCCTCGATGCAAGTACGCCCGACATTATTGAAGGGGTCTTGCTCGGTAAGCGACCAGCCGGATGTTTGACTGTGCGTGCGTAACGGAAGTGACTTGGGATTCTTTGCTCCGAAACTCTTCACAATCTTAGCCCAAAGCATACGCGCCGCCCTCATCTTGGCTATCTCCATGAAATGATTCATACCGATGCCCCAGAAGAAGGACAGACGCGGAGCGAAGGAATCAACGTCGATACCGGCATTGATGCCCGCCCGCAAATATTCCATTCCGTCACATAATGTGTAGGCCATTTCAATATCGGCTGTTGCCCCGGCCTCCTGCATGTGATAGCCGGAGATGGAGATGGAATTAAACTTGGGCATCTTTTGCGAAGTATATTCAAAGATGTCCGCAATGATCTTCATGGAGAACTCAGGAGGATATATATATGTGTTTCGCACCATGAACTCCTTGAGGATGTCATTCTGTATCGTTCCTGACATTTCTTCGAGCTTGGCTCCCTGCTCCAGACCAGCATTGATGTAGAAAGCCATTACGGGCAGCACCGCCCCGTTCATCGTCATTGAAACAGACATCTTGCTGAGCGGTATGCCGTCGAAGAGAACCTTCATATTCTCCAGCGAGCAGATAGACACGCCGGCTTTGCCTACATCTCCCACAACGCGCTCATGGTCGGCATCATATCCGCGATGCGTTGCAAGGTCAAAGGCAACAGAGAGACCTTTCTGTCCGGAGGCCAGATTGCGGCGGTAGAATGCGTTGGATTCTTCTGCCGTTGAGAAGCCGGCATATTGGCGTATCGTCCATGGCCGCATGGCATACATGCCAGTGTATGGGCCGCGGAGATAAGGAGGCAGACCTGAGGCGTAACCGAGATGCTCCATGCCTTCGAGATCCTCTTTGGTATATACCAGTTTAACCTGAATATGTTCAGGCGTCTTCCATCCTGCTTCGTTCAAGCCGTTGTTTTCCGCCCATTCGGCAGCGTCAGAGGCCGCGAACCCGGCGGATTTAATATCTATGTTCTTGAAATTCGGTTTCATGTTTATACTATTATGTTATACTGCACTTAGCCAATGCTGTCGAAGACGGAATCAGGGAACCAAACCCGATAAACCATCAGGGATAATTCGCCGGACATACCGTCACGCAATCCTGCCAGGATTAAACATTCGCTCATGCTCTCCATATTCTTTAATTTCTTTAAATCAATCTCCCGTTAAACCCCTTCAACGTCTCCAGCACATTGCTGCGCACATTGACGAAATTCACGATGCCTTCCGCTTTCAGTGCATCCATACATTCAGGAGCGCCGGCAACGACAAACTCAGCGCGACCTCCAAGAGCCTTAAAGGCCGGAACAGCCAGTGTGGCATATTCCTCGTCGCTCGAACAAAGGACAACGATCTGTGCGCCGGCTTTAACAGCCGCTTCTATTCCCTCTTCAACCGTCTCGAATCCAAGGTTGTCAATAACCTGATAGCCGGCACATGCGAAGAAGTTACAGGAGAACTGCGACCTCGCCAAGCGCATGGCCAGGTTCCCAATCGTCAGCATGAACGCTTTCGGACATTTCCCGCTATTCTCCGTAGCCAGGCGCAACGTCTCGAACTCTGATGCCCCACGGCTGAAGTCCAGCGCAACGATTTCGGACTTCTCGTCATTGCCGCACTGGCAGGTATGGTCGCAAGTGCATGGAGGCGTGCAGTTACATCCTTCGCCGCATTTGCAAGCCTCAATCTTCGACGCCGCCGTTTCGGTGAAATTCGGATATTGATTCGTGCCCAGCAAGATCTCCTTGCGCGTAGCGATAGCCTTCTTCCTTGCAGATGAAGAAACATTCACGGCCTTCTGCACTTCGCCCGTTTTGATTACCGCGTAAAAGCCGCCCTTATCCTCCGTCGTTTCGAGGAACAGCTTCCATGAGGCATCGGCGATGGAGTTTGTCAACACCTCTATATAATAAGAGCCGGCAGAAGGATCAATTACCTTGTCGAAATGACACTCTTCCTTCAGCAGCAGCTGTTGATTGCGTGCAATCCTCTCCGAAAAGTCGTCCGGAGTGCGGAACGCCCTGTCGAACGGCGCGACTGTGATGGAATCAACGCCGGCCAGGGCGGCAGACATGGCCTCCGTCTGGCTGCGAAGTAAATTCACATGAGCATCGTATATAGTTGTGTTCCATGCGGAAGTTCTGGCGTGCGCCACCATCTTGCAAGCGCAGCGACACAGTCCGTCGGGCTTGTTGTTCGGGCAGTCATGCTTGCATACAGGCTCGTATGCCGCCACTATCTCCGCCCATAACCAGCGTGCAGCACGGAACTTGGCTATTTCCAGGAAATAATTGGAGCTGATGCCGAAGTTGAACTTAATCTTCTTGGCAACCACATCCACCGGAAAGCCAATGTCGCCAAGCTTGTCGATAAGTTCGTTCCCCCATGCCAGCGCATAACCAAGCTCCTGCGTGATATACGAGCCGGCATCGCTAAGCAGACAGGCATCGACAGCCAAAACCTTGTAGCGCGGAACAGCCATCCCGGCGTTCAGCACAGCAGCGGCCTCCGTTGTCCAGCCGTCATATTCCACGCCCCGCACCAGAGGCTTTTTAAACGGATTGTAATCCACGGAGCCGAAGCATTTGCTCAAATCGGCGCCCCGCTTAATCATATAGTCGCCCAGAATACGCAGCAATTCAGCCGACTGCCTGTTGCACGTCTTGAAATTAAGCTCCGTCTCTTCCGGATTAATTCCCTCCAGCAAAGTCACAATATTACCTTCCGAAACGCCGTCGCCACCGAAGTGGAAACCCAGGGAATTTACCCCCTTCTTCAACAATTCGTGCGCCTTCAGGTTCGCCGCCTTGAAATCGGAAACATCAATGTCCTGACGCACCTTCCAGTCATTGTTCGTCTTCGTTCCGCGCACATAGGGGAACTCGCCCGGCAAAGACTTCAGCCTCGGCCATCCGTCAATATCGCCGGCCCGATAAAAAGGTTGGACATCGAACCCCTCGCTTGTCTTCCAGACAAGTTTTTTCTCGAACGGCGCACCTTTAAGGTCAGCCGTGATTTTTTCCATCCATTCTTCAGTAGTAACGGGCGGAAATTCCGAGAAAAGTTTTTCTTTTAATTCTGCCATATTATTTTGTTGTTTATAAGACTTGTATTATTCCAGTAATTAGAACGAACAAAGGTATAATAAATACTTGAAAATCGCATGTTTCCACGCGCCGCCCGCCTTGCCGGCAGTATTCGGAAGCCCTGCATCGACGTCCTTTCAGAGCGCCTTGACAAGCAACACATAATTCACGGCACGCCGGCTCCGAAAAGCACACATTTAAACATGTTCCATCCCTCCCACCCGGAAAAATTCAACCGCCTGTACATATATAAATGTGTCACGAAAATTTCCGGCAAACTTTCCCATCAGGGGGAATGCTCCAAAATTTTTTCAGGACGCTTTCCCTCAACGGGGAATGCTTCAAAATTTTTTCAGGCACAATTTTCCTCAAGGGGGAATGCTTCAAAATTTTTTCAGGCACGATTTTCCTCTGCGGGGAAAGCCCCACGATTTTTTCAGGACACTTTCCCACAAGGGGGAAAACGCCACGATTTTTTTTTGAGCCTTCCCCATATATGAAAAAACATCCCTGAATTTGCGGGAAACATTCATGCTGACGGGAATCCCAACACGAAATCATGAAGACGCGAAGCCTGTACTTGAAACCTTCGCGCCTTCGTGACCTTGCGTTCACTTTCACGGATAAACATCCGGGTTAACGCGGTTGTGAAGCCGTAAAATAAAACTTTGTAAAGAGGAATATCATTGGCAGAAAAAACGGACGTTTAAACTGCTAAAAAACAGATGCTGCGAAGGTAAAAAATAATCCAGGTTGCTGCAAGCGTTATGGACTGATTAACTAAACATTAGCAAAATAGTTTCGGCTGTCAAAAAAAAGCTTCTCCCCCCTGAATTTTTTAGCAGTTTAAACGTCCCTTTATTTTGCCAACATCAATAGAAAGACCATTTTTTTGACACACAAGTTTAAGTTTCACAAGAAAACACTCTAAAAGATTTACAAATGAGAAATATCGTTCACAGGAAGGAAAAATTCCAGCCCATTCCCTATCGCCCCGGCAATGTATGGCCCAACCCGCCGGCAAGCGAAAGAAGCAGAAGAATCGGAACGCTGAAAGGCGTTCAAATGCTGCGAGGCATCTCCGCATTATTCATCGTATATGCGTATGCCGTCCAAAACTATTTCCCGGAAATAGAGTTCGGAAAATTCAGCGCCGATATATTTTTCGTTATCAGCGGCTTCGCCATATCTTTAAGCGTTTCAAACAGCGGAAAAAGCTTCCTTTTGAAACGAATTATCCGGCTCATGCCGCTATACTGGCTCGCCGTTTTTGCAACCGTTTCATTATACACATTCTACCCCAAAGACTTCCATAATGCGACGGTTTCCCTCCCCGACATTTTGAGGACCATGTTTTTTGTGCCCTTTACAGACGGCGCAAAAGAGGCCATGCTGCCACAAGGCTGGACGTTACCCTTTGAAGTATTGTTCTATCTGACAGTCGCCGGCAGCCTCCTTTTAATTCGGAATCACAAGCGAGCGATATATGCGGCAATCCCCCTCCTTATTATCATCCCCTTCGCCCTGAATTATCTTGACATTCCCCAACATTTAAAAGAAGAATACTCCAGATGGCCATTCTTTTTGGAGTTCATATACGGCATCATAGCCTGGCGAATTTATTCATCGGTTTATAAGCGCAGGAAATTGAAATACGGTCCATTTATATTCGCCTCACTCATCGCCATCATCCTGCTGTCATATGCACTCTTCATCCTGTCGGAAAAAAGAATTTCCCAGGTTCCTTTTGACATCCATATATCGTGGGGACTGCTTTCATTTATCCTTCTAATGTCCATGCTTTTACTCGAAGAAAAGATCAAGAAACACCCCCTGTCAATAAAACCATTAATAAAGATTGGAATGGCCGGATATAGCGTCTGTCTCCTCCATCCCTTCGTAATATTCTTCCTTCAAAAAGAAGCATATCCGAAACTTATTGGCGAAATTGAAAGTCCCACTATAAAGATCATTGAGCTAATTGTCGCGTACATGCTTGCAATAATATGCAGCCTCCTTATACACGTTTGTTTGGACAAACAAATACAAAAGAAACTAAGAAATATATTCATCTCCGATTAACAATCTGACAAAGCAGTTCAAAGAAAAAATGGAGAATGACTTTCGCGCCGGAAAGGAAATTAAAGGCCGAAAAGCGTTCTCCATTTTATTGCAAAAGAACTTCCCGAAAACATATTTTTCAGGACTTGCAACACGAACAAAAGCACAGTTCCGCTCAACAAACAGGCTTCATCTTAAAAGCAAAGCATGACGAAGAAAAAAACAGCGCCCACCCACTCGGCAAAGAGGCTAAGACAGATCGCCCTCGCCTACTTCCCGTTAATCCTCATTCTCCCCGGAGCCATCAACATGTTTGCCGCCTCGTTCGCATCGAAGCTCACCGGTTTGGTAACAAATTCGGGGATATTGTAAGAATAAAATGAATCCTCGTAGAAGTCCGCTGATGGCTGCGGCAGAAGAAAAGGCTTGCCAACATGGCCATCCTCGTCCACCGAAACAATATATGGATGCGTATATAGCCCGTCGATTCGACGGCTCCCGAAGACCAGCCAACGCGAATTGCTGCTCCAGTTGTGATAACTCTCGGCAGCCGGACTGTTTATTTCACATAATTCGCGCATGGAACCGTCGGAAAGGTTAAGGAGATAAAGGTCTGCCTCCTGATGCCAAATTCCGAAATTCCCGTAATCAAGCAACGTATATATAATGTATCTGCCATCAAAAGAGGGACGTGGGAATGAGATACTTTTGCCCAACGCATCAGCATTTATCAATGTATCTATGTGTTGACCGAAGACTCCGCTCTCCGGGTCGAAGTCGATACGACAAAGATTATACCTGATTTGTTTATAGTTCTCAGGCACCGATTGAGAACTCGCCCTGCAGAAATAAAGACTGCGCCCATCCGGGGAGAAAGAAGGGAACGTCTCAAAATCAGACGAACTTAGCAGACTGGAACTTAGCGATTTATTCTCCCTGACATCATAGACAACAATATCCGAAGCAAGGTCGAGCACCTCAATCAGCTTATCCTTCGCAGCATGAAACATCTGCAAAGTTTTGTTCACTGAATATGCAACAAATCGCCCGGACGGATGCCAATAAGGATAAACAAAAGAGCTAAGAGATTCCGGCGCTTTTGTATCAAGCAACACCAGCCCTTTGCCAGAGCCACCGCGCAAAAACGTTCCCCCATGCACACCTCTGACATGCAAACTCATATTGTCGGGATTGCACTGGTTATAAGCATGACAGTTAATACAGCTGCCGGGAACAACAGTATTTTCGATAAGCGCTCTTTCTCGGAAATTAGATAACTCCCGTTCATAAATACCCATCTTACTATATACCTCATAGCCCGGAACCACCAGGCGATATGTCAAACCATAGTCAATCGGATAGCTACTTATGTAAATTGGGAATGAAGAATACTGCTCCCATCGCCCTCCTGACTTGACGGAAAGCGTAAGCTCAATTTTGTCGCCGACATTCTCCCCCAGGATTTTCTTCCATTCCTTATCATGGAAGCGAACCTCCGAAGCTGATTGTAAAGAAAACTCGCCGGATTTGCCTCCCTTTACATTTACATGCACCATCTCATAATTCCTGTTCGCCAACCTGAAGTTCAGCGGAGCAATTGTCGAAGGAACCGTTACATCCGTATAGTCCGGAAAAATGAGCGGGCGAGCGGAGAGCAATTCACAGTCCACGATTCTCAACTCACGGTCTGTTCGCAAACCTGTACATGCGTTGAAAAATCCGACGACAAGCAGGCCATATAATAAGAATGAGCATTTTTTAATCCGTTTCATAATTCGTTAACATGATTATATTCAATATTGATAAGAAACTTCGACGGTCGATTTGCCAAGCTGTCTGAAATGAAAGTAAAACAAGAAAGATTTGGAGAAATCCTTTTCCAGATACTTCTCCGGCTCCTTCATGCTCGTATATATTTTGGCATAATTCTCGACGCTCTTGCGAATTTTCTCATCTATGTGATAAGGGATAGAATCGAAACTTCTTCCGGACAATCCCCAATTGTAAAGGAGCGCCTCCTGGTAAGATTTAGGAATACTCTGGTAAACAAAATTCTTATTCAGTCCGAAATATATCGGGAAAAGCCTCACATCTTTCTTTAATAATGTACAGGCCATCAAATATTCATAAGCCATGCGATTATCCGGATGCTGTCGAAAGAGAATACCCAGCATCATGTCTTTCTCTTTTTCACTGAAAAGGAAATCTTCATTGGTAGAGAATTTCCTTATCATTCCCCATTCAGGATGCGCCGATATTTTGGCATCATTGTAAAGATATTCGCGAGTTTCACATGCCCATTTACGATAGAAAAGTGTTTTCTCAAGCAATCGCAGATACTTGGAAGCAAGCTCATAGCGACCGCCAATTAAGTTCGTTTCAGCCAAACGCATAATACTGCGAACGCTCTTTTGACCATCTGGCAAAGCCTCCATTCCCTCCATCGCCAAGCGTTGCGCCGTATTCGTAAAACCCAAATAATAATACGGCTCGCAAGCGACCGTAGCGATCATGAAGTCGCGTCGAAAGCTCGGCAGCAAACCTTCCAAGCCATTCTGAAAATAATCAAACATGCGGTTAGGCAATTCTCCCATTTTATACAAAGCCAAGTTGAGGCAGGCTACCATCATCGGGCTTTTCGGATGTTTTTTGTCAGCCATTTGTATAATCGCCATCCAATTTTTCGTCCGGCAATAATGATCGTAAGCCATAAGCTCCTCCTTGGAAACATTATTTACATATCCGGTTTTAACGACAAGCACATAAATGAGCATCACAATAAAAAGAGAACCGCCGACAGCCACCGGCAATCGCCCTCGCCCGACAATCCTGCAGAAACATACGCCAACCAATACAACTGTTAGCGTCAATAGCCATAAGCATATAAACCGAAACGGCGGGAAAGCAACAAAATGTACATAATCTACGCCCCAAAAATAACGCGACAAAGGATATTGTTTCAACATTTCCTTCGCTATAAAAGGACAGGCAGCGGCAAATAATATCCCCACGACCAAAAACGAACAAAACCAACGTCGGGTTTTACCTTCTTTTGTCAAAAATCCGTATAACAAAGCCAAAAGCAAACTCAGATAAACAATACCTCCAATAGAAAAGTACAGAATCGGAAGCGTTAAAAGCAAACATCCCGTCCATCCCCTGTCACCGCCCATAAGAAAAAGAGCGTAAGCCAGTGAAAAAAGTAAAGCCACCACGCCCCCGAATTGCGTATTCTCATCACACAAAAAATATAAATATCCAATCGAAGGCAAGAAAGAAACATATAACTCCCAATCGGCAATTCTGCCGGACATCAACAACAAAAATCTCCTGCCTGTGGAAGAAGAGTTATCTCCTCTAGAGCGAAATTTCAAACATACCCGCAACATAATCAACTGAATAGCGGCAAGAAAAAAAGAAACTGTCAAAGCACTCATCCACGAATGAAGAAAAAATTGAGAAAAAAAACGACCGATATAATTACACAACCCACCGGGAGTAGAACATGTCTCTCGAAAATAATCTGCAGTAAAAATGAATAATTGAAACTGCTCTTTATAATGGAAATGATGAGGAATATATTTAAAAACAAAGAGGAATGTAAATACTCCAAAAGTAAAAGAGTAAAAATAATGCAGGTTGCTTAATAAATTACTGCCTGCCATCGCACTGCACGACACATTTAGCGGTTCATTCAGGTGTTTTTTCACGTCCATGATTTTAAAAGATGATTCATGAACAAAGATAATTTTTTAGCAGAAATCAAACTCTTTATCAGCATCTTCCGGACGCCTCCCAAATCGAGTAGGAGAAACGGGACTAATTCCCGTTTCGACCTCTCACACCACCGTACGTGCCGTCCGGCATACGGCGGTTCCCTTATTAACCTTTGAACACGGGATGATAATACATCTTAAAGGTCGGATAACCAGCACGCAGTAGTCGCGCATCAGATAATGCTTCATGTATAGTAAATGTGCCGCCATACGCTAGTATTTCTTGCGGCAAAAGGCAGCAATCCTGACACGATTCTCATCCGGGACGAGTCTCTTCAGATTTCGATAGCGGGTTTGTACTCGTTTCCAGGACTTCCAAATACACATGATGCGTCACGGAAGCAGTTCTTCCAACCACATTCTGTATATGCCGCCACTACCTTGTTTCTTTTCACTTGTTTACAGGCTTGATCAGATTCGAGGTAAAAAAAAATCTAACAGGCTGTCACGTTCCGGTTCAATAGCTGTAAGACCATTTTCAGTTATCCTCATGAAAATCTGCATACCGCTCATTGCGCCGACTAGTCGGATAGATGTTCCATGTTCTGCTTTCTTCCCTTCATAAGGTAACTTTCATTTATCTTGCTTAATTAGAGTTCTGCCCTTCCCGTGCCAACTCGTGATACGGACTATGGCGTATGTGACTTCTCACGACTAATCCTGTTTCAATCGCTTGAATTGCAATAAGCCAAACGTCCGTGATACCGCCCCGGTTATAAACGACTGCTTCCATCTCATGCGCTCCCTGACTTTACTCTATACGGATTCAGATAATTATTGGACTTCGCTTTGTTTTGCAAGCTCGTCCTCCATAATTCAGCCTTATAGTCAGTTTCTGTTCGTGGAGCCGAAACCTTGCCTCCTGTTTACTTTGGATTCCATCTCGCAGTGGACACCCTTGCTTTCGGCTAACAATTCCCATTATCAAGAATCGTTCGGGACTTACCCCCTATAGCTGTCGCCCGTACCGGGCGAACTAATAAATCCCACCTTCGCAGGCAGGATTTATGACTCATTGAAATCTAATCTTTAATTATACTAATTCTAATTATCAATAATAAACTTGAACATAATCCACCGCATGAATAGATAAAAATCTCTGTCTCACGACATATTCCACGCGAAATTTAATTCTCTTACTACGAATTTATTATACTGTGAATATTCCCCTACTGCCCCTTCTTTGCCCCTCGTGTTTTCCCATCGGAAAGTATAATAGAGCGTTCTACCCCGGGCTTTAACTGTTAAATGTCACGCGGAAAGCCGTGCACGAACTAAATTTCGAATTAAGCAGGTCATTACAGTCCGTAACCGGTTCATCACTAACCCTGAAGCGTATTTCGACACCCTTCTGACCAGCCGGCAACTTCGTCACCGAACTTCCTTCCGCATGTACTTTAAATTCTATTGTAACTGGTTCGGGCGTAAATACATCCGCTCAGGATGAGTGATCTCCTGCGGAGCCGAAGTATGTACGCTTTTGTGCACCAGCAATCTCATATTGCGCCGCACCTCATCCGTTATGGCAGAATTGTAAGTCACATGCTCTTTCAGGAAAGCGCGAATAGCGTCCTGATAAGCGGATGTAGCCTCCTTCTTGGCAATGACTGCCCTCGCCTGATTGATTGCTATCGAATACTTGGAGTTGTAACTAGCATGCAGATTTTTCAGTTCAAGGAAAGATCTTTTTTGAACACAGCCAACTCCGTTTAATCCTTCAGTTACGTTATTTTCTCCACCGGAAATGTCTATGTTCCACGCCGCAACATTCGTCTCGATTTCTTTCATGACGATGTCTGCCATGAATAAAATTCCGATTCCCACCGAGGGAATACATAATGCGACTGCCTCATATTAATTAATGTATATAAAAGGTTTTAAAACAATGCTCATTTTCATAACCCAGGAAATCGAAGAATCGCACACCAGAGTCTGCGGAGCGTGCTCCATGACTTGCGGGGGATTCCCCGTGACCTGCCGGGAAACATCAAGATCCAGCGTTGAAAACTCCACGATAAGGGAGGACGCCCCCACGGCGAGCGAGTAAAGTCCCGCACGCTCATGGGATTGTCCCTCGTCTTCCGAATCGCTATCCTGGAAGATAGGGTGGACTGGATATGGTGCATTTTTAGTTTCATTAATCTCCATTATATACTCCGCACAAAGTCGTAACACTTCCTTGTCATCCGCGGGAACATCAACAAAAAAGAGAGGATGTTTTGTTATTATCATTTTATACATAATCATATCTATATATTGCTATTTTTATTTATTACGTCACAAAGGTAAATGGAAATTAAATTGCAAATTTTCATCTAAATCATCAAAAAATTCACCAATACAATCACTTCTCAAATTATTTTTTCATTCATTTGAGCAATTTCAGATCTCTAGTTGAACGAGAATATGAATTTCCAGTCTGATTGACAGAATTATAGCGACTTAGGTCGTTTTATCTTCATTTTTGAGATAACAAAAAAGATAAGGCTATGAGAAACCAACGTTATGAGTGAAAAAAACGATAAACAGCGGAACAGGACGGCATCCAAAATTATATATTTCGAAGCTGGCAATAAACGGAAAAGCAGAGTTGACTTTAATAAACTGGCATTTTAGCTGTGTAGTTTGACGAAGGAAAAAATCATTTCCGGAGCCTCCGTTAGCCCCGCCAGAAGCATATCTCGAACCGGCTGGCGGAATGATAGTTGAAGTGCGGCTGTCAATGTTAAAAAAACTGCGGTTGCTATGCTATACTGTTAAGCCCCGTTAAGTGTTAAAATGAGTGGTTAAAAGAACTGAAAAAAGCCCCTGAGGATAGACGAAATGTCCGTTTTTTGAGTTTTATTTGTTGTATTAATTATATTATAATGTATAACTAAAAAGAATTGAAAAATGAAGAAAATATGGAAAAATGTGCTTGGCATCGCACTCATAGTAGCAATCAGCATTAGTGCCGCAATTGCCACGAGCGCGTACCTGACAATCAAGAAACAAGCCTATTCACCTTATGTGACTGAAGAAAACTCTTACGGATTCAAGCAGCCTATCCGTATGGTTAATTACGAAACCGTAGCAGCGGAACATATAGACTTTACAGTAGCTGCCGAGAACGCTGTTCACGCTGTTGTTCATATCAAATCGACCGTAGAGCGCCACGGTCGTGCCCAGCAATATGTCGATCCTTTTGAATACTTTTTCGGATTCGGCGGCCGCGGCTACCAGCAACGCCAACCCCAGCCGCAAATAGGCTTCGGCTCCGGCGTCATCATTTCATCCGACGGCTACATTATTACCAACAACCACGTTGTTGAACATGCCGATGACATAGAAGTAACACTTAACGATTCTCGCAAGTTTACAGCCAAATTAATCGGTACAGACCCCGAAACAGACATAGCATTATTAAAAATAGATGGGAGAAATTTCGCGACAATCCCATTTGGAGATTCTGACAAGCTAAAGATTGGCGAGTGGGTTCTTGCTGTCGGGAATCCATTCAATCTGACCTCGACCGTAACCGCCGGCATCGTCAGCGCCAAGGGCCGTGGCACAGAAATGTACATGTATGGCAGTAGCAATGACGATCGCGAGCGCAAAATACAGTCCTATATCCAGACTGATGCCGCCGTCAACCGTGGGAATAGCGGCGGGGCGCTTGTGAATACAAAAGGCGAGCTTGTGGGAATCAACACAATGATCATGTCAGAGACAGGGAATTACGCTGGATATTCCTTCGCAGTTCCGATTAGCATAGCCGGAAAAGTTGTTGAAGACTTGAAGAAACACGGTGCGGTTCAGCGTGCGTTTCTTGGCGTCCAAATAAAAGATGTAAAACATGTAGAAGAGAATAGGAAGAAAACACTAAAAGTATTGGAAGGCGCCTACATAGACAGTTTCTCTTCCCAAAGCGCCGCTAAAACCGCCGGAATGGAAGAAGGCGACGTTATCATAGCCGTCAACGATTCAAAGATTCGGACAGCCAGCGATTTGCAAGAAAAGATAAGCCGTTTCCGCCCCGGTGATAAGGTAAACGTTACGATTGATCGAAACGGCAGTGAAAAGACACTGAAAGTGGAACTGCGGAACTCCCAAGGCAACACCGAAATTGTCAAAGAACATAGCGATGCCGTCGAAACGCTTGGCGCCGCCTTTAAGGAAATCAGCGACAAACAGAAGCGTGAGCTAGGGATCAGCTACGGCATCGAAGTAGCGGCATTGTTCAACGGCAAACTCAAAGAGGCCGGCATCTCAAAAGGCTTTATCATCATGCTTGCCAACGACCAAAAGATAAACAGTTCCCAAGACTTGGAAAAAGTTGTCGAGCGTATCATCAAGAAAGGCGGGGACGACATGCTGCTCATCCTGAAGGGCATAAATTCCAACGGACGCAACCGTTATTATGCAATAGATTTGGCGAATTGATTAAAAAACTTAGGAGTATTTCTTTAAATTATTTTTTCTTCATTACGCTCATTTGTGAGAATTCTCATTTACGAAAGTAAACTCCGCTTTTTCCTTTGTCGAAAGCCTCGAAAAATCTAATTTTAAGAAATCCCCTTAACAATAAAGCTCCCACCTTATCATGCAAACTCGGTTGAAAGTGCTGTAAAAAAGAATAAGCCAGGCAAACATTATTACAAAGCCTGGAGAAGGCGAACATTAGAAATTGTTCCAAGAAAGCATGGGCAAAAGATTGTTAAAGGTTTATAAAAAGGCTGTATGTAATCATCATGCAGCCTTATTTTATTGGAGAAATAACACTACCTTTGCCGTTCATATTCACAAACTTTTATCGAATGAGACAGTTAAAAATAACAAAGTCAATCACTAACCGCGAAAGCGCTTCGCTGGATAAGTATCTTCAAGAAATTGGCCGCGAAGATCTAATTACGGTCGAAGAGGAAGTTGAATTAGCGCAAGCGATCAAAAGAGGCGATCGTCGAGCCTTGGAGAAGCTAACCAGAGCAAATTTGCGTTTCGTCGTTTCAGTCGCCAAGCAATATCAAAATCAAGGCTTGAGTCTTCCAGATTTAATCAACGAAGGCAATTTGGGACTGATAAAAGCGGCGGAGAAATTCGATGAAACCAGAGGCTTTAAATTCATATCTTATGCAGTATGGTGGATACGTCAATCAATTCTCCAGGCCCTAGCAGAACAGTCAAGAATCGTTCGGTTGCCATTAAATCAGGTTGGCTCGTTAAATAAAATCAGCAAAGCTTTTTCAAAATTCGAGCAGGAAAATGAACGACGCCCTTCCCCCGAAGAATTGGCAGAGGAATTGGATATTCCGGTGGACAAAATCTCCGATACTTTGAAAGTTTCAGGCCGACACATATCCGTCGATGCTCCATTTGTTGAAGGTGAGGACAACAACCTTCTGGATGTTCTTGTGAATGATGACGCTCCTATTGCCGATCGCACGCTGATGTTTGAATCCTTGTCGAAGGAGATTGAGCGCGCCCTGTCAACTTTAACCGAACGTGAAAGCGACATCATCAAAATGTTCTTCGGAATAGGCTGCCAGGAGATGACGCTAGAAGAGATCGGCGACAAGTTTGCTCTGACACGGGAGCGCGTCCGCCAAATTAAGGAAAAGGCCATCCGTCGGCTACGCCAAGGCACGCGGAGCAAACTGCTTAAATCCTACTTGGGATAATCGTAATAACTATAATAAATCACTGCCATCCGGCAGGCAGAAAAACGAGCAGGTCTAAAATTAACGGCCTGCTCATTTTTTTTGCCTAGCAGCAGTGATTTATTATTATGATATAAATGATACGATAATTAATCACACTCCAAGCTAATTCATAATTTATTTTATCAGTAACAACATCCTTTCTTGTTTTAGGATAAAAAACTTCGTCATAGTTTTATCCTAGAGAACAAGCCTGAAGCTCAAAACGGATAACCAACAGCCAAGTGCACTCCCAAAGCATCCTTAAATCGAGGAATATTATAGTATCCCGACTTCCCCGTATCATAAGGAAGATGCAATCCCACCCCCGCATCTAAACGGATAACGAGAAAATCAAGATCGTATCGAATCCCTGCTCCTGCTCCAAGCGTAATATCATTAAAAAAGCGATTAATGTTAAACTCCCCACCTTGCCTGTTCCTGTCATCACGAAGAAGCCACAATCCGCCGCTGTCAAGGAAAGTAGCACCGAACAAGCTACCGGCAATGCGAAAGCGGTATTCAATATTAGCCTCAATCTTAATATCTCCTGTTTGGTCAATGTAAGCATAACGGTTGTTCTTGGCATTTTCCGGGATAAACCGCCCCGGCCCGACAGAACGAATACTAAAAGCACGAATACTGTTCGCCCCGCCCAGATAGAATTGCTCACTGAAAGGAGCGACCGTCGAATTACCATAGCTGATAATCGCTCCCGCCATAAATCGTGCAACCAGGCGATTGTTCTTATCCAGACGATGATTATAGCGATATTCACCCGTCGCCTTAACGAATTGAGCAAAAGTATTACCCAATATCCTCCTTACCCCTTCCACCCGATTGTTTCCTGCAATGGCGGATATGGTCGAAAGCAAGTTGCCCGCTTCCGTAATAGACGTTTCCCACCAAACATGATGCGCTTTCGACTGCGAGGCATCATCGTAAGTATAAGTATAAGACAAAGCAGGGATAAATTGGTCTGCCAAGCTGAGGCGAAGGCTCGGATTAACCATCGAGATGCTGTCAAATTCATGAGTACGCGATTGCAGCTTCGTATAAGTAATCCGCAAAGGCGTAAATACATGATGATGGAAAACATTAGGAAGAAACTCATACGATAAGCCTGCATTAAACGACATCATTCGGAAAAATCGCGCACGATTCAACAAATTCCCGCTCACCTTAAAGGTCGAGAACGACGGATAATCCAAGCCTCGGTCTGTAAAAGAAGGAAGAAGAACGAACGGAAGCGTCAGTGTCGCCCCCAATCCAACTTCATAGCTATTTAGCCCCAATCGCTCCTTTCCCGTATCCCATTCGTGCGAGCCGTTAGCCTCCAGTTTTAAGATTTCACCTCCACCTAGAAGATTGTAGCGCGTAAGGCTAAGCGCAAGCCCCGGCCCCAATAAGCTGTTGCTCTTATCAGTGACGTTCAGTTGAAATTCTCCGTTATATGGTAAATCGTACAATGTATTTATGCTCAAATCCAGAACATTGTTCCGTCTGGCTGTATCCCTCGGACTAAACTGCATCTCGGCAAAACGGAATATTTCCAGTTTCGCCAACGCCAATTGCGTCTTCTTTTCCTTCTCCTCAGAATATAGTTCGCCGGATTTGAGGAAAATACGCTTATAAATAGCCGATGGACGGACGTGCAGCTTGTTCTCATAAAAGAATTTCACGCCCATAAACTCTGTCGAATCCGTTGGACTTTCGTTTTTGTAGCCATTAAGAAATAGCGATATATCTCCGATAACAAAGGGCGTCATGGCAACCGACGGCAGGCCAGGCTTTCTCATTACCCGCAGCTGAACTTTACCTGGTTCCATTAGCGTATCAGCCTGATAAACGATATATTCAGGATGATGATAATAAAAGCCCTCCTTTCGGAGAAGCGCCGAAATATTCTGCCGTTCCTCTTCTAGCGAGCTTACAGAGAAAGCGCCCCCACTCTTCAGCGCCCTCGCTTCCGGATGAGCCATTATGATACTATCCGCCTTGGAGCGTGTACTTATATAGCGGATGCTGTCGTAAGTATAAAGATGGTTAAGCGCAATACTATAATCAATCTTCGCCTTCCTGGGATTCTTTGCATCCGGAACAATTGCATAAGCCGCTGTACCATCAAAATATCCGTTTTCCCGCATGGAGGCAGTAGCAATAGCCGTCCTGACGCCAGGATTGACATAAGATATATAAGTAGGCTTCGACGCAAATCGCTTGAACATGAATCTTCCGAAATCAGTCTTACTGTTGACATACCGATTGTATATCCAAAGTCCGACAGGAAAGGGAATCCTAATCGAAGAGCTTCCAAAGAGTGAATTATTAGGCGGATAAGCAAGAGCCTCGTCAATAGCAGCCGTAGCAACAGCAGCCGTTTTAGTCGATACATCCCCTTCAATTTGCACATTTCCAATACCAGTATAAAGAACCTCTCCTTCAGGCAAATTTTTCGTTGTTGAGCAGGAAGCCAGCGCAAAAACAATAAGTATATATATATATAATGAGTGGACGGCAACAAAAGCGCTGATAATTTCAGTGCACGAACGTGTATTCATATTATAAACCATGATTCTTCACTAAATTAAAAACTCTTATTTAAAGAGTTCGGACAAGTTTAACATTTTGCGGCGAAAAACGATGCCCGCCCCCGTTTCAGTTATTTCTCCGTCGAGAATGCTTTGGAACTTCCTGTCATGGAAAAGGCGGAGATTGCCAGTGCCCGATTTGTTTACCCTCCATTCCACTGAAGCATTATCAATAAACGCCTCTTTCTGCTGAACATTCCCCGACGATACTTTACCTCCGATGGCAATCCGAAGTCGGTCCTCAAGAAATCTCTTGGCAAAGCGGAAGGAATAGTCAGTACGTTGCCCTCCGCCAAGCTCCGGCGTAAGCTCATAAGTATCCATTCCGAAAGATATGTCGATACTTTTCAACGCACTCCCGGCAATGCTTGTTATACCGCTACGCAAAACACTGTTGAGCGCATCGCTCATATTAACGCCACTCTTGCCGGAACTCCCGCCAGCCAGATATAAACCTGTCACCATCATGCCTACCGCCTGCGTCGAACGTCCTTCCGTCCCCATCTTGTCCAGTTCGGATTGCACGCCTGCATCGTCGGGAGCCGCAATCGTAAACATAAGCGACATGTTCTCCAGCCTGTCACGGACATCCACACCTACCTCGAAATCAACCAGCCTCGGCGTTTCCCCGGCAAGGCTCACATTCGTCCTCATCCGCTGCGTTGCCGCCAGTCCGAGGATAGGATTAAACGGATCTCCATCCCATTGTAGATAGCTGTCCTTCTTAACATTAAACTCTTTTAGAGGAATTACGGGAAGCGCATACTTCAGTTTGCCGTCAGAAAGCGTATATCGTCCATTGACAAGCATCTGCCCGTTGCGGTTGTATTGTATAGACAAATCGCCTCCCCCTTCGAGCGATACATAGCTGGACTGATCCGGGTTAATATCAGCGCTGAGACGAACGACAGGATCGATATGCACAAGCAGCAGAACATCCATCCCCCCCACCGGCAATTGCGGCAACTCTCCCCGCCCCCGTCTGCGTATCCGCGAACTGTCGGAAAACGACGTGAACAGAACCAAATCCTTCAGATGATCCTCAACCGTCAACGGCGATTCCTGCATGATATAAGTAAGGTTCGTCCCTCCAAGCAGCCTCACATTCCCCCGAACCGAAAGCGCCGAGAGCGGCCCCTTAATCGTCGTTGACATATCCGCAAGCAATTTTCCGTAAGCAACGCTCTCCGGTCCGCGCCGTGCATCAAGAAGCTGCAATCTGTTTCCGCCTGCACGAAGATCCGCCGTCGCCCTGTCCGGATTGGAGAAGTCAATAGAGCCGTCGATAACAAAAGGATTATCGCCTGAAGCATAAATATTAAACTTGTCAAACCGGATGCGATTCCCTTCTATCTCAATCCTCTTGTCATCCAGTCTAAACCGCGACGAAACAGCAGCCGAGAATATATCCGCCGTATCAACCCTCAAGAACCCCGTAGCCAGCGGCTTTGACGTCGAGCCGCTCAACTCCATTTTCCCATTCAGTGCCCCCCTGAACGTCGCCTGCGGTACAAAAGGCGAAAACATTTCAAGCGGCAATGCGTCAATTTGCAAACTCCCTTTAATCTCATCCTTCTTCGCATTGTATGTCGCCGTTGCCGAGCTTACCTCCTCCATATTACGATAGAAGTGCGCATCAACCTGATGAGCATCGTCCGCCAGCGGCAAATAAGTCGCATTAAGCATCAACTCGCCGACGCGCCCGCCCTCATATATCAAATCATCGACATGCACATCGCCCACAACCGCAAAAGCATCTTCCGAAGGGGAGTATTGCAAGTCCCCGCTCGCCCGTCCCTGCAAACTCGGCAAATCCACAAACCCCTGCGAAACAACTCCGAGAGGAATATGGCCCAGCTCCGCATGAACGATCGGATACGCCTCCCCCGGCTCTTTGGACGAATGAATCCAGAGCATACTGTTGCCCTCTCCGGAGAACTTCACGTCCGCCTCAATATCCTTGCTGTTCCTGTATTTAATGTAATTCCCCTCATTCAACGAAAAGGCATTGAACGCAAGCGTCGCCGTATCCGGAAAGAAATTCAGTTCAATTCCATCGCGCCCTCTCCTTCCCCTGACGCCAAGATGCAGCCCCGTCTTATTCAGATTATTCCGATAAAGAAGCTCCACGTCCGCCATCTGTCGAACCAGGCTTCCCTTCGCCTCTGCCGTAAATGGCGACTGGCGGCGATAGCGATTCTTGATTACCTCAGCCCTGTACGTTAATCCATCAACCATTGGACGCACCTCTGCGCGAATAGTGTCGATCCTAAACGTGTCTTTGTAAAGAGAATAAAGCCCCGCATCTGCATAAATTCCATCGACAGGCGACGTCCGGGCCTCAACAAAGAACCTGTCAAAATCCACATTATACTTCTTCAGCACATCCGAAACAGGATTATCCCTCCCGGCAGCGGCAGAAAGAGAAATCTCCGGCAAAAGCGGCTGTATCGCCGAAATATTCAACATCGAATCCTCCCCAATGAGCCGCTTGACCGTCTCCGTTATCCGCTCCACATGCGCCGCCGCCTTCTCCAGCCCAACGCCGCCGGTCAGCACGACGCCCATATCGCCGGCATGAAAAGACAGCCGTGTCGTATCAACCCCCGCCTCCGCATGAAGCGTCAACGTCTTGGCGCGAAACGGACTGCCATAAACGTTCATTTCCCAGTTCCCAAGCGTCACATCAATATTATGCAAAAATCGCATGTCGCTTCTCATTTCTGCGAACATCTGAAACGACGTAGAGAAAGGATTGTCAATCAGTCCGAGCGCCTCAAGGTTCAAGCTGTCCACACTGCCCGACAACATTCCGAACATCCGGTTACGCCCGATTCGCCCATCGAAATCAAAGCTCATAGCCGCAATCGGATTCTCGCTTGTCAGATTCGCACTAATCGCCCGGCTCGCCAAAGCAGCGTCAAGCAACACATTCCTCACCTGCGTTTTCCCATAACGCAAATCAAGCAGCCTCCCGTTTACATTTATCCATGTAGAATCAGCAAATACGTCAAGCCCTCTTCCCTCTGCATTAAGAGATACGGCAACAAATGCCGAAGAATCCATCGAAACGAATCTGCCCGGTTCAAGACTGTCAACAGCCAGCGCAAGCTCATATCTCGAATCCTTCGCACTGTAATATCCGCTCAATCGCCCCCTGGCCGATTCCGAAGCCTCGACCTCAGCGCTATACATATCATCCAAAAGACTAAACTTTCCAACCAACTCAAGCCGGGGATTCGCCCATACGGCAGTAAACTCCGCCTCTGCCTTCCGCCGCAGGCTGTCCAGCGGGTAGAACGCCGTGCCGGAGGCCTGGAAGTCAAAAGTACCCGACTGCCGGACATTCAACAATTCAATCCCAACCCTGTTCATATTCCCCCGGATGCGGGCATCAACAATCAGCGGCACATCCGCATATTGAGATTTAAGCCCAAAGAGTTCCGGAAAAAACATCAGCATATCGCTTTTGCCGGCAGAAACAACAATCGTCCCATCCGCCTCCTCCGTGCCCCCATCCTCCAAAACCGACAGCGGAACATTCCCCCGCACCGAAACAGACGAAAACGGCGTCGCCGCCTCAAGCTCCGGCACCCTTATCGTCCGCCCGTCCGAATGTACAATTCCACGCAGCGAACTTAACCTTAATCCCGACCTCTCCTCTGCCTCCAACTCATTAATGACAAGTCCGACAGCCTCGCCACTATACGCCAGCGAATCCACCGACGCCCTCAAGCCGCTCACAACAATATGATGCGGATTAAAGCCAGCCGAGTCCGGCGCATCGCCCAGGCGGTATCCGCAAGACGAACCCGCAATCCGAAGCCTCTCCGCACGGTACGCCGAACTCCCCAAATCGACGCCGGCACCCGAAAGCAACCACGTCCCGCCACGCACAAAAACATTCACACTGTCCTCCGGCATCTCCAGCTCAACGTCGAAAGCCGACAGCGAAAAATCCTCCGCCGCAAACAGCCACGCCAAAGGCTCCGTCGGCTCCTCCTCCGTCTCATGCGGCAAAAACAGGCGAACCTTCGCGCGAAGACTGTCAACCGCCACGCTCCCAATCTCCACCCTCTCCGATTTCAAATCAATAGCGGCATCAGCAGAAAATTGAACAATTCCCCCGTCCACATACACATTATCAATATAACTCCCCGTGCATATACGAAGATTGTTAACCCTGAAGCTCTCCACCTTCACCACCTTGCGGAAAAGACGCCCCAGCCGAACGCGCATCTCCAACTCGCTCACCGACAGGCGGAAACCCGCCTCCCGTGCCTCCACGGCAACATCCGCGGCATGAAGGCGCAGCGGAAACGAAATCCCAATATTCCCGACGTCGATAGCCATGCCCGCTTTCCTAGCCGCATATCGGACTATCTTTTTCAACACATACGTCTGCACCGGCGCCACACAAACAACCGTCACCCCCACGAGCGTCGGCACAGCCGGAACCAGCGTCCAAAGAATCCATCTTCGGGAGCGCCTGTTTTTTACCTCTTTCACTAAAATTATACTTAATTGTCAGATCAGTTACCTCAGCAAGGCAACAACATTGTAAACAAATCCACGGTCAATATGCAAACCGGCAGCAAAGCCGCGAATCCCAAGCCGCAAAACGAACGAAAATCCCCCCTCTCCTTATGCCGGCGGACAAACAAACCGTCGCTGCAACGACCGCCCAGGCAGCAAGAATCCACCTTCAAAGCGCGATTCTCAACAAAACCGCCATCGCAATTCCACGCAGGAAGGCTGTTTCCATCAACAAATCGCCCGTCGCAAACAAACGCATCTTGAAGAAAAAACACCCGGCAATGTCGGCGTCCAATTCCGCGACCAGCGCTAAGCTTCTCAAAAAAAGGAGAATAAATAAACAAATTAATCATGTCGCTATATAATATCTAATTGTTCAAAAGTCTGTACAAAGGTAATTAATTATTCACGCTTCGCATTAGCAAATCTCCGATAATTGATTACAAATCCAACAACCGTACAGGCCAAATAATCAAGCAACTATGCCCCCCTACCCGGCCCCATTGTCCGAAAAAAATCGCCCTCTCTTTACAAACAAACCGCCACTATATCCATTTCCAGCAGAAACAGCGCCCCGACTGCGAGCGAAACGTATCCGCACGCCTCCGCCACCATTCCCCAGCCCGCCAAAACACATTCTCGCAGAATCCGGAAAACGTCGTCCGACAAGGGCGGCAACCTTCCTTAAAGAATGTAAAAACGCTGTAATAAAACCTTAAAAAACATGTCGAAAAATATTAACAGCACGGCCATAAAAAACCAGGATATTTCCCGTATAATTCAAAACATTTAATCAAATAAAACAACAAATATTTTCGCATAAAATAAAGTCATTTCTCAAATTAAAAAAGATATTTTTCCAGATAAATCAAGCCATATTTCCGGATAATTACGGATATATTCCACTGTAAATCCGCCCCATTTCCTACCTGACGCCAACATTCATGGCAGCCGGCACAAGCAACAGTTACGCATAATCGCCGGCAAGGCGGCAGACGATCCAACCCCCGCTCCCAGCCGGCACGGCATCCACGGCATAAACATTTCAGACAGGCAGCCTATCCATTTTTCACGCATACGCCGATTTCTCCACATGCAGATGTATAAAATTCCGAAAACGCCGTCGCTCAAATCAAACTCCTCTTCCATAAAGATGCCGATACGTATCGGCATGTAATCCGGTACGTATCGGCCATAATGCCGGCAAGGATCGGTAAATTTGCCGATACGTACCGGATATTGCGCCGATACGTATCGGCGGTTATCAAGCCGCGCTGTTTGGCGGTTTAAGCAGCGGAGGGAACCTGAGGCGGGCAAGTTGCCGAAAGCGGTATGTAAGGCATGTAAATAATTGCGGCAGAGCGCCATCCGTTTCCGGCAAATTAGCATGATGCAGCAAAAAATGCTTTCTTTGCATCTTAAATAATGTTGTTAAAATACACTCACAAAGATGAAAAAGAGAATACTTCTACCATTACTTTTTTGCGGAATAACGGTTCTGCTCACTTCGGTATCAGTGCTGCCCGGCTCGCAATATTCGCCGGTCTTTATGGAGTATGCAGACCTGGAGCGTTCGGTAAGCTATAAACCGGGGGCGCATCCGTTGACAAATCCGGGCAAGATTTATTACAAATCTCCCTACATATTTATTAACGAGCGTTATAAAGGTGTGCACATTATAAACAACAGCGTGCCGTCCGCACCTGTAAACGAGGGCTTCGTTGCTGTGCCGGGTTGCATTGACATTGCGGTAAAGGAGAATACGCTTTATGTTGATAATGCGGTTGATTTAGTCGCCTTTGATCTATTGACAAAGCAAGTTTCATCGCGTATAAAGCAGGTCTTTCCCGAACTTTTGTCGCCTGACGGCCTTGCGTACTACCATAATGACACAAAAATCATAGTTGAATGGAAAAAACGATAGGCGCCATGAAACGATACACATATATATATATAGCATCGCTGCTTGTTGCATTGCTTGGCTGCAGCGAAAGCGGCGATGGAGGCGGCAACGTCATGGTCAATAGTGGTAAAGGCGGGTCGATGGCTCGCTTTGCTGCGCAGGGTGATTATTTATACGCTGTGACGGAGACGTCGCTGAAGGTTTTCGACATCAGTTCTGCCGGTTCTCCGCAGTATCTGCCGGGTAAGGAGCAGCGGCTGACTGCTGGTGCGGAGACTATCTTCCCTATGGATTCACTGCTGTTTATCGGTTCTCAAAGCGGGATGTACATATATTCGATTTCCCGCCCCAACTTTCCTCAACAAATCTCGCAGGTCAGCCACATTACCAGTTGCGACCCTGTTGTTGCTTCCGGCAAATATGCTTATGTTACGCTCAACTCTGGCGCGGCTCGCTGCTGGCGTGGCGAGGATGTTCTGAACATATATGACATTTCCGACATCTACGCTCCCGAATTAAAGCACACCGAGCGTGGTTTTACTCATCCCATGGGTCTTGGCATAGATGGTGAGCGGCTTTACATTTGCGACAACGGCTTGAAGGTTTATGACATAAGTAATCCGCTGAAACCGGCATGGATAGGCGATCTCACGCATATTGCAGGTTTGGGCGCCATACAGACATACGACGTTATTCCGCTGGCGTCCTCGCTGTTGCTTACGGGCGAAGATGGGATTTACCAGCTTGATTGCAGCGGCGAGAAGCTGTCGTTGATTAGTAAAATAGAAGTAACACGTAAATGATATGTACAATAAACGTATAAAAATCCTGAGCCTTTTCTTTACAGTTCTCGTTCTTGTTCCTTCGCTGTCAAGCGCCCAGGAGGAGCGTATTCCGAAAAATGAGTATCAAATTGCGACACATCCGACTTATCCTTTTATTGACGGGCTGCGTGTAGACGTGGAGAAGAGGTTGAAAAATCCGGGGAATTGGTTGATGCTCGGCCTTGCTTGGCATTCGTACTATTCTTCTTATAGCGGCGGGGTTTACTGGCCGTATCTGTGGGACATTTCCGGGCATCATAGGCTTTCAGGCGGCATGGCTGAGCTGACTTTCAAGCATTTCGTTGGTTATCCGCGGACGCGCTTTTTCTTTCTTGCTGCCGGCGCTTCGTTTTCCTACTTCGTTGTTGAATATGATGAACTGAATTATATTCCATACGAGGAAGACGGTCTAAGGTACTTCGAGCTTGGAGAGGTAGAGATTCGGCACAATATTCCCAAGCTTGGCGGCCATGTTTCTCTGGGTTTCCAGGCTCCGACGCGCTCGCGTGTATTTGTTGACGGGAGCATTGGCTTAGGTTATGGTTATAGTTTCTACGATGCGAAAAAATATATCCCCGGCGGTTCGTTCGGCTTTTCGCACGGTCTCAGCCGCCGAGGATTCTATCCGACAGGCACGTTCCGTATAGGTGTGCGCCTGGGGAGGCTCTAGTTTTTCATTTTTCGTCAACGTTTTTGGCTATGTCCTGAAGTTCTTTCAGAGTAATAGCGCCCATGATTCGGATAACGGTGAAGCTACTGTCGCTATCGACCAGCATAAGCAGGTCATTGAGCAGCTCGCCGTTTTTCTGTGTGTAGAAGGCGACGCGCTCTTTTCCGTCTTTTATTCTCATCAATTCTTCGTGCTTGTTGCTGACAAGTTTGGAGAAGTCTTTGCGCATTTGCGCCACTCTGTCGATATTTTTAGTGGTGGCGATTTCGAGCGATTCGAGCTTTCCCGACAGTTTTTTCAGGTTCATCCCGACGCCGTCGACGGAGGGAATGATGCCCAGCATGGCTTTGGAAATATATACGGTCGTTACGTCCTCCATGTCCTCATATTTATTGAAGATGTTGTTCTGCGCTGTGCAAAAGGCTGAGCAGAGGAGGGAAAATGCTAAAAGAAGCGATTTAATATTCATACGATTTATTTCATTATTTGTTGATTAATTATCAAATTAATTTGTTCAATCTTGCGGTCGATATTCTCCATCGGCTCCAGGCCTTTGTTCATTTGCGCCGAGAGGAATGTGAGCGCTTTTTCGGTTGCGGCTGCTGCCTCTTTCGGCGATGTAAAGGTATCGTGCGGCTGGCGATGTGCCTTGGGGGGCAGGAGGAGAACGGCGGTAATCAGGGCTGCGGCAATAGCGGTTGTCCAATAAATGCGACGTTGTCGGCGTTGTCTTTTCGCCTGCATATCCCAGTTGTCTATTTGACTTTCCAGCCGCTGCTCAAGGTCTTGGGGGATGTGGATATGTATAGCGTCGTCAATGATTCTGTTTAATTCCGATTCATTCATAGTTTTTAAGATATTGTTCCTTTATGAATTTACGCGCTCGCGAAAGCAGCACGCGGATGTTGCCGGCGCTGAATCCTGTAATTTGCTCTATTTCTTCCATCGTGCAATCTTTTATGCCGTAGAGTCTCAAGACTTTCCGCTGGTTCTCCGGCAGCCGTTCGATAAGCGTACTGACGATGTCGATCGAGTTCTTTGTAGCGGCTTTTGCTTCCGGGCTGTCGGTTGCATCCGGCATCATCTGCGCCAGTTCAATGCCTTCGTGCCGCCGCGAAGCTCGCAGGGAGGAGATGCACATGTTTTTTACCATTGTGACGCAGAATGCCTCCGGATTGTTTATGCCGTCAAGCTTGTTACGCATGTTCCAAAGCTTGAGGTAGGCGTCCTGGAGAATATCTTCGGCGTTCCGTCGGTTCTCCGTCAGCGCAAAGGCTAGTCTGAAGAGTTTCGGATGCAAAGGCAGGAAGTCGTGTTTGAACCGTTCGGCAGTCATTATTTTGCATATCCTTTGTTAATGATTTTTGCTATATCTGACTTTTGGATTTTACCTTTTATGCGTATCAATGCTGCATCTTTCCCGGCGGAAAGTACAACCAGTTCGCGGATGACATCCTTCTCGATGCGCAGCATTATCTTTATGCTATTGCCGTCGGCGTTAGAGGTGACGAGCGTTTCGTAGTCCGCATCTTTCAGGGCTTTCACAGCATTGGCGAAACGTTGCTTTACGTCGTCGGCAGCTTCGTCGAGGCTGATCACTTCTATGACTTCCGCTCCATACGTATCCGTAAACAGGCTTGATATTTTCATTGCTGCTTTGCCGATTCTAACTTTCGAGGCGTCCTTTGCTCCGACATATTCGTCAAAGAGCCTGTTGACGCTTTTCTGCGAATAAACGGATAGGGTGGCAAAAAGAAACATTATTGTATAAAAAATCTTTTTATTCATTATCTCAATTTTTTAATTCGTTTATACAATGAAGACGCTTACGGCTAATCTTTGTTACGCCACGCTTCCATCTTTCCCTGGCCCCGGCAATTTCCAGAGCTGAGCGCGGCGCCTGCTTCAATCGTTTATTTATTGATAACAAACAAAAAAAGGGCTACTTCGCAGCACCCCTTTTCCTCACACACTAAAACAATATCTATGAAAACCTATCTTTCGTTTTGATTTAAGACGTTTAAGTTATATTTAAAAATTCAAGATTACTTATCTTATTTATACGCTGCAAAGGTAGCCCTGTTTAGCCCTGTCATTATTATCAATTTTGTTATTACGGTTGTCAATTTACTTAGGCAGTTGCAAGTTGGCGACTGGACAGTCGCGAGTCGACGACTGAACAGTCGCGAGTCGACGACTGGGCAGTCGCCGGTTGCAGACTGAGCGCCGGCGCCTGCAACCGGCACATCAAAAAGCCCCCCGCCTTTAACTGCGGAGGGCTTCCTTAAAACATCAGTAATTTATTTGCTTATTGAGCAGGTTTGCGGGATTAATCTGAGGGCATGGTGACATAATCGCGGACTGCACGGAGAGAGAATGTATAGCCGTGTTCAAAGCTATTGGTCTCCTTTAAATTAAGGTTGTTTTGTACCCGGTAAGCCCTCGCTTTGTTGGATACGCCGTCATTAGTAGCTGTCCAATAATGTCCATACTGGCCAAAGGCAGTAAATGCCGACGAGGTGTATCCCATATACGAAGGTAATGG
Organism: Tannerellaceae bacterium; assembly: GCA_031257015.1. Classification (GTDB taxonomy): domain Bacteria; phylum Bacteroidota; class Bacteroidia; order Bacteroidales; family Tannerellaceae; genus DFXE01. Next base: position 59,765 of record JAIRPK010000063.1, read on the forward strand.
CAGCCACAGAGTATCGGTCGAAGGAGACTTCAACACATAGTAGATGTAATGGGTTTGATTCGCAAATTTTTGTGTTTCCGCAATCAGAGCGTTAAATTCGGTCTCTGTCGGCACTCGCCATCCGGTTGGGCAAGGAGTAATACTGTCACTTGACCACAGCGCAGCGTCCGGGCCACTGGACAACCACTCAGTTAGTTTGACCATCTCCGGAATTGTTCTTGATTCATACAGCGAAACAGCCGTAGACCTGCTAGCGTTGGCTTTCCAGGTACTGAACGCCATATTGCGCCCCCACTGAAATATATTCCCCATTTGCGTACCTCCGATGGTGTCGTTGTCTATGTTCTTCGGCACTTTAGGCAAATAAGTAGCGCCTACATTCAGCGGCGCCCACAAGAGGTTTCCGACCTTGATAGGCGCATAGCCGAGCTTGTTATAATCCCAGCTTTCGATATAATACTTCTTAAACCTTGACGTATTCGTCGCGCTGGCGACCTGCAAGTCGAAGGCGATTGGAGCCATCGTTGCTGGCAGTTTAAGCTTGTGCGTCGTTTCGTATATCAGGCCGCCGTAAGTGCGTATTGTCTCAAGCGTACATTCGTGGTTGGCTTCAATCACTGCCTGCATGTCCTCCGGCAGGAACTGGTTATAGCTGGCGAGGAATGTGACAGAGGTAACTCCGCTTTTGTTTATCGAATCGCTCAGCGTGTAGCCGGTATTGGTGAGCAGAACTTCGGCATACTGACTTCCGGGAGCAACTGTATAGCGGATTGTATCCACAGCGTTGTCAGCGTCGCTAAAAGAGCCGTCGGGAAGGCGTCCGTTCTTGAATATCACGATGGAGCTGTCGTTGGGGCTAGCCTTGGCATGGCCGAAAGTGACGGTCTTACTGTCAATGTCAGCCTTAATCGAGTCGCCTGAAAAATCCCAGTCGTCAATGGTCAATGTCAAATCCAGACTGTTCTTAGCGTTGCGGTTAACGATAATCTTATATGCCGAGTTGGCCAGGATAGGAATTGAGTCGCCAGGGAATACAAGCGGGTCAATCTTTAGCGTATAAATATGCGTTTCACCGTTGAACATACCTTCGAGCGAGATTACTGTTTTTGAGCCGTCGGCCTTCAGCGTCGTTGGGTAGAGATAGAACTGCGATTCGTTTACCTCCATCGAATCTGCTCTGCCGTCGAAGAAGGCATCTGGTTTCTTGTCCGGGCGTGTTGATGTTTTATCGGTAAGCGGCGTACCGTTGGCAGTCGCTGCGACGTCGATAATCGTCTTTCCCTGTGCGAAGGCGCCTCCTGTTGTATCCTGCAAAAAGCCGGCAGTGTTGGCATTACTGATAATTACGTTCTGTATTTTGAAGTTCGTAAAGTCAGCATTATTGATAATGTCAAAGCGAGCTACTCGCCGGATCATCCTGGCCGTAGCGGCAGTTGTCTGCACGGGGTCCAGCTCAAGATACATCTGTCCGCCGGTGTTCTGCTTTGTGAGCGACATTGGCAGCGGACATTTGATAGCCTCCAGATTTCCTGCCGCATCTTCTTCAAGCGCATCCGACAGCATTGCCTTGAACTGTGCCTCCGTAGTTCCTTCCAGCACGATGTTCCTGAGCGCCGTTGAACTGATGCCGTCGGTTCCATTTACATTCGCCACTATGTAGAAATGCGACATGCCGGCGTCTGTCCCCGTCGCAATCTGCACCACCGTTTCCCCATTGGCAGTAGGATTAGCCGCCGGGCTGTTGCTTTGCGAAAACTCATGAATCGGCAGTTCGCCACCAGTCGGCGTTGGATAAGCAAAAACCTTATGCACAGCAAAAGTATTAATGCTCGGATCAGAGTTAAACTTGAGCCAGTAGATTTTAAGCGTCTTGATTTCACGCTCCGCAGAATCTGCCGCAAGAGTAGTTGGAATACCATAAGTCACTGGCCCGGTTTTTCCGCCAAAAGGCAATATGAAAGATAAATAACCGTCGCCAGCATTATAAGGCGCAGTCCCTATCTTCTCCTCATTAGTACAGCTCGACAGGAATACAATTCCCAGAGCAACAGTAAACATTAAAAATTTATTCAAATACTTCATAAACATTAAACTTAAAAAATTAATACTACAAAATTT